>CAYWGD010000002.1:153339-274259 GCA_964457335.1 uncultured Enterobacteriaceae bacterium | reverse complement strand
CCCCGCGGTCATGGAGGCACCACGTGTCGAACACGTCCCCCCTCCACGACCGCCCCGCGGTCATGGAGGCACCACGTGTCCAACACGTCCCGCCTCCACGACCGCCACCCGGCCGCGCCGCGCGCCGTCCCCCGGCTCGGCGCGTCACCGCCCCTCCGTCCACCGCCGCCCCCGAAAGCCGCCGCCCCCGAAAGCCGCTACGCCCCTGCCACCGCGGCCGCCAACGCCGCGTACATCCCCTCGATCGGCCCGCAGTCCCCGATCGCCGCGCGCATCGCGGCCACCAACGCCGCGTCCGCCCGCACTTGGGCGCCGCCGGGCCCGAGCAGCGCGAAGATCGCGGCCTCGCCCGGGGGCTCCCGCTTCCCGAGGCGCCAGCGGTCGCGCGCGCTCGCGAGGTCGACCTCCGAGATCGCGGCGCCCACGAGGCAATAGGGCGCGCGCCCCTCCTCGACGAGCCGCACGCCGGCGCGGAGCGCCTGCGCGCCCGCCTCCGCGCCGCCGGCCCAGGTGCCGTTCTCGCCGCGGATGCCGTGCTGGATCGCCACGTGCGCGAGCACCATGTTCGGGAGCGTCCGGAGCGGCAACAACGGCGGGTACAAGGCGCGGCCCGGCCCGCCGAGCAGGGCGCGGTCGAGCTCCCCGTCGCGCGCCATCGCCGCGAGCGACGCCTCGGCCTCGCCCTCGTCGGGCGGCTCTCGGCCCACGGCCACGCAGATGCCGAGCTCCTCGAAGTCCCCGGCGAAGCCGAGCAGCGCCCGCCCGGCCGCCGGGAGCGCGAGCTCGGCCGCCCTGGGCAGCAGCCGCGCGTCCTTCCTGCGCTTCAACCACGGCTTGAGGTCGGGCCCCTCGACGAGCGCCGCGCGCGCGTCGGGCAGGTCCCGCAGCTTCTCGCTCGCGCGCACGGCGGTCTCGCCGGCCCGCGCGCGCCCGACCACGGCGACGGGCTCGTCCCCGATGGGGGTAACGAGCCCGATGGCGAGGACGCCGACGGTCACGACGGGGCCTGCACGAGCGAGAACCCCCACGCCGCGAGGGGGGGCGTTGCGGGGGGCACGCCCCCCGCCCCAAGATCAACCCCCCGGAAACTCACGCCACCGTCCCCAACAGCACGCTCCCGTTGCTCCCGCCGAAGCCGAAGGCGTTCGTGAGCGCGTAGCGGCCCTCGAGGCGCCGGGGCGTGCCGCGGATGTGGAAGAGGTCGCACTCGGGGTCGGGCTCCTCGAGGTTGCGCGTGGGCGGGAGCCAGCCGTCGCGCAGCGCCTGCACGCACAGGATGGCCTCGACCGCGCCGCACGCCGCGACGAGGTGGCCCATGTGTCCCTTCGTGCTCGACACCGGCACCGGCAGCCCGCCGAACACGCCGCGGATGGCGCGGCTCTCGGAGAGGTCGTTCTGCGGGGTGGAGGTGCCGTGCGCGTTGATGTAGCCGATCTCCTCGGGGGCCACGCCGGCGTCGACCAGCGCGGCGCGCATGGCCTGGGCGGCCCCGCGGCCGTCGGGCGGGGAGTCGGTGATGCGCCAGGCGTTGCAGGAGCAGCCCCAGCCGTCCACCCGCGCCAGGATCGGCGCCCCGCGCGCGCGGGCCACCTCCTCGGCCTCGAGGATCAGGAATCCCGCGCCCTCGCCGAGCACGAAACCGTCGCGATGCGCGTCGAAGGGGCGGCTGGCGCGCGTCGGGTCCTCGTTGCGCGTGGAGAGCGCCCCGAGCTTGGCGAAGCCGACGACCATGAGCGGCTCCGAGAGCGCGTCCACGCCGCCGGCCACCATCGCGTCGACCTCGCCGCGGCGGATGCGCAGGAGCGCCTCGCCGATGGCCTGCGACGACGACGTGCACGCCGTGGACACGGTGCTGCGCGGACCGCGCGCGCCGGCCATCTCGGCGGCCTGGCGCGTAGGCACGTCGGGCGCGAGCGCGGCGACCGCGTCGGGGTCGACCGACGGCTGGCCGAGCCACTCGATGGGCGGCCGGGCGGCCTCGCTCCCGAGGCAGACGCCCACGCGATCGCCGCCCCGGAGGCCGGACTGCGCCAGCGCCTCGCCGAGGGCGAGCTCCACGAGCCGGGCCTTGAGCGGCGCGCCGCTGCCGGAGATGGGCGCCTCGGCGGCGAAGCGCACGGGAAAACCGGTGGGGTCGAAGCGGCGGATGGGCCCGACGCCGTTCTGCCCGTCGAGCAGGGCCTGCCACGTGGGCTCGGCGCCGATGCCCAGCGGCGTGACCATGCCGATGCCGGTGACGACGACGCGGCGCCGATCGGAGCGCTCAGTCACCGGGGTACTCCGGCCAGAGGCGGGCGAGCTCGGCGCGCTCCAGCGCCTCGAGCTTCGCGCCCTCCTCGGGAGACGCGAGCGGGACCGCGTTGAACACGAAGACCTCCTCCGCCTGGGCGTTCACGCGCCCGTCGACCTTCGCGCGCACCGACATGATCGCGCTCTCCTCGCGGAGCTCCACGAAGCGCGCCTCGAGCTCGACGACCTCCTCGGGCCGCACGAACTTGCGGAACTTCACGTTGTTCGCCATCGAGAGGATGGGGAACGGCCAGTCGCCGCGCTGCTTGCGCACGGTGTAGCCGATGAGCTTCCCCGACAGCTGCGCCATGGCTTCCAGCAGGATGACGCCGGGCACCACGGGGAAGCCGGGGAAGTGGTCCCCGAAGAAGAAGGAGTCGGACGGGAAAGACACCCGTCCGCGCGCGCTCTGGCCGAGCTCCAGCGCGTCGATCCGATCCACCCAACGCCAGCGCACCGCTACCTCCGGCGCCGTTATACCGCTCCCCGGCGCGCGCCGCCGCCTCGGTGCCTACTCTGTTCGGGTGACCCTCGGGGCGGGGGGAGCTCTCCCCGGGTCGAGCCTCGTCGAACGAGGGGGCTCGCCGCCGGGCCCCCGCAGCCTCCGGAGCGTGAATGTCGGTCGTCCATGCCGCGGGATTTCACGTGCGCCACGCCGTGAGCCGCGCCCTCGCAACGAGCAACCGGTCGCCCATGGAGGCGACGTTCCGGGTGCTCTCGGCTCGCGCGCATCTCGATCCGCGCGGGCGCGTCTGTTCCGCGGAGGTGACGGTGCGCATCGAGGCGCCGCGCGACCTGCGCGGAGACGACGACGAGCTCGGGCTCGTGAACCCGGACGGGCAACACCCGCTGATGGCGCGGGTGCCCGGGCGCCCGACGCGACTGATGGACGTGTTCCCGGTCACCTGGGACCGCTGGGCCCGCCACGCCGGCGAGCCCGTCCCCGCCGGCACGGACCCCTGGTGCGCCCGCGTCGGCGTGACCTTCGAGCAGGCCGCCGGGTACGCGCGCGCCGTCAAGAAGGCGCTGCCCGAGCCCGAAGACCTGCACGCCGCGTGGGGCCGCGCCCGCTACCCCTGGGGCGACGCGCCGGACGCCACGCTCGGGCGGGCCAGCGCGCCCCGCTTCGGCGAGATCCCCGAGGTCGGGATGCTCCCGCCCACGCGCGAGGGCTTCTTCGACCTCGGCGCGTGGCTCCACCACTGGACCGCGGAAGGTGGCCTCCTCGGCGGGCTTCCGGGCCTGGCGAGCGCGGAGCCGGGCAGCGAGCCGTGCGGTTTCCGGTGCGTTCAGGAGGTATAGTGGCGCCGACCCCGGAGCCCCGTTGCGCGTCTTTGCCCTCTCCACCGTGCTGCTCGCGGGCTGCTTCAGCCCGGCGGGCGAGCCGCTGGCCTTCGAGACGCTGGCGTTCGAGAACGACTACACGACGACGCCCGACATCGTCCTGAGGCCTTTCAGCTTCGACGAGCTGCTCTGTCCGGACGGCGAGCCCTCGGTGTTCTACGCCGTGTACCGCGAGGGGATCACCGAGCCGGCGCCCATCGTGTTGTTCTTCCACGCCGGGGCCTTCGACTACGTCAACACCCCCGACCCGACGGACCCGCTCGTGGGCGCCGGGTACCAGGAGGAGCGCCGCTTCACCGCCGAGTGGGCGGGCAACAAGGTGTTCGAGACCTTCGGGCTCCTCCCCGGCGAGGCGCTCGACCCCGCCGAGGTGAACGCGGGCACGCTGCCCGCCGCCCTCGCGGACAGCGGGGCCTTCACGTTGTACCCGGCCAACTGCTGGGGCGACCTCTGGCACAACGAGGACTACTACAGCCCGAACGACTGGGACGCCGACGGGTCGGTCCACCGCCAGGGCCGCTTCCTCGCGTGGTGGATGACGCGCATCGCGAGCACCGACACCGAGGAGGCGCTCGCCTGGCGCGAGCGCTACGGCATCGACACGCTGCCCGTGCCGCTCGACGCGAGCGGTGTGTACGTCGTCGGCCTCGGCGAGGGCGGCCGCGCCACCGCGGAGCTCTTCCGCCGCGTGCGGGACGCCGGGGACACGAACATGCCCCCGGTGAAGGGCGTGATCATGGACTCGACGATGGACAAGCTCTACCACCTGACCATCGACGACACGAAGTTCGGGGCCATCAACAAGGGCCTGAAGCGCATCTTCCCGGAGGAGCTCGACGGGGTGCCGCCGGAGGACATCGGCCAGTACAGCCTCGACCGCTGGATCGACGAGCGCGCCTGGACGACGCCGCTCCAGATCGTGTGGTCGAGCAGCGACCCGCAGGTCCCGAACGAGACGCTGAGCGACCTGCTCCAGCACCAGGCGACGTACCCCTCGCTGATCACGGTCACGGACGTGGGCACGTCGGGGCACGTGTTCCTGAACAACGACCAGCAGGCGGCGCGGCGTGCCGTCGACCGGATGTTGGGCCGGCTGTAGGAACCGGCCGCGTCGCGAGCCGGGGTCCCCTACTGGCGGCCTCCCGCGGGCTGGGGCGCGCCCGGCGCGGCGGTGCCGTGCGTGCGCGGCGCGGGCAGGACCGGATCGCGGAGGAGGCGCCAGCCGCCCCGCTCCGCGACGATCGTGCCCTGCAGCCGCCCGTCGTCGAGCGCGAGCTTCACGGCGCCCGCCGGGACGCGGTCCCCCAGGCTGTCGAGCGTGACCACCGAGCGGCGGCGCGCGGCGGCGGGCGCGACCGCCTCGGGGACGAGGATCGCCGCGTCGGGATCGGCCTCGGCGAGGAGCGCCCAGGCCGGGTGCGCCGTCCCCTGCCCGCGGAGCGCGGCGTCGCGGAGCGGCCGCTGCCAGCTCGACCAGCTCGCCCAGGTGGCGCCGGCCACGCCGAGGAGCAGCAGCACCGCGGGGACGCGCCCGAGCCGCAGGACGCGGCAGGCGCCGACGATGCCGGCGGCGATCGACGCCGCCGTGAGCGGCGCGAGGTGGTGGATCGCGGGCGACCCGATGGAGCCCACGCCGGTGGGATCCTGCGCGTGGAACAGCGCGACGGCCGCCGCGGGGAGCGCCACGACCGGCGCGAGCAGGAGCCACGGCCACCCGGCGCCCGCCATGGCGCCGTACAGGTTCGGCGAGAGGCTCACGAGCGCGCCGGCGCCGACCTCGCGGGCGCGCGCGACCTGGAAGCCGAGGATGTCGCCGAGCGGGTTCGGGTAGGGCGGGGGCCCGAGGGAGCGGTAGAAGCCGAGGTACGCGGCCGTGACGACGGCGCCGAGCAGGGCGCGGGAGAGCCCGCCCGAGAGCCCGACGATCGGGAGGAGCAGGAGCGCCTCCTCCCGCGCGCAGCCGAGCGCCGCCGCCGTGACGACGAACACCGGGGCGCTCGCGTGCCGCGCCGCCCACACCGCGAGGGGCAGCAGGGGCACGACGAACACGAGGTCCTGGTAGTCGGCGAGGGCGAGGAGCGTCACCGGGCCCGAGCCGAGGTAGAGCGCGAGGCCCACCGCGCCGCCGAGCAGCCCGGCCTCCGCGCGGCCGAGCCGCCACGCGCCGAGCCCTCCGAGCCCCACCGCCACGACCTGCACGCGCGCGAGGTCCCACGGGGAGTCGCCGAGCGACGCGAGCCCGGAGCTGACGAAGAGCACCGGCGCGTAGTGGCCGCCCCAGCGCCAGTCCTCCGCGTAGCCGCGGTGCACGGTCTGCACCCAGCCCGCGCCGGTCGACCAGTTGTGCGCGAGCTGCACGAACGTGGCGTAGGCGAGCCCGCCGAGCGGCCGGATGGACCGCTCGATGGCGTCGACCTGGCGCAGCACCCAGGTCGTCCAGGCGGCCACCGCGGCCACGGGGACGAGCGCGACGAGGAGCGCGAGGATCCGCTCCCCGCGCACTACCCCGCCTCCGCGCCCGGCTGCGGCGGCTCCGCGTTCTCCGCCGTCTTCGGCTTCCCGGGCACCTGCTCCGTCACCGCGTACGTGCGGCCCTTCCACACCACCCGCCCCGCCCGGGACTGGCGCGACGAGTTCACGACGAGCCCGATGAGCATGGCGGCGCCGAGCGGCTGGAGGAGCCCGTAGGCCACGTCCTGCCCGAAGACCCGGTCCATGTAGAGGCGCACGGCGTGGATGAGCGCCACGAGCCCGACCCCCCAGGCCACCAGCTCGGTGCTGCCGGTCGCGAGGCCCCAGGGCACGAGCGCGTAGGGCAGGAGCATCTCGACGAGGAGGAAGCCCACGAGGAACACCACGCGGCTCCGCCGGTAGCCCATCCCCGCGTAGAGGTTCTTGGTCCACCCCTGCCAGAGCTCGCGCAGGTTCGTGTACATCCGGCAGGAGAAGAGCTCCCTCAGGAAAAGGATCCGGATGGCGTGCCCGCCGGCGACGAAGGCCTTCGCGAGGCCCACGTCGTCGATGATGTCGTCCTTCACCGCGCCGTGCCCGCCCACCGACTCGTAGGCGTCCCGCCGCACGAGGATGAGCTGCCCGTTCGCGATGATCTTGTCGGGCTTGTCCGGGTCGTTGACCGCGTCGAGGTCGTTGCCCGCGATGATGAGCCCGCCCACCGACGGCTGGATCACCTTCTCCCAGAAGCTCCCCATCTCGAGCTTGCCGAAGCCCGAGAGGAAGGCGACCCCGTCGGCGATCGCGCGGGTGTGCACCCGCGAGAGCGCCGCGGGGTGGACGCGCACGTCGGCGTCGACGAAGACGATCCACTCCTCGCGCAGGTCGCGCGTGGCGCGCTGGAGCGCCCACGGCTTGCCCTTCCAGCCCGCCGGGAGCGGCGCGTCCCCGCCGCGCACCACCTCGGCGCCCGCGGCCGCGGCGAGCTCCGGCGTGCCGTCGGTGGAGCCGTCGTCGAACACGCGGACGTGCAGGTCCGGGTGGTCCGAGGCCTTCAGCGCGGCCACGCAGCCGGCGATGGTCGCCGCCTCGTTGCGCGCGGGGATCACCGCCACGAGGCGTGGCAGGCTCGCCGCCACGGGCCCGTCCGGCCCGAGCCGCCACTTCGCTTCGCGGCGCCCGCGCCACGCCTTCAGCCCCGCCGTCACCCAGAAAAGCGCGATGCCGCCGAGCAGGAGCCGGAGCGCGATCATCCGGCCACCAGCGCGTCCCAGCGCTCCGCGTCGAGCACGATGGGGTCCTTGACCTGGGCGTCCGGCGCGCCGGCCCGCACCCGCGCGTCCCGCCAGGCCGCGAACGCGCCCCGCCGCACGACCCGCCCGTCCGGCGGCCCCATGCGGCCGCTCGACCGGCGGCCGTCGTACTCGACGTTGGCCCGCCGCAACGCGGCGTCGAACGCCGACAGGTCGGGCTCCACGCCCTCGACCGCGACGCGCAGCACCGGCACCTCGCCCCAGCCGATGCTCACCGACACGCCGGTCGCGCCCGGGAACGCGGCGCGGGCCGCCTCGACCACCTGGTCCTCGGTCACTTTCTCCCCCATCGCGTTGAGCACGTTGCCGGCCTTGCGGACGAACACCATCCGCGGCGCCTCGCCGTACCAGCCGGTGATCCGCACGACGTCGCCGAGGTCGTAGCGGTACAGGCCCGCCTCGGTGGTCACGACGAGCCGGTACTCGCGGCCCGCCTCGACCTCCCAGGCCATCCGCGGCGCGCCGTCGTCCCCGACGAACTCCAGCACGTGCCCGGCGAGCCACGCCACCGAGGCGTCGTCGTCCGCGGGGATCGCGAAGAAGCCCTCCGACGCGGTGACGCCGACCTCGCGCACGGGCACGTCGCCGCCGAGCGCGTCGGGCAGCCGCGAGAGGAAGAAGGGCGCCGAGCCGCCGGTCCAGCAGTTCACCCGGCGGAGGTCCCAGATCTTCGCGGGGAGCGGCTCCTCCCCGAGCTTCACGCGCCCGAGCCCCTTCGCGACGGCCGCGCGCGCCTTCGGATCGAGCGCCGCCGCCGGGCCCCGCGCCAGCGTGCCCTCGGCCGCGTCGGCGCGCAGGTCCTCCCACCACTCGCGGAGCCGCCGGCAGTACAGCAGGATCGTGGACGGGTTGGCGGTGGTCCAGCTCGTCACCGGCTGCCCGAGCGCGTGCCGCAGCACGCAGTACGCCCGGATCGACGGGTCCTCGACGCAGTAGGCCGCGTAGGGAACGGGCGCCCGCCACCGCACCCACCACGGCTGCGCGAGGAACATGCGCCCCGTGTTGCTCCCGACGGCGAGCCCCCCGGGCGACCGCGCGTGCTCCGCCGGGCTCACCACCGAGAGCGCCTTCCCCTGCGCGAGGCCCTCGTCGTCGCGCAACAACCCGAGGACCCAGAGCTTCTGCGCGTCCGCGACACCCGCCGCCCAGCCGTCGGTGACCGGCAGCCACTTCGGCCGGCCGGTCGTGCCGCTCGTCTCGAGCAGCGAGCGCACGCGCGCGGTGGTCAGGACGCGCGCCTCGCCGGCCGCGACCCGATCGAGCCACGGAGACAGCTCCGCGTGCGTCCGGATCGGCACCTTCGCGCGGAAGCCGTCGAGGTCCTCGTCCCCCGCGAGCCCGTGGTCGGCGGCGAACGTGGTGCCCCGCAGGCCGGCGAGCACCGCGGCGAGGCGCCCCGTCTGCGCGCCCCGGGCGCCGGCGCACGCGCGCTCGAACGCGCCGACGGCGCCGCCGTTCAGCGCGCGCATCAGGCGGTACGGGCCGTTTCCGGTCGGGGGGTAGAGCACGGCTCCGCAGTGTAGCTGGTCGACTCCGGCCGCCCCAGGCGCGACGCCGGAGCCCCGACGCGCGGGCGGCTCGGCGGGCCCGAACGCCCCGACGTGGAGCGGATCGCACGCTGCGCGTTGACACGGCCCCGGCGCGACCGATACTTAGCCGGACTCCGGACCCCGAACCTTGATCAAGACCGGCGAAACCGTCCGCGACGGGCAGGGCAACAGCTATCAGGTCGGGCAGCTCCTCGGACGCGGCCTGTGGGGGAAGTCCTACGTCGTCCGCCGGGAGTCGGACGAGTCGCTGCACGTGTTGAAGACGCCGCTCGCCCCCGAGGACTTCCGCGGGGAGATCCCGGGCGCCGAGGCGTTCTTCGCGGCGTGCCGCGAGGCCGTGCTGGAGCAGGCCCGCCTCTACGAGCAGGGGCAGCTCGCGTTCCTGCCGCGGCTCGAGGATCGCTTCACGCTCCCCGACGGCCAGCCGGCCATGCTGCTGCCGCGCTTCCCCGAGTCGCTCGAGCGCCGCATCGCCGACGGGCTCTCCGTGAGCGCGCTGCTCGAGACGCTGCTCGGCGTGGCCCGGCACCTCCGCGAGCTCGGCGCCACCCCGGGCATCCACGGCGGGCTCCGCCCGTCGAACGTGCTCTTCAACGACCGCGGCGAGATCTTCCTGACCGACCTCGCCACGCCCGGCGTGCGCAAGCACTTCCAGCGCCTCGCCACCGTCGTCCCCGGCGGCCAGCCCTGCCTGCCGCCCGAGCTCGCCGAGTCCGCGGCCGCGCCGTGGGCCGCGGGCGTCGACACCTACTCGCTCGCGATGATGTTCTGGCGCGGCCTCGTCGCCGGGGAGGCCACGCCCCCCTGGCCGCGCGCCGGCCTCGACAAGGCGGCCCAGGTCGCGCTGAAGGACCGCGTCATCGAGCGGATGAAGCTCGAGGACTCGAACCCGCGCTTCCATGCCCGGCTCGCCGAGCGCGTCGCCGTGCTGCTCGCGCGCGCGCTCTCGCGGGAGACGAGCCCGTCCCCGCCCTACCGCTTCCCCCGCCTCGACGAGCTCGTCGCCCGCCTCGAGGAGGTCCAGCAGCTCGTGCGCCCGCAGGTCGGCTCCGTCGGCAAGATCCTGCTCGACCGCACGGCCGCCCGCCCCTGGTTCACCACCGACGAGGAGGTGGCGTTCACCACCACCGTCGGCTGCACCGCGGGGGTGGAGGGCCAGGAGGAGATCGGCGTCGGCATCGCGGTGTTCGACCTCGACCGCGACCAGCGCATGAAGGACCTCGGGCTCGGCTACACGGTCGACAAGCACCCGTCCGGCCGGTACCGCTTCTCCTTCACCGTCGGCGGGCTGGGCCCCGGCCGCTACCGCGCGCGCCTCGCCTTCGCGATCCGCGACTCCGGCCAGCCGCCCGTCACCTCCGAGGCCGAGTTCAACGTCCGCGCCGCGCCGGGCTGGGTCCCGCGCGCCGAGCCGACCGTCCCGAGCCCGCTCCCGCTGCGGCCCGACCCCATCACCGTCACGCAGACGGCGCCGCGGTTGGAGGCCGAGCCCCCGCCGGGCATCGCGCTCCCGGGCTCCACCTCCCCCGGCCTCCGCGCGCCCACCGGCGCCGCGTTCGCGGGCCCGCCCACCAGCGCGGGCGTCCCCACCAGCTCCGGCGTCCCGACCACCCCCGGGGTCCGCCTCCCGGCGCCCGACGGCGTCGAGGCGCTCCCGACGCGCGGCTCGCCCCCGCCGTACACGCCCGGGCCCAAGCCGCCCGTGGGCCGCGCCGACCGCCACGGCTTCGACGATCCGTCGATCACCGCCGTCCCGGTCAACGGCGTGTCGCCGCCCCCGCCGGCGGTCCCGCTGCCCATCCCGCCGCCCGAGCGCGCCCCGGCGGTCGAGCGCTCGATCCCGATCCCGGACCGCCCCACCGAGCGGCCCGTCGCCGCCGTCGCGCCCGCCTCCGCGCCCGCCATCTCCCTGCCGCCGCCGAGCGTCCGCCCCGTGACGGTCGAGCCGGACGAGCCCGAGGAGGAGCTGGATCTCTTCCCGAGCGTGCAGATCGAGCCGCCGCCCGACACCCGCCCGGTCGTCGCCGTGCGCCCGGCGCCCGTCGCGCCCCCTCCGCCGCCGCCCGAGCCGGTCTACAAGCCGCGGGACTGGAGCCAGGAGGCGCTCCCGGGTATGGGCCCCGCCCGCAACCTCGACGCCGACGAGGAGCCCGCGCCGGACCCCTACGCGGACGAGGACGACGGCCCGAGCCCCCTCTCCAAGGTCTGGCACCTCCTCCGCAACGACCCCTACATCGCGGTCATGGCGGGCCTCGGCCTCATCATCTTCGTGCTGTTCCTCGTGTTCCTTTTGCTCCGGAAGTGATCATGCGCGTCGCGTTCTCCTCGTCCTCCCTCGGCCAGGCCGCCGCGGACCTCCTCGTCGTCGGCGTCTCCGCCGGGAACCTCGCCTCGGCGATCGCCGGCTTCGGCGGCTTCGCGTCCGCGCTCTCGGGCCTCGCCACCGACGAGGAGTTCACCGGCAAGGCCGGCTCCAGCGTCTCCGCGCCCACGTACGGGCAGGCCGCCGCCACGCGCGTGCTGCTCGTCGGCACCGGCGCCGGGGCCCTCGCCGACCTCCGCGCCGCCGCGGGCACCGCCGGCAAGGAGGCCCGGGCCAAGGGCGCGAAGAACGTCGCGCTCGCCTTCCCCGGCGCGAACGTCGGCGGCGCCGAGCTCCGCGCGGCCATCGAGGCCTTCGCCGAGGGCAACTACAAGTTCGACAAGTACAAGTCGAGCGGCAAGAAGGCCGGCGCCGAGGCGCTCACCTTCGTGGGCGTCACCGAGGACGCCGAGGCCGTCCGCCGGGCGCTCGCGCTGGCCGCCGGCCAGGAGCTCGCCCGCAACCTCGTGAACGAGCCGGCCGCCGAGGTCTACCCCGAGTCGCTCGCCCAGGTCGCGCGCGGCCTCGCCTCCGACCGCGTCACCGTCACGGTGCTCGACGAGGTCGCCATCCGCGAGAAGGGCATGGGCGGCATCTACGGCGTCGGCCAGGGCTCCGCGAACCCGCCGCGCTTCGTGCACATGACCTACACCCCGGCCGGCGCGCAGAAGGGCCACCTCGCCTTCGTCGGCAAGGGCGTCACCTTCGACTCCGGCGGGCTCTCGCTCAAGCCGTCCGACGGCATGCTCACCATGCGCTGCGACATGGCCGGCGCCGCCGCCGTCATCGGCGCGATGAAGGCCATCGCCGCCATCGCCCCCGACGTGCGCGTCGACGTGATCTTCGGCGCCGTCGAGAACATGCCGAGCGGCACGAGCTACAAGCTCGGCGACATCCTGAAGATGTACAACGGCAAGCGCGTCGAGATCCACAACACCGACGCCGAGGGCCGCCTCGTGCTGGCCGACTGCCTCCACTACGCCTCGGAGCTGAAGCCCGACGCCGTGGTCGACCTCGCCACGCTCACCGGCGCCGCGGTCGTCGCGCTCGGCGACTGGTACTCGGCCTACTACACCCGCGACGACGGGCTCGCCGCCACGCTCTCCGCCAAGGCCGAGGAGGCCGGCGAGGCCATCTGGCGCATGCCGCTGCCGGACCTCTACAAGGACAAGCTCAAGGCCGAGTGGGGTGATCTCAAGAACGTCGGCGGCCGCGCCGGCGGCTCCATCACCGCCGCGCTCTTCCTCTCCGAGTTCGTCACCGTCGACAAGTGGGCCCACATCGACATCGCCGGCCCCGCCTTCCTCGACTCCGCGCTCATGCACTACGCCGCGGGCGGCACCGGCACGATGGTCCGCACGCTCGCCCGCTGGGCCGAGAGCGTCGGCGGCACCGGCTCGGCGAAGTAGCACCGGGCGCGTCCCCGGCCCGCCACGGCTCCTGGCGATCGGGAGCCTCCCGCGCGGGCCGGGGTCGGCACCCTCCAGGCTCGCGGCGACGCCGCTCGGTCCGGCGCGGCCCGGGTCGCCTGCCGGCGCCCCGTCCCGCGCCGGACCGGCCGCGCGGGGCGCGGCCGCCTTCCGGTCGCCTCGCGCGGTCGTGATTCGGAGGGGCGCCACCTGGCGTGGAGCCGGGCCCCGCTCACCGCGCGCACACCGACTCGCTCGCCCCGTCGTCCCAGTCGAGCGCCGCGTGGTCGCCGCACGCGAGCTCGATCGGGTCGGACACCCACTCGAAGGAGCAGGACTGCTCCCCGTCGTCCTCGCGCCAGGTGACCGTCGCGACGTAGCAGCCCCGCGGCAGGTCCCCGAGCGAAAACGACCCGTCGGAGACGAAGCCCGCGTCCTCCCCGCAGGCCTCGTCGCAGCCGCACACGCGCACGGTCGCGCCGTCCACCGCGGGGCCCGCGATGCGGACGGGCTCGCACGGCGGCTCGGCGCACGCGAGCAGGAGCAGCAGCATCCCTACCTCCGGTGGGGCCGCACCCGGCCCACTCCCACCGTACCCGGGGGGCCCCTCCACACCGCTGACGCGACGCTTGCACGTAAGTGACGCCCTCCCGGGGCGCCGCAGCGCCCGGGCGAGCGCCGCGCCGGGCGACAGAACTCCCCCAGACCTCGACATCTCCTCGACGTGCGTCGCCTCCCCTCCCCCAAACGCGACGCACCTCGCCGAGACCTCGACATCCTTTCCACTTGCGTCGCCTCCGTGCCCCCAAACGCGACGCAACGCGCCGAGACCTCGACATCCTCTCCACTTGCGTCGCCTCCGTGCCCCCAAACGCGACGCAACGCGCCGAGACCTCGACATCCCCTCGACGTGCGTCGCCACCGCGCCCGGGATCGCGACGCAAGTCCACACGCGGTCCCGCTCCTCCATCGCGACGACCGCCCGCGCGCCGCCCTACTTCCGCAGGCCCTTCGCCACCACGAAGAATTCGACGCTCGAGCCCCGCGTCGCGTCCGGCTTCAGCCGCTTCACGTCGCCGTACACCTTCCGCACCCGGTCCACGAACCCGGCCGCGTCCTCGCCGTCGAAGACCTTGCACACGAACGAGCTCCCCGGCTTCCCGATGGCCGTGGCCAGCTCGAGCGCCCGGTCGGCGAGCGCGATCTGGCGCACGTGGTCGACCAGCCGCTGGCCGGTCGTGTTCGGCGCGAGGTCGCTCACCACGAGGTCCACGGGCCCGCCCGCGGCCTCGAGGAGCTCGGCGGGCTCGACCTCCATGACCGAGCGCGCGATCCACGTGCCGGGGAGCTCGGGCGCCTTCAGGTCCACCCCGACGACGCGGAGCTTCCGACCGATGAGCCACTTCGACCAGCTCCCGGGATAGCAGCCGAGGTCGACGGCCACGCCGCTCGCGGGCACCACGCGGTGGCGCTGATCGATCTCCTCGAGCTTGAAAACGCTCCGCGCCGGAAAGCCGGCCGCCTTCGCCCGACGTGTCCAGGAGTCCGCCCGGTCGTAGCCCATCCGATCCCCCCCGCGCGGATCCAGGTGTGGCGCCCGCCGCGGATGCTGGTCTATCCTACCCGCCAATCGGGTGTTCCATGACGCGTCACGGCCTCTCCCTCCTCCTCGCCCTCGCCCTCGCGGGCTGCGCCGACGGCGCCGCGAAGAACGACGACAGCGGTAGCGACACCTCCGGCGGGGACACGTCGGTGACGCAGAGCGACGCGGACGCCGACACCATCATCGACATCCACGACGGGGAAGAGGACGCCGACGGCGACGGCAAGCCCAACTTCGAGGATCGCGACTCGGACGGCGACACCATCCGCGACGTGATCGAGGCCGGCGACGAGGACCCGGAGACGCTCCCGGTCGACTCCGACGGCGACGGCTTCTACGACTACCTCGACGACGACTCCGACGGGAACTGCATCGCGGACTCCATCGAGTCCGGCTACGCCGGCACCGACCGCGAGGGCGGCGCGCAGGACTCCGACGGCGACGGCGTCCGCGACTTCCAGGACACCGACAACGACGACGACGGCATCCCCGACGTGCACGAGGTCGACTCCTGCGGCGTCACCGACACGGACGGCGACGGCACGGGCGACTACCTCGACGACGACTCCGACGGCGACGGGATCACCGACAGCTACGAGAGCGGCGCCACCGACTTCTCGGACGACCCCGTCGACACCGACGGCGACGGCACGCCCGACTTCCGCGACGACGACTCCGACGGCGACGGCCTCTCCGACGCCTCCGAGGCCTTCGAGGAGGGCTCGACCGTCCCGCGCGACACCGACGGCGACGGCCGCTACGACTATGCCGACACGGACGCCGACGGCGACAGCCTCCCCGACGCGATCGAGGTCTCGTCCGGCACCGACCCCTACGACTCCGACACCGACGGCGACGGCTTCTCCGACGGCGGCGAGGTCACCGCCGGCACCGACCCGCTCGACGCCGGCAGCGTCATCGACGGCATCTACGTCGAGGTGCCCGAGCGCGTCACGGTCGAGGAGCACTTCGACTTCGAGCTCAACATCGAGATGGGCGACATCGCGTTCATCATCGACACGACCTGCTCGATGGGCGGCACCATCAACGCGGTCGCGTCCGAGTTCGCGACCATCGTGACCGACCTCTCGTCCGTCCTCCCCGACGCGGCGTACGGCGTCGGCGCCCACGACGACTACGCCTACGGGAGCTACGGCTCCTCGAGCTACGGCGACAAGCCCTTCTACCTCCGCCAGCAGGTCACCACCGACACCGGCGCGGTGCAGTCGGCGCTCTCCGGGCTCTCGACCCACGGCGGCAGCGACGGCCCCGAGTCCGGCACCGAGGCGCTCTACCAGGCCGCGAGCGGCGCGGGCTACGACCAGGACTGCGACGGCAGCTACGACAGCGCCACCGACGTGTACCCCTTCCTCGCCGACGCGAGTGATCCCTTCGGCGGCACGGGCGGCGAGTACAACGACAGCTCCACGGTCGGCGGCGGCACGGTCGGCGGCTTCGGCTTCCGCGAGTACGCGCTCCCGGTCGTCGTCCTCGCGAGCGACAACTACTTCCGCGACCCGGAGACCTCCGGCTACTACAGCGGCACCCCGGGCGGCTGCCCGATCGACGCCGGCATGTCCGACGCCGTCACGGCCTTCCTCGACATCGGCGCCTACTTCGTCGGCGTGTCGGTCAACGGCACGCTCGGCTACCCGCAGATGATCACCTTCGCGCAGGACACGGGCTCCCTCGCCGACCTCGACGGCGACGGCCTCGCCGACGAGGAGGTCGTCCAGACCTGGTCGGGCAGCAACGCCGCGTTCCGCGCCACGGTCGTCGAGGCGATCACCCAGCTCGTCGCGAGCGTGCGCTTCTCCCGCGTGGACCTCTCGGTCGACGGCGACGCGTACGGCTTCGTCACCTCGATCGACCCGGCCTACTACGAGGGCCTCGGCGCCGAGGACTCCGGCACGATCCTGAGCTTCACCCTCACGTTCCGCGGCACCGTCGCCGCCACGACTGAGGACCAGCTCTACCGCCTCACGCTGAACGTCCTCGGCGACTCGAGCGTGCTCCTCGACAGCCTGGACATCATCGTCCGGGTGCCCGGGACCGCGTACTAGGGCTCCGGGCTCTTGGGGCAGGGGGGCTCCGCCCCCCCGCAACGCCCCCCCGGTCGCCGCGTGAACCCTACCCCTTCACGACCTCCCGGATCGCCGCCAGCACCTCCTCCTTCCCGATGCCCTCGTGGGCGGAGAACGGGAGGAGCAGCGCCGGGTCGAAGCCGTGGGCGCGCGCCAGCTTCGCGAGCGTGCCCGCGCGCTGGTTGCGCGAGATCGCGTCCACCTTCGTGGCCACCGGCAGCACGGGGATGCCCGCGTCGGCGAGGCCGCGGAGCAGCCGGGTGTCCATCTCCTGGGCGGGCACCCGCGCGTCGACGAGGCAGATGACCGCGCGCAGGGTGGGCCGGCTCCCGAGGTAGTCCTCGATGAGCCCCTTCCAACCCTCGCGCTTGTCCTTGCTCACCTTCGCGTAGCCGTACCCGGGCAGGTCGACGGCGATCCAGGCCTCGTCGACCACGAACAGGTTGAGCGCCTGGGTGCGGCCCGGCGTCTTCGAGACACGCGCCACCGCGGCGCCGAGCAGGGCGTTGAGCGCGGAGGACTTCCCGACGTTGGAGCGCCCCGCGAACGCGACCTCCGGGAGCGTCGGCGCGGGCAGCTCGCCCACGAAGGAGCCGATGAAACGGGTGCGGCCGACGGTCTTCGTCATGGCGCGGCGTCTAACCCGGCGGACGTCCCGGACGGGCCCCTCCGCGGCCGCTCGGCGCGCGCTATCTTCCGCCCGTGAGCTTCCCGTGGTCCGCGGGCCCGCCCGACCGGGTCGTCAAGCGCATCGAGGCCGACCGTCCGACCTGGATCGTGTCCGACCTGCACCTCGGCGACGGCAGCCGCAGCGACAGCTTCATGGGCAAGGACCGCGCCATGTTCGCGCTGATCGAGCGGGTGCGGGCCGCGGGCGCCCGGCTCGTCATCAACGGCGACGCGATCGACTTCCTCCAGGCGGGCGACTTCACGGCGGTGCTCCGCGCGCACGGGAAGCTGCTCCGCGCCTTCGCGGACCTCGCGTCGCAGAACGGCGTCTGGTACGTCGTGGGCAACCACGACCACGACCTCCACGTCTACCGGGATCTCTTGCGCTTCGAGGTCTGCGACGAGCTCTGGCTCGGCGACGACGTGCTCGTCGAGCACGGCCACGGCTTCGACCCCTGGATCGGCCGTGACCTGCACGGCTCGGACGGCGCCACCCGCGCGCACCACTGGATCGAGCACACCTTCGGCACGTGGATCCGCCTGCCGCTCGTCGACTTCTACACGCGCGGCAACCGCGTCGCCTTCTGGCTCTTCCACAAGTACGCGGCGTGGCTCAAGGTCCGGAACGCCGTGCTCCGGCGCATCGGCGTCGAAGGCCCGGTGCGGCGGTCGGAGTTCTTCGTCGACTACTGGGTGCGCAACGAGGCGGGCGACCCGATGCTCATGTTCCGGCCGGCCGTGGCCGAGGCCCGCCGCCGCGGCGCCCGCGCGGTGGTGTGCGGGCACTCCCACATGCCCGCGAACGTGCACGTGGAGGGCGTCCAGTTCGTGAACTGCGGGTCTTGGACCTTCGGCTGGTCGCAGTACGCGGTGGTCGAGGGCGGCGAGCTGCACGTGCGCGACTGGATCACCGGCCGCGAGTACGGCGACGAGCTCTACCGACCGCTCCTCGACGGCGACCTCGACAACCTCACCTTCGACCGCTGGTGGCGGAACCAGTACCTCGGCTGGTTCCGCTTCCGCTCGGGCGAGCTCCGCCGCGCGCGGCTACGTGGGTGACGATGCTGCTGCTCGTACCTGCCGCGTTCGCCGGGCTCCTCGACACGCTCACCCCCGAGGAGCGCCAGGTCGCCATCTGCCAGCAGGCGGTGGCGGCCTCCGCGGAGACGCACGACTACGCGCGCGCGGCCGGCATCTGGGAGGCCTGCGCCGCGGAGGCGAAGCGGGCGGGGCTCACCGCGGCCGTCGCGATGCTCGAGGACCAGGTGGCCCTCACCAAGGCCCGCGCCGCCGCCGCGAGCTTCCGCACCTCCGACCCCAACCGCTACGCGCTCGACGTGCTCGCCGTCGCGGCCGACCAGCGCTCCACCTACTACCCGGGCGACGACGTCGCCGACGTCTTCCGCGCCTGGATGACCACCGAGGCCGGCAAGGGTCGGCTCGAGCCCGTGCGCACGATCACGCTCCAGTGGGCCGAGCCGCCGGCCTCCGCCGAGCTCGCGACGCACGCCGCCGAGCTGTTCCGCCGCCACGTCGAAGATCTCGGCCTGAAGTGGGCGGACCCCGGCCACCCGGACGTGGACGTGATCGTGTTCGGCACGCTCGCGGTCACGCCCGTCGAGGGGGGCACGTCCGGCCCCGCGGGCTCGCTCCGCCGCGCCGAGGCCCGCTTCGAGGCCGAGCGCGTCCGCTTCCGCACGATCGACCACGCGACCGACGGCTTCCGTGTCATCGCCGTCGCCGAGGAGCCGGAAGCGCCCGAGGCCGAAGAGCAGGCCCTCCGCGGCGCGTGCGAGAAGGCGGCCGTCCGGCTCCTGAAGCAGGTCCTCCAGGCGATCTTCCGCTAGCAACCAACGCCCGCGCGGCGTTGCGGGTTGTGGTCGGACGACGGGTGCGTACAGGGGGAGCGTACGCAGAACCATACGTCGGAGGAGGAGAATCATGTTCTGGCGCAGAACTCGGGGCGCCGCCCCAACGCTCGCGCTCCTGGCGGTCGCGTTCGCGGCTACGCCCGCGCGCGCCTACGAGGAGATCAATTCCTTCGATCAGCCCCGCGTGACCGACGAGACCGGCAAGATCACGGTCGAGGCGTCGATCGTGCACGTGGTGGCCTGCTCGGGGGCCGGCGAGAACGGCGGCCAGTACTACGTCTTCGAGTACCGCGACCGCCCGGGTTTCCGCGCCATCGCGCCGCCCGACTGGGGCACGCCCATCGGGGGCGAGGACTTCGACACCTACGAGCAGGCGGTCCAGGCCGCGTGTGGCATCGAGGCGCCCACGACCGGCGAGGCGTCCCTCGGCTGCTATCGGGACGACCGGGCGCGTGATCTCGACGGGTCCCTCACCTCGAGCCCGACCAACACGCCGGCCGAGTGCATCGCCTCCTGCCGGGACGCGGGCTTCGCGTACGCCGGGGTCCAGGCCGGCTCGCAGTGCCTCTGTGGTGACACCTACGGCACGTACGGGACCGCCGCCAACTGCGACCGCCCCTGCGCCGGCGACGCGACCCTGACGTGTGGCGGCGCGTGGGCCAACGAGGTCTTCACCACCGGCGCCGAGGCCGAGCCCGGCCCCGACATCGGTACGGAGCCCGGGACCGAGCCGACGCCGACCGAGTGATCACCTGGCGCCCTCCTCCCCGTCTCCGACGGGGAGAAGCGGCCCGATGGGCGCCCTCCCTCACGAGTCCCCCACCACGTCCCGCACCCGCGCGTCCGCCGCCACCACGCGCGACAGCCACAGGTTCACCGGCAGCAACACGACACACCCGGCCAACCCGAGCGGGCTCACCAGCGTCGCGGAGCCGCCGGCCGAGAACAGGAACACGAGGCCCGCCAGGCCGTTGAGGCTCCCGTGGAACAGCGCCGCGCCGAGCACCGACCCGGCGCGGCCCCGGAGCCACAAGAGCGGCGGCGTGAGCAGCGCGCACGCCACCGTCATCAGGCCCAGCCCGGCCACCGGCGCGTCCGGGAAGTTGTAGCCCTGGAGCACGAGCGGCGCGTGCCACAGCCCCCAGAGCGCGCCGGTCCCGAGCGCCACGCGCCAGAACGGCGCGTCCGCGAGCACCCGCGGCAAGAACCCGCGCCAGCCCGCCTCCTCCCCGAACGCCGCCACGGCGTTGATCGTCGCGCCCGCCACGAGCCCCGAGAGCACGGTCCCGATCGCCACGATCGCGGGCGGCACCGACGCGAGCGCCCGCGCCGCCTCCGCGCGGGCCTCCGCCGGCAGCGAGGGGTCGGCCCAGGCCTCCACCGCCTCGAGCGGCGTCGAGAGAGACACGCCCGGGAGCAGCGCCCCCACGAGCAGCACGGCCAGGACGAACGGCACCGGCACCGCCCAGCACGCGAGCCACCACCGGTTCGGCCGCCCCCGGAGGCCCGTGGCCTCCGGGAACGGGAGGCCGAGGCCGCGGCCCGCGATCCACGCGGCCACGAGCGGCCCGAACATCGTTGGCACGCCGGCGATCGTGAACCACGCGGCGGGCGGCACGAAGGGCGCGATTTGCGGCCCCAGCGCGGGCAGGAGCCCGAAGAGCGCGCTCCAGCCGAGCGCGATGGCATAGAAGCGGACCAGGGCGGCGCGCGTGGGCGGGGTCATCCCCTGGTTGTATCCGCGCTTCCGCCGTCGCCCCGAGCTGCGCGCCCTCGCCCGAGGAGTGCGACCACGTCGACAACGACTGCGACGGGTGCGACCACAACCCCTACACCGCCGGCTACGTCTGCGAGTTCGAGCCCTGATCCGCCCGGGTGCGTTAGGACGCGCCCTTTCCCAGGAGCCCCCCGATGCTCGTCAACGGCACTCCCACCCGCACGGTCTGGTGGGCCGACGGCGTGGTCAAGATGATCGACCAGCCGCTCCTCCCGCACCGCTTCGCCATCGTGGACATGGCCACGCACAGGGACACCGCCGTCGCCATCCGCGACATGACCGTCCGCGGGGCCGGCGCCATCGGCGCCACGGGCGCGCTCGGTCTGGCCCAGGCCGCGATGGAGGCGCCCCCCGCCACGTTCCACGCCTACGTCGCCGAGGCCGCCAACCACCTGCGCGCCACGCGCCCCACCGCGCAGAACCTGTTCGCCGGCATCGACTACGTGCTCCGCGCCATCCAGGCCGAGGGTGACAACGTCGACAAGGCGCGCCACGCCGCCGTCGCCGCCGCCAACGCCTTCGCGGACGACGACGCGGAGAGCTGCCGCCGCATCGGCGAGCTCGGCGCCCCCATCATCACCGCGCGCCCCCGCGTCTCGACCCACTGCAACGCCGGCTGGCTCGCCTTCGTGGACTGGGGCAGCGCGCTCTCCCCGATCTACGCCGCGAAGCGCGGCGGCGCCGACCCCTTCGTCTTCGTCGACGAGACGCGTCCCCGGCAGCAGGGCAGCCAGCTCACCGCCTGGGAGCTCGGCCAGGAGGGCGTCCGCCACGCGGTCATCGCCGACAACGCCACGGGCCACTACCTCAAGGCCGGCGCGATCGACGTGGTCATCGTCGGCAGCGACCGCATCGCCGCCAACGGCGACGTCGCCAACAAGATCGGCACCTACACCTCCGCGCTCGCCGCGAAGGCCGCGGGCGTGCCCTTCTACGTGGCCGCCCCCACGACCACCATCGCGACGCACACGCCCACCGGCGACGACATCCCCATCGAGGAGCGCACCGGTGACGAGGTGCTCTACGTGTGGGGCTGGTCCGACGACGGCCGCTTCGTCCGCGTCCGCACCGCGCCCCAGGGTTCCAGCGCGCGGAACCCGGCCTTCGACGTGACGCCAGCCGCCCTCGTCACGGGCATCATCACCGAGCGCGGCATCGTGCCCGCCTCCCCCGAGGGCATCGCGTCGGTCGCGCGGATCTAGGTCTTGGGGCGGGGGGCCTCACCGGCCCCCCGCAACGCCCCCGCATTGACACACGGTGAGACGTCTCACCCGGAACGGAGCATGTACACTCCCGCCGTGCTCCCGCTCCTCCTCGCCTGCACGGCCCCCGACGACGACTCCGGCGACATCCCGCCCGTCGACCCCGTCGCCGCCTTCGTCGACCCCGGCCCCTTCCGCGTCGGCTACCGGCAGTCGTCGGTCACCTGGTCCGACGACCTCTTCGCCGACCGCACCCTCCGCCTCGCGCTCTGGTACCCCACCGAGGCCACGCGCGGCGACGAGGCGGCCTACCTCGACGGCGCCATCGACGCCCCGGACGTGCTCGACGACCCGACGCCGGCGCCGGGCACGCACCCCGTCGTGCTCTTCTCCCACGGCCACCAGGGCTTCGCCGAGAACTCCAGCTTCCTGGCGGAGCACCTCGCGAGCCACGGCTACGTCGTCGCCGCCCCGGACCACACCGGCAACACCACCTTCGACCCCGCCGACCGCGCCACCGAGATCTACCTCCAGCGCGCCCGGGATCTCTCCGCCGTGCTCGACGCGCTCCCGAACGAGCTCGACGTCGACACCACCGCCGTCGTCGCCACCGGCCACAGCTTCGGTGGCTACACCGTCCTCGCGCTCGCGGGCGCCACCTACGACCCCGCCGTGCTCGACGCCTGCACCCCCGACGCCTCGAGCTTCTGCTCGACGATGACCCCCGCGCTCGACGCGGCGTTCCGCGCCTCGGCGCCCGACCCGCGCGTGGTGGCGGCCGTGCCCATGGCCGCCGGCGACTACGCGCTCTTCGGCGCCGACGGCCTCGGCGCCATCGAGGTGCCCGTCCTCCAGATGACCGGCGAGCTCGACCCCGGGGACGGCGCCGCCTTCTGGGCCGCGCTCCAGGGCGGCGCGAACCGTCGCGTGGACATCCTCGGCGCGGGCCACCAGGCGTTCACCGACTTCTCGGGTGTCCTCCCCGACGGCGGCACCATCGATCCCGAGGAGGGCTTCCGCATCGTGCGCGCCTACGCGCTCGCGGCCACGCGCCGCGCGACGGCGGCCGAGGACGACGCGGCGCGCGCGCTCCTGGACGGCGACGTCGTCCTCTCCGACGCGGCCGTGCTCTCCCGCTGAAAGGACGTTGACCCCCGCTCCGCCGAGCACCTCGATCGCGGCTATACTAGCGGCCCTCCCCGGGGTTCGCGTGATCCTCCTCCTGCTCGCCGCCTGCAGCGACTACGACATCAAGGGCCCGACGCCCGAGCCGCTCACGCTCGAGATCACGTCCCCGACCTACGGCGCCTTCCTCGGGGAAGGCCCGGTGGCGGTCGAGGGCACGGTCACCCCGGCCACCGCCTTCGTGTCCGTCAACGGCGTGACCGTCTACCCGGACGACGAGGGCCGCTTCACCGCCGAGCTCCCGTTCGACGATCGCGCCGTCGTGGTCGACGTGACCGCCGGCTACGCGGGCGAGCACCTCCGCGAGATCGTCCCGGTGTTCGACGGCTCCGACCCGCGCGCCGCCGACCCCGGCGCCATCGGCGGCCTCCTGACCCCCGCCGGGCTCGACGCGCTCGAGCCCACCATCGAGGGCCTCGTGGACTCGCTGGGCTGGGAGGACCTGCTCTTCTCCGTCCTGCCCACGCTCGACACCGACTACGTCGACCTCGTGCCGGTCGGCGTCACGTCGAACGGCGCGGACGCAGACCTCGCGCCGGGCTTCGACTCCGTCGAGCTCTCCATCGCGCTCACCGACGTGACCCTGCTCACCGACGTGACGGTGATGGACTACTACACCTTCGAGCTCGGCGTCTCGCTCGGCACGATCGGCGTGGGCGCGCACGCGAACCCGTGGCTCGACGGCGAGGGCATGCTCGGCCTCACCCTGGCCGACGCCATCGTCGAGATGGGTGACGTCACCTTCTACGTCGAGGGCTACGAGATCCCGACCTGGATCACCGACCTCCTGATGGACCCGGTGATGAGCCTCGTCTCCACGCTCGGCGAATCCCTCGGCGACCTCCTGCTCGATCAGCTCGGCGACATCGAGATCGGCGGGCCCTTCGCCTTCGACACGGACCTGCTCGGCACGCGGCTCTCCGCGCAGCTCGTCGACGTGGACGCGGGCGGGGACGGCGTCTCCCTCGGCGCGACGGTCGGCTACGGCGAGGACGCCGCCGACAGCATGCCCGACGTGGCGGCGCTCTCGAGCACCACCCCGAGCGGCCTCACCTACCAGCTCGGCGCCGCGGTGCACGAGGGCATGTTCAACGTGCTCCTCGACGAGACGCTGGCGGGCTTCCTCGACATCGACCTCACGCTCGAGGGCGAGTACGGCGAGCTCCTCGGCAGCGGCATCGCCTCGCTCGACGGCGGCAACGAGATGCCCGACGAGGCGAACGGCTACTGCCTCGGGATCCACGTCGGCGAGGCGCGGGTGATCCGCATGGTCGAGGGCCAGGGCCAGCCGCTCGCGCGCGCCTACCTGCCGGACCTCCGCGTCGACATCGACACGGTGCTGGGCGGCGACTGCGTCGACTGGCTCGACGCCAGCGTCTTCGCCGTCGTCGACCTGACGCTCGACGGCACGGAGGTGTCCGCGGACTTCGACGTGCGCGACGTGGCGGTGCTCTCCTACGGCGCCGAGCAGTACGAGCTCGAGTCCGTCGAGAGCCAGCTCGGCGCGGTGGTCGAGAGCCTCGCGGGGCTCCTCGGCGGGCAGCTCTCCTTCGACCTGGGCGACGCGCTCGGCGACGTGGGCGGCTTCGGCATCGGGATCAGCCCCGAGGTCGTGTCCATCGAGAAGCTCGACGAGGACGGCCTCTACGGCGTCTACCTCGACGTGTTCGGCACGGACCTCTGACGCTGGTGGGGCCGGACCGCGGCCCCGCATGGTAGAGTTCCGGTCCGCCCATCGGAGGGGTCCATGGCGACCAAGGACCAGGAGCTCGCGGCCGGCGCGCGCGCCAAGAAGCCCAAGACCGTCGCGACAAAAGCGCCGGACGGCGTCCTTCCGGACGCCAAGGCCAAGGTGCAGCAGGGGTCGGCCGCCGACCTCCAGGGAAACGTCGGCAACTCCGGCGTGAAGGACCTCATCGACGCCGAGGCGAAGACCGACAAGAAGGTCGCCGCCCCGGCCGCGAACCGGGACCCCGGCTCGATGGGCCGCTCCGAGCTCGCCGCCAAGGCGAAGGCGGACGCGCAGGCCCTCGCCGACAAGAAGGGCGGCGGCAAGGACGGCAAGAAGCCCGCCGAGGCGAAGGCGAAGGCCCCGCCGAAGCAGGCGGAGACGGCCGACAAGCTCGCGCTCGAGAAGGAGGCCGCCCAGAAGAAGAAGGAGGCCCAGCTCGAGCGCAAGAAGGCCGCCGAGGAGAAGTCCAAGAAGGCCGACCCCGGCAAGAAGGGCGCACGCGCGCTCGAGAAGGCCGACGCGCCGGCCGGGAAGGCGAAGTCCACCGAGGAGAAGAAGGCCACGGCCAAGGCCGATCCGGGCAAGGCGCGCGGGAAGGCCGGCAAGGGCGAGAAGGGCGCGCCCGGAAAGAAGTCGGCGAAGCCCGACAAGGCCGCAGGGAAGGCCGCCAAGGCCGTCAAGCCCGTCGACCCGAAGGCCGAGATCGCGAAGAGCGCCGTGGTCGCCGCCAAGGAGAAGAAGGCCGACGCGAAGGACGCCAAGGCGGAGGCCGCGAAGACCGCGGCGGACGCCGCGAAGGCGAAGGACGCGAAGACCGGCCGGGTGGAGCAGGGCAAGATCGCCGCCGCGGCGGGCAAGAAGAAGCAGGCCACCGACAAGGAGGTCCAGGCCGCGGACGCCGAGAAGAAGGCGGCCGAGGCCAAGAAGGCCAACGCGGAGGAGAAGGCCGCCAAGGCCCCCGCCGCCGCGAAGAAGGACGCCCCCAAGACCGACGAGACGAAGAAGAAGGGCGCCCGCGGGGCCGCGCCGAACGCCGCGCCCGGCAAGGCCGCGCCGGACGCGAAGGCGAAGGAAGAGGCGCCGGGCGAGAAGGCCACAAAGCCGAAGGGCGTCGATCCCGCGGCCAAGGCCCTCGCCGCCGAGCAGCAGGCCGACGCGAAGAAGGCGGTCAAGGTCGAGGAGCAGGCGGCGTCCGAGCGCAAGCTCGAAGAGGCGCAGGCCAAGAAGGGCAAGGCCGAGGTCGAGGCCGAGGTTGCCGAGGACCCCGCGAAGAAGGACGCGGCCGCCGCCGAGGCGGAGGCCCGCGCCCGCGAGGAGGAGGCCGCCGAAAAGGAGGTCGAGGCCCGCGAGGAGGAGGTCGAGGAGGTCGACGAGGCCCTCCAGAACGGCGCCGAGATCGAGGAGGTCACCCGCGCCAGCGAGCTCTCGGCGGTCGACGGCGAGCGGGTCACCCTGGTGGGCGTCTACATGCCGCGCGCGGAGACGGCCGGCGGCCAGATGCTCGGCCACGTGTCGATCCTGGTCGGCGGCGTCGAGATCAAGCTCGGGAACGAGATCCGCGGTCTCTCGGAGCTCCTCCGCTTCGCCGGCGAGACGGTGGCCATCACCGGGAAGCTCGACCTGCGGAAGTCCGGCGCGCTCGATCCGAAGAAGCTCGAGAAGCCGATCCTGACCGACTTCTCCAGCCCGTCGAGGCGGTGATGGGCGCCCCGGGACCCCGCCCGAGGGTCTGAGGTGCTCCCCAGCCTCCCGGAGCGCTACCGCCCCACCCGGCAGCTCGGGGAGGGCGCCACCGGCGTGGTGTACCACGCGGAGGATCGCGTCCTCGGCACGGAGGTCGCGGTCAAGGTCGTGAAGACCAACCTCGCGCTGCATCGACGCTTCCGCGCCCGGTTCGCCCGCGAGGTCGCGATCTCCGCGCGCATCGTGCACCCGCACGTCGTGCCCGTGCACGACACCGGGGCGCTCGCGACGGGGGAGCCCTTCGTCGCGCTCGGGTACGCGGCGGGCGGCAGCCTCGGGGACCTCCTGAAGCTCCGCCCCGCGGTCGGCGAGGTCCTGCGGCTCATCGACGAGGTGCTCGACGCGCTGGCGGCCATCCACGCGCGCAGCCTGCTCCACCAGGACCTCAAGCCGAGCAACGTCCTGCTCTACCCGGGCACGGACGGGCAGGTGCACGCCTGGGTGGCCGACCTCGGCGTGGCCGACGCCATCGCCGAGCTCACGCGCGACCGGAAGGGCATCTCCGGCACCCCCGGGTACATGGCGCCCGAGCAGCTCCTCGGCCGGACCCAGGACCTCGGGCCCTGGACGGACCTCTACGCCGTCGGCCTCATCCTGCACGAGACGCTCTCCGGCGACCGCCCCCACCCCGGCGAGGGGCGCCAGGAGCTGCTCGACGCGCGGCTGAAGCCGCCCCCGTCGCTGCTCGACTCCGGGGAGCTGCCCATCCCTGAGGCGCTCGCGGACCTCGTCAGCTCGCTGCTGGACCCCGAGCCGCGCCAGCGGATGGACCTCGCCGCGGACGTGCGCCGTGCGCTCCGTGACGCGATGAAGGGCGTGAGCTTCCGTGGCCGGGTGCGCCCCTTCCGCTCCGAGGGCGTCACGAGCGCCACCACCGGGCCGATGCTCGGCCCCGGCGAGTACCCGCTCTCGGTCCCGCCGCCGCCGCTCGACCCCCAAGCCGGCGCGCTGCGCTGGAACCGGGTGCCGCCCGACCCGATCCCGCCGCAGCCCCCGGCCGAGACCGGCTGGGAGGCCCCAGCGCGCGCGTCGCTGCCGCTGTTCGCGCTCCGCGAGATCCCGTTGGTTGGGCGCGAGCGCGAACGAAAGGTCCTCTGGGACGCCGCGCGCGAGGTCATCGCGCTCGGTGAGCCCCGCCTGGTGCTGATCGTGGGCGAGAGCGGCTCCGGCAAGACGCGGCTCGTGGGCGCGGTGTCGGACGCGCTCGAAGAGGGCGGGTGGATGGAGGTGATCCAGCTCCGCTACCACGCGCCGCCCGGCGTGGACGACGGCTTCCGCGGCGCCGTCCGCGACCTGCTCGTGCCCTGGAACGACACGCGCGAGGGCATGGAGACGCGGCTCGCCCGCTGGATCGGGCGCGACCGGCAGCTGCCCCCGCGGGAGGTGCACGAGGAGGCCGCGATCCTGGCGCGCTGGTGCGGCTACCTGAAGGAGGGCGAGCCCCCGGTGAGCGACGCGGTCGGGCTCGCCTACCTGTACCGACACCTCGACGCCCGAGCTTGGCGCGGCGGCTCCTGCCTCGTGCTGGAGGACGCCCACAACGCGCTTGCGGACGGCGATGGCCTCGCCGTCGCGGAGGCGCTGCTGGACCGCACGGTCGGCGAGCGGCCGGTGCTCGTGTTGTGCACCCTCTCGGCCGAGGCCCTCGCGCGCGACGCGGCGCTCCGCCGGAAGGTCGAAGGGCTCCAGGAGCGAGGCGCGAGGCGGATCGGCTTGAGACGTCTCAACCTCACCGAGACCCGCCGGGTGGTCCAGGAGTCGCTGCAGCTCCACCCCGAGCTCGCCCGCGTGGTGAGCCTCGAGTGCGAGGGCGATCCCCTGGCCGCCGGGCTGCTCCTGCGCGAGTGGGCCGCGCGGAAGATCCTCGTGCCCGGGGAGGGCGGGCACTACGTGCTCTCCCCCGACATCACGCTCGCCGAGGCGATGCCCCGGGACCGCGACGCGCTGCTCCGGCGCCGGCTCGGGGCCGCGATCGAGAGCGCGCCCGACCCCGCGGCCGCGGGTGAGGCCCTCTCCGCCTCGGCGCTCGCCGGGCAGGAGCCACCCGCCGCGCTGATCCGCGCGGTGAACGACGCCGGGCTCGACGCCATCCTCGCGACGGGCATCCTCGCCGAGCGCCGCGGACACCTCGTCTTCGAGCACACCCGGCTCCAGCAGGTGGCGCTGGAGCTCGCCTGGCGCGCGCCGAACGTGCGCGACCTGCATCGGCGGCTCGCCGAGGCCTGGGAGACCTTCGGCGGCTCCACCGACCTCGACGTCGACCTCCCCCTCGGCATGCACCGGCTGCGCGCCGGCGAGCCCGAAAAAGCCCTGCAGCCGCTGCTCTCGGCCGCCCGGAAGATGAACCAGGGCGGGCGCGCGCGGGACGCGATCCGCGCCGGTGCCATGGCGATCGAGGCCGCCGACGCGGTCGGGCAGCCGACGGCCCGGCTCGAGGCCCGCCGCCTGCACGCCGAGGCCCTGCTCGAAGCCGGCGAGCCCGAGCGCGCCCTCCCGCTCATCGAGCACGCGCTGCGCGAGGTCGAGGGCGACCGGCTCGCGCGCGCACGGCTCCGCGTCCTGTACGGGCGCGCGGCGCGCAAGCGCGGCGACCTCGAGACCGCGGTACGCGAGTTCGACGCCGCCCACCAGACCTTCACGGCGCTGCGCGACCGCGCGGGGCTGGTGTCGGTTGCGTCCCAGCGCGCGAAGCTGGCGCGGGTCGAGGGCCGGCCGGACCGGTCGATCACCCACTGGGCGGAGGTGCTCCGCATGAACGTCGGGGACCTCGGGCTCGAGGCCGAGGCGCTCAACGGGCTGGTCGAGTCCCTGATCCGGGCCGATCAGCTCGAGCAGATCGACCGGCAGATGGCGCGGCTCCAGCGCGTGAGCCGCGCGAGCGGCGACACGCGCCGCATCGCCGAGGCCTCGGTCACCTGGGCCATGCTGCACGTCGAGCGCCGTCGGCTCGACGAGGCGCAGCGCCTCGTGTCGACCGCCTCCGCGATCGCCGCGACGCTCGGCGCCGACCAGCTCCACCTGCGCTGTCGGGCGCTCCTCGCCGACGTCGCCTTCCGCCGCGGAGACCTCGACGCCGCCGAGGAGACCAACCGCTGGGTGATCCGCTTCTGCGACGAGCGGGGGCTCCGGGAGGGGGCTGCCTCCGCCCGCGTGCACCTCGCCCTGATCGGGCTCGTGCGCGGCGAGCCGCGGCGGGCGCGCGCCGCCATCGAGGCGGCCGCCGAGGACCTCGCGAAGAGCCCCGAGCACGGCGTGTGGATGCACATCGGCGTGATCCGCGCGCTCCTGGCCGCCGAGGAGGGGGACGAGCGCACGTGCCGGGCGTGGTGGGCGGTGGCGCGCGAGCGGGGCGTCGCGGAGCGCAAGGCGCCGGATCTCCAGTCCGCGCTCGACCGGCTCGCCTCCGCGGCGGGGCGGGCCGGCTGGAACGACATCGCGCGCAAGGTGCTCGCCTCCGGGGGCCGGGGGCCGGACTGGACGGACAACTGATACACACGGTGTATCAGGCCACCTGATACATGCCGTGTGTCAGGGACAGCGCCCGCCGTACACCGCCTCGCACCAGGTCCACTGCTCGACCCGCGTCCAACCGGCCTCCTGGACGACCGGGTAGAGCGCCTCCGCGTCGCCGGTCACGACGAGGACCCGCGGCGTCGCGAGCCAGCGGGCGGCCGCGGCGCGCGCGTCGTCGAGCGACACGTCCGCGTAGCGGGGCAGCCGCGCCAGCAATGCCCCCGGCGGCTGGCCGTACCACCAGGCGCTGAACAGGACGGCGGAGAGCGGCGCGGCGGCGCCGACGTCAGCGGCGCCCGTCGTCCAGGCCTGGCTCCGCGCGGCCGCGAGCTCGCCCGCGTCCGGGCCGGCGAGGCGCATCCGCTCGAGCTCCTCGTCGATCGCCCGGAGCGCGTCGCCTACGTCGGATGGGTCCACGTCCAGCTCGACGTACGTGTACCCGCTCTCCGCGGCCTCGAGGTAGGCGCCCTCGACCGAGTAGGTGAGCCCTTCCCGCTCTCGCAGGCGGAGGTTGAGCCGGGCGGCGAAGCCGCCCACGAGCGCGTTGGCGACGAGCTGCCACGCGGGCTGGTCCGGGTGCGTCGCGCCGGGGCTCGGCCAGAGGAGCGTCAGCTGCGCGGGCTCGGATGTGTCGTTCACCAGGACCGCCCGGGCCGCCGTGCCGGGTCGCGCCTCGGGCCGCCAGCGCGTCCGCCCGTAGAGCCCCCCGAAGGCCACCTCGAGGTGGGGGAGCACCTCGTCGAGGGTGGTGTCACCCACGACGGTGACGAGGGCCGCGGCCTCGTCGAGGACCGTGCGCCACGCGGCCCGGAGGCGCGCCGGAGCGACGGCGAAGTCCGCGGCGACCCGGTCCTCGCGGAGCGGGTGCCCGTCGGGGTACGTCACGCGGCCGACGGCCCGCTCGTGCACGATCGCGTCGGAGAGCCAGTCGGTGCGCCAGTCGGCCCGGGCGACGCGCCGCCAGCGCGCGAGCTCGCCCGGCGGGAGCGCGGGGTCGTGGACGAGCTCTCCGAGGAGCGCGAGCAGGGGCGCCAGCGACTCCTTCGGCGCCGACAACACGAGGGAGCACCAGCCCGGGTCGCAGGTCGTCCAGGCCACGCCGCCGAGCTTCTCGACCTCCCTCTCCCACGCGGGGCCGAGCGCTCGCGTGCCGCGCCCCCAGAGCGAGCCGAGCGCGTCGAGCTCGCCCGGGCGGAGGGCGCCCGACGCCACCAGGCCCGCGGTGTCCAGCCAGAGCTGGACGCGGACGAGCGGCAGCTCGTGGCGCTCGACCAGGAGCACCTCGGCGCCCGTGTCCCCCGTGCCGCCGGACAGGCGCGCCGTGCGCATCGCGGGAGTGGCGGGGGCCGCCAGCTCCGGGACCTCGGGCCGGGCGCGTACGGTCGCGGGGGTCTCCGCCGAGGCCTGCGACACCAGCCCGGCGAGCACATGTATCAGCATGTGTCGGCCCGGCTCATGGCGCGGTCACCCGCGTCATGTGTCGGAACGGCGGCCGGCCCGACGCGACGAGGAGGATGCGGGCGTCGGGGCGGAGCCACCGGTTCGCGGCCGCGCGCACGCCCTGGCTCGTCGTCGCGGCGCGCGCCGCCCACACCGCCGGCAGGCAGTCGGGCTCCCCGCTGCTGGCCACGCAGTCGGTGAGGGTCTCGGCTCGGCCGCCCGGGAGCTCGAGGAGCCCGAGCTCGAAGGTGCGCGCGGTCGCCCGCCAGCGCTCGACCTCGTCGGACGTCGGGCCGTCCCGGAGGAGGGCGTCCACCGCGGCCTCGACCCGCCGCACGAGCCCGCGGGAGCGCGTCGACGCCCCCTCGATCGTGAGCTCGCCCCCGTGGCGGCCCGACCACTGCCCCACGGAGATCTCGTCGACCCGCAGCCGATCCGCGAGGACCCACGCGGCCGCCTCCAACGCGAGCGCGTCGGCGTGCCCCGAGGGCACCGTTCGCCAGCTCACGCGCACGGCGTCCGCGTGCAGGTCCGTCCGGAGCCAGAGGCGCTTCCCCGCCGCCGGGGCGGGCTCCGGCGCGGCGTGCCCCACCCCGGTCGGCGAGGCCGCTCGGGCCGGGCAGGAGCCGTCCGCGCGCGGGATCTCCACGAACCACCGGCGCGCCTCCGCGAGGAGCGCCTCCGCGGGCGCGTCGCCGACGACGGCCAGCACGGCCCCCTCCGGCCGCACGTGACACCGGACGAAGCCCCGGACCTCCTCCAGGCTGACCCGCGCGAGGTCGGCGGGGTCCCCGATCACGGTGCGCCGGTAGGGGTGCCCCTCCGGCCACAACGCGCGCGCGAGCGCCTCGCGGATCGCCCGGCTCGTCGTGCCCGCGGCCCGCTCGTGCGCGATCACCGACCGCTGGGTCGCCAGAGCCTCCGTGGTCGGCTCGAGCCAGCCCAGGCGCTCGCTCTCGAGGAACAGGGCCAGGGGGAGCGCCTCGCGGGGGGCCTGGCTCGCGAAGGTCACCTGGTCAACCTCCGTCGTGGCGTCGGTGCTCCCGCCCGCCGCCTCCAGCCAGCGATCCGAGCTGTTCGTCGGCGCCTGCCGCGAGCCCGCGTAGGCGAGGTGCTCCACGAGGTGCGCGAGCCCGGATCGGCCGGCCGGGTCCACCTCGGCGCCCGCCGGCAGGACGAGGCGGGTCGCCGCACGTGCCGAACCCGCCATCTGGTGCGCCACGACGCGCAACCCGTTCGGGAGCGTCTCGTCGCGCACGTCCAGGAGGGGCTCGGTTTGTCCGGCGAGCGCGAGCCCGACGCAGAGGAGCATCAACGGATCGGTATCACCCGCGCGACCTCGCCCTCCACGGCGAGGTCGATCTCCGGCCCCTCGGAGATCGCGGCCCCGTCCGCGGTCCGCAGGACGCGGCACAGGGGCCGCTCGAACGTGGTCGGCGAGCGCGCCCCCGACACCGACACGACCCAGCGCCCGTCCCGGAGACGGAGGAGCGTCCCCGGGGGGTAGCGGCCGATGCGGTTGATGAAGGCCTGGAGGACCACCGCGTCGTAGAGCACGCCGGAGGCGCCGTCCATCATCGCGAGCGCGTGCGCCGGCCCGTGGAGCGCGCCCCCCGGGCGATGGCGCGTGAGCGTGTCGAAGTCGTCCGCCACGTGCACGATGCGCGCGTACAGGCTCGGGCGGCCGATGGTGGGGAGGTGGTGCTCGAACGCGACCAGCAGGCGCTTGATCTTGGCCTGGTGGAAGCCGCGCTGCTTCAGGAGCAGGCGCGCCCCCGCGCTGCCGTGCCGCTGGAAGGGCGGCGCGAAGCCGTCCTCGCGCGACGCATAGCCGGTGTCGTGAAACATCGCGGCCACGCCCAGGTCGGCGAGCGCGGCGTTCGAGAGGCCGAGCTCCTTGCCGATCATGACCGCGAGCGTGCACACGCGCAGGGAGTGGCGGGCGTGCGCCGCGGCGTTCACCGACGGGCCGCTCTGCTCCTTCTCGAGGATCTGGTCGGCGTAGTCGGTGGTGTCGATGATGTCGTTCACGAGCCGGCGCACCGGCAGCGGGTTCGGAACGCGCGCCTCGGCGAGGTTGTCCCACGCCTCGCTCACGAGCCCGGCCGCGCGGTCGAGCGTGTCCTGGATGTCCTTCTCGGGGCGGGCGCCCCCCGCGGTCGGCGTGTCGCCCGTAAGGCGGAGCCGGTAGAGCCCCTGCACCGTGATCGACGGGAGGTCGGCGTCCCGGAGCGCGGTCTGCAACGCGGTGAGCGGGCGCTCGGGCGCCGCCTTCGCGGAGATCGTGTGCACGAGGCGCCGGATCGCGCCCTCGTGCAGCGGCGTCCCGATGCTGAGCCCGCCGGACCCGTGCCGCTGGAGCTCCTCCGCGAGGTCGGCGGCGCCGCCGATGCGCTCGTCCATGCGGATGCGGATGTCGTTGAGGTAGATCTGGCCCTCGACACACACGAGGTGGAGGGGTCCGAGCAGGTCGATGAGCCGGCCCAGCACCGCGGAGAGGTCCCGCGTGGGGTTGTCGAAGGCGTGGTTGTCGGGGCTGTGCGTCCGCATCAGCCGCAAGAGCCCGGTGAGGAGCCGCACCACCTGCTCGCCGCCGTCGCGGACCTGCTGCGCGAGGGCGCGGTCCTCGCCGGCGCGGGCCTGGTCGATGGCCCGCCCGAGGGTTGCCTGGGCGTCGACGAGGGCGTCGCTCACGACGTGGCTCCACGGGAGAGGCGGCGCCGCTTCACCATGCAGGCGGTGCAGTGGCGCGCGAGGTCGGTGCCCGCCCGGTCGGCCACGTGCTTGATGAGGGACTCGGCCTCGTCGCCCGGGATGTGGACGAGCCCGGACACGCCTACCCACTGGAGCGTCGTCTGCCCGGGGAGGATCCCGCTGAAGAAGCCCCGCGGCTTGAGCCATTCCCGGAACAGGTCGAGCGCGCGCCCGGGATCCATGCGCGCGAGCGCCTCCCCGGCCGCCTCGGCCTCGCGGTTGCCGAGGCGGAGGGCGGCCTCGCGCTTCACCCGCTCGGCGACCGGCCCGAACGCGACCCGCACGCCGCGCCGTCCCAGCTGGTCCAGGGCGCGGATGCGGACCTCCTCGTTGGCGCCGGCGGCGTACGCGAGGAGGAGGCGGGTGCTGACCGGGCCGAGGGGGGTGGCGTCGAGCACGTGCAGGGCCTCGAGCTGGAGCTCGAGCTCCGGGCGGGCGGCGACGGCCTGCACGCCGTCCAGCGCCCGGGCCGGGTCCGCCGCGACCAGGGCGCGGAGCAGCTCCACCGCGATGGCCGCGTCGAGGCTGCCGAGCTGCTCCACGATCCAGCCGCCGTTCTGCGGCACGTACCGCTCGATGAGCGACCGCGCGACGCGACGGCTCGCCTCGCCGCGCTCCGTCTCCAGCACCGCGAGCACCGTGCGTAGGTGGTTGCCGGGGAGCGAGTCGAGGAGCTCGACCATGTCCGGCGGCGCCGCCGTCGCGTCGCGCGGCACGCTGTGCAGGAGCCGGCCGACGGCCCGCGCGTCGCCGAACGACGCGAGGAACGAGTCGCGCTCGAGCGCGTCGCCCTGCCGGTCGAGCTGGGCCGCCGCGAGCAGGCGGACGGTCTCGAGCACCGCCCCGAGCAGCCCCTCGGCGAGCAGGAAGTCGCGGATCTCGCGGAGCTGCGGGATCACCTCCGCGAGCGTCATGGGCTCGGTGGGATCCGCCACGACGCGGAGGAGCTCCGCCACCAGCCGCACACACAGCGCCGGCAGCGCCTGGGTGCTGTCCTCGTCCTGGATCCGAGCGAGCTCCGCCTCGGTGAGCGCGCGGTACCTCAGCGGCCCGAGCGGACCGAGGGGCGGCGGCGGGAGGTCGAAGTCCGGGGGCGCGTCCACGTGGCCGCCGTGCCCACTCCCCGACGGGGCCGACCCGCTGTCCCCGAGCTCCTCCTCCGGCACGAAGCCTTCCACCGCCTCGAGCTGGATGTTGGCGAACCCCGCCTTCCAGAGGAGCACGACCATGTCGTCCTCCGCCTGCCGGACGCCGGTGTAGCGGATGGAGAGGATCTCGAGGAGCTTGAGCAGCTCGTGCCAGGAGAGCGCCGGCTGGAGCGTGATGCGGCGCACGCCGTCGCGGTACAGCCGGAAGGCGAGCGAGCGCTCGCGGTCCCGGTCGAGGTACACGATCTCGCCGTACACCACGAGCTCGAAGGGCCGCACGACCAGCGGGAGCTCCCCGTAGGTGGCGAGGTAGCCGTCCACAGCCTCGCGCAACGCCCCGAGGAAGTGGCGGATCGCCTCGTTCGCCGGATCGTACAGGAGGAACGACCGCGCCGCGCGGGTGAGCGCGAGGATGACGCCGTTCGCCGCCGCGCCACGCTCGCTGCTCCCGAGACGGAGCTCGCCGTCGTCCGGCGGGCTCGACTCGATCCCGGGCTCGGTCGGGAGGGGGGTCTCCATGGCGCGGGAGGATAGCACGACGCCCCCCGACACAGGATGGCCAGAAACCAGCCTTTCGCGCCGTCCGACGGCTTGCCGGGCCCGCGTGGCGCGGTACGTCCGGAGGATGCGGATCCTGTGCGGCGACATCGGGGGGACCAACACGCGAATCGCGTTGTGGGAAGGCGGAAAGCTCATGGCCGAGCGCAGCTATGCGAGCGCCGACTGGGCCGGCCTGGAGGGGCCGCTGCAGGCCTGGTCGGCGGCCGCCGGCGTGCGTGCCGACCGGGCGTGCTTCGCGGTCGCGGGGCCGGTGGTCGGGCAGCGCTGCGTGACCACGAACCTGCCGTGGGTGGTGGACGGCCCGGCCCTCGGCGCCGCGCTGGGCTGCCCCGTGCGCGTGATCAACGACTTCCACGCGGCCGCGCGAGGAATCTCCCTGCTCGGGCCGGGTGACACAGCGCTGCTGTCGGGCGGCGACCCCGTCCCCGGCGCGCCGCAGGCCGTGCTCGGCGCCGGGACCGGCCTCGGGGAGGCCTACGTCGTGGGCGACACCGTCATCCCCGGCGAGGGCGGGCACGCCGACTTCGGCCCCGCCGACGCGCGCGAGCTCCGGCTCGCGGCGTGGCTGTTCGGCCGCAATGGGCGCGCCTCCTGGGAGGACGTGCTGAGCGGGCCGGGCCTCGTGAACCTCTCCCGCTTCCTCCACGCCGAGCGCGGCGAGGAATGCCCCCCCTGGATGGACACCCACGAGGCGCCCGCGCGCGTCACCGCCGAGGACCCCGAGGCGGTGGCGTGGTTCTGCTCGCTCTACGGCGCGGAGGCGGGCAACATGGCGCTCCGGGTGCTCGCGCTGGGCGGCGTTTTCCTCTGCGGCGGCATCGCGCCGCGCCTCCTCGACGCGCTGCGGGCCGGCGACTTCCGCGCGCGCTTCCTCGCGAAGGGCAAGCTGGGCGCCGCCATCCGCGACGTGCCCGTGTCGGTGGTGCTCCACCCCGGGCTCGGGCTCCTCGGGGCCGCCGCCGAGGCCCTGCGCATCCGCGACTGATACAGGTCCTGTATCAGCGACGTATCAGGCGTCCGCCACGCCCCCGCCCGCGCGGAGCGCGTCCTCCGCGTGACGGAGGGCTACCGATAGCTCGCGCATCCGCTCGTTCAGGCGCTGCCCGGCCAGGGCGAGCTCGCCCGTCCCCGCGTCGGAGAGCGGGAGCCCGAGCAGCTCGTCGACGGCCGTGACGAGGAGCTCGCCGAGCGGGAACAGCGCGGGCGGCAGGTTCGGGTGCCGCGCGGTGATCCGCAGGGCGTCCGCGGTCCCCCGCAGGTCCTCCCGGAGCGTGGCCAGCTGCTGCTCGAGGATCGGCGAGCCGGGGTCGGCGATGAGCAGGCGGACCGTGACCAGCGCGACGTTCCACGAGCAGAGGATGTCCCCCACGCGGTGCCCGAAGAGCTGGGTCACCTCCGAGCGGTGATGGGTCACGAGCGTCGCGCGGAACCCCGCGTGGACGGCCTCGAACCACGTGTAGTACTCCTCCGGCACCCGCGGCGGGGGCGGAGGCGCGAAGCCGGCGAGCTCGGCGAGCGCCTGCACCATCCGCACGTTCTCCTTGACCCGCTCCCCCGTCTGGCGGAGGCGCGGGACCTCCTCGGTGACGACGGCGCGCAGGGCCGGCTCGTCCGCGGCCGCGTTCTGGCTGAGGAGCTGTGCGACGTTGAAGTAGGAGCCGATGAGGGCCGGCAGGTACCCGGAGGCGAAGTGCTGGTCGAGCGTCAACATCAGGCCTCCCGTATGCGGAACATGGTGGTGCCTCCTCCATTTCTCACGTAGAGGGTGCTCCCCTCTCCGTGTAGCGCCTCTCCGCCGTCCAGCGCGAGCAGGAGCGGCCGCGATACATCAGGATGTGTCAGCGCGAGTACCGGGCCGTCGTCGTCGACGAGCACGGCCACGCTTCGCCCCACGACCGCGAGGCCGAGCGCCACGCCGGGCAACGGAACCTGCCATCGGGTCTGGATCCGGCGGTCGACCACCCACACGCCGCCCCTCCCCGACCGGGGCGCCACGGCCCACTCCACGCGCCCCCACGGCGCGAGGTGATGGCCCTCCGCGTCCGGGAAGCGCCACACCAGCGGGAGGCCCTCGTCTTCGACCAGCACGGTGCCGCCCGGGCCCTGGGCGAGCGCCTGGAGCGCGCCGTCCCGGTCGTGGAGCGCCGAGGGGGCGCACGCGTACAACATCGCGGGGCGCTCGTTCGGAAGGAGGCGGTAGATGCCGCGCGGCGTCGCCACGTAGCGGCCCGCGCCGACGGACCGGATGGCCCGGCACGGGCCCTCCACCGGGACGAGGGAGAGGAGCCGCCCGTGCGGGTCGTACGAGGTGAGGCCTCCCTCCGCCGCGACGGTGACGCCCTCCGCGCGGGCTTCGAGGGCCGTGGGGGGCGCTCCCAGCTCCACGGCCCAGACCTCGGCGCCGGATCGCAGGTCGACACACGCGAGCCACTCGTCCGCCGCCACGTACAGGCGCCGCCCGGCCGCGGCGAGGAGCGGCGGCCGCTCGGCGGGCAGGTCCCAGGCGACCTCGCCCTCGTCGAGGCGGACGAGCGCGCCCCGGTCCCACACGACGCCGCGGACGGGCGCCGCGCGGACCGCGACCCCGTCGACCGTGCCGAGCGCGAAGAGTTCCACCGCCATTCGAAGCCGTCTATCCCCTGACGCGCAAGCGTAGCGCAGGCGCGCCGGCCGGCGGGCCCGACGTGCGCCGGCGCGTCAGGACCCGATCCGCAGGCCGCGGTAGAAGCGCTTGAAATCGGCGATCTTCAGCCCGGACACGTGGGAGCTGCCCCAGGGGTTCTGGAGCTCGATCGTCATGGCCGCGAGGTCCACCGACTTGGGCGCGTAGGCGTGGTTGCCGACCACGCCGGCCGCGTCCGCCGCGGCCTTCAGGTCGGGCGGCTCCTTGTCGAGGTTCTTGGAGTCGCAGGCCACCGGCTTCTTCTGGGAGAGCGCGTCGGCGATCATCTGGGCGAGCTGCTTGTCGCCGATCGAGGCCGGCGTGTAGTAGCCCTCCCGGAGGTTCGTGAGCAGTGCGATGGCGCCGGCGAACTTGCCGTCGTCGTTCACCTTGCCACCCTCGATGCCCGTGTAGGTGCCCTTGTGCACCGCCCAGGCCTTCTCGATGAGCATGCACCAGAGCTCCGGGCCCTTCGGCCCCTTGTCCCCGGCCTTGGAGTACTTGGCGGACAGCCCCTTGTCGCCGCTCGGGAACTTGGAGTCGACGGTCACCACCTTCGCGGTGCCCTTGCTGCTCCACGCGTTGTCCTTGATGTAGAGCGTGACGTCGTAGGTGCCGTCGCCGTTGTCCTTGATGAGCTTCCGGATGTGCTCCGGGTTCGCGCGGGACACCGCCGCCATGCCCCCGAGCAGGTAGCAGTCGCCGAGCGAGCCCTGCTTCACGTCGTTCGGGTCGATGTCGGCGGCGTCGCCTTCGCCCTTCACGAAGGCCTCGCCCTTCATCTCGGCGTACTCGACGCCCGTGCCCTCGTGCTCCTTCCGGAGCCCGGGGTTCGGGGCGACCTTGCGCGTCGAGCCGTCCGTCGTGGTGCTCGCCCCCTGGGTCGATCCGTTGCCCTGGACCGTGTCGTTCGCCGGCTCCGGGAAGTCCTTCGGCGGCTTCGACTCCTTGGGCGGCTTCACCTTCGCCGCGGGCGAAAGCAGCTTCTCCACCGCCTCCGCCGGGGTCTTGGCGTCGTTCTTGGCGACGGCCTCGACCTGCTTGGGCGGCGCGGCCTCGGTGTCGGGCGCGCCCTTCGACGAGCCCTTCTTCACCTGGTCCTTGGCCTCCGTCTCGGCGGCCGCGACCGGCGCGGGCGGCGCCTCGGCTGCGGGCGCCTTCTTCTCCGCGACCGGCGGGGCGGCCGCGACGTCCCCGTTGGGCGCCACGGGCTTCACCTCGGCGGAGTCCGCCTTCGCCTTGGCCTTCTCCTTCGCCTTCCGGTTGTAGGACTTGAACTCGGCCGTCCCGGGCTCGAAGGGGTTCCCGTTGGTGCCGGCCGCCGCCATGTCCTCCTTCTGCTGGTCGACGATGGTGGCGTCGCGCGCCTGGAGGCGGGTCTTGTGGGCGGTGTCGTCCTCGCCGGCCTGCTTCTTCGTGGCGCGGTGATCGGACTCGGCCTTGTCCGTGCGGTTCTTGTACTGGCCGCGCTCGTTCCGATCGAGGTTCTCGTCGAGCTCCCACTCCTTGACGATCTTGCCGTCCTTGTCGGCCTTCTCGACCAGGGTGGCGATGACCTTGTCCTTGCCGGCCTCGTCCCCCCGGCGCTTCATCTGGGCGCCGGTCTGGAGCTCGAAGCCGCCCTTGAGCATGAGCTCCTGGTTGAGGTCGGGCTCGAACTCCTCGCCGGCCTTGGGGCCGTGCTTGCGCCGCAACGCGTTCGACGACGTGGCGCCGGTGCCGGCGTAGGCGTCCTCGCGCGCCTCCTTCTCCCGCCCGATGGCCTTGGTGCCCATCGCGGCGACCTGCGGGTCCGCGCTCGTCTTCGCCTGGTCGATGAGCCCCTGGCTCATGAGCACGCCGGCGCTCTTCTCCATCTCCTTCGTCATCTTGAAGTCGATGTAGTGGAGGCCGTTCTTGTCGACGTCGTCGGCGAGGGTCACCTCGCCCGTCGCGGAGTCCTTCTGCGCGAACGGGCTGATCGCCTTCTTCTTCTTGTAGCCGGGCGCCGTCGGCCGGTTGGCGATGCTCGAGTCGGTGTAGTCGAGGCCGAGCGTGGCGACCGTGTCCTCGGCGTTCTTGCCCTCGGTGTTCCGGGTGAGCGCGACGCTGCCGCCGGTCTTGCCCTTGCGCGAGCCGACGTCGGCGTCCTTCGAGAAGTAGCTCCCCACCGACGCGTTGGGGATCACCTTCCGCATGTCGGCGCCTTCCTTGTTGTCCTTCGCCAACACGCCGTGCCCCTTGAGCAGGGCGGCCTTCTCCTTCTCGGTCATCGCCGCGCGGGTGGTGCCGTCCGCGTTCTCGCCGTTGCTGATCTTCTTGCCGGTGGCGTCGGTCAGCTCCGGCTTGGCGACGGCCTTGGTCGTGCCGTCGGCCTGGAGCTTCTCTTCCGAGCGCGGGTTCTTCTTGAGCGCGCCCTTCATGAGATCGACCTCCTCGGAGGACATCTCGCCGCTCGTGCGGAGCGTGTCCTCGGGGGTCTTCTTCCTGGCCTGGGCGCTGAAGCCGACGCGCTTCTTCGTCTTGTCCGAGGTGCGCGCGTCCACCAGCATCGGCCGCGACTCCGACACCACGGAGCCGTCGTCGAGGATGTGGTAGGTGTGCCCGGGGTCGTCCGCGTTCACGGTCTCCGACGGGACGCTCCGGACCACCCGCTCGCGCCAGCCGGCGGGCGCGTCGGACACGGCGTACTTGGAAACGGCCGTCTTCGATGTCTGGACGTTGTTGACGCCGCCCGTCTGGCTGGACACTGAGTTGTCATGACCGAAGCCGACGCCGCTCGTGTTCTGGACTTCTCCGTTCCCACCCCCCTGCCCGGAGGAGGTTCCTGGACGGCCCGACTGGTTGGTTGGGACTGGTACCGGCTGTTCGAGCTGACCTTTGCGGTCAGCGTCCTGGGCGCCGACGGAGCGCGCCGGGACCTGACCCTGACCATTCCCGACCCCGGGGACGACGGCTGGGGGCGTGAGCCCGGGCGGGCTCGCCGCGACATCGACCGCGCCGTTCGCGACGCGCTGGGAATTCCCTGGTAGCGGGCTGCCCTTGACCCAGTTGGGACCGACGGCGTCGGCCGCCTGGTCCTTGGTGGCGCCCGCCGCGAGGAGGCGCTCGAACTCCTCGACGCGCTCCTTGTTCTTGGACTCGGCGAGGGAGACCATGCTCCCGCGGTCGCCCTGCCCGTAGGTTCCGGGGCGCCCGGGGACGGCGACGAAGCGGTCGTCCGGCGTGTTCTGATCGGTGAGCTTGACCGCGCAGGCGAAGAACGTGAGCCGCGGGGTGAAGCCGATGGACTCGGCCGCCACGTTGAAGGCCGGCTGCTCGATCTTGTTGAACACGCTCTGGTTGGTGCTGCTGCCGGTGCCGACGAAGCCGAGGTAGGTGCGCTTCTCCATGTTCTCGGCGGCGAAGTTCGCGTAGGCCCGCGACAGGGCCGCCCAGAGCTGGATCGACGGCGTGGCACGGAGCGAGATGTCGGAGAACACCTTGCCCAGCGCGCTGCCCTCGAGCGCGACGCCGCCGCTCCGGATCGCCATCGCCATCGCCGGGCGGCCCGACCAGAAGGACCAGGTGTCCTGCCCCGCGGTGAGCTTCTCCATCGCGGGCGACAACGCGGCGACGACCGGATCGAAGGTCTTCAAGACATCCTGGAACGCCTTGTTCTCGAGGTCGGTGCGCTGCGTCGCCGGGTCCTTGTCGGCGCGCGCCACCGTCTCCTGGGACGCGAGCAGCCCCCGCACGACCTGGAGCCACACCCGCTGGGCCTCGGCCTGGGGATTGGCCATGCCGACCTGGTTCGCGATCGCCAGGAACTGCCGCTCGAAGTTCTTGAAGTTGTTCCCGGTCAGCGTGAGCTCGGGGTCCAGCGCCTCGGCCGCGGCGTGCTCGGGGAGCACGTTGAAGAGCTCGCCGAGGGCGCCCGCGAGCTCGCCCTTCTTGATGTCGAGGTCCTGCTGCGTCTTCGTGCCCGCCTTCACGTCGGCCGCCACGGAGGCGACGGCCCGTTCGAGCGCGATGGCCCGGCCGATCGCGGAGCCCGCGGCCCGGCGCTCCTCGGGGGTCTTCTCGCGGAGGATCGCGCGCCAGCCCTCGATGCGATCCTTCACCGACATCGGCGTGGACGCCACCATCGCGACCACGTTGTTCCCCTGCGCGGCGATCCACAGGCGGTGGTTCTCCCCGCCGGCCTGGAAGCCGAGCGGCTCGTCGACGATGTTGCTCGCGGCCCGCTGGTCGAGCGCCTGCTGCACCTCGGGCGGCAGCACGATCCCGGAGATCGTCAGCGCGTCGAGCGTGAGCCCGAGCCCACTCACGTTCCGGGCGGCGGACACCTTGGCCTGGTCGGACAACACGCCGAGCTGGCCGGAGACGCCGGTGACTCCGTTGGCGTTCACGGCCTTGCCGACCGCGCTCGTCGCCGCCTGGACCGCGTCGGCCTTGGCGGAGTTGATCTGGCCCTCGGTGAGCTCGCCCTTGTCGTTCTTGACGCGCCCGGTGCCCGTGATCTTGAAGCTGACGGCGCCCAACGTGGGATCACGCCCGAGCAGCGAGCCGGACTCGAAGGTGAACAGGCCGTTCGGCGTCGCGCCTTCCTGCGCCCGGTCCGGCGCCTGCTCCCCCGCGGCGGCGGCGGGGTCGGCGGCGGCGGGCTCCTCGTCCTTGTCCTTGCCCTTCCCGCCGCCCTTGAACAGCCCCTTCACCTTCTCGATCATCTTGTCGATGGCCTGGTCGATCTTGGCGCGGACGCCGCCCACGACCTCCTTGATCTTGGCGCCGAGCCCGCCGAGGCCGAGCAGCTTCGCGAGCAGGTCGATGGCGACCGGGACGAGGTTGCCGAGCGCGTTCTCGATCATGTCGGCGGCGCCGCCGATGTTCCCGTTGGCGATGTCGCTGATGGAGTCGACCACCGCGCGCACGACGCCGAAGATGCGCTGGATCTGGTCGCGGAGGAACTCGTAGAGGTTCCAGGCGGTCATGATGGCCTGGACGATCGCGCCCACGGGGTTGAACATCGAGGCGATCTTGAGGACCGCCGACTTGATGATCTTCTCCATGAGGAAGTTCTGGATGGTCCCGATCACGTCGTCCCAGAGGCCGCCGAGGTAGCCCTCGACGTGCTCCCAGAGGCCGCCCCAGCCGCCCTCGAGCGCGGACTCCACGAATCCCCAGACGAACTCGAAGCGCTCGACGTTCTCCTCGCCCAGGTGCTCCACCGCCTTCTCGCGGAGGTGGTCCTTGGTGAGCCCTGTCACTTGGATCACGAGATCGAAGATGCCAGCCAGATCCAACGTCGCCGGCATCTGGATGCCGGCCTCCCCCATCGTGCCGGTCATCCAGCTGAGGAAGCCGTTCTGGAGGTGATCGAGGAAGTTGTCGGAGAACTGCCCGAAGCCCTGGCCGACCGCGTCGAGGCAGTTGCCGAGGAACCCGCCCGGGTTCTCGACGATCTTGCCGATCGTCCCCTCGGCCTTGCCGATGACCGCGTAGAACTCCTCCGGCGGGATGCCCGCGAGCTTGAGGATGCCCTCGAGGATGATCTGCCCGACCTTGGCCCAATTGCCGGTCATCGCGGCTTCGGCGAGGGTCATCGCGAAGCTCACCGCCGCCTGGAAGGCGCCGATGATCGCGTCGAGCGCGCCGGCGATCTTGTCACACAGCGCGGCGATACCTTCCTTGAGCTGGTTCGCGAGCTGCTCGACGGCCTGGCAGGCCTCGTTCACGAGGAAGTCGATGGCCTCGTTGAGCGCCTTGGCGAGCTCCGGGAACACGGAGCCGAGGAGCGCGGTGACGGCGGACTTGAGCCAGTCCCCGAACGCCTTCAGCTTGTCGGTGATCCACTTGGAGGCGGCGTCGATGAGGTCGGTGGCGAGCTTCTTGACCCCGTCGAGGATGCCCTTCACCGCGTCGCGGACGGCGTTCAGGATGCCGTTGATGGCGTCGGTGAGCGCCTCGAACGCCGAGGCGACGGCGTCCTTCACGCGGTCCCACCAGGAGCGCTTCTTCGACGCCTCCTCGGCCTTCCGCTTCTCTTCCTCGGCGTCCTTCTCGCCCTCCTGGATCTGCTTCTCGACGTCGGACTCCGCCTTGGAGTAGGCGTCGTCGATCTTCGCCTCGTCCTGCGCGACCCGCGCGTGGATCGCGGCAACCTCCTGCGACTGCTTGCTGGTCGCCTCGGAGTTGAGCTCGGCGACGGCCCGCTCCTGCTCGCGGAGCGTCTCCTCCCGGGCGTCGGTGATCTCGCCCCGGGCCCTGCCGACCGCGTCCTGCTGGGAGGACTCCGCGTCGGCGCGCATCCGCTCGGCTTCGGCGTTCGCGTTGTCGATCTCCCGCCTGGAGTCGGCGTCCCGGGTCGACACGGCCTCGTCGATCTTGCCGCGCGCCTCGCCCATGGCGGCGTCCATGACCGCCTGCTGCTGCTCGTCGATCGCGCCCTCGACGTCCGCGGGCGGCCCGAGCTGCATGTACTTCTGGAGCGGGTCGACGGGCTTCGTCGCGTCGACCTTCGCGTCGACGAGCTTCCGCACCTTGTTGGCCTCGTCGAACACCTTCGGCTGCACGGCGTCCGGGCCGCGCCCGTTCTCCACGGCGGCGCGCAGATCGCTTGCGCCCTGCTGCACCTGCGCGTCCGCATCGGCGCGGTTCGCCTCCGCCTTGGCGGGATCCGCGTCGCCGGCGAGCGGCACCTTCGGGGCGGGCCCGGGGGAGGTCGGGACGCCGTCCATCGTGGTGGGCATCGCCGCGATGGTCTCGGCGGCGCGGGCCTGCTTCTGCTCGATCGGAGTCTCGGCCGTGATGCCGGACATCGCGCGGGCGCCGGACACCTTCGGGGCCGGGGGCACCACGGTGGGCTCGGCCTTCAGCTTGGGCGCGTCGGGCGAGACCTTCTTGTCGTCGATCTTCCCCTGCCCCGCCTTCACCTCGGTCTTGCGGTCGTCCGCCTCGGGCTCCTGCCCGCCGCCGCCCATCGTGGCGTGAAGCTCGGGCGCGGCGTCCTGGATCGACTGCGCGTCCTTCTGGATCCCCGCGTCGACCGCGCCGCCCACGGAGGTCCACATCTTGACCTGCTGCGTCGGGGAGGAGCCGAGGAACTCGTTCATCGCCCCCTGGGCGCTGTCGCTGTTGCCCACCTGGACGGGCGCGGCCGGAGCCTGGCTCGCGCCGCCGCCCCCACCGCCGCCGGCCCGGCCGCCCCCCCCCTGCGCGCCACCGCCGCCGCCGGAGGTCCCCCCCCGAGGAGCCCGGGAGCCGCCCGCCGCGTTGCCGCTCGAGCCGCCCGTGCCGGTGCGCGCCGCGGTCCCGACGCCGGTGGTCCCGCCCGCCCGGGAGGTGCCCGCCGCCGTGGTCGGCGCCGCCGTCTCCGCGGAGCCGCCACCGACGGTCACGGCCGCCGCTCCGCCCCCGCCGGCCACCGCGACGCTCGCGGAGCCGCCGCTCCCCTGCGCGGAGACCGACGCACCCTGGCTCGACACCGACCCCGACACGTTCGGCGTGGAGACGGACGCCCCGTCGGCCGAGACCGACGCCGTGTTGCCGCCCGCCGAGACCGACGCGCCGCTCCCCGAGACCGCGGCCGACACGTTCCCCGCCGAGACCGACGCGCCGTCCTGGGAGATCGACGCGGAGATCCCGCCGCCGGAGACCGACACCGAGAGGCCACCGCGCCCGCCCCGGCCGTTCCCGCCGCCGCCGCGAGCGCCGCCGCGCCCCGCACCCCCGCCCGCCGACCCGCCGCCGCCGGGCGCACCTGCTCCGCCGCCAGCGGGCGGCCCGCCCGCGCCGCTCGGCGCCGCCGGCGCGTTGGATCCGCCGCCCGCCGTGCCGCCGGCCGTCCGCATCTGGAAGCCGCCGACCGCCAGGACGTCGTCCGGGGCGCCGCCGTTGCCCCCGCCCATCCCGTTCGCGCCCGCCGGGGCGCCGGGCGCCCCGCCGTTGCCGCCGCCCCCGCCGGTCGTGGGGCCCGCCGGTCCCCGCGCCGCGGTCTCGTTCGCCCGGGGCGCGGACTCGGGGCTCGGGCCGTTCGCGCGGGCGCCGTTCGCGGGTCCGTTGCCCGCGCCGTTGCCGCCGCTCCCACCGCCGTTGGCCCCGCGGCCGCCGCCGACGCGCAGGTTCCCGCCGATCTGGAGCCCGCCCACCTGCAGGTTGCCCGACACCTGGAGCGAGGACTGCCCGCCGTTTCCGCCCGTCGCCACGTCCGCGTTGATCTGGACCCCGTTCCCACCCCGCGGCCCCTCGCGGCGCCCGCCGACCATGTCGGAGACGAAGTCGTTGCCCGCCGCGCCCGCCGCGCGCCGCGCACCGTTGGCCGTCAGCGGGCCGTCCCCCTGGGGGAGGGCGGGGCCGTTGCGCCGGTTGAGCCCGGGGATTCGCGCCAGGGCGTCCTGATCCGGGCCCGCCGGGAGGTTGCGATCGCGCGCGACTTGCTTGGAGCGGGCCATGGTCGCTTCCGGGGCAGGAGATTCCCGCCATGTTACCCCGGCCGAACCTCTGCGGGAAGCACCCCCGCGGCCGCGACCGCGAGATCGCCGCCATCGAGGTTGCAGGCGCCGGTTCGAGGCCGGACGCCGGCGCGCTACCGCGGCGCGCGGAGCTGGAGCGTGGCCACGAGCGGGTAGTGGTCCGAGACCGGGTCCGGTCGCGACGCGGGCCCTGCCTCCAGGACCTCGATCCCCTCGGAGACGAACAGGTAGTCGAGCACCCGATCGGCGGCCGTCGCGCCCCACGGCAGGTAGGTCGCCACGTCGGGCGCGAGGAGCCGTCCGGGGGGCACCACCGAGCGGAAGCGGGGGATCAGCGCCTCGATGGGGTTCGGGTGGTCCGCGTACTCGACGGCCTCCGCGCCCAGGCGGCCCGGCTCGTCGCCGGGAGGCAGCAGGTTCAGGTCCCCGCCCAGCACGAACGGCTCGCCCGCCTGCTCCCGGGCCTCCATCCACGCGCGCAGCACGGCCACCTGCCGCGCGAGCGTTCCGTCGCCACGCGAGAACGCGGAGAGGTGGGTGACTGCGACGTGCAGCGGCTTCTCCCAGCCGCGGACGTGGACCGTGGTCGCGAGCAGGCAGCGCTTCAGGTTGAAGGCCTTCCGGACCCGGGGCTCGTTCAGGAGCGGCAGCTGGTGGCGGACGGCGCGGCCGAGCGACGCGCGGGAGAAGACCGCGACGTGCAGGTCGACCCGCCCGAGCGGCTCTCGGGCGGGCACGGGCACGAACCGGCAGCGGTGACACGACGCGCTGGCCCACGCCGGGACGCCCAGGCGGCCGACGAGGTGCGCCAGCTGGTCCAGCCGGCCGGTGCGGTCGCTGTCGCGGTCGAGCTCCTGGAGGAGGACCACGTCCCCGTCGAGCGCGCGTAGCTCCGCGGCGATCCGCGCGAGCCCTTCGTCGCGGTGCTCCGGCGGCACGTGGACGGCCTCTCCGCCGTCGTAGAAGAACTTCCGCCGCCGCGTGCCCGCGAACTGCACGTTCCAGCACACCACGCGGAACGGGCTCCCCGGATCGAGCGGGGCCGTGATCCCGGCGTGTACGACCGGGACGGGCTCGGCCTCGGTGGGCCGGTACACGAGCCCGGAGAGCTCCCCGAGGCGCGAGAGCACCCCGCCGGGGCGCAGGAGCGCGGGCCCGCCGGACGGCATCCGGCGCTAGTCCGATCCGCCCGAGCGCTCCCCGAACCGGCCGGTGAAGGTCTCGAACATCTCCCGGCACTCGTAGCGGTCGGGCCGCGACATGCGCTGGATGCCGGAGCGCGGGTGGACGTTGTAGAAGCCCGTGATCGCGTAGGGCAGGTGGTAGCCCCAGCGGAGGTCGTCGCGCAGGGTCGCGTACTCGTCCACGAGCTCGAGGATCGGCCGGACGTCGTAGCGGGGATTGTCCAGGTAGAAGAGGAGCAGCTCGAGCGGGCAGTTGCCGGCGCCGCGCCCGATGCCGTGCACCGTCGCGTCGACGAAGTCCGCCCCCGCGTCGATGGCGGCGATCGTGTTCGCGAACGCCTGCTGCTGGTTGTTGTGGGTGTGGATGCCCACCTTGATCTTCTCGCCCAGCCGGTTCTGGTAGACCCGGAACAGGTGCTCGACGTGGTACGGGAAGAGCGCCCCGAAGCTGTCGACGATGGCGACGTTGTGCACGCCGCTGGTGCGCAGGCGGTCGAGGAAGGTGTCGACCTCGTCCGGCGTGAGCGTCGACACTGCCATGACGTTCATGAAGGTCTCGTACCCCTCCTCCAGTGCGCGATCGAGGAGGCGGAGCGCCTCGTCCATCTGGTGGGCGTACGTCGCGATGCGGATGGTGTTCACCACCGTCTGGCCGCGCGGCTTGATGTCGCTCGGATCGACCTTGCCGCAGTCGAGCATGGCCGCGATCTTCATCGTGTTGTTGTTGGCCGCGGTGACCTCGGCGAGCACGTCCTCCTCGAGGAAGCGCCACTCGCCCACCTTCGAGCGGTCGAACGCGCCCTCGCGGGTGCGGTAGCCGATCTCCATGTAGTCGACGCCGGCCGCCTGGAGCGCCTCGAACGTGCGCTTGACCCACGCGCGGTCGAAGCGCCAGTTGTTGCAGATGCCGCCGTCGCGGATCGTGCAGTCGAGCACCTTGATGCGACGGCGGCGGTCCGTCACGAGGCCGTCGGGACAGCAGCGGACACGGTAGTCGAGGCCCATGGAGCGGCTCCTGAAGCCGCAGTTCCTATCTCCGGCAGGCGTGCATCCGCCAGTGTCCGACGGGGGCCCGGGCTACCTTCCTGTGGAAATCCTCGTTGCGACCGAGGTCAGGCGCGGAAGCGACGCGCTGGGAAGAGCTCGGCGACCTCGCTGCGCCCCTCGAGGACGATCTCGGCCAGCGCGCGGCCGCAGACCCAGGCGAAGCCGAAGCCGTGCCCGGTGAAGCCGGCGGCCACGAGCGCGCCCGGGAGCCCGGGGACGGCCCCGACGAGCGGGAGTCCGTCGCGCGAAAAACCCATCGTCCCGCTCCAGCGGTGCGTCACGGGCACGTCCCGCAGCGCCGCGAAGCGCCCCAGGAACTCGGTCATGCGCGCCTGGATGACCGGATGGAGCACCTCGTCGGTGCCGACTTCACCGTCCGGGTCGAGGTTGCGCCAGCCCCCGAGCGCGATGCGCCCGTGCTCGTCCTGCCGCCAGTAGTCGAAGCCGTGATCGGCGTAGATCGGGCAGTCGAACACCGGCGGCGCGGGCGCCGTGGCGAGCATCTGGCCCCGCACCGGGTCGATGCTGCCCGCCAGGGCCGGCAGGAGCTCGCCGGCCGCGGCGTTCGTGCACACCAGCGCGATCTGCGCGCGCACCTCGCCCCGGGGGGTCCGCGCGCGCACGTCTCCGGGGGCCGGGGCGTCGAGCGCGAGGACGGGCGCGTGCTCGTGGAGCCGCACGCCGAGCGCCATGGCCGCGCGTGCGACCCCCTGGACGAACGTCGCGGGTTGTAGCTCGCCGTCGTCCGGGAGGTGCACACCGAGCCGGAAGCCGGCGTCCCGGAGCGCGGGACCGAGCGCGTCCGCCACGCGCTCGTCGGCAGGGAAGCCGTCCTCGCGCAGCAGCGTGGCCGACGCGAGGAGGTCCTCCTCCTCCTCGGCGCTGCCGGCGAGCTGCAGGGAGCCGCGTCGCTGGTAGCCGCAGTCGAGGCCGAGCTCGTCGACGACCTCCGCCATGGCGAGGTGGTTGGCGCGCGAGAGCGCGTGGACGCGGCGCGCGCGCTCCCGGCCGTGGATCGCGACGGCCCGGACGTAGCGCTCCGCGGTCCCCTGGAGGAGGAAGCCCGCGTTCCGCCCGGAGGCCCCGTGCGCTACCGCGCCCCGGTCGACCCACACGGTGTCCACCCCGGCGCGCGCGAGCGCCAGGGCGGCCGACGCGCCGCAGAGCCCCGCACCGATGACGAGCACGTCCGCGGTCACGTCGCCCTCGAGCGGCCCCGCGAGCGGCGCGGCGCCGTCGAGCCAGTACGGGACCGTCATTGCACGCCGTCCGCCGTGGGCGGGACCAGCGGTGGGGCGCTCGCCGGGCGGTACCCGACGTAGGCGCCGTGCTGCTCGACGAGCTCCGCTGCCTCGGGGCGCTCGGCCTTCATCAGGAGGTCGAGCCCCACGCGGCGCACGTCACGGGACACGGAGGTGCGCCGGACCAGGGCCTCGAGCAGGTCGTAGCGCTCGAGCGCGGCGGCGTGGCGCGCGGCGAGGACGCCCGTTCGGGTGGTCTCGGGCTCCTCGAGGACGACGTTGACGACCGCCGCGGCGGCGACACGGTCGAGCTTCAGGAGGTGGTTGAACGCCGCGACGCGGACGGGCTGCTGCGGGCATTCCCGGTAGATCGCCGAGGCGAGGCTCACGTCGGCCGTCTCGACGGTCTTCGCGCGGGCCGAGCAGGCGGCGGAGGTCGCGTCGATGGTGAGCTCCCAGGCGCGCTCCCGCACCCGGGGCGACGGGTGGGTGCGGAGGCGGTCGAGGATGCCCGGGGGATCGGCGGGCCCGGGGCGCCACACCGTCAGCGCCGCGTAGACGGCCTCCGAAGGGGCGTCCGGCTCCACGAGCGCGGCCGTGCGCAGCGCCTCCACCTCGGCGGTGACGCCCGCCCGGAGCACGGGCGAGCTCGACCTCTCGGCCAGGATCACAGCGGCGTCGGGGTCGCGCTGGTCCAGCTCCTCCCATAGGCGCTCCTGGAACGGCCCCGGGGCGACGGCCTCGACCGCGGCTGCGAGCGTCTCGGTGGGGGCCTGCCGGAGGATGTCCCACGCCGCGAGGGCCGCGGGGTCGTCGTAGGGGCGGAGCACGCGCAGGTAGTCGACCGCGGCGCCGTGGATCACGGTCGGGTCGAGCTGCGCGACGGGCCGACCGCCGATGGTGAGGGTGTCCACCGCGGCGTCCGGCCGGAGCGCGAGCCACCCGGAGGCCTTGCACGCGCCGTAGTCCTCGAGCACGGCGACCCAGGTGGGCGGATCCTCGAGGAGCCCCCGCTCCCAGCCGACCCCGACGGACACGCCCGTCTTCATGGCGGTGCGCACGGGCGCGAGGCAGCGGACGACCGAGGGCGGGAGGGCATGCGGGAGCAGCGGCTCGGCAGGCGGGGGGCCCCCCGTGACGGAGGCCACCGGGCCGCCCTCGCGCCAGGACCAGGTGTGCACGAGCTGGCCGTAGCGCTCGCTGCCTTCGCGGAGCGCGCCGGTCTCCAGGGTCACGATGTCGACCGCCTCGCCGACGGAGGCGACCTCGGGGAGGGGCAGGAGCCGCGCGGGCCACTCGGCCCCGGGCGGCGCGCCGACCCGCCAGCTCTCGCCGTCGCCGTCGAGGATGGAGAACCCCCAGGACTCGAGCTTGCGGCCGAGCGCCTCGAAGGTGGTCGCGTCGGGGTCGAACCACACGTCCAGCCGCGGCGGCGCGGTGCGGTCCTGCACCTCGGTCGCGCGCACGACCTCGGCGGGCGTGGACACCTCGGCGACGCCCATCCGCGGCTCCGCGAGCGGCCCGTCCTCGGGGGGCGCGACGGGCGGCGACGACGGCGACGACGAAGACGCCTCGGGGTCCGCGCCTCCCCCCGAGCACGCCAAGAGCGACAGCACGACGAACATGCAGGCTGCTAACCCGCGCCCGTACGCGCGGACGGGGTGCGGCGCGCCGGCTCGGCGCCCGATCGGGGATCGCTTACCAACCCCGCCGCGGGGCGGCCGCTCCGGCTCTCAGAGCTCCGCGATGGTGCACGAGGCGTTGTCGTAGGAGGCCCACGCCGACACGAGCGCGGTGACCACGCCGCTCGTGGGGCAGGTGAACGTGTCGGCCGAGCACGTGCCGCCGCACCCGTCGTCGTTGTTGACCAGCGCATCGGCGCCCCGGCAGGCGACGTTGTCGCCCTCGCAGATGCGCATCGTGGTGTCGCTCCAGCACCGGCCCGAGCAGGCGTTCTCGCAGCCGAGGGTGACCTCCTCGCCTGGCTCGCAGTGGAAGGTGCCGGCGATCTCCCACCCGCAGTTGCGGTGCTCGCCGTAGCCGGAGGTGAGGCAGTCGTCGGTGACCGGGGGCTCGTCGACCGGATCGAGCACCTCGACGGGCACCTGCATCCGGTTGTTGTCGTACGAGAGCTCCGGGATGATCCGGTCGGGGTTGAGCGTGACCTGGAGCGTGTAGCTGCCGGGCGCAACGTCCGTGATGTCGACCCACTGGCAATCCAGGTACGCGTCGTAGGTGTCGGCCCAGCCGACGCCGATCCCCTGGAAGCTGCAGTCGTAGCGGGCCCGACCGCCGTTGTCCCACTCCTCGTAGTCCATGAGGCAGAACGCCTGCTTGTGGCCCGACGCGGCGAGCGATCCGTCGGCCGCGAGGAGCTCGTAGGTCGCGTAGCCGGTGAAGTGGTCGTGCTCGTGGCACTCGGAGTACTCGAAGATGTCGTTGTCGTCCGGGTCCCCGAAGTAGAGGTCGGCGGTCCCCGTGTTGGGCGTCGTGGTGGCGAACTTGAGGAGCCGGCGCATCCCCGGGCCGTCCACGCAGCCCTCGTAGATGGCGCAGTCGCCCTCCTCGAAGGGCACGTCCTGGATGTCGATCGACCCGGCCATGCGCCCCTCGTCGATCCAGAGGTCGGGCAGCGGGCACCCGCCGAGCTCGTCGAGCTCGGTACACACGGGCTCCGCGTCGGAGGTGCAGCACTCGGTGCAGCAGGCCGCGTCGGGCCCGCAGTCGCTGACCCCCGGCTCGCAGGGATCTCCCAGCTGGAGCGTCTCGCCAGGGGCCGTGTCCGTGTCGGCGGCGGTGTCCGTGTCGGTGTCCGCCGTGTCGGTGTCGCCCGGCGTGTCGGTATTGGTGTCGGGCGCCTCTTCGTCCCCCACCGTCGGGGTGGCGGGGCCGCAGGCCCAGAGGAGGAAGGCGAGAGGGAGCGCGCGCATGGGGCCTCGGTGCAGGACCGAGCGATCCTACACGGACGAGGCGGAGGCGGCCATGCGCCACCCTGTCGGAACATCAGCGGAAATCCCTGCTGGAAGCTCTCACCGGCGGGGCGGCGCGCAGTGTCGCGAAGCGGCGCGCGACCACGCTGATGGCCTCCCCTTCGCGCTGGAGCACCCCGGTGATCGTGACCAACGGCTCGGAGCGGATCACCCGGCGCTGCCGCTCGTAGAGCTTCGGCCAGATGACGACGTTCACCGTGCCGGTCTCGTCCTCCAGCGTCATGAACACCACGCCGGACGCGGTGCCCGGGCGCTGGCGGTGGGACACCATCCCCGCGATCTTCACCGGCGTGTCGGCGCGGACCTCGGCGAGGCGGGAGAGCGGCAGCACCCCCTCGTTGTCGAGCCGCGCGCGGACGAGCCCCACGGGGTGCGCCCGCACCGAGAGGCCGGTCGCGTGGTAATCGGACTGTACCGCGTCGAGCGGCGAGGCGACGGGCAGCGCCACGTTGCCCTCCCCCCGGAGCACGTGGGCGAAGAGACCGCTCCAGAGGCCCTCCACGGCCCAGGCGGCGCCGCGCGCGCCGCGCTGGTCGGGGAGGAGCAGGGGATCGAGCGCTCCCGCGCGCGCGAGGGCCAGGAGGGGGGCGCGATCGAGCCCGGCGCGGACGGCCAGATCGGGGAGATCGATGAACGGCGCGCCGCGCCGCGCCGCCTCGATGGCGTGACCGACCTCCTCCGGGAAGCCCTTCACCAGACGCAGGCCGAGCCGGAGCGCCGGACCGTCCTCGCCCGGCTCCAGGGTGCAGTCCCAGTCGGAGGCTGTGACGTCGACCTCCCGCACCTCCACCCCGTGCCGCTGGGCGTCGGCGACCAGGGAGCGCGGGGCGTAGAAGCCCATCGGCTGGGAGTTGATCAGCGCGGCGCAGAAGGCCGCCGGGTAGTGGCAGCGCTGCCACGCGGAGACGTAGACGAGGTGGGCGAAGGAGGCGGCGTGCGACTCCGGGAAGCCGTACTCCGCGAAGCCCTGGATCTGCAGGAAGATCTGGTTCGCGTACTCGTCCGGGAGCCCGTTCGCGCGCATCCCGCGCATGAGCTTGTCGCCGAGCTCGCCGAGCCCGCCCCGCCGGCGCCACGCGCCCATCGCACGCCGGAGCGCGTCGGCCTCGCCGGGCGTGAACCCGCCGACCGCCACGGCCATCGCCATGACCTGCTCCTGGAAGATCGGCACGCCGAGCGTGCGCTCGAGGATCGGCCGCAGCCGCTCGTCCACGTAGGTGACCTCCTCCTGGCCGCTCCGCCGGCGGAGGTAGGGGTGCACCATCCCCCCCTGGATCGGCCCGGGTCGGACGATCGCGGTCTCGATGACGAGGTCGTAGAACCTGCGCGGGCGGAGGCGCGGGAGCATCCCCTGCTGGGCGCGGCTCTCCACCTGGAAGACGCCGGTGGAGTCGGCCTCGCAGAGCATGTCGTACACGCCCGGGTCTTCCCGCGGGACCGACACGAGGTCGTGGTGGACCCCGTGGGAGGTCCGCATGAACGTGAAGCACTTGCGGATGGCCGTGAGCATGCCGAGCGAGAGCAGGTCGACCTTCACGAAGCCGAGATCGTCGACGTCGTTCTTGTCCCACTGGATGACCGTCCGGCCCTCCATGGTGGCGGGCTCGATCGGGGCGCGGTCGACGAGGGGACCATCGGAGATGACGAAGCCTCCCACGTGGATGGAGGTGTGGCGGGGGAAGCCCTGGATCTCGCCGACGAGGGACTGCGTCAGCGCCAGGGCGGGATCCGCGGGATCGAGCCCCGCCTCCCGCAGCCGCTCCTCGGACGGGGGCTTGCCCCCCCACCCGTCCATCGCCTTCGCGAGGCGATCGACCTGGTCGAGGCCGAGCCCCACCGCCTTGCCAACGTCCCGCACCGCCATCCGCCCGCGCCAGCAGATGACCTCGTTGACCATCGCCGCACGTTCCCGCCCGTACTTCTCGTAGACGTACTGGATCACCTCCTCGCGCCGCTCGTGCTCGAAGTCGATGTCGATGTCGGGCGGCTCGCCGCGCTCCTCCGAGATGAAGCGCTCGAAGAGCAGGCTCGACCGCGCGGGGTCCACCGCGGTGACGCCGAGCGCGTAGCAGACCGCGGAGTTGGCCGCGCTCCCCCGCCCCTGGCAGAGGATCCCGCGCTCCCGGGCGAAGCGGACGAGGTCGTGCACCGTCAGGAAGTAGGCCGGGAAGTTCAGGCGCTCGACGATCGCGAGCTCGTACTCGATCTGGCGGCTGACCGCCTCGGGCGGCCGCGGTCCGTACCGCTCCCGGACCCCCCGGCGTGTGAGCTCGCGGAGCCACTCCATCGCGGTGTAGCCGTCGGGGACGACCTCGCTGGGGTAGCGGTACGTGAGCTCGCGCAGGGAGAAGGAGCACCGCTCCGCGATCTCGACCGTGCGCGCGATCAGGGCGGGCCAGGGCCGGAAGAGCCGCGCCATGCGCTCCGGCTCCTTCAGGACGCGCTCCGCGTTGGGCTGGAGGCGGGTCCCGGCCGCCGGGAGCGTCGTCTGCATGCGGATGCACGCGAGGACGTCCTGCAGCCGGGCGCGGGCCGGGGCGTGCATCAACACGTCGTTGGTGGCGACGCAGGGCACCGTGCCCCGCACGAGCCCGTCGATCCGCGCTTCCTCTCCGCAGGCGAGGCGCCTGCTCACCGCGCGGTAGAGCCTGTCGCCCGCGGCTTCGTGGAGGCGGGCGAGGTCCTCGGCGGGCCAGTCCCCCCGCGCGAGGAGGATCAGGCCCTCGTTCTGCGCGAGGAGCGCGTCCAGCGGCAGCTCCGCGCGCCCCTTCACCGCTTCGCCGCGGGCCCGCGTCAGGAGGCGGCAGAGCGTGGCCCACCCCTCGAGGTCCTGTACGAGCGCGACCGCCGACCAGGCCGGCCCCCCGTCCAGGACGCGCTCCTCCCCGGCGCGGAGGGTGAGCAGGGAGCCGTGGAGGAGCGGGATCCCGCCCCCGGCGCGGTGGAAGCGGACGTTGCCGTACACGCCGTCCCGGTCGGTGAGCGCGAGCGCCGAGAGCCCGAGCTCCTTCGCGCGCTCCACGAGCTCCTCGGGGAAGGAGGCCCCCTCGCAGAAGGAGTAGTTCGAACGGCAGACGAGCTCGGCGTACCGGACGGTCGGGCGCGGAGCGCGGCGTGAGGAGGGCTCCCGTCGCTGTGTCCCGTCGACGGAGGGATCGGGGTGCGGTGGGTCGGGAGGGGGCGGATCGGGAGGGGGCGGATCGGGAGGGGGCGGATCGGGAGGGGGCGTCGACGCCACGGGGCTGGTGCCGTCCAGCCAGCCGTGCAGGAACCACCGCTGCGCGAGCGGCGTCGCCTCCTCGGACGACGCCTGCCGGTAGATCCACGCGCGCCGCCCGTCCGGCAGGCCCACGCGCCAGTAGTCGCGAGCCCACCCCCCGTCCTGCCACCAGTCGCCGCTGATGCGCTCCGGCCCTTCGACGGGATCGAGCGGCGTCCACTCCCGCTCCAGGAGCAACGCACGCGGCCGCCCCGACGGCGCGGCCGCGACCCGCAGGGCCGTCGGCTCGGCGAGGAGGACGGCCGGACGCGGCCGGGCCGGCTCGGCCGGCTCGTGGGGCGCCGCCGGATCCGGGAGGACCGCCGTGGGGGGCGGCTTCGGAGGCTCCTGTCCCCAGGGAACCGCGACCCAGGACGCTTCCGGCCGCCAGGTGTCGACGGGCGCCGGCACGCAGACCGCCTCGGCCCCCAACACGTCCTGCAGTCGGGCGCAGAGCTCCGGCAGAGGCTCGGCGGCCTGGGCCCGATCAAGGAGCCCGGGCTGCACCGGCGTGAAGGCCACGGCCTCGAGGACCTCCAGCGTCACGCCCAGGACTGGCGACCCGAGCTGCACCCGCTCCAGGCGGGCCCGCAGGAGGCGGAACAGGCGCTCGTGCCCGCGCGTGGGTTGGCCGAGCCGAACCGGGAGGACGTGCTCGCCCTCCTCGAGGCGGAGCCGGACCTGGACCCGCACGACTGCGCGCCCCGCCCTGTCCACCGATCCCACGAGATCCCGCACCAGCCCGTTGAGGACGAACAACACGGCCTCGAGGACGTCGACCGGATCGGGGAAGTCGATCCGGAACGCCGACTCCTCCCGTGGCGGTGGCAACGGGAGCGGCGAGGGCGCCGCGACCCCGCGGGCCCGCGCGTGCGCCGACGCCACGGCCGCGCCGTAGCGGCCCACCAGCGCGGACGTCGGGAGGGATGCCAGCTGCTCGACCGTCCGGATGCCGACGTCCCGGAGCGACAGGAGGACCTCCTCCGGTAGCTCCAGCGCGCTGACGGGCAGGGGGGCGAGCGCCGCCGCGATCCCGCCTTTCGGGACGACCCGGTCCCGCCGCGCGTGACGCGCGAGCGCGAGCGCGGTCCGCCCCTCCTCCGCCAGGACCATGCGGCTGGCGTGCCCCAGCTCGGCGAGGCAGGCGCGGATCGGCGCCATGGCGCCCGGCCCCACGTCCAGGAGGAGGCAATCCGGCGGGACGGGGCGCGCCGCGGGGGTGAAGCGGCCGAGGGCGGCGCACAAGGCCTCGAGATCCGCGAGCTCTCCCGTGGGATCGAGCCGCTCCACCCGGATCTCCGGGAGGAGCGCCCGAGCGGCGGCCAGGGTCATCCCCACCCGGACACCGGCCCGTCCCGCGGGCAGCGACGCGGCCTGCACGCGCTCCGCGCCGCGCTCGGTCGTGACGAGGACGGCCGGAAGGCGCGGCTCCCAGCCGCACCGCTCGAGGCGGAAGCCGGGGAGGTGGATGCCGAGGAACCCGCGCTGGCTCACGCGGACCTCACACGGTACCGGACGGCCTTTGTCGCCTCGCTCATCCGGACGGGCTCGGACGGGCGCTCTCCCGGGGCCACGAGCCGCGTGCCCACGCGGCGGCCGTCCCGGCTGCGGGTGCAGTGCACGCGCACGTGCTCGTCGCCCTGCCAACCGTCGGCTTCGAGCCGGAGGATGGCGGGGAGATCCACCTCGGGACGGTCGGCCAGCACGAAGACGGCCATGTTGCCGGCTTCGGCGGCCCGCGCGAGACGCACGCCGGCCCGCCCCAGCGGCGGGGCATCGAGCAGCACCATCGCTTCGACGGCGCCCGAACGCGCTACCTGCTCCGCCGTCCAGGCCGCGCGTTCGGGCGGCGGGCGGACGAGCACGATCCGCGCGGGATCGACCCGGCCCAGCCCCGGGGGGTGCAGCTGCTGGAGCGGGTCCACGAGGAGCACCGTCCTCCCTTCTCGTGTGAGCCGCTCGAGCAGGGGGACGACGAGGGCGAGGCGACCCGCCCCCGACCGGCCCGCGATCTCGATGGGGCCGGGCCGCGGCCATCCGTGCAGCCACGCGTCGAGCCCGGCGATGTCGGTGGAGATGCTGCCCGGGTCGAGCGCCGGGAGCCCCGGGTCGGGCTCTCGCGGCGGCGGGAGGATCCCCACGCGCCCGCGAGACCCCACCAGGGCCCGCAGGCGATCGAGCGTGGCGGCGCGCGGGCCCGCCGCCGGACGAGGTCCCGAGAGCGTCGCACCCGATACGACGGCCCCGGCCGGGGTACCCGGAAGGGCCTCCCCCAGGGGGGGGACGAGTCGGAGGGGCAGCTGGGGCATGGTCTGAACGTACGTTCAGGTACCATCCCTCGCAAGGCCAGAAATTGTCCGCCCCATCCGAACCTCGTTCAGGTCGAGGTTCCCGGGGCGTCGGGCGCCGTGGCGCGGCGAGGGCCCCTCGCCCGCCGGAGACGACGGGATACACCCGCAACATGCCCGCGCTCCCAGACATCTGCCGGTTCGCCCACCCGTCGAGCACTCGCATGGCGAGTAAGCCGGAGGCGACTTGACCGAGGTCGTGGTCTGCAGGACGGGCATGTCCCGCCACGCGCCCTCGCTCCCGGACCGGGTCGCGGCGACCGGCGCGACGCTGTCGACCGTCGAGTGCTTCGACCGTTGCGAGACGTGCGAGCGCGCGTTGATCGCTCGCGTGGACGGCGCCACCGCACGCTTCCGCGACGAGCGGGAGCTGCTGGACGCGCTGGCCGCGCTGCGGGGGCAGGAATGAGGCCGATCGCGGGGGTGCTCGGAGCCCTGGCCGTCGCCGCCGGGGCCTTCGGCGCGCACGCCCTGCGCGGGCAGGTCACGCCGGAGCGGCTCGACACCTGGCAGACCGCAGCGAGCTACCACCTCGTGCACGCCGTCGTGCTCCTCGTGCTCGCCTCCGCGCCGACCCCGCGGACCACCTCCTTCGCCCTCTTCGGGGCGGGGATCGTACTCTTCAGCGGGAGCCTCTACGCGCTCGTGCTGCTCGACCTCCCCGTCCTCGGCGCCGTGACGCCCCTGGGCGGCGTGGCGTTCATCGCGGGCTGGCTCAGCCTCGCCCGTCGTTGACCCCCTCTCCTCGAAGGACGCTGTCGTGACCCTCTTCGCGCTGTATGCCGGATGCCTCGTCCTCGGCGGGATCCTCATCGGCGCCTCGATGGTGGGGGCCGGGAAGGAGGTCGACGGGGGGGCCGACGGCCCGGACGCGGACGGGGATCTCGGCCACGACCACGACCTCTCGCACGACCACGACCTCTCGCACGACCACGACCTCTCGCACGACCACGACCACGATCACGCCGCGGCGCTGGACAAGAACCTCGCCCACGCCCCGGGGGTCGGCGCGCTCGCCGCGACCCTGCTCTCCCTGCGCTTCTGGACCTTCGCCCTCGCCTCGTTCGGGATGACCGGCGTGCTGCTGACGCTCCTCGGCTCCCCCCCGGTGGTCGGCCTCGTGCTCGCCGTCCTCACCGGCATCGGCGTCGGGGTTGGCGTCACCACGCTGCTGCGCGCGGTGTCCCGCGAGACCGTCTCCAGCGCGCTCGACGCGCGTACGCTCCGAGGCCGCGACGCCGAGGTCGTCCTGACCGTGGGCCCGGGGAAGCTCGGCAAGGTCCGGCTGATCCACAACGGCCAGATCATCGACCTCCCGGCCACCACGCGCGAGGAGCGCCTCCTCGAACGGACGGAGCGGGTGCTCGTCGTCGATGTCTCCGGCGGAACGGCGGACGTGACCTCCCTCACGCCCGATCGTCGCCCCCCCTCCCCCATCTCCACCTCCTCCTGAGCGAGAACCACTTGGAAGAGCTCGTCACGTCCCTCTGCCTCGCGGGCGGCGCCGGCTTCGGCCTGCTCCTGGCGGTCACCATCGCCAAACAATTCCTGTTCATCTGCCGACCCGACGAAGTGCTCATCTTCTCGGGTCAAAAGCGCCAGATGGCCGACGGATCCGAGGTCGGGTACCGCCTCGTCTTCGGGGGGCGCTCCGTGCGGGTCCCGCTCTTCGAGCGGGTGGACGCGATGAGCCTCGCGACCATCCCGCTCGATCTGCACGTGACGAACGCCTACTCCAAGGGCGGCATCCCCCTGAACGTCCACGCGATCGCCAACGTGAAGGTCTCGGGCGATCCGAAGGTCATCATGAACGCGGTCGAGCGGTTCCTCGGCCGGGACCCGGCGGAGATCCGGCGGGTCGCCAAGGAGTCCCTCGAGGGGCACCTCCGCGGCGTCCTCGCCCGCCTGACCCCCGAGGAGGTCAACGAGGACCGCCTGAAGTTCGCCAACGCGCTCCTGGACGAGGCGGAGGACGACCTGCGGAAGCTCGGTCTGCAGCTCGACACGCTGCGGGTCCTCAACGTCTACGACGAGGTGAAGTACCTCGACAGCATCGGGCGCGAGCGCATCGCGAACGTGCTCATGGTGGCGGACATCGCCGAGTCCCAGGCCAAGAGCTCGGCCGAGCAGGCGGCCGCGTTGGCCAACCAGTCCGGGAAAATCGCGGTCGAGCAGGCGGAGGCTCGCATCGCCCAGAAGCAGAACGAGCTTCGCCGCATCCGCGCCGAGCTCGAGGCCCGCGCGAAGTCCGAGGAGGAGCTCACCGGCCAGTTCGCGGCGGAAGCCCGCGCCGCTGCCGAGCAGGAGCTCCAGACCATCCGCCAGAAGCTCGAACAGACCAGGCTCATGGCGGAGGTCGTGCTGCCCGCCCGGGCACAGCAGCAAGCCGAGGCTCTGCGCGCGCGCGGCGAGGCCGCGGTCATCGCCGAGAACGGCGCGGCCATGGCCGAGGTCCTCGCGATGCTCACCAAGACCTGGCAGGCCGCGGGGACGGACGCGCGCGACATCTTCCTGATCCAGCAGCTCGAGCACATCGTCGGCACGGTGGTCGCGCGGGTGAGCAGCGTCCACGTGGGCGAGGTCAACGTGCTCGATCGCGGGGACGGCAAGGCGCTCGCCGCCGTCGTCTCCGGCTACCCGGCGATGGTGAAACAGGTGCTCGACGAGCTCCGCCTGACCACCGGCGTCGACATCACCGGCACCCTCGCTCCCCGCCCCGCCCCCGTCAGCCCGGAGACCCGGTCGTGAACCTGCTCGTCCCCCTGGTCCTCCTCTTCGTCGTCGCCTTCTTCGCCATCTGCGCGGTGGTGGTGCTGCGGAACCTCCTCTACATCTGCGGCCCCAACGAGGTGCTCATCTTCTCGGGCACTACCCGGCAGCTGGAGGGGCGCCCGGTCGGCTACCGCATCGTCAAGGGCGGGCGCTCCGTGCGCATCCCGCTCCTCGAGACGGTCGATCGAGTCGACCTCACCAACATGATCATCGAGGTCAGCGTCACCAACGCCTACTCGAAGGGCGGCATCCCGCTCACCGTCCAGGGCGTCGCCAACGTCAAGATCGCCGGCCACGAGCCGGTCCTCAACAACGCGATCGAGCGCTTCCTCGGGTACGCCCGCAAGGACATCGTGCAGGTGGCGAAGGACACGCTCGAAGGGAACCTGCGCGGCGTGCTCTCCCAGCTCACCCCCGAGCAGGTGAACGAGGACAAGATCGCGTTCGCCGAGAAGCTCCTGGAGGAGGCGGAGCACGACCTCACCCGGCTCGGCCTCGTGCTCGACACGCTGAAGATCCAGAACGTGTCGGACGAGAAGGGCTACCTCAACAGCATCGGCCGCAAGAGCTCCGCGGACCTGGTGAGCCGCTCCAAGGTCGCCGAGACCAACGCCAAGGCCCGGTCGATCACGCAGGACGCTTCGGCGCGCGAGCGCGCCCGCGTCTCGGAGCTCGACTCGGAGATCGAGATCGCGCGGACCCAGACCGAGCGCCGGATCGTCGAGACCCTGTCCCGGCGCGAGGCGCTCGTGGCCGAGGAGGTCGGCCACGTGAAGGCCGCCGTCGCGCGGGCCGAGGGGGAGCTCAAGGTGCAGGCCGCGCGCGTGGAGCAGGCGCGCCTGCAGCTCGAGGCGGACATCATCGCGCCTGCCCAGGCCGAGATGGAGGCGGGCGTGGCCGCGGCGAAGGGTGCCGCCGCCAAGATCATCGAGGACGGGCGTGCCACCAACCAGGTCCTCCTCCAGATGATCGAGACCTGGAAGAACGGCGGCGACGCGGCCCGGGACATCTTCTTGATGCAGAAGTTGCAGGCGACGATGGGACAACTCGTGTCTACGATTCAGTCCGTCAAGGTGGACCGCCTCACCGTCCTGCCTCCCGACACCGGGGTCGACACCCGAAAGGCCGTCGCCCTCGTGGAGGAGCTGAAGGGGGCGTTGGGGGTGGATCTGCCCGGCGTGCTGGAGCGCGTCGCGACCAAGTAGGAGCACCACCATCGAAACGCTTTTCGGGAACACCGAGGGCCTGAAGCCCAGCCAGAACAAGGCCCTCCAGTCGTTCTACCAGCGCCGCGTACACGCCTCGCGCTTCGCCACCCCCGAGTTGGCCCGCCGCCTCACGGAGGTCTCCCGGGACTGCAACCGGCAGATCGGCTTGCTGGTGGACCGCATGGGCGTGGTGGACAAGGTCATCGTGGGCGACGCCCACCAGCTCTTCATCCCGGAGCTCGGGCGCGAGCGCGCCGGCGCGGGCCGCTTCCGCGGTCTCCGGCTCATCCACACGCACCTCCGCGGCGAAGGCCTCTCCAAGGACGACCTCACCGACCTCGCGCTCCTCCGCCTCGACACGGTGGTGGTGATCCAGGCCCTGCCCGACGGCCTCCCCGGCGCGATCGAGTACGGCGTGCTGCTCCCCCCCGACGCGGCGCGTGGCGGCGAGATGTGGCGCGTCGAGAAGGTGCCGTCGGTGCACGGGTGGGAGGAGGACTTCTCCGCGTTCATCCGCGACCTCGAAGCGCAGTTCCGCACGGCCGCGGAGGCGCGGCGGGTCGCCGGGCGCGAGAACGCGGTCCTCATCAGCGTCACGACGCGCGATCCGCGCACCGCGCGGCGCTCCCTCGAGGAGCTCGGGCGCCTCGCGGACACGGCCGGCCTCCAGGTGGTCGACTCGGTGCTGCAGGTCCGGCGCGAGCTCGACGGCCGCACGCTCGTCGGCCAGGGCAAGCTGAAGGACCTGGTCCTCCGGTGCATGCACCTCGGCGCCAACGTCCTCGTGTTCGACCAGGAGCTGTCGCCGTCGCAGCTCCGGAACATCGCCACGGAGACCGAGCTCAAGGTGCTCGACCGCACCCAGCTGATCCTGGACATCTTCAGCCAACGCGCGACCACGCGCGAAGGCAAGCTCCAGGTCGAGCTCGCGCAGTTGCGCTACCGCAAGCCGCGGCTCGCGCTCATGCCCACCGCCATGAGCCGACTCACCGGCGGCATCGGCGGACGCGGCCCGGGCGAGACCAAGCTGGAGATCAACCGCCGCCGGGCGGACGAACGCCTGCACCGCGTCCAGAAGCAGCTCGACGAGATCGCCGAGGAGCGCGCGATGCGGCGGAACCGACGCAAGCGGGTCGGTCTGCCGCTGGTCGCCATCGTCGGCTACACGAACGCCGGCAAGTCCACGCTGTTGAACCGGATGACCCAGAGCGCGGTGGACGCCGAGGACAAGCTCTTCGCCACGCTCGATCCCACCTCGCGGCGGATGCGCTTCCCCGAGGATCGGGAGATCATCCTGACGGACACGGTCGGCTTCATCCGAGATCTCCCCAAGGATCTCGTCCACGCCTTCCGAAGCACCCTCGACGAGGCCCTGGAGGCGGACCTCCTCGTGCACGTGGTGGACGCGGGGGACGAGGAGGCCGAGGCGCAGAAGACCACGGTGGACGCCGTGCTAAAGGATCTCGGGGCCGCGGACACACCCACGCTGGTGGTGGTCAACCAGATCGACCGGACGGATCCCGAGCGGGTGAAGCAACTCGTGGAGGCCTGGGAGGCCACACCCGTCAGCGCCCGCACCGGAGAGGGGCTCCCCGTGCTCCTCGACCGGATCGAGCGGTCGATCTTCCGGGAACGAAGCGCCGCAGCGTGGCGCGCGGCGTCCGCCCACCCGGCTTGAAGCTCGTCCTCCGCAGGGCTAAGGTGCACGCACTCCCTACCGGGAGAGACGTTGCTCCACAGAACCCATGCAATGGACGGACGCATGAAGCCACTCCTGCTCCTCGCCGCCGCGGCGCTCACCCTCTCCGGTTGCGCCGGCGGCAACAAGTGCGACACGGGCGACTCCGCCTGTGGCAGCTCCGAAGACCTCCTCATCCAGTCGATGGACGGGACGTGCAGCGGGGGAACCTGCAACTGGTGGGTCCAGGTGAACGGTGAGTTCGGCCAGGTCGAGCTCGACCTCATCGAGACGGGCGACCCCTCCTTCGAGTGCGGCCCCACCTCGACCAAGGGCCTCGAGTGCGGCGTGTGGTCCGAGTTCCACAACGACTTCCGCACCAGCGACTTCAACGACCCGGGCGAGGCTGCGTTCGAGGAGAAGTCGATCAACCTCACGCTCGTGGACAACTTCGAGAACCAGGTGAACAACGAGTCGACGCTCTTCGACGTGTCCGACTCGACGATCTCCAACCAGCTCACCGTCATGTTCACGGTCTACGACACGGCCGGGGACTACCTGGACTGCGCGGTGTACGGCGACGACCCCAGCTACTACAGCGAGTCCTGCACCAACAACGCCAACAACTGGTAGCTCTACGATCGCGCGGGCAGGCGCGCTGAATCGCCAGCTCGGCGGTTGCGGCGTACGCCTGCCTGGTGTACAAGGAGCCCGCTGTTCCCCAGGAGGAGACTATGACCAAGTACCTGTTCGCCACGGGCCTTCTCGCCCTGTTCGCCGGCTGCACGTCCACCGACAAGGACACGGGCGAGACCGGCGGTGACACCGACGCCGACACGGACACCGACACGGACACCGACGTCGACTTCGCGATGACCGGCCACGACGGCAACGGCTTCGAGGGGTCGTGCGCCGACAACCTCTGCATCTACCGGATCACGACGACGACCGACGCCGGCGTCCTCGAGCTCGACATGACCGAGACCGGCGACTCGTTCCTCTACCACGAGGCCCACGACGGCTTCACCCTCGAGTCCACGAACGACGACGGCTCGCTCACCTACCGCATCGATCTCGACTGGGTGACCGACATCGACGACGTGGTGGTGAACCAGACCACCCTCTTCAACCCGAGCGTCGGCGACGGTGGCGTCCTCAACCGGACGACGTGGTACTTCGGTGCGGAGAGCGCCGATGGTTCCGCCTTCGACTGCCGGGTCACCGGCCACGATCCCGACTACTACTCCGACTGGTGCACGAACGTCGTCAACTGAGACGACGGGCGTGACCCACATCGCGGCGCAGGCTCGGCTCGTCCGGGTCTGCGCCGTGTTCGTTTTGGTCAGCTGCTCCGGTACGGGCGACGACTCGGCCACTGAGATCCCGGACGCCGTCCCCGCGATCACCGAGGCGACGGCGACCTGTGAGTCCGGCGAGGCCCGCTGGAGCTTCTCCGTGACGACGGACGCCTGGACCGGGAACGGCCAGGTCGTGCTCTCGGTCGACGGCGAGTACGTCGAGAAGCACACGATGTACTCCACGAGCGCGGCGGCCGACGGCACGCGCGACGAGCTCGCGCTCGAGCTCTCGGTGGTCCCCGACTGGCGCGACGTGACGCTCGGGAGCTCCACCGCGTTCAACTGCGGCGAGGCCGCGCTCACGGGCATCCTGCGGGTCTGGAAGCGCGACGGGAGCGGGGAGGCGGACTGTCGGGCGTTCGGCGAGTCCCCCGAGCGGTGGGCGGAGTGGGACGCGGGCGTGAGCTGCGAGGCCGTGCTCGACGAGTAGTCAGTTCCGCATCCGCTTCCCGCACTCCATCGGAGGAAACGGCGTAGGCTGGGATCTCCTCGCGCTGTCCGACTGGCTCGCAGAGAACGAGTGCACGCACGTGGCGATGGAGGCAACCGGAGTCTACTGGCGCCCGGTCTGGCACGTGCTCGAGGAGGACTTCACGCTCGTCCTCGCCAACGCGATGCACATCCGCAACGTGCCCTGCCCGGTCGGAAGACGGACATCGCCGACGCGACCTGGATCTCCGACCTGCTCGCTCACGGGCTCATCCGGCCGAGCTTCGTGCCGGAACGGCCCATCCAGGAGATGCGCACGCTCACGCGGACGCGGAAGCAGCTCGTCCGCGAGAGGGGCAGCACGTCCAGCGTGTGCAGAAGGTGCTCGAAGACGCGAACATCAAGCTGGCTTCCGTCGCGAGCGACATCACGGGTCTCACCGGCAGGTGCATCCTGGAATGCGCTCGTGGAGGACGAGACGAGCCCCGAGGAGCTTCTCCGCCGTGCGGGGAATCGCCTGAAGGCGAAGCGGGAGACCATCCTCGCCGCGCTCCAGGGCTACGTTACCGCCCACCACCGCTTCATGATCCGGCTCCACCTGGGCCAGATCGACGGACTCGACGCCGCCATCGCCTCGGTGGAACAGGAGGTGGGGTCCGTCCTCGAACCCTTTCGCGCCAAGGCCAGCCTCCTGACGAGCATCCCGGGAATCAGCGACACCGCAGCTCAGGTCATCGTCTCCGAGCTGAAGACCGTCCTCGTCCAGACGGCGTGGGCGGCATCCCGCTCGAACGGCACCTACCTGCGAGCGAAGTTCCTCCGCCTCAAGAGCCGACGCGGCCCGATGAAGGCCATCTGCGCGGTCGCGGCGTCCATCCTCACCGCCGTCTACTACATGCTCAGAGACGACGTGGAGTACCGGGAGCTTGGCGGAGACTTCTTCGACACGCAGCAGAAGGGGAAGACGACCGCGCGGTTGGTGCGACGGCTCCAGGAACTCGGCTACGAGGTTGACCTTCGGGAGGTCGCCTGAGGCGCGAGCGTCACCGTGCTGACGACGAGTTTCTTCTTAGCCGCCCGTGAGCTGCGTCGCGAGGCGGATCGCCGCCTCCATGCTCGCAGGGCTCGCCCGCCCGGTTCCCACGAGCGCGTCCGCGGTGCCGTGGTCCACGCTGGTTCGGACGATGGGGAGTCCGAGGGTCCAGTTGACCGAGCGCCCGAAGTCCCCGCGCTTCAGCGGGGCGAGCCCCTGGTCGTGGTACATCGCGACGATCAGGTCCGCGCGTTCGACCTCGCAGAACGCCGTCTCGGCGCTCACCGGCCCCCAGACCGCGATCCCCTCCGCCCGCGCCGCCTCGCACGCGGGGCCGATGACCTCGATCTCCTCCCGACCGAGGAGGCCCGCATCCCCGGCGTGGGGGTTGAGGCCACAGACGGCGAGCCGCGGCGTCGCGATCCCGAGCTGCTCGCGCAACGCGCGGGCGGACGTCCGCACCGTGTGGAGGACGCGCTCGACCGTCACGGCGGCGGCGACGTCCCGAAGGGGCAGGTGGACCGTGACCAGCGCCACGCGCACCTCCCCGCCGACGAAGGCCATCACCGGGTCGTCCACGCCGCACAAGGCGCCGAGGAACTCGGTGTGGCCGGGGTACGGGAAGCCCCGCGCCGCGAGGCGGGCCTTGTGGATCGGCCCGGTCACCAGGGCGCGGGCGCTCCCGGCCAGGCAGGCGGCGACCCCGGCCCGGATCGCGCGCACCTCGACCGGCTCGTCGCCCGCGGCCAGCTCCAACGCGCGCAGGCCCTCGCCCGGCTCGATGCGATCCACGACCACGAGCTCGGGCGCGTGACGGCGGAGCGCGTCCACGTCCCCGAGGAGGACGGCGTCCTCAAAGGTCCCACGCAGCGCCCGGACCGCGACCTCGGGCCCGATCCCGAGCGGGTCCCCCGGGGTGACCACCAGCGGCGGTCGTCTCATCGGGCCGCTGAAGTCCCGGTGGGCGGCACGCCCGGCAGGACGACGCGGATCGCCGCACGGCGACGCGCCTCCTGGAACCAGCGCTCCTTCTCCTCCTCGAGGCGGGATTGGAACACCTGCTCGGCGAGCTCGTCCTTCCGCGATTCGAAGTCGTTCGCCGCCGCGATGCGCTCCGCGACGCGGAGGAGGTACACGCCGTCCCCGATCACGATGGGCTCGGCCACCTCGCCGACCGGGGTGCCGACCACGACGGCGTCGAGCTGGTCGACCAGCTCACCGGGCTTGAAGGTGCCCATCTCGCCGTTCTGCGCGCCGAAGGGCCCCTGGTCGTGCTCCTTGGACAGCTCCGCGAAGTCGGCCCCGGCGTTGGCCTTCTCGCGCAGCTCACGCGCCCGGGCGAGCACCGCCTCGCGCTCGGCGTCGGTCGCCCCGGGGGGGATGGAGAGCACGAGCGCCTGGACGCGCGCGGCGGCCGCGGCCGCGGGCGAGGCCCGAAGCCAGGCGTCCCGCAGCTCGTCCGGGGTGATGTTGACCCGCGGCCGCAGGACCGACTGGGCGAACTTCATGTCGCGCAGGCTCTCCCGCATCTCGGAGCGGTACTGGTCCCAGCGCATGCCGCTCTTCTCGATCTCGCGGCGCAGGCCCTCGACGTCGAGGCCGTTGCGCTCCGCGATCTCGGCGATCGAGCGATCGATCTCCTGCTCGGTCAGGTCGAGCTTGAGCGACCGCATCTCCTGCTCGACGAGCCGCCGCTCGAGGAGCCGCTCGATCACCTGTCCCTCGGCGGCCCCGCGGGCGTCCGGCCCCTGGGCCGCGACCACCTGCTCGATGTAGGTGCCGCCGAAGGCGTAGACCTCGCTCAGCGTGATGATGTCCTCGTTGACCACGGCCGCCACACGGTCGACCACCACCCCTCCCGCCACGGGGGCGGCAGGCGGGGTGGCGCTGTCGGTCGGTGGGGCCGGCGCCTCAGCCGGCGGAGCCGGCGCGGGCTCCGCAGCGGCGGGCGGGGGCGATCCGGCGGCGGGCTCGGTCGCCGCGACCGCCGCCTGGAGCGCCAGGATCACACCGAGGAGCTGCACTCGTGCCTACTTGGGCGCCACGGCGGGGGCGTTGCCGGCTCCGGCCGGAGCGGCCGCGCCGCCCGGAGCCGCGCCACCTTCCTCCTCAGCCTCGCCGGCCCCGAGCGCAGCAGCGGCCTCTTCGCCTTCCTCGCCGCCCTCGGCGCCGGGGAGGCCACCGGGGGTGAACGGACGGCGGCTGTTCTTGATCTCGACGGCCGCGAGCTTGGCGTCGTCGACCTTGATGTCGGCGCCCTGCTTGAGCTTGGCGACGTAGCCGTCGTAGAGCTCCTTCATCTTGTCGTTCTTGACCTTGCGGAGGACCGAGCCCTTCATCTGCTGGAAGGTGCGCTCGACCTGCTCACGCCGGGCCGCGACCTGGACGACGTTGTAGCCGTCGGCGGTCTTGAAGACCTCGGACACCGCGCCCGTCTCGAGCGTGAACGCCTTGTCCACGATCGCCGGATCGAGGCCGGGCTTCCCGTCCTTGGAGACGAAGCCCACGTCGCCACCGCGGCGCTTGTACGGATCCTCGGAGTACTTGGCCGCGAGGTCCTTGAAGCTGTCCGGGGACTTGGAGACCTCGCCACGGATGCGCTCGGCCTCCTGCTTGGCCGCGTCGTCGGGGCGGGCGTCCGTCACCTTGATGAGGATCCGCTTGATCTGGACCTTCTCGGGGACGACGAACTCGCTCTTGTGCTCCTCGTAGTAGGCCTGGAGCATCTCGTCGGTGAAGTCGCTGTTCTTGACGGTGCTGTACACGTCCTCGCGCAGGAGCGTGTTGACCATCACCTTCTGGACCTTGGGGTCCTTGTCGAGGCCCTTGCGGAGCGCCTCGGCGTAGAGGAGCTTCTCCTCGACCAGGGAGTCGAGGACCTCCTTCTTCTCCTCGGCGGAGAGCGAATCGCCGCTCGCCGGCGCCTTGCGCGCCGCGGCCTGCTCGAACTCCTTGCTGCCGACGACGACGCCATTGACGGTCGCCAGGGTCTCACCCAGGTCCGCCTTCGCCTCCTGGCCAGCCGGGGCGTTGGCGCCGCCCGCGTTGCCGCCATCGCACGCAGCGACACCGAGGAGACAGAGGGAGAGCAGCACGGACCGCATCGAAATCATCCTTTCCTCCAGCACAGGGCCAGCGAACGCCGCTGTGTATCACAAACCGCCTACCCGGCAACCGAGCCGCTGAGGCCCGTGACACCGCGCGACACGTCGGTCGAACCGGCCTCACGTTAGCCGGGGAGCACGAAGGGTGACAGGTGGCGATCCGTTGGCTCCGTACCTTGCGCGGCAGGCTGCTCGGTGGCCTGGGCCTCGGCGTGTTGAGCTTCCTCGCCGCGATGGCCTACAACCAGGCCCAGCTCGCCCGCATCGGCGCGTCGTTGGAGCTCGTCGACCGGGTGTACCTGCCGCTCGCAAACGAATCCGCGCGGATGATCGGGCTGGTGGAGCGCGAGCGCGCGGGCACCGGCTCGCTCGACGACGCGCTCACCGAAGCGCGGGCGATCGTCGCGGCCAACGGGGGCCTGCGCCCCGACGGTGAGGAGCGCGCCGCGCTCAAGGCCGCCGCCCGTCAGTTGGACGACGTCGAGGTCGCGGTGCGCGACTGGCGCGCTGCCGCTGGCTCCGAGACCCAGACCGCCGCCCGGACCGCCCTGCGCAACGAGATCCTCCAGCTCACGACCCTCGTGGAAGGGCGCATCGCGGCGGTCAGCGAGAAGGCCGCCTCCGCCCAGACCCGCGCGCTGCGCGTCTCCGGCGCGCTCCTCGGCTTCGCCGCGCTGCTCGGTGGGGTGTTGCTCTGGCTCACGGGCACCGCGCTCCGCCCCATCTCCGCGCTCACCGAGCAGGTGCGCCAGGTGGCCGCCGGGCAGCGCCCCCGCCCGCTCCCGACCGCGACGATCGAGGAGATCGACACGCTCGCCGGCGCCTTCGACCAGATGGTGCGCGCCGTGGACGAGCGGGACCGGAACCTCAACGCGCTCTCGCTCTACCTGCGGCGGGTGCTCGACCACATCGGCGCCGCCGTCGCCGTCACGGAGAGCGAGGTGGTGCGGATGACGAACCCGGCGGCCCGGGCGCTGTGGCGGCTCGAGGAGGGCACGCCGCTCCCTGCGCCGCTCGCCGCCCTCGGCGAGGGCCGGCACGAGAACCTGCGCGCCGACGATCGCCTCCAGGACGTGGTCGTGCGCCCCTTCGGCGAGCGCGGGACCATCCTCGTCGGGGAGGACGTGACGGAGCGCCAGCGCGACCGGGAGCGGCTCGCCCGCAGCGAGCGCCTCGCGCTCGTCGGGCAGATGCTCGCGCAGGTCACCCACGAGGTGCGGAACCCGCTGAACGCCATCTCCCTGCACGCCGAGCTGCTCGCCGAGGTCGCGATCGACGACGAGGCGCGCGCGCTCCTCGCCACGATCGTCGCCGAGATCCGCCGGCTGGAGGGCGTGACCGAGCGCTACCTCGACCTGGCGCGACGCCGGCTGCCCGAGACCGCCCCTGAGGACGCGGTGGCCCTCGCTCGGGGCGTCGTCGCGCTCGAAGAGGAGGCGTTGCGCCGGGCCGGGGTCCGCGCCGAGGTCGTGGGTGGCCCGGTCCCCCTGGTGGAGACCGACGGTGACACCGTGCGCCGCGCGCTCCTGAACCTCCTCCGCAACGCGGCCGAGGCCGGCGCGCACCGGGTCCGCGTGATCGTGGAGCACGTCGGTGACGCCGTGGAGCTCGTGGTGGTGGACGACGGCCCGGGCATGGAGCCCGCCGTCGCGGAGCGCGTCTTCGAGCCGTTCTACTCGACGCGCGCGCGGGGGACGGGCCTCGGCCTGGCGATCGCGAGGCAATCGCTCGAGGACATCGGCGCCACCATCACCTGCGCGAGCACGCCCGGCGCCGGCACCCGCTTCCGCATCCGGCTGCCGCTCGACAACCTGTCCCAGCCGAGACAGGTTGTCCCATGATCCTGGTCATCGACGACGAAGAGTCCAACCGGCTGGCCCTGGAGCGGATCTTCGCGCGCGAGGGGTGGCCCGTGCGCGTCGCGGCCGACGGCCGACAGGGCCTCGAGATCCTCCGCGAGGGCGACGTCGGCGTGGTCGTGAGCGACCTCAAGATGCCCGGGATGGGCGGGCTCGAGCTCCTGCGCGCCACGCGGCAGATCGCGCCGGAGGTGCAGGTCATCCTGGTGACGGCCTACGGCACCGTCGAGAGCGCCGTCGAGGCGATGAAGGAGGGCGCCTACGACTTCGTCACGAAGCCGCTCCGGCGCACGGAGGTCATCGCCTCGGTGCGCAAGGCGCTGGAGAAGCGCGACCTTCTCCGTGAGAACCTGCAGCTCAAGCAGCAGATCGCGCAGGCCTCCCCCGGCGAGCTCGTCGGCCAGTCCGGTCCGCTGCGCGCCTTGATGGAGGAGGCCCGGCAGGTGGCCTCGTCGATGGCGTCGGTGCTGCTGACCGGCGAGTCCGGCACCGGCAAGGGGCTCCTCGCCCGGTGGATCCACACGATGAGCGGCCGCGCCGGGCGCCTCGTGACCGTGAACTGCGGAGCGCTCCCCGAGGCGCTCCTGGAGAGCGAGCTCTTCGGCTACGAGTCCGGCGCCTTCACCGGCGCGCACGGGCGCAAGGAGGGACGCTTCGACCTCGCGGCCAACGGGACCCTGTTTTTGGACGAGGTCACCGAGATGCCGCTCCCCCTCCAGGTGAAGCTCCTGCGGGTGCTCCAGGAGGGCGAGTACGAGCGCCTCGGCGGCACGAAGACGATCCGCGCCGAGGCGCGGGTGCTCGCCGCCACCAACCGCGATCCCGAGCAGGCCGTCGCCGAGGGGCGGCTCCGCCAGGACCTCTACTACCGCCTCAACGTGATCCGGCTGCATGTGCCCGCGCTGCGGGAGCGCCGGGCGGACGTCGCGCTCCTGGCCCGCCACTTCGCGTCCGTCCACGCGGCCCGGAACGGCAAGCCGCTCCGCGGCATCGAGCCGGACGCCCTCTCCGCGCTCGAGCGCTATGGTTGGCCCGGCAACGTCCGCGAGCTCGAGAACGCGCTGGAGCGCGCCACGATCCTCGCGCGCGAAGACGTCGTGCGGCTCGTCGATCTCCCGCCGGCCGTGCGCGCCGCCGCGACCACCGCGAGCGAGCCCGAGCGCCTCACCTTCGCGCCGGGCACGCCGCTGCGCGACGTGGAGCGGCGCATGATCGAGGCCACGCTCCGCCAGTGCAACGGTGATCGCGCGCTCGCGGCGAACCTCCTGGGCATCACCGCCCGGACGATCTACCGGCGCGAGGCCGAGTGGCGCGAGGAGAGCGAGAAGTAGCCCCCCGGGCACCCGAGCCGCCGACGTCCGCCCCGCGCCGACGTCGCCGCGGCGGCCGCCCGTCCGCGGGCGGGCCGGCTGCCCGGATCCCCTACTTCACCCAGCGGAACATCAGCACGTCGTCGCGCCAGGACCCGTCGGCGAAGTGGTACTCGCGCTCGCGCCGACCCTCCTCGACGAAGCCGAACTTCCGGTAGAGCGCGATCGCGCGCGTGTTGTGCGCGAAGACGTTGAGCGAGAGCTTGTGCACGACCGCGTTCTTCTCGGCCCAGCTCACGACCGCGCCGAGCAGCGCGCTCCCCACGCCCACGCCGCGGGCGCGCGCGTCGACCATCATCTCCAGCCGCCCGACGTGCCGCGTGCGTCGCCGGCCACCGCCCACGACCTGCGCCCACCCGACCAGCGCGTGCTGCTGCCGCGCGACGAGGAGCACGCCGTTCTCGGCCCGGGAGGCCTCCCGGATCACCGCGACCTTGCTCTCGACCCCCTCGGGGAACTCGTCGGGCTCGGTGATGAACCACTCGCCCTCGCCGAGGACGCGGCGGTGCAACGCGAGGATCGCCGGCGCGTCCCCGGGGACCGCCGCCTCCACGCGCACCGCGAGAAGTCCAGGTTGCATCGCCCCTCCCTAACCGGGACGATGGATCTCCGGCATCAAGCCTCGGCGGAGGGCGCCGCGGCTCCGGCGTCGGCGCCGGTCATGCCCACGAGCCGCGCCCGGTAGGTGCCGAGGGCCTTCGCGCGCTCCACCGCCGGGCTCCGCAGGGCCTGCCGCAGCGCGTGGATCGCGGCCTTGGCCACGTTGCCCGCGGGGGCCATGTAGTCGGAGGTCATGACATCCACGACGCGGCGGTCGATGAGCACCTTCAGGAGCGGGTGCGGGAAGCGGCCCGAGCGCGCGAGGAACAGCAGCGTGTTCGTGTAGCTGTCGTGCCGCTCGAAGAACATGCGGTCGTAGATCTCGGCCTTCTCGTCGTTCACTAGGCCGTCGCGCTCAGCGAGCGTGTGGAGCGACGTGCCCGGGTAGTAGATGACCGAGAAGACCTGGAGCCGGTAGGGCTTCGGCAGCTGCGAGACGAGGCGCAGGGTGTCGAGCTTGTCCTCGATGGTCTCGTAGGCGAGGTCGTAGATGATGTCGTACTGCGGCGGCGCGGTGCGGTCGGTGTACTTCGTGATGATCTCGGCGCTCTTGAGGATCTTGTCGTTCCCCATCGTCGAGCGCTTGAAGAGCTTCTGGATGCGCTTGCTGCCGTGCTCGACGCCCATCTGGATGCAGTGCAGGCCGGCATCGACGAGGGCCTCGTACTTCTCCTCGGTGATCGTGCCGGGGCTGCCGAGCAGGTAGAACGGGTCGCCGACCCGCGTCTTGTACTGGTGGCAGAAGTCGAGCAGATCCGGGAGCGGGCGCCCGAAGAAGCTGTCGTCCGAGAACCAGACGAAGTCGATGAACGGGTAGTCGCGCTTCACGGTCTCGAGCTCGCCGATGACGTGCTCGACCGAGCGGAAGCGCACGTAGCGCTGCCGCTTGTAGAGGTCGCGGTAGAAGCTGTTGCCGCAGTAGGTGCAGGCGTGCGGGCAGCCGCGGCCGGTCATGGTCTGGTAGCCGGTGCGGCCGAACATGCGGCTCACCGTGCCGTTGTGCAGGTAGCGGCGGAGCAGGTCCTTCGTGACCGGCATCAGCTGCCCCTCGAAGAGGATGTGGTGGTCCTCCCGGGAGAAGTCCGGCGCGGGATAGCGGTCGAGCTCCTGCTCGAGCGAGCCCGGCGCGTTGCGGATGACGTCCTGGCCCTTGCGCCACACGAGCGACTTGATGCCGTGCAGCTTCTGCGAGTCCCCGTTCTCCAGGCGCTCGCAGAGCTGGAGCATGAGGTCCTCGGCGTCGCCGATGGCCACGTACTCGGCCTGGCGCGCGCACTCGTCGGGGCGCACGGACGGGTGGAAGCCGCCCCAGATGACCGGCTTGCCGAGGCGTGTCTGGATCGCCTTGGTGATCTGCCGCGCCGAGTCGTAGTAGTGCGTCATCAGCGTGATGCCGACGAGGTCGGACTTCGAGACGAGCTCGAGCATCTCGTCGATGACCTGCGGCGAGTAGCGGTCCTCGGACATCCGCACGTGCACGCTCTCGCCGTCGCCGGCGAAGTCGGGCATGCAGATGACCTGCGTGGAGTGACCGGCCGCACGGAGCGTGGACGAGATCGACCTGAGGCCGTAGTTCGTGATGTCCGGATACGGGCTGATCAGGGAGACTTTCATCGTCGAACTCCTGGCCGTGACACCTTAGACCCGGGCGCGCATGGATGCCACCTCGCCGACCGCGCTCGCGACGGCGGCCGCGCGGATCGGCGGAGGAGACTACCGAACGAAGGGGACTACTCCGCGCCCCAGCCCGGCTTCTCGACGATCTCGGTCACCTGGTCGTTGTCCAGGTAGACCTCGCGCGTGAAGCGCTCGACCGCGTTGTACTCGGTCTTGCTGTCCGGCACGTACACGAGCACGGTGCCGTCCTCCTGCTTCTCGAAGCGGTAGACGAGCAGCTCGGACTTCGGGGCCGGGCGGCCGACCAGCGCGCGCTTGTCCCACGGGGCGCCCCACGCCATGAAGACCATGTCGCGGGTCCAGCCGTTGCGCACGGCGCCCTCGACGATCGCCTGGCGGATGTTCTCCGGGTACTTGTAGAAGCGATCCCAGTAGCACTCCTTCTTGCCCAGGATCTCGCGGCACCCGTTGGTCTTGAGCCACTCGTTGCGCTCGTCCTCGGTCTTGAGCTTCAGGTAGGACTTCCGCTCGTCGTCGGACAGGAAGGGCTTCAGCGCGTAGTAGTGATCGAACTCGGCGTCGGAGAGGAAGCGGATACGGCTCTCCCAGCCGCAGCCGGCCAGGAGCACGAACACGAGGAACAGACGGTGCATGACGCCTCCGCGGCGCGTCATAACACCGGGCGCGGACGAGACGGCTCCACGAAGCCCACGGCCGCCTCCGAGACCCACCCCTTGCGCCCGTCCGGCAACACGACGAGGACCCGACCGGCGGCGCGCTCGACGCTCTGCACCTCCGCGCCCGCGTGGAGCGTGAAGAGGTCCACGCCGCCGCCGAGATCGGAGGTCGCGACCGTCTCGGCCACGACGACGACGGCCACCGGGGGCGCCCCGGCCTCGGCGAGGCCGCCGGCCGCGACGAGCCCGCCCAGCACGGCGGCCGTCACGCCCACCGGCACCAGCGGCCACCGCGGGCGCCGTCCGCGCAGCGCGATCGCGAGCAGCCCCGCCCCCGCGAGCGCGGCGCCCAGCCACACGCCCTCGTCGGGCGTCAACGCGGCCTGCCACGGCGCGAACCAGGGGCGCGGATCGGGCGCGACGAGCCCGTCCCGCAGCGTCCGGCGCACGAAGTCGAGGTTCGCCTGCACGTCGGGGTCGCGCGGGAGCCGGGCGGCGGCGTTGCGCCACGCGAGGACGGCCTCGGCGTCGCGGTCCTGCCGGTAGAGGACGTTCCCGAGGTTGTACCAGACGTCTCCGCTCGTGTGGCCGGCGTCGAGCAGGGCGCGGTACCCCTGCTCTGCGGTCGTGAAGTCCCCGCTCGCGAGCGCGGCGTTCGCGTCCGCGAGCCCGGCCTCGCCGTCGGCGCGCGCGATGGCCACGAGGAGCAGGAGGGCGGTCACTGCAACCCCTCGACGAACGCGCGGACCCGCTCTTCCGGCACCTGCCGCGCGCCACCGTACCGGCAGCGCTCGAGCGCGCGGTAGAGCTCCTCGGCCTCGGGGGCCGCGGGGCCGAGCGCGGCGAGATCCTCGCGCCGCAGCGCATCCGCGGCGACGCCCACGCGCGCGCCCACCCGCGCCCGGAAGATGCGCTCGATGGCCGCGAGCCGCGCCTCGGGCTCCGCGGGCAGATCCGCGAAGCCCAGAGGGCGCTCCGCCGTCTCCGTGCGACGCCGACGCCGGCCGAGCGCGGCCGCGCCCTGGGCGAGGAGCGCGAGCCCCCCCGGGAGGAGGAGCGTCGCGGCGAGCGCGGGTGGGAGCGGACGGCCGAGCGACGCCTCGGTGCGCACCGGGAGGATGTCCTCGCCGAGCGCGTCCACCGAGCGGCGGCCGCCGCCCTCGTCGAACGTGGTGACGTCGGCCTGGGTGGCCTCGCCCGTGACCTCGAGCCGGATGGGCTCGGTGGTCGCGCGCGCCCACGCGCCCGCGACCGGGTCGAAGTAGGCCAGCTCGATGGCCGGGACCTCGACGCGCCCGGGGGCCTGCGGGACGATCGCGCGCTTGAAGCTGGCGCGCGCGCGGTACGCGCCGTCCTCGATGCGGGCGTCGACCACGGGCTGATCGTCGTAGACGCGGAAGCCGTCGCCGGTGAGCGGCGGGAGCGAGTAGCCGGCCAACGGGCCGTCACCCGTCACGTCGACCTCGACGGTGACGGTGTCCCCGACGCGCGCCTGCGTCTGAGAGACGCGCGCCTCCACCACGAAGCGGCCGACGAGCCCGGAGGCGTCGGCGGGGCGGCCTTCCGCGGGGGGCGGACGGACCTCCACGTCGATGGGCGGGGACGAGTAGACCTCGGTGCGAATGTTCCCGAAGGGCCCGATCCCGTCGATGAAGCTGTCGGGGCGCCGACGCTTTCGGGGGTCCGTCACCGCGAATTGCGCCTGGAGGACGCCGGCGGGGATGGTCCACTTCCCCTCCGCGGTGGCGCGCAGCGGATAGTGGAGCTCCATCACGGAGAGCGGCTTCCCGTCCTGCTCCAGCGAGAACTCCGCCGTCAGCGGCTCGACCGACGGCTCGACCATGAAGCCGGGCGCGTCGGGGGGGCTCCAGCGGCCGTTGACGACCTTCTTGTCGGTCTGGAAGCGCAGGTCGTAGATCAGCACCTGGCCCACCCAGGCGACCTGGGTGCCGATCGAGGCCGCGATCTGCTCGACCGCGCCGGCGGCCCGCGGGTCGACGTGGACCTTCAGCGGCGCGGTCGTGAGCGCGCCGGCGTCGGTCTGCACCGTCAGGGCGTCGAGCACGTAGTCGCCGGGCGTGAGCGCCGTGAGCGCGTACGTGAACGTCGTGGTCGACGTCGACTGGAAGTTGATGATCTGCCGCTGCCGGGACTGGCCCTGGTAGGCGATCTGCAGCCCGCTCGGGGCCTCGAGCTCGGGGACCCCGCGCGGCGCGGCGTCGACCACCACGAGCTCGAGCCCGATCGTCTGCCCCTCGCGCAGCTCGTCGCTGTCGAGCCGCAGGGCCACCTGGGCGGCGAGCGCCGCCTGCACCAGCGCGAAGGCGATCACCAGTCCTTCTCCGTGTCCGCGCCGCCGACCACCACCCGTGGCGTGCCGTCGGGGATCGAGTCCACGAGGCGCGCGGCCTGCTCGGCGCTCATCCCGTCCCGCCCCCCGCTCTCCGCGCCTTCGATCGTCCCGCCGGCGCCGGGCTCGCCTTCGTCCGACAGCGCGGTCGTCCCCTCGCCCTCGGCGCCCGGCTCCCCGGTGGGCTCGCCCTCCGCGGTCGCCTCGCGCCGGCCCTCGTCGTCGTCCGTGGGTCCCCCGGTGGCCTGCGGCTCGCCCTGCTGACCCGGCTCGGGCGGCGTGCCTTCCTGCGCCTGGGCCTGCTCCCCCGGCTGCCCGGATGCCTGCTCGTCCCCCTGCTCTCCCGGCTGCTGCTCGCCCTGGCCCGGCTGCTGCTCGCCCTGGCCCGGCTGCTGTTCGCCCTGCTGCGCCTGCTGCGCCTGCTCGCCCGACTCGCCCTGCTCACCCGGCTGGCCGGACTGCTGCTGCGCGTCCGCCTGGCCGTCCTCCCCCGGCTCCCCCTGCTGGCCCGACTGGCTCTGCTGGTCCTCGGGTGGCGGCGGGCTCGTGCGCGCCGCGATCTCCTTCTCCACCGCGGCCGCGTTCCCCTGGGCGGCCTTCATCTCCGGATCGGCGGCGACGGCCCCGCGGAAGCTCTGGAGCGCGTCGCCGAGCCGCCCGCCCCGGTAGGCCGCGTTGCCCGCGTTGAAGAGGTGGACGGCCTCGTGCTCGGGATCCTGCGCAGCGAGCGTGCGGAAGAGCTGCTCGGCCTCGCGGTACCGGCCCGCGCGGTACAGCGCCTCTGCGAGCCCCTGGGAGACCTGCACGTCGCCCGGATCCTCCACCCGGGCCTGGCCGAGGAGCTCGGCCGCGCGAGCCCACTGCTGCGCCTGTACGGCCGCGAAGCCGTCCTCGCGGGGCCCGGCGAGGGCCGTCGCCGGGTGGACCGCGGCCAGGAGGAGCGCGACGGCCGCGGCGGCGGTCGTCGAGCCGTTGCCCCGCGCGCGGTGCCCCACGCCGAGCGCCGAGGACGCCACCATCGCGAGGAGCGCCCCCGCCAGCGGCCACTGGAAGCGCTCGTGCCACAACTTCTCGCGACGCACGCCGCGCTCGGCGGCGTCGAGCTTGCCACGGATCTCGTCCACATAGAGCGCGCGCACGTCGTCGTCGGAGGCCACGGCCCGCACGTACGCGCCTCCGGTGGCGGCGGCAAGGCGCTGGAGCGCCGCCTCGTCGAGACGGCTGAGCACGACGTTGCCCGTGTTGTCCTTCTTGAAGCCCCCCGTCGCCACCGGGATCGGCGCCCCGCCGGGCTCGCCGACGCCGAGGGCGTAGATGCGGACGCCAGCCGCACGCGCGCGCTCGAGCGCGGCGTCGATCTCCGTGTCGGTGTCGTGCCCCTCGCCGTCGCTCACCACGAGGATCGCCTTGCCTGAGCCGGTCGCCTTCTCGAGGAGGCCCGTCGCGGCGGTCACCGCGCCGGAGAGCGCGCTGCCCTGGGCGCGGATGGTGTCCGACGAGCTGTCCTCGACCGCCCACAGGAACGTGTCGTAGTCGACCGTGAGCGGGATGCGGACGTACGGGCCGGCCGCGAAGATCACGAGGCCCACCGCGTCGCCCCGCAACAGCCCGACGAGGTCCACGATCTCGCGACGCGCCCGCTCGAGGCGGGACGGCGTCACGTCCTGCGCGTCCATGCTGCGCGACACGTCGAGCACCACGACGAGCGAGACCCCCTCGACCGACTGCTGCTGCCACTCGAAGCCGAGCCGCGGGCCGGCGGCGGCGAGCGCGAGCCCCAACGCGGCGACCGTGGCCAGCGCGGCCTGGACGGCGCGCGCGCGGGCGACCGCGCCGGAGACGAGCACCGGCAGCGTCTCGATGGCCGCGAGCGCGAGCAGCACGCGCCGACGCGCCCGCTCGGCGAGGATGACGCCGACCAGCACGACGGGCACCACCAGCAGGAGGGCGAGGAGGTCCGGTCGCGCCCAGCTCAAGGCACCCTCCGGAAGATCGTGGCGCCGAGGGCCAGCTGCGCGAGGAACGCCACGACCGCGGGGAGGAGCGGCAGGAGGTAGCGCTCGTCCCGGTGCACGAACTCCTTCGTCCGGGCGCTGGACCGCTCGAGCTGGTCGATCTCGGCGTACACCTGGGCGAGCGACTCGGTGTCGGCCGCGCGGTAGTAGCGTCCGCCGGTCGTGGCCGCGATCGCGCGGAGCGACCGCTCGTCGATGTCGGCGCCGCCGCCCATCATCCCGAACAGCCCGCCGCGCGACGCGGCCCCCACGCCGATCGTGTAGACGCGGATGCCGAGCGCCGCCGCCGCCTCGGCCGCCTGGAGGGGGGAGATCGTCCCTGCGTTCGAACGGCCGTCGGTCACGAGGATCAGGACACGGGACGGCGCCTCGAGTTCCTTCATCCGCTTGGCGCCCACCGCGATCGCGGTGCCGACGGCGGTGGCCCCCTGCCCCGCCATGCCGATGTCCAGCTCCGCGACGAAGGCCGTGAGCGCTTCGTGGTCGAGCGTCAGCGGCACCTGGACGAAGGCCTCCTCGCCGAACACCTCGAGCCCGACGCGGTCGTCGGGCCGCCCCTCGACGAACTGCGCCATGACCACCTGCGCGGCCTGGAGCCGCGAGAGCTCGCGGGTGCCCGCACGCATGTCGCGCTCCCGCATCGACCCGCTGGTGTCGATGGCGAGCAGGATGTCGATGCCTTGGGACTCGCGGACGGTCTCGCGGCGCACTTCCTGGGGGCGCGCGAGGGCGAGCACCACGCCCGCGATGGCGACACACTCCAGGAGCGGCACGAGCAGGGCGGCGACGCTGCGCCAGTTGCGCGGCGCGCGCACGCTGGCGAGGGCCGAGAAGCGCAGCGTGTGCGGCCGGAGCCACGCGATCCACGGCAGGAGCGCGAGCGGCAGCGCAGCGAACCAGCCCGGGTGCATCCACTCAAGCACGGGCGCTCCGCACGGGCGCCGCCAGGAGCGCCTCGAAGTCGGCGTCCAGCGCGCTGAAGAAGCCCTCGTGCGTGGACCGGTCGCTGAAGCGGACGATGTCCATGGCGTTCAACAGTCGACGCGCGCGGTCGAGCTGGACCGCGGGCAGGTCGCCGGCGAGCGCGTCGAGGATCTCGCGCGAGGTGCGCGAGGTGGCGGGCCACCGGTGGACGGCCTCCAGGTAGCGCCGGTACACGGCGGAGAGCTCGGCGGCGAGCACATCGGGCGGGAGGTCGTCCCGCAGCCGCAGCGCGGCCCACGCACGGCGCGCGATGCGATCCGGCGGCTCGGGCGGCGGGGGCGGCGGCGCCGGCTTGAGCTTCCGCCAGGCCAGGGCCGCGGCCGCCACGACGAACCCCACCGCGGCGACCGCGGCGGCGACGCGCGGCCACAGCGGAGGCGTGGGCGGCGGCAGGGAGGCGATGTCCTGCATCGGGCCGCCGGTCGGGCCCTCCACGCCGATGTCGAAGAAGAGTCGCGTGGGCTCCCCGGACGCGCTCGGGACCTCCAGGACGTAGGAGCCGGCGGCGCCGCGAAGCTCCCAGGTGGCCGAGCCGTCATCCCCCGTCACCACCTGGGTCGCCGTGATCCCCTCGACCGCAGGCAGGGTGGTCCCGGCGGGGACGTGCACGCGCACGGGCTGGCCCTCGTCCACGTGGCGCGCCTCCAGCCAGACGGGCGGCGCGTCGGCGAGCGTGGACGGACTCGGGCCGCCGCAGGCCAGCGCGAGCAGGAGGAGCGGCGTCATCGCGCCCCCCGGAAGTGCTGCTGGAGACGGATGAACGCGTCGTCGGTCGTCGCGACCGCGCTCGCGCGGACGCCGTGCCGCCGCAGCTCGGCGAGCCGCGCGTCCACCGGGCGGGTCGCGTGGACCCGGGAGGCGTCGACCACCCGCACCTGCCCGGTCTCCGCGTCCTGCAGCGTCACCAGCCCCACGGGCGGGAGCGCCGCCTCGCGGGGATCGTGGAAGAGGAGCGCGTGCGTGCGGTGGCGGCGCACGAGCGCGCCCATCTCGCTGCCGAAGGGGCGCGCGGCGAGGAAGTCCGAGAGCACGGCGACCACCGCGCGGCGCTTGAGCACCTTCGAGGCGTAGGCCAGCGCGCCGGCGATGTCGGTCCCGTGGTCGTCCCCGTGGTGCTCGAACGCCGCGCGGATCACCTGCCAGGCGTGCCCGCGGCTGCGGCGGGGCGGTAGGAAGTGGTGGATCCGATCGCTGAAGCTCAAGAGCCCCACCCGGTCGCCGGTGCGCAGCGCCGCGTAGGCGAGGCCTCCGGCCACGCGGGCCATCTGGAGCCGCTTGTCCGTGCGCCCGTCGCGCCCGCCGGAGCCGAAGCGGACGGACCCGCTCACGTCGAGCAGCACGAGCAGCGTGAGCTCCCGCTCCTCCCGGAACTCCTTGAGCCACGCCTCGCCCGTGCGGGCCGTGACGTTCCAGTCGATGCGCCGCACGTCGTCACCGGGGACGTACGGGCGCACCTCCTCGAACTCCATGCCGCTGCCCTTGAAGGCGGAGCGGTAGTCGCCGGCCAGCAGGCTGTCGACGCGACGCCCGGCCTGGACCGAGAGGCGGCGGATCTGGCGGAGCTCTTCGGGCGAAAGCACGCGGTTCCTCGGCTCAGGGCGTCTTCACCGTGGAGAGCAGCTCGCGGATCACGTGGTCCGGCGTCACCTGCTCGGCCTCCGCCTCGTACGTGAGCAGCACGCGGTGGCGGAGCACGTCGAGGGCCACCTCCTTCACGTCGTCCGGGGTGGCGAACTCGCGCCCGTCGAGGAGCGCCGCGGCACGGGCCGCCGCCGCCAGCGAGATCGTCGCCCGCGGGGACGCGCCGAACTGGACGAGCCGGGCGAGGCGCGTGGACAGGGCCCCGGGCTGGCGCGTGGCCTGCACGAGGTTGACGATGTACCCGGCGAGCATCGGCTTGATGGTGACGCGGCGCGCGAGGTCCTGCATGCGGAGGATGCGCGCGGGATCCAGCACCACGTCGGGCCGTACCGAGGGCAGGGCGCTCCGCTCCAGGATCTGGCGCTCCTCGTCGGCCGTCGGATAGCTCACCACGAGCTTCATCATGAACCGGTCGACCTGCGCCTCGGGCAGGGGGTACGTGCCCTCCTGCTCGATGGGGTTCTGGGTCGCGAGCACGAGGAAGGGGCGCGGCAGCGTGAAGGTCTGCTCGGCGAGCGTGACCTGCCGCTCCTGCATGGCCTCCAACAGCGCGGACTGCACCTTTGCAGGCGCGCGGTTGATCTCGTCGGCCAGGAGGATGTTCGTGAAGATCGGGCCCTTCCGCGTGGAGAAGGCCCCGTCCCGCGGGTTGTAGATCTGGGTGCCGAGCACGTCCGCCGGGAGGAGGTCGGGCGTGAACTGGATGCGCGAGAACTCGGCGTGGAGCGTGTTCGCCAGCGCCTTCACCGCGGTGGTCTTCGCGAGACCGGGCACGCCCTCGAGCAGGATGTGCCCATCCGCGAGGAGCGCGATCAGGAGCCGGTCGATCATGTACTTCTGGCCCACGATCACCCGCGCGACCTGCCGCCGGACCTCCGCGAGGTCCCGCGCCGCCTCCGCGAGCTCGTCCCCCAGGCCCGCCGGCACCGTCCCGGTGGGGAGCTCCTCCATCCCAGCCATCCGTCCTCCCGCGGGGCGACCGCGCCCCGACGCCGCCGCTCTAGCTCGTCCAGCGGTTCAGGAATTCCTTCCAGATGCTCCGATCGGTAACTTTTGCTTCCTGCAGCGACGCGAGCTGGCGGATGAGCTCCTCCTCCTTCGCGGAGAGCGTCTTCGGCACCGCGACGACCACCTGGACCAGCTGGTCGCCCCGCCCGCGCCCGTTGATCGCCGGGATCCCCTTGTCGCGCAAGGTGTAGACCTTCCCGGAGGGGGTGCCCCGCTCGATCGTCAGGGGCTCCTCCCCGTCGATCGTCGGGACGGAGATGTCCCCCCCGAGGCACGCCGTCGCGTAGCTGATCGGGACCTGGCAGAGGACGTTGTGCCCGTCCCGCCCGAAGATCTCGTGCTCCGCGATTCGTACGGTGATGTAGAGGTCGCCCGGAGGGGCGCCGGGATCGCCGGCGTCGCCCTTCCCCTGCAGCCGGAGCTGCATCCCGTCGTCGATGCCGGCGGGGATGTTGACCTTCAACCGCTCGCTGATCCGCGTGCGGCCCGACCCCTCGCAGGACTTGCACGGATCCTTGATCACCTTGCCTCGCCCGCTGCAGCTCGGGCAGGTGGTGCGGATGCGCAGGAACATCTGCGCCTGGACCACCTCGCCCGCGCCCCGGCACGTCGCGCACACCTGCGGCTGGCTCCCGGCCGCCGCCCCCGTCCCGTCGCACTCGCCGCAGACGGCGTGCTTGGGGACCTGGATCTCCTTCTCGCAGCCCTTGGCGGCTTCGAGGAAGTCGATGGTGAGGGGGTACTCGAGGTCCGGGCCCCGGCGCGGGCCACGGCGCCGCCCTCCGCCACCGCCGCCGAACCCGAAGAGGTCGCCGAAGATGTCGGAGAAGTGGGAGAAGATCTCCTCGGAGTTCTGGAACCCGCCCTGGAACCCCGCGCCGCTCACGCCCTCGTGCCCGAAGCGGTCGTACATCTGCCGCTTCTGGTCGTCCCCGAGGATCTCGTAGGCCTCGGCCACTTCCTTGAAGCGCGCCTCGGCCTCCTTGTCCCCCGGGTTCTTGTCCGGGTGGAACTTCATCGCCATCTGACGGAAGGCCTTCTTGACCTCGCTGGCCGAGGCACCTCGTGCCACGCCGAGGACCTCGTAGTAGTCGCGCTTCGCCGCCATCCGTCATCCTCCAAGAGGGAGGGCGGCCTCTTCGGCCGCCCTCGATCCGCCGCCCTGACTGCTACGCTTCCTCGAAGTCCGCGTCGATGACGTCGTCGCCTGCCTTCTTCCCACCGGCGGCGCCCGCACCGCCCGCGCCGGCGGCGCCCGCCGCCCCGGCCGCGCCCGGCTGGGCCCCGCCCTGGTACATCGCCTCGGCGAGCTTGTAGCTGGCCTGGGTCAGCGCCTCGAAGGACGCCTTGAGCCGCGCCACGTCGTCGCTGTCGAGGGCCGACTTCGCCTCGACCAGGGCGCTCTCCACCGTGGACACGTGGTCCGCCGGCATCTTGTCGCGGTTCTCCCGCAGCGCCTTGTCCGTCTGGTAGACGAGGTTGTCGAGCTTGTTCCGCTCCTCGATGAGCTCGCGCTTGGACTTGTCCGCGGCCTCGTTCGCGGCCGCCTCCTTCACGAGCTTCTCGACATCGTCCTTCGAGAGGCCGGACGACGACGTGATGGTGATCTTCTGCTCGCGGCCCGTGGCCTTGTCCTTCGCCTTGACGTTGAGGATGCCGTTCGCGTCGATGTCGAACGTGACCTCGATCTGCGGGACGCCACGCGGGGCCGGGGTGATGCCGTCGAGCCGGAAGGTGCCGAGGAGCCGGTTGTCCTTCGCGAGCGGCCGCTCACCCTGGTACACGTGCACGTCGACCGCCGTCTGCCCGTCGGCCGCGGTGCTGAAGGTCTCGCCCTTGCTCGTCGGGATCGTCGAGTTGCGGGTGATGAGCGTGGTCATCACGCCGCCGAGGGTCTCGATGCCGAGCGAGAGCGGGGTGACGTCGAGGAGCAGCATGTCCGTCACGTCGCCGCCGAGGACGCCGCCCTGGACCGCGGCGCCGAGGGCCACGACCTCGTCGGGGTTCACCGACCGGTTGGGCTCCTTCCCGAAGAGGTCCTTGACCTTCTTCTGGACGAGCGGGATGCGCGTCGAGCCGCCGACGAGGATGACCTCGTCGATGTCGGCCGCGCTGACCTTGGCGTCGCGGAGCGCGACGCGGCAGGGCTCGACGGTGCGCTCGACGATCGGCTCGATCATCTGCTCGAAGCGGGCGCGGGACAGCGAGCGCTCGAGGTGCTTCGGGCCCTCCTTGTCCGCGGAGAGGAAGGGCAGCGAGATCTGCGCCGACTGGCTCGCCGACAGCTCGATCTTCGCCTTCTCCGCCGCGTCCTTGAGGCGCTGCAGCACCATCTTGTCGCCCGCGACGTCGATGCCGGTCTCGGTCTTGAACTCCTTGATCAGCCAGTCGATGAGCACGTTGTCGATGTCGTCGCCGCCGAGGTGCGTGTCACCGTTGGTGGAGCGGACCTCGACGACGTTGTCGCCCACGTCCAGGATCGAGATGTCGAAGGTGCCGCCGCCGAAGTCGTACACGGCGATGGTCTGGTCCTTCTTCTTCTTGCCGAAGCCGTAGGCGAGCGCCGCGGCGGTCGGCTCGTTGATGATGCGCTTGACGTCGAGGCCCGCGATGCGGCCGGCGTCCTTGGTGGCCTGGCGCTGGGCGTCGTTGAAGTACGCGGGGACGGTGATGACCGCCTCGGTGACCGGCTGGCCGAGGTACTTCTCGGCGTCACGCTTCAGCTTCTGAAGGATCATCGCCGAGATCTCGGGCGGACTGAACTCCTTGTCATCGATCTGGACCTTGGCCAGGCCGTCGGTGGCGCGGACGACCTTGTAGGGCACCCGGCCCGACTCCTTCGAAGCCTCCTCCCAGCGCTGCCCCATGAACCGCTTGACCGAGTACACGGTGCGCGTGGGGTTGATGATCGCCTGCCGGCGCGCCGTCGCGCCGACCAGCCGCTCCCCGTCCTTGTTGAAGCCGACGACGGACGGCGTGGTCCGGGCGCCTTCCTCGTTGATGATGACGGTCGGAGAGTCCCCCTCCATGACGGCCACGACCGAGTTTGTCGTGCCGAGGTCGATGCCGATGATCTTGCCCATGGAAACGTCCTCCCTCTCCGAGTGGCGCCGCAGCGCGGAAATTCACCTAGAAGCTACTTGATCGGCCCGCACACAGCCGTGCGCGCCGAAGCCTCGCAGATGCTAATCCCCGCCTCTGCGTCGTCAAGCCGAGGACACACCTCCGGCGGGGAGCCGGGCATCCTTGCCGCTCCCCTACTGCCCCCCGAACTGGTGACGCCTGACCGAAGTATAGGTTCATGCCTGCTTATCAGCAATCCTCCAGACTGCCGGCGCGCGTCGGCGAAGCGCAGGCGCATCGGGACCGCCAAGCGGCATGATTCTTGCTTGCCTGTCTGGCCCCGGGCCTCGGCGTCTCTTCCGAACAGCCCTGACCCCAGCCGGGTCCCGGGATGGCGGCGTGGGAGCGGCAATTCGGCTGCTCCCACGCCGTCCGCATCAAAAACGCGAAGCTGGACGTTGACGGTCGTCAGGCAGGTGTCTACCCCTTCGCCCACTCGGGTCCGGGTCGTCCTCGACCCACCCCTGCGCGCCGCCCCGCGGCGCCAGCGAATCCTGCTTCCACGGAGTCCGACCCATGAAGTTCCGTCCGCTCTACGATCGCGTGCTGGTCAAGCGCGTCACCACCGAGAACAAGAGCGCCGGGGGCCTCATCATCCCCGACACCGCCAAGGAGAAGCCCCAGGAGGCCGAGGTGATCGCCGTCGGTTCCGGCCGCGCGCTCGAGGACGGCAAGATCCGTCCGATGACGCTCAAGGTCGGGGACCGCGTCCTCTTCGGCAAGTACACCGGGGACGAGATCAAGCTCGACGGGGAGGAGCACATCATCCTCCGTGAAGAGGACGTCCTCGCCGTCCTCGACAAGTAGCCCCTCGCTCCCCCCACACCTGGAGACCATCCACATGGCTGCCAAGGACATCCAGTTTCGTGAGACCGCCCGCGGGGAGATCCTCCGCGGCGTCGACGCCCTCGCCAACACCGTCAAGGTCACGCTCGGCCCCAAGGGCCGCAACGTCGTGATCGAGAAGAGCTTCGGCGCTCCCGTCGTCACCAAGGACGGCGTCACCGTCGCCAAGGAGATCGAGCTTCCCGGCAAGCTCCAGAACATGGGCGCGCAGATGGTCAAGGAGGTCGCCTCCAAGACCAACGACGTGGCGGGTGACGGCACCACCACCGCCACCGTGCTCGCGCAGGCGATCTACCGCCAGGGCTCCAAGCTCGTGGCGGCGGGCGCCAACCCGATGGACGTGAAGAAGGGCATGGACCGCGCGGTCGAGACCGTCGTGGCGAAGCTCAAGAGCCTCTCCCGCCCGATCGGCGACAACAACGAGATCGCCCAGGTCGCGACCATCTCCGCGAACGGCGACACCGAGGTCGGCCAGATCCTCGCTCGCGCGATGGACAAGATCGGCAAGGACGGCGTCATCACGGTCGAGGAGGCCAAGGGCAACCGCACCGAGCTCGACATCGTGAAGGGCATGCAGTTCGACCGCGGCTACCTCTCGGCGTACTTCGTCACGAACGCCGACCGCATGGAGGCCGTGCTCGACGACGCGTACGTGCTCATCCACGAGAAGAAGATCAGCAACATGAAGGACCTGCTCCCGGTGCTCGAGCTCGTGCACGAGGCCGGCAAGCCCCTCCTGATCATCGCCGAGGACATCGAGGGCGAGGCGCTCGCCACGCTCGTCGTGAACAAGCTCCGCGGCAACATGCAGGTCGCGGCGGTGAAGGCGCCGGGCTTCGGGGATCGCCGGAAGGCGATGCTCGAGGACATCGCGATCCTCACCGGCGGCCGGGCCCTCATGGAGGATCTCGGCATCAAGCTCGAGACGATCACGCTCGAGGACCTCGGCCGCGCCAAGCGCGTCGAGATCTCCAAGGACGCGACCACGATCATCGAGGGCGCCGGCTCCGCCGAGGCCGTCAAGGGTCGGGTCCGCCAGATCCGCGCGCAGATCGAGGAGACCACCTCGAGCTACGACAAGGAGAAGCTCCAGGAGCGCCTCGCGAAGCTCGTGGGCGGCGTGGCCGTGATCTACGTCGGCGCGGCGACCGAGGTCGAGATGAAGGAGAAGAAGGCGCGCGTCGAGGACGCCCTTCACGCCACCCGCGCGGCGGTGGAAGAGGGCATCGTCCCCGGCGGCGGCGTCGCCTACCTCCGGGCGCTCGAGGCCCTCGACCAGCTCCGCGGCACGATCCCCGGTGACCAGCACTTCGGCGTCGAGATCATCCGCGACGCCATCCAGGAGCCGCTCCGCGCCATCGCGGCGAACGCGGGCGTGGACGGGACGATCGTGGTGCACAAGGTCCTCGAGGGCAGCGGGAGCTACGGCTTCGACGCCCAGACCGAGACCTACGGCGACATGCTCGCCCTCGGCATCATCGACCCGACCAAGGTCACGCGCACGGCGCTCCAGAACGCCTCCTCCGTCGCGGGCATGCTGCTGACCACCGAGGCGGTGATCGCGCAGAAGCCCGAGAAGAAGAAGGCGGCCCCCGCCGGCGGCGGCGACATGGGCGGCATGGGCGGCATGGGCGGCATGGGCGGGATGGACTTCTAAGTCCTCCTCCGACCGTCACGACCCGGAGCCGGCGTACCCCACGCCGGCTCCGCGGCGTTTTGGCCCTGGCGCGTCGCGAACCCCGGTCGGACGCTGCCGCGATCGCAGCGGCCCCAGGGCCACCGCGCTCCCCCCACGACGGGATACCTTGGGCGGATGCCAGTCACCCTCCAGGTCTCCGAAGGTGTCGCCGTCCTCACGCTCGATCGCCCGGAACGGCGCAACGCGCTCGACCTCGCGATGTGGCGCCAGCTGGGAGCGGCCGCTCGCGAGGCCGAGGGAGCGCGCGTCGTCATCGTGACGGGCGCGGGCGGGCACTTCTGCTCGGGGATGGACCTGGCGGCCGACGAGGCCATCCTGGCCGCGGCCACGCCCGCCATCGTGAACGGGGACGAGCGCGCGGCCCAGGACCTCATCCGCGAGCTCAAGGCCTGCGTGCAGGCGCTCGCCGACCTCCCCTGCCCCACCATCGCCGCCATCGAGGGCGCGTGCGTCGGCGGCGGGCTCGAGGTCGCCCTGGCCTGCGACATTCGGATCGCGAGTGCCGGCGCGAGCCTCGGCCTGCCCGAGGTGCGCATCGGCATGATCCCCGACCTCGGGGGGTGCGCGCGCCTCACCCGCCTCGTCGGCCCCGGCCGCGCGGCCGACCTCGTGTGCACCGGCCGCCGCGTCGACGCCGAGGAGGCCTACCGCCTCGGCGTCATCGAGCGCGTCGTGCCCGCGGGCACGGCCCTCGCCGCCGCGCGGGCCGCCGCCGGTGACATCGTGGGCAACGGGCCGATGGCCGTCCGGCTGGCCCTCAACGCGGTGCGCGTCGCCGCCGACCTGGGCCTCGACGAGGCCCTGTCGGTCGAGACGCGCGCCGGGGTCCTCGCGCTCGTGAGCGGCGAGGCCAGCGAAGGCGTCGCCGCCTTCCGCGAGAAGCGGGCGCCCCGCTGGAGCGACTGAGATCGAAATGAGCCCCCTCCTCTCCCGGGCCACGCTGCCGCGCACGCTCGCGGCGCTCACGTCCGGCCTCGTCCTCATGCTGGTCTCGCCCCCGTTCGGCCTCGCGTGGCTCCACTGGGTGACCTTCGTCCCGCTCTTCTGGGCGCTCCGCCCCGGCGAGGCGCGCACGAACTTCAAGCTGGGCTACCTCTGCGGCTTCTCCGGGGTCTTCTGCCTGTTCTTCTGGCTCGCCCAGACGATCACGATCTTCTCGAACATCCCGCTCGTCGTCGCCGCGCTCATCGTCGTGCTCTTCGCGGCGGTCTGGGGCCTGCCCTACGGCCTCGTCGCCATGGCGATCCACCCGCTCCGCGCCCGCTTCGGCGCCGCCTGGATCTTCCTCTTCCCCGCGGTGTGGGTCGGCATGGAGTACCTCCAGCCGGCGCTCTTCCCCTACTACCAGGGCGTCGGCCAGTACCGCGTCCCCTGGGTCTGGCAGCTCTCCAGCGTGTTCGGCGCCATGGGCGTCTCGTTCCTGGTCATCCTCGTGAACGCCGCGCTGGCCGAGCTGATCATCGCCCGTCGCGAGGGCACGCGCGTGCCCGTCCCCGCCGTCGTCGCGGTCGCCGCGTTGTGGCTCGCGAACCTGGGCTTCGGCGCCTGGCGCCACCAGCGCGTCGAGGAGGCCCTCGCCGCCGCGCCGGTCGTGCGCGCCAGCCTGCTCCAGCAGCACGTCTCGATGGTCACGCGCCTCCAGGACCGCGGCTCCGACGTGCTGAAGTCCTGGATGAAGCTCACGAGCCAGGTCGCCTCCGAACGGCCCGACCTCGTGGTCTGGCCCGAGGGCTCGATCGGCTACAACCCGAACGAGGGCAAGGTGAAGGAGATCTTCTCCTCCCTCTCGCGCCAGGGCGGCTTCGACTTCCTCGTCGGCGGCGGCACCTTCGAGCGGGACCCCGACGGCCGCCGTGCCAGCTGGAACTCGGCGTACCTCTTCGGCCGCGACGGCGAGATCCGCGGCCGCTACGACAAGATGGTCCCGCTCCCGTTCGGCGAGTACCTGCCCTGGCCGGTCAGCTACCTCCGCGACTACATCGAGGGCGTCGGGAACTTCCGGGCCGGCACCGACCCGAAGATCTTCGACACCGGGCGCTTCACGTTCACGACGCCCATCTGCTACGAGGCCATCCTCGAGCACCAGATGCGCCGACTCATGGACGCCGACCTCTTCGTGAACATCACGAACGACGGCTGGTTCGGGGACACCGCGGCGCCGCACCAGCACGCGATGCTGGCGGCGGTGCACGCGGTCGAGCTCGGCCGCCCCATGCTCCGCATCGCCTACACCGGCGTCAGCATGGTGGTGGAGCCGCACGGGGACATCCCCGTCTACACGTCGCCCTACACCGACGTGGCCCAGGTGGTCCCCATCCGCATGGCGAAGTTCGAGACGCCCTACCGCACCTGGGGCGGCTGGTTCCCGATGCTGGCGAGCCTCGTCGGGGCCGGAGCGCTGCTCCTCGCGATCCGCAACCGCCGCGTTGTCACACCTCCCACCCCGCCGTCGTAGGTATCGACGGAGAGCCGGGTGAAGGACCCATCCTCCGACGAGGCCTTGATGGACGCGGTGCAGCAGGGGAGCGCAGACGCCTTCGCGACCCTGTTCGCGCGGCATCGTGCGCCCTTGTACGGCTACCTCCTGCGCATGACGCGCCGGGCCGAGGTCGCGGACGAGGTCTTCCAGGAGGCCTTCCTCAGCGTCCACCGCGCGCGCAGCACGTGGAGCGGGGCTGACGGCAGCTTTCGCAGCTGGCTCTACCGCATCGCCACGAACGCGCTCCGGGACGGCCAGCGCCGCTCGGCGCGCCGCCCCGAGGTGCTCGGCGAGGACCACGAGCTCGTCTCCAACGACGCGCCGTCCGACCGCATCGCGCTCGAGCGCGCGCTGGCCGACCTCCCCGAGAACCTGCGCGACGCCTTCCTCCTCGCGTCCGTCCAGGGCTTCGACCACAACGAGATCGCCGCCGCGCTCGACATCTCGCCCGACAACGCCCGCGCCCGCGTCTCCCGCGCGCGTGTGCGCCTGCGCGAGCTCCTGGAGGCCGCGTGAACGACGCCGAGCTCGATCGGCTCCTGGCCGACCTCGGGGGCGTGGAGCCTCCGCGGGCGCTCCAGGCGCGCATCCTCGCCGAGGTGGGAGTGCCTCCCGGACGCGTCGCGGAAGTGCTCGGCGGGCCCGCGCTCGTGGTCGCCCCGCGACCGGATGCCGCTCAGCAAGCCGACGTGGCGTCGGGATCTCCGGGCTCTTGGGGCGGGGGGAGGGCCCCCCGCAACGCCCCCCCGATCCTCCGCCGCTGGGCTCCTGTCGCCGCGGGCGTCTTCGCGCTCGCGGCCGGCCTCCTGCTCGCGCTCCCCACGCCCGCCGAGCGCGGCGATCCCGCCCAGCTCGTGCCCCGCGGCGCGGGCGAGCGGGTGCCCGAGCTGGGCCTGCGCGTCGCGGTGCGGCGCGGGGACGCGGTCGAGCGCCTCTCCGCGGGACGATCGTACCGATCCGGCGATACCCTGGTGTTCCGCGTCACCACCCAGGTCCCCATGGACGTCACGCTCCGTCGAAACGACACGGTGTTGTTCCGCGGCCCGGTGCCCGCGGGGGACACCGACCTGCCCGTCGGCTACGCGCTCGAAGCCGGAGAGGGCCCGGCGCGCTTCGTCGTCGAGGGCGGCGGCGCGTCCGACGCGATCGAGCTCCCCGGGGTGACGCCGTGATCGGGCTCGCCTCGCTGCTGCTGCCGGGCGCGCTCGCCGCGGTGGTCGACGTGAGCCCGGGGCAGGCCGGCGCCGCGTTCGAGCCGCGCCGCGTCGCGCTGGTGATCGGCGTGCAGGACTACGCGGACCCGAAGCTCCAGGGCCTGCGCTTCGCCGAGAAGGACGCGCGCGACCTGGGGACGGTGCTGGGGAGCGCCGACGTCGGCGGCTTCGACCGCGTGACCATCATCGAGGGCGCGACGGCCACCTCGCGCGAGGCCCTCCGCCGCGCGTTCGCCGCGGCCACGGCCGATCTGCAGCGCGACGACACCTTCCTCCTCTACCTCTCCGGCCACGGCACGCTCACGCTCGACCCGATCGACGGGAGCCGCCTCTGGTTCCTCCCCTCCGACGCGCGGCTCGACGACCCGACGAAGACCGGGCTCGCCGTCCAGGAGATCGAGGACCTCGTGAACGCGCTCCCGGCGCGGCGGCGGGTGTTGATCCTCGACACCTGCCACAACGGCCGGGGCGGCTCCAAGTCCTCGCTCTCCGACACGACCTCCCGCCAGCTCCAGGGCCTCCGAGGCGAGCCGCCGGCCCCGCGGGGCGACCGGGAGATCTCCGAGTCCGAGGCGCGCCTCTTCGCGGCCCAGTACTACCAGCCCGCGATGGAGGACCCGAGCCTCGAGAACGGCGTCTACACGCACTTCCTCCTCCAGGGCCTGACCACCGCGCGGCGGGACGCCGACCTCGACGGGGACCAGCTCGTCGACGTGACGGAGGCGCACGAGTACGCGCGCGACCGGACGATCGCCTACACGGGCGGCCTCCAGGTGCCGCGCGCGGAGTACCGCATCGTCGGCCGCGAGGAGATCTACCTCTCGGGCCGCGCCACGGAGCGATCGGCGGCCGAGCAGGCCCTCGTCTCGGCGTACGACCGCGTGCTGGACCGCGCGCGCCTGCTGATCAACGGCATCCCCCGCGGGGAGCTGCCCGGGCTCTACGCGGTCGAGCCCGGCGCGCAGACCATCGAGATCCAGACCGAGGACGGGCGCCGCCTGGTCAAGCAGCGGGTGCGGCTCGAGGCCGGTGGCCGGCTCCCGGTCGAGGACCTGGTGCGCGGGCGAGAGCCCGCCGTGGACGTGCTCGCGGGCGTGTCCTGGCAGGGCGGGACCGACTTCCTGCACCCCTTCCACGCCTCGCTCGGCGTGGCGTGGGTGCACCCAGTGTCGCTCCCCTCCCCGTGGAGGCCGGATCTCCACCTGAACGTCGAGCTCGCGGACGGACTCCTCCCGGACGAGACGCGCTCCACCTCGGGCGCGCTCTCGGCCGGGGCCACGGCCGGCCTCGACCTCGGCCCGCTGTGGCTCGGCCCCGGGCTGGACGTGCGCGTCCCTTTCCGGCGCAACTCCGAGACCGGCGAGCTCCAGGAGAACGTGAGCGTGGCGGGGCTCGCGAGCTTCGGCGGCGGGATCCCGGTCGGCCGGGACCTCCGGGTCGAGCTCCGAGTCGACGGGCACGTGTCGCCCATGCCCTTCGCGACGGGCACGGAGTGGACCTACGGCGCCGCGGCGCGCGCCGGCGTTCGCTTCGGCCGCTAGTTCGGCCCCTGACGGGCACGAGCCGAAGCTACAATCACCGCCGTGCTCGCCCTCCTCCCGCTCCTCGGCTGCAACCCGATCGGCCCCTGGGCCGACGCGGGCGATGGCGACACCGCGCTGGACGGCCCCCGCATCGTCGCGAGCCCGGCGCGCATCGACTTCGGCACGGTGTCCGTCAACGAGGACGGCTACGCGGTCGGCGAGCTCACGCTCTACAACGCGGGCGACACGCCCGAGACCGTGAGCGGCCACGACGAGCCGATCGGCAGCGACTTCTTCGTCGTCGACGGCCCGCCGCTGATCACGCTCGACCCGGGGGACGAGCTCACCCTCGAGGTCCGCTACCTCCCGCTCACCGAGCAGACCGACTCCGCCGAGCTGCTGATCGAGCCGAGCGACGAGACGGTGCGGCTCCTCGGGGTCGGGGCCGCGCCCGTGATCGCCGCGGATGCGCCCCCGTTCGAGGACGTGGTGCTCGGCTGCTCGGGTACGGGCTACGTCGCGATCACCAACGAGGGCACCGAGGACCTCGTGCTCACCGACGTGACGCTGGACGGCGCCGAGTACACGATCGTCTCGGCCCCGACGACGATCGCCCCCGGCGACACCGAGGCCGTCGAGCTGCTCGTCACGCCCGCGGGCGGCGACGACCGCGGCGCCACCCTGCGCGTGACCTCGAACGACCCCTACCGCCCCGCCCTCGGCGTGTGGGTCTCGACGCACGTGTACGGGGGCGAGGTCGTCACCGAGACGTTCCGCTACACGCCCTCGAACCCCACCGACCTGCTCTTCGTCGTCGCGACCGATGGCGGGATGACCGCGCAGCTCGACAAGGCGGCCGACGTGATCCCGCGCTTCGTCGACACCCTGCGCGACACGAACATCGACTACCACCTCACCGCCCTCTCCGGGGCCGGCCCGTGCCCGAGCTCCACGCCCGGCTGGGCCGACCGCTCCGACACCTCGCTCCAGACCGAGGTCGTGCTCGAGCGTGGGTTCGACGGGGACTCCGGCGCCTGGGACGGCGACCTCCTCGGGCTCGCCGTAGAGGCGCTGGCGCGCGCGGCGTCCGAGGAGTGCCTCGTCGACTTCCGGCGCGAGGAGGCCGATCTGCACGTCATCATCGTCGCGGACGGCCCCTCCGCCGCCGACGCGATGGAGGCGGCCGAGCAGCTCGCGGACCGCGTCACCTCGCCGGCCGCGCTGCATGTCTCCGCGCTCTTGCCCGGGGACGACAGCTGCGGCGACGAGGCCGAAGACTACGCCGAGGTCGTGGAGGCCTACGGCGGAACGCTCCAGGATCTCTGCGCCATGGACTGGGAGCCCGCGTTCGACGCCCTCGCGGACCTCCCCGCCGGCCGCGGGGCCGTCCGCTACGTGCTCGCGGAGGCCCCCGTCCCGAGCTCCATCGAGGTGCTCGCGGAGGGCGTGCGCTTCACGGACTGGAGCTGGGACGCCGCCGAGAACGCCGTCCGCTTCGATGGGGACACCGTCCCCGCGCTCGGCGCCGAGATCTCGATCGAGTACGTGTCCGCCGTCGCCTGCGAGTGACTACACGGGCCGCCGCGGCCGCGATGCGAGGGCGAAGGTGTCGAGCGCCGCGTCCACGCGCGCCATCACCGAGCCGGCCGGGTAGGTCCCGACCTCGTCCCGCTCCCCCGCCGTCACCCCGGTCATGAGCTCGATCCCCTGCTCGATGCGCTCGATCGCCCAGACGTGGAAGCGCCCCGCCGCGCAGGCGTCGCGCACCTCGTCCGAGAGGCAGAGGTCCGGCACGTTGTGGATCGGGATCACGACCCCCTGCGTGCCGGTGAGGCCCCGCAGCTTGCACGAGGTGAAGAAGCCCTCGATCTTCTCGTTGACCCCGCCGACGCCCTGCACCTCGCCGAACTGGTTCACCGAGCCGGTGACCGCGATGTCCTGGCGCACCGGCACCGACGCGAGCGCGGAGATCAGGCCGACGACCTCGGCCATGCTCGCGCTGTCGCCGTCGACGCGCGCGTAGGACTGCTCGAAGCAGAGCGACGCGGTGAACGAGAGCGGCCGGCGCCGCCCGAAGCGCTCGAGCAGGAGCCCCCGGAGGATCTGCACGCCCTTCTGGTGCATGCGCCCGGAGAGCCGGGCCTCGCGCTCGATCGAGACGATGCCGCCGCGCCCCGCGCCGACCGTGGCCGTGATGCGCATGGGCCGCCCGAAGTCGTGGCCGCCCACGTGGTAGACGACGAGCGCGTTGACCTGCCCGACGCGCCGACCGTCGAGGTCCACGCGGAGCACGCCGCTCTCGAGCATCTCGAGCACACGCCGCTCGGCGAGGTCGTCCCGATCCCGCCGGGCGCGCTGCGCGGCCTCGATGTGGACGCGGTCGACCGTGGCCCCGCCCGATTCGAACGCGGCCTCCCGCAGCAGGTCCGCGACCCCGCCGAAGCGCGTGGTGATGCGCCCCCCGCGCCCGGACGCCCGCACCGCCCACTCCAGGATGGCCGCCACGGCCTCCTGCGTGAACGCGGGGAGCTTCTCGCGCCGGACCATGCGGGCCACGAAGCCCGCGTAGTCGCGCAGGAGCTCCTGGGTGATGGCGGCGTCCTCCTCGAACTCCGCCTTGATCTTGAAGATGCTGGCGAAGTCGGTGTCGCCGTAGAACAGCGCCGCGTAGGTCTCGGCGTCGCCGAGCAGGACGACCTTCACGTCGAGGCGCATGGGGTCGGGCCGGAGCACGGCCACCCCCGCGGAGAGCGGACTCTCGGGGTTCTGGATGTCGATCTGCCCGAACATCAGCATCCGCTTCAGGAGCCGCCACGCGCCGGGATCCTGGAGCAGGTCGGCCGCGTTGAGCACCAGGAAGCCGCCGTCGGCGTCCTGCAGCGAACCGCCGCGGATGTGGCGGTGGTCGACCCCGGCCTCGCCCTCGAGGCCGCCGAAGACGTGCGCCCAGGTGGGGTTCGGGACCACGACCACCGGCGCGTGCGGGCTCCGCGAGCCGCGGTGCACCACGTTCGCCGAGAACGCGGCGAAGAGCGCCTCCTGGTCGCCCTCCTCCTCGAACCACTCGGGCGACTCGACCAGCTCTTCGTGCAGCTCGTGGAGCCAGGGGCGCGCGGAGGGCCAGCGCCGGCCCAGGTCCGCGAGCACCTTGCGCGTGGCCGCGCCGATGGCGGCCCGCTCGGTCTCGGCGACCTTCCGGACGGTGTCCATCACCGCCTCGCGCGAGAGGTTCAACGCGGCCGCGAGCTCCCGCTCGAGCACGTCGAAGCGCCGGAAGATCTCCTCCGCCGGGATGGGGAGCTCGATGCCGCCGGAGTCGGCGAGCACCTGGAGCTCGGCGCGCGTGTGGACGGGCGCGTCCTCGACCTCCACGTCCTCGTCGTCCTCGCCCGGCTCCATCCAGAGGACGACCGGGTTGGGCTCGCCCTGCTCGCCGAGGTCCCCGATCACGAAGCCGAGCTCGCGCGCGTGCGCCTCGAGCCGCTGGAGCGCCCCGTGGTGGGCCACCTCGGCGTCCTGCGTCCGGCGCTCGCGCTGAGTGCGCACCTCGTCGGAGCGCAACAGCCGCGGAACCTCCTCCACGAGCGCGGCGGCCACGCGGAGGAGCTCCTTGCGGAACGCCACGCCCCGCCCCGGCGGGAACTCCAGGAGCCGCGGCCGGCCGGGCTCCTTGAAGTTCGCGACGTAGACGAGATCGCGGGTCACGCGACGGCGCGGCCGCAGCTCGTCCAGCATGCGCTTCACCGTGCCGAGGCGGCCCGTGGAGAGCAGCCCCACCACGAACACGTTGAACCCGGGCCCCTCGAGGAGCACGCCGCGCCGGAGCGCCGCGCAGGCGTTCGGCTGGCCGAGGATCGCCTCGACCGGGGTGAGCTCCGCCGTGGTCCGGAACAGGAGGGTGCCCTCGGGCACCTCCCATCTCAGCTGCTCGGCGCGGAGCGGGGGGATAGGCATCGTGCCGGGATCCACCGGCGCGCCACCTTGTTCGTCACGCTTCATCGCGACCGTCATATCCAGATCCTCGACAAGCCCGTCGGGATCCCCGTCGTGCCTGCGCGCGACGGGGGATCGTCGGTGGCCACGGAGACCGGGCTTCGGGTCTGCCATCGCCTGGACAGGGAGACGAGCGGATGCCTCGTGATGGCGCGCTCGCTCGCGGGACAACGGATGATCAGCGAGGCCTTCGCGACGGGCCGGGTCCACAAGGAGTACCTGGCGGTCGTGGCGGGAGACCTCCCCGACGAAGGGGAGGTCGACCTGCCGATCGGCGAGTGGAAGCGGGGGCGGGTCAAGATCGGCGAGGGGCGCCCGGCGCGGACGCGGTTCCGGGTGCGCTGGCGGGCCGGCGGCCGCACGGGGGTGCTCGCGATCCCGCTCACGGGGCGCACCCACCAGATCCGCGCGCACCTCGCCAGCCTGGGCGCGCCCATCGTGGGGGACCCCACGTACGGGGGGCCCGAGGCCGACCGCCTGTACCTGCACGCCTGGCGGATCCGCCTGCCCTGGCCGGGGCCGAACGACGAGTTGTGGGCGGAGGCCCCGCCGCCGCCCGGCTTCGATCCGTGACGCGGGCTTCGAGCGCGCTCCTGGGTGCGGCTCTCGCCGGCTGCGCGGCCGCGACCGGAGAGGCCGACGACGTGTGCGCCGCCGAGCGGCTCCCGGACACGGTGGACGAGGGCGTGTGGACCATCGGCGCGCAGCTGCCCGGCGACGAGGGCGAGGTCCACGTCCAGGCGCGTTGGCCCGACGCGGAGGCCGAGGGGCCCTGGCCCGTCGCCGTCCTCGTGCACGGCGCCTGGGACCCGCTCGGGACCCCGCTGGACGACGCGAGCCTGCGCCCGGACGTGACCGCGGGCCTCGTGAGCGTGCACCTCGACTTCCCCGGGAACGGGCGCACCGACGGCGTCAACGACCGCCGCGGGGCCGGGTCGCGCGCCGCGCTCGCCGCCGTGCTGCGCTGGGCCGCCGGCGAGACCGCCGACCTCGGCGGCTGCACGCTGCCCGACCGCGTCCCCGCCGCGGATCCCGACGCCATCTACCTGGTCGGGACCTCCAACGGCGGGAACCTCGCGGTCGCCACGCTCGCCGACCCCGCGCTGAGCACGCCGGACGTGGCCGGGCTCGTCGCCTGGGAGACGCCCGCCGGCCCGCAGTTCACGAACGTCGAGCTGGGGGTGGAGCCGACCGTGTACGCCGCGGGCACCTGCGCGTTCGCGCCGGACACCGGCGTGACCTGCGCCATCCCGGACGAGCGGCTGCACGCGGGGACGGTCGGCGGCGAGGAGGTGCTCTGCTTCGACGAGGACGGCGGCGGCGCCTGCGACGAGGCGGACGTGCTCGTCCGCGGGGTGCGCGACCTCCAGACCGGGCAGGTGCTCGTCTCCCCGACCCTGGCCGCCGCGGCCGAGGCGCGTGGCGTCCTCCCCGGCGGGTTCGCCGACGCGGAGACCGCGCGCGACTGGTGGGCCGAGCGGGACGCCGGACGGCTCGCGGCGGCGCTCGTGGAGCGGCGTCCGGACATCCCGGTGCTCCTGCTCGCGAGCGAGCAGGACCACGTCCAGTCCCTGGTCGATCACCCCCACGTGTACGGGCTCGGCGAGGCGCTCCAGGCGGCGGGCGCCGCGTGGACCCGGCTCAACCCCGGCAGCGAATGGCTTCCGACGAACATCGTGGACAACGCGCCGAACCTCCCGCTCAGCCTCACGGATCCGCGCGGCACCTTGCTCCCCGAGGCCGCGGAGACGCCGCCGGCCCGCCTGTTCGCCGCCGCCGTGACCGAGCTGGCGGACCGACGCTCGTCCGGAGACTGGTGAATCCACGCATGAGCAAGGTAGGATCCGGAGCGATGGCGGGAACCCTCCTGATCGTGGACGACGAGGAAGATGTCCTCGGCGTGCTCACCGAGTACCTCACCACCCTGGGCTACCGGGTGGTGCCCGCCGCGTCGGGACACGAGGCGTTGGAGCGCCTGCGCACGACGACGCGCTTCGACGTGGCGGTCGTCGACTGGACGCTCCCGGACATCGGCGGCAAGGAGGTCATCCAGGCGGTGCGCGAGCGTCAGCCGGATTGCTGCATCATCGTGACCACGGGGCACGGCGCCGAGGTGGTGAACGAGGCCTACGCGGGGGTCGTCGGCGGGAGCATCGTCCGCAAGCCCTTCACGATGCGGACCCTGTCGACGCGGGTGGCGATGCTGCTCGAGAAGGCCCGGAACGACCGGTGATCTCGTGTGACTCCGCGGGCTTACGCGAATTCCGACCCACGTGAATAAAAATCGCCTTGCCGCACGGCGGCGTCCGACCTACAATGCGGAAGAAGCCTCGCGGCTCGGAAGAGTTTCAGTCCCCCCCGGCAGACTTCCACCCGGCAACGTCAAGCGTCTCCTCCATCTCTTGCGGTGAGGGAATGGCGGGGGGGACTCTTCTTCCACCAGCACCGCGACGCCCCACCGCGCTCACGCGCGGAGGCCTTGCCGCGCTCATGCGCGGAGGCCTTTACCGCGCTCACGCGCGCGTCCGTGGCCCGACTCCGGCCCCGTGCTCACGACGGGCAACCACGAGGGCCCGCCTCTACGGCGTCGGCGTGCCCGCGCCTTGCTGAGGCACCCCGCCGGATGGCGGAGGAAGCTGCTCGGCCGGCCCACCGGGAGGCCCGCCGCCGGGACCGGGCCCACCAGGCGCCGCTCCACCGGGGGCGCCACCAGGACCGGGACCGGGCCCACCACCGGGACCCGGGCCGGGCCCACCACCGGGACCCGGACCGGGCCCACCACCGCCGCCGGGGCCACCGCCGGGGCCGGGCGCCCCACTCCCGCCGGGCGCCCCGCCCATGAGCTCGCGGTGAAGGTGCGGCCGGCTCACCACGGTGCGGCAGCGCGCGGCGAGCGTCGCGTCCTTGATGCGGTCGCAGTACTTGTTCGTGTGCGGGTCGACCGTCTTCGTCACCTGGTACCAGGCGAAGTCGCGGTTCACGGGGTCGGAGATCTTCGTCTCGACCATCTCGACGCCCGCGACCGCGTCCTGCTTGAACACGTCGGTGAGCACGGCGAGGTAGCACTCGTCGCGGTCCTTCTCCGACCGGAGGTCGGCGCAGTCCTCCGCGGACCGGGGGGCGGCGCCGGAGCACGCGGCCAGGAGAGGCAGGAAGGACAGCGCGTACCGCATCGTCGCCACCTAACGCACGCGAGCCCACGCATCCCACGCGATAGCAAGGGCACATGCACTCCGTGCACCCCGCGGTCGTGGCCCGCCTGCGCCACCTCCTCGACAACCCGGCCGAGGCGGACCTCCACCTCGTCACGTGGCTGCGCCGCTTCGGGGCCGTCGCGGACCGAGCGCTCCGTCGCACCGTGCTGACCGAGCTCCTCGCGGAGGCCGACGACGGCACGCTGCTCGGCCTCCTCCTGCGCGTCGACGCGCGCGCGGCGGCGGGCGACGCCGCCTGCCGGACCCTCGCGGCCGAGCTCGCCCTGACGCCGTCGGTCCTGCAGGAGCTGCCCTACGAGCGCACGGTCGACCTCTACGCCGCCGCCCGCGCCGCCGAGCTGCCGCGGCTCGCCGCGCGCTTCCTCGGCCGCCGCGCCGACGACGGCGCCGTCGAGCCCCGCAACCCCCACCTCGAGCTCTCGGCCGGCGAGCGCACTGCGGCCGCGCGCGGGCGCGATCGCCTCGTTCTCGACCGCCTCCTCCACGACCGCGACCCGCGCGTGATCGCCGCGCTGCTGGACAACCCACGCGTCACGGAGCGCGACGTGGTGCGGATCGCCGCCATGCGGCCCACGTCCGCGACGATCCTCGGCATGATCGCGCAGCACACCCGCTGGGGGCAGCGCTACCGCGTCCGGAAGGCGCTCGCCTTCAACCCCGCGAGCCCCCTGGCGCTCGCGCGCCCGCTCCTCCCCACCCTGCTCCGCCAGCACCTGGCCGAGCTCGCCGCGTCCCAGGTGCTCTCCGAGGAGCTCCGCGCGGAGGTCCGGGCCTTGCTGGCCCGGGAGTGAGCTACTACGCCGGGTCCTGCCGCTTGCGCTCGACGCGCTTCGCGGTGCCGCCTTCCGGCTCGTCGTCGAGGTCGTCCGGGTCGCGGGCGATCTGCTTGCGGTTCCGGGGGGCGGGCTCCTCGGCCTCGAGGTCGGAGGTGTCCTTGCCCTCGGAGGCGTCCTTGAACGCCTTGATGCCCTTGCCCGCCTGGGCGAAGACCTGGGGGAGCTTGCCCGCGCCGAAGAAGATCAAGACGATGACCAGGATGACGATCCACTCTGTCATGCCGGGCATTCCGAAACCGAGCATCCGACCCTCCGCGGGACGCGGCGGCATATCCCGCCGGGAACGGCCGCGCCGGTCCGCGCGCCCCGGGCCGAGGTCTCGACAAACCGTTACCTGGACCGCATGCGTGACGATCTCGAATTCATGGCGGCGGCGCTGGCGGAGGCCCGAGCCGGGCTCGCCGAGGGCGGAGTCCCGATCGGCTCGGTGCTGGTGATCGACGGGCAGGTCGTCGGTCGTGGCCACAACCGCCGCGTCCAGCAGGGCAACCCCATCCTCCACGGCGAGATGGACGCGCTCCAGGACGCCGGGCGGCTCCCCGCGTCCGCGTACGCCCGGGCCACGCTCTACACGACGCTCTCGCCCTGCGACATGTGCACGGGGGCGGCGCTCCTCTTCAAGATCCCGCGCGTGGTGCTCGCGGAGAACCGCACCTTCCAGGGCGCCGAGGGGCTCCTGCGCTCCCGCGGCGTCGAGGTCGTGAACCTCGACCTCCCCGAGGCCGTGGAGCTCATGCGCGACTTCATCGCGCGGCACCCGGCCGTGTGGAACGAGGACATCGCCGTCTGAGGCGCCTCAGACGACCCGGCGGCCGCCCTTGAACACCGCCTTCGCCCGGTGCCCGCCGAGGTACTGCACGAGCACGCGAAGCTCGGGCGGCTCGCCCGGCGGCGGGTCGAAGATCGCCAGGTCGCCGAGGGCGCCCGGCCCGAGCCAGCCCCGATCGGGCCGCCCCAGCGCGCGCGCCGCGTTCACCGTGATCCCGGCGAGGGCCTCCTCGACGGTGAGCCCCATGGTGAGGCAGGCGAGCGTCGCGCAGGCCCACAGGTCGCGGACCGGGGACGAGCCCGGGTTGAAGTCGGTGCCGATCGCGAGCCGCACGCCGGCCGCACGGAGCCGCGCCACCGGCGGCGCCGGATCCCGCAGGTAGAGCATCGCGCCCGGGAGCAGCACGGCGACCGTGCCCGCGGCGGCCATGGCCGCGATCCCCGCGTCGTCGACGCGCTCGAGGTGGTCGGCCGAGAGCGCGCCGAGCGAGGCCGCGAGCGCGGCGGCGCCGGTGTGCTCGACCTGCTCCGCGTGGACCCGCAGGGCGAGCCCGTGCGCCTTCGCCGCGCGCAGGATGCGCTCCGTCTCCGCGAGGGTGAACGCCCCGCGGTCGCAATACACGTCGGCCGCGTCGGCGAGCGGCGCGCACGCGGGGAGCATCTCGTCGACGACACGATCGACGTAGTCCCCGGCGCCCGGCGGTCGGGCGTGCGCGCCGAGGAACGTGGTCACCACGTCCACGGGGCCGGCGGCGGCGCGGGCCGCCCGGAGCATCTTCGCCTCGTCGGCCGTCGTGAGCCCGTAGCCGCTCTTGATCTCCACGGTGGTGACGCCCTGCGCGAGCATCCCGGCGAGGCGGGCGCGCGTGAAGGCGGTGAGCTCGGCTTCGGTGGCCGCGCGGGTGGCCGCCACGGTGGAGTGGATGCCGCCGCCGGCCTCGAGGATCGCGGTGTACGACTCGCCGGCGAGCCGACGCTCGAAGTCGCGGGCGCGCGAGCCGGCGAAGGTGGTGTGGGTGTGCGGGTCCACGAGGCCGGGGAGCCCGACGGCGCCGTCCGCGTCGTAGCGGGTGTCGGCCGCGGGGGCGTCGGCCTCGGGGCCGACCCACTGCACGCGGCCGTCCGCCAACAGGACCGCCGCGTCCGTCAGGATCGTGGTCCCTGTAAAGAGCTCATGGAGACCGCCAATGAGCACGCTGGGATGCGGGAGAGCGCTTGCCATGGGCCTCTTCCTCGTGCTAAACGGGGCCGTTCTTTATCCGGAGGAGGTCGCGTGCGACTGTCGATTCTTATCGCCCTCGTGGCGGGGTTCGGTTGTGACAACACCTACGACCAGAATCCGTCGAAGGACCAGGTCGGCTCGGACTCCGGCGGTGGCGACACCAGCGAGAACGACGCGGACACCGACTCGGACACGGACGCCGATTCGGACGCCGACTCGGACACGGACACCGACACGGACACGGACTCCGACACGGACACCGATACCGACACGGACACCGACACCGACGCCGACCTCTGCACGAACAAGTACGACCCGCTCGAGGTCGACGGCTACATCCGGTACTACGACGTGACGCTCAACGGCGGGGCCGGCACCGGCCAGCAGGAGGGCTGGGGCACCGGCTGGGTCGGCAGCGACCAGACCTACGTCATGTACGACGAGGTCACCACGTCCACCGGCGGCTGGGCGGGCAGCATCTACCTGGGCTGCGACTACGGCGGCGACGCCGGCATGTACATGATGGAGTGGGACGTGGCGGTCGAGATGGCCGGCAGCTCGCTCGGCTCGATGCTCGGCACGCCGACCACGCCGCGCAAGTACCTCCCCGCCGAGGCCGACATGGGGATGAGCACCTCCTGGACCTACTCCTACTCGGTGTCCGCGAGCTTCAGCGGCCTGCCCATCACCATCACGGTGGACGGCGAGTACGCCGAGATGCCGATGGACACCATCACGCTCTACGACGGCACCACCTACGACGCCTACCACATCACCAACGACTACTACCTCGATCTGGGCGGGATGGCGCAGATCGACGGCGTGCTCGAGCAGTGGTACGTGGAGGGGCTCGGTCTGGTTCGCGAGGAAAATACGAACTCGGGGGACGGCACGAGCGTGATGACTCGGGAACTCACCGGCTACACCGGCCTCACCCCGCGGTAGGACCATGCTCGCCCTCCTCCCCTTCCTCGGCCTCGCCTTCGCCACCCACGTCACGACCTACGACGTGAACGTCCGGTGGACGAAAGAGCCCTTCTCCGGCCTCGAGTCCCTCGTGGTCGATCCCGCGGTCGCAGCCGCACAGCTCAAGCCCCTGCGCGGCCCGCTCCCGGCGGACGTCGAAGAGGCCCCGAACCTCGCGGTCAAGGGGGAGAAGGCGCTCGTCTTCACGAACCCCATGTCCTCGTGGGCCGAGGTGGCGGTCGACGGCCTGCCCATCGGCACGATCGGCCCCTACTCGACCATGCGTCTCGATGGCGTCCGGGTCGGCACGCACACGGTCGCGCTGAAGGTCCCGACCGGGCGCAGCCGCACCTTCGCGGTGCGGGTCGTGCCGCCGCCGCGCATCGCGCCGCCGATCGCGGTCAACGTGACGCGCACGAAGCTCGACCTCTCGGACAACATCTACTTCGAGCTCGACAGCGCCTCGATCCACGCCGACAGCTTCGGGCTGCTCGACGCGGTGGCGAAGGCCCTGCTCGCGCACCCCGAGGTGCTGGTCGTGCGGGTCGAAGGCCACACGGACAGCCAGGGCGAGGCGGACTACAACCAGAAGCTCTCCGACGCGCGCGCCGCCGCAGTCCGGGACTACCTGGTCAAGGCCGGCGTCCCGGCCGACCGGCTGAGCGCCGCCGGCTTCGGGGAGTCGAAGCCCCTGGACCCGGCCGAGACCGAGGCCGCCTGGGACAAGAACCGTCGCGTGGAGTTCGTCGTCGAGAAGCACCTCGAGGACACCACGCCGCCGGCCCCCGCGCCCGAGCCCGCGAAGAAGAAGAAGAAGTAGGTCGCGGGCGCCCCTCCCGGGCACCCGAACCACCGACGGTCTCGCGGGCACGCCGGCCGCCGCAGCGGCTCGGCCGGCTGCCCAGCGAGCGCCGAACTAGATGACCGTGCCTTCCGGCAGCGTCGCGTCCTTCGGGATGATGACGATGCCGTCGCGCACGTACCAGCCGTCCCCGTCGTGGTCGGGGCGGTCCACGGCGCCGCGGATCACGCAACCGGGGCCGACGCGGGCGTTCTTGTCGAGGATGGCGCGCTCGATGACGCAGTCGCGCCCGACGCCCGCGGCCTCGATGCCCCGGTCGCGGTTGGCGCTGCGCACGTCGTCGTCCTCGTAGTAGTCGCAGCCCATCATCACGACGTCCTTGAGGCGCGCGCCCTTCTGGACGCGCGAGCGGATGCCGATGACGCAGTGGTCGATCTCGGAGCCGAACAAGAGGCAGCCGTCCGAGAGGATGCTCTGGCGCACCTGCGCGTCGAGCAGCTTGCTCGCGGGGAGGAAGCGCTGGCGCGTGTAGATCGGCCCGTCCGGGTGGTGGAAGCGGAAGGGCGGATCCTCCTTCGTGAGGTCGAGCTGCGCCTCGTAGAGCGCCCCGATGGTGCCGATGTCGCGCCAGTAGCCGCGGAACAGGTGCGCGGAGACCTTGTGCTTGCCCAGCATGTCCGGGAGGATGTCCTTCCCGAAGTCCATGTAGGACTCGTTCGCGAGGATCTCGCGGAGGGCGGCGAGCCGGAAGATGTAGACGCCCATGCTGACGAGGTACTCGTCGTCGCCGAGCCCCCACTTCTCGCGGAGCGGCGCGGGCGAGAGCAGGTTGGAGATGTCCTCGTCGGGGCGGGGCTTCTCGCGGAAGGCCTGCACGTCGCCCTGCTCGTCGACCGAGAGCACGCCGAGGCCGGTGACGCCCGCGCGGTCGACCGGGATCACGCTCACCGTCGCGTCCGCGCCGGCCGCGAGGTGCCGGTCGAACATCTCGCGGTAGTTCATGCGGTAGAGGTGGTCGCCCGAGAGGATGATGAGGTGCTCGACGCCCCACGCGGTCAGCCGACGGATCTGCTTGCGGACGGCGTCGGCGGTGCCCTGGTACCAGTCGCCGCCCTCGTCCGTCTGCTCGGCGGCGAGCACCTCGACCTGTCCCTGCCCGAAGATGTCGAAGCGGTAGGTGTTCGTGATGTGCGAGTTCAGCGACGCCGAGTTGAACTGGGTCAGCACGGCGATGTGCCGGAAGCCCGAGTTGATCGCGTTGGAGAGCGGGATGTCGATCAGGCGGTACTTTCCGCCCACGGGGACGGCCGGCTTGGCCCGGTGCTTCGTGAGCGGGTACAGCCGTTGACCGCGCCCCCCGCCGAGAATGACCGTGTACACGCGCGGCATGATGACTCCCGAGGTCCGATGGTTCGACGCGACCTGCTAACCCGTTTCCACGCGATCCGCTGGTTCTCCGCCGCGTCTTTCCTCGTTTCCACGGGGTGCCCCGTCCCGTGTGAGGGCGCGGACTGCGGGGCGCTCTACCCGCGGGCGACGCTCGGGCTCTTCGGGGCCTCGCGGCTGCAGGAAGCGGAGGTGGATCCCCAAGGGCCCGACGCGGAGGTCGCGGGCACCGATGCCGACGGCTTCGACTGGGCTGTGCTCGGCGTGACCGACGGGGCGCTCGTGGGGGTCCCGGCCGCGGGGGAAGTGCGCCTCCACGATCTCGTCGCGGGCGACACGCGCGTCGCGCTCGCGAGCGGCGGCACCGACGATCACCTCGGCGCCGCCCTGGCGCTCGGGCCCGGCGCCGACGGCGACACGCGCCTCGTGGTCGGGGCCCCCGGGGCCGCAGCGGGCCCGCTCCTCGCCTCGGCCGGCGTCGTGTACCTGCACGAGGCGGTCGGCGCCGACCTCTCCACGGTGGGCGCCCCCGACCGCACGCTCCTCGGGGCGCACGCCGGCGATCGCCTCGGCGAGGCCGTCTGGGCCTGCGGGGACCTCGACGGGGACGCGATCCCGGACTGGGCAGCCGGCTCGGCGTGGGCCAGCCCCGCGGACGCGCCGGCGGGGACGACCCTCGCGGGGGTCGTCTACCTCGGGCTCTCCGGCGCGCTCCCGGACGACCGCGAGCTGAGCGTCGACCAGCTCCCCGCCATCGGGGGGACGAGCACGGGCGCGCGCTTCGGCGCCGCCGCCCACTGCGCCGACTCCCTCGACGAGGACGCGCTCGCCGACCTCGTGGCGGGCGCCCCCTTCGCGGACGTCGTCGCGGGCGGCGCGATCCGGGACGCCGCCGGGGTCGTCGAGATCCGACGCGGCGGGGCCATCGACGGGGCGTCCGCGCTCACGCTCCACCACGAGGAGGAGGGCGCGTGGTTCGGCGCCTCCCTGGCCGTCGGGGACCTCGACGGGGACGGGATCCCCGAGCTCGTGGTCGGCGCGCCCGGCGAGGACCGGCCCGGCGCGGACGGCGGCGGGCTCACCCGGGACGGCAGCGACACCGCCGACAGCGACGACGTGGCCGGCGCCGTGTACGTGTTCGCGGGCGCGGACGTGCGCGCGGAGCTGGAGGAACCCCTCCTCACGCGGGATCCCGTGCCGGTGCGCGAGCTCCACGGCGAGTTCTCGCGCGGGCGCTTCGGCGCGACCCTGGTGGTCGCGGACCTCGACGGCGACGGCGTGTCCGACCTCGTCGTCGGCGCCCCCGGCACGAACCGCGCGCTGGACGAGGCCTCGACGCGGTCGGGGGCCGCCACGGTCTGGTGGGGGCCCTACACGGACTGGCCGTCGATCCAGTTCGCGAGCGACGCGCCGACCACGGTCGTGGCCGACCGGCAGTACCTCGAGACGGGCCGTACACTCGCGGCCATGCCCGGCGACGCGGCGGCCGGGCTCCTGGTCCTCACGCGCCAGCCCTCCGACGCGGAGTAGCAGGCCGAGGCGGCGGGGCGCACATCGCGAGCGACGGACGGGCGAACGGCGGGTTAGTCGGTGCGGCTCGGAGGCCCCATGCACCAGAAGGCCCTTTCCATCGCGATCGACGCGGCGCGGGAGGCCGGGGCGGCCGTCCGTGGGTTCTACAAGGACCGGACCATCGTCAAGGAGAAGGGCGAGGACAACCCGCTCACCGAGGCCGACCTCGCGAGCGACGCCATCCTCGCCGAGCGCCTCCGGGGCGCGTTCCCCGACTACGGCTGGTTGTCCGAGGAGACGGTGGACTCGCCCGCGCGGCTCGCCGCCGAGAGCGCCTGGATCGTCGACCCGCTCGACGGCACCAAGGAGTTCACGCTCGGCATCCCCGAGTTCGTCGTCAGCATCGGCCTCGTGGTGCGCGGGCGGCCGGTGCTCGGCGTGCTCTACAACCCGATCCGCGAGGAGCTCTTCGCGGGGCTCGTGGGCGTGGGCGCCACGTTCAACGGCGCCCCCTGCCGCGTGAGCGACCACCTGGGGCTCCAGGGCGCGCGCATCGTGTGCAGCCGCACCGAGGCGAAGAAGGGCTGGTTCGACAAGTACCTCGACCGCATCTCGCTCGTCCCCACCGGCTCCGTGGCCTACAAGTTCGGGCTCGTGGCCGCCGGGATGGCCGAGGCCACGTTCACGCCGCAGCCCCGCAACGAGTGGGACATCTGCGCGGGCGTCGCCCTGGTCGAGGCCGCGGGCGGCCGCGCGAGCAACCGGCTCGGCGAGGCCTACGTCTTCAACCGCCCCGACCCGCTCGTGAACGGGGTGTGCGCCACCAACGGCCACGTCCACGCCGACATCCTGGGGTTGATGGTCGAGGGATGAAGCCCATCCTGGTCGTCTTCCTGACGGTGGTGCTCGACCTGCTCGGCTTCGGGATCGTCATCCCGCTGCTCACGTTCTACGCCGAGAGCTTCCACGCCACGCCGCTGCAGGTCACGCTCTTGATGGCCTGCTACTCCCTGGCGCAGTTCGTGTTCGCGCCGCTCTGGGGGCAGCTCTCCGACCGCGTGGGGCGCCGGCCCGTGATGCTCGTGTCCATCGGGCTCACGGCGCTCATGCTCGCCGGCTTCGCGAGCGCGACCGCGCTCTGGATGTTGTTCCTCTTCCGCACCTTGCACGGCGCGATGACCGCGAACATCTCCACGGCCCAGGCGTGCATGGCCGACCTCACGACGCCCGAGAACCGCGCCAAGGGCATGGGGCTCATCGGCGCGGCCTTCGGCATCGGGTTCACGCTCGGCCCCTGGGTCGGCGGGGAGCTCGGGAAGGTCTCGCTCGCGCTCCCGCTCTGGATCGCGGCCGGGCTCTCCGCGCTCAACTTCCTGCTCGCCCTCGCCTGGCTCCCCGAGACGCGCCACGCGGGCTCCGTCCCGACGCAGCGCTCCATCTCCCCCGCCGCCCTCTGGCGCGCCCTGACCGCGCCGGTCGTCGGGCTCTGCATCCTGCTGACCTTCTTCCAGGTGTTCAGCTTCGCGCTGATGGAGAGCACCTTCACGCTGTTCGCGGAGCGCGCCCACGGCATGCGCCCCGAGGACATCGGGCGGCTCTTCGGCTTCGTCGGCATCATCAGCATCGTGGTGCAGGGCGGCCTCATCGGGCGGCTCGTGAAGCGCTTCGGCGAGCGTCCGCTCGTCCCGCTGGGGCTCGCGATGCTCGCGGTGGGCGTCGGGCTCCTCCCCCTGGCGGCGCCCGGCGCGCCGCTCCTCGCCGCGTTCGGGGTGATGGCGCTGGGGCAGAGCCTCTGCACGCCGAGCCTCCAGGCGCTCATCTCGCGCAGCGCGGCGGCCTCGGAGCAGGGGAGCGTGCTCGGCTCCGCGCAGTCGATCGGCGCGCTGGCCCGCGCGAGCGGCCCGGCCCTCGGCGGCGTCCTGTTCTCGGCCTCGGGGCCGGCGGCGCCCTTCTACGCCGCGGCGATCCTGCTCGCGGGCGCGGTCGCCCTCGCCGTACCCGCCACCGCGCGGGCGGCCCAGGCCATCCGCTAGGTCGGGACGGGGGGGCGTTGCGGGGGGCTCGCCCCCCGCCCCAAGAGAAAGGAGCCCCCGGAGCCCTCTCAGATCGGCCGGAACGGCGTGCAGGTGCGCTCGATCACGGGCATGAGCGGCTGGAGCTCGTCCATCGTCCACTTCATCGCCTTGTTCACGTCGGGCACGTCGGGCACGAGGTTGAGCGGCGAGAGCGTGCGGTCCATCGCGAGGTACACGTTCGCGTACGGGACGTTGCGCTGGACGTTGGGGCGCACGAGCTGCTGGATCCCGTAGAAGAGGATCGCCCGCATGCGGGGCGGGAAGCAGTCGAGCGCGACGATGTAGGGGTTGCGACGGCCGATGCGGCCGTTCATGACCTCGGTGAACGCGGGCCGGACCGGCACGTTGTTCACGATGCCGCCCTCGGCGAGGCGCGTGATGCCGTAGCGGGCGTAGAGCTCGTCGAGCAGCGCCTTCATGCGGCGGTCGTCGCGCAGCACGTCGTAGTGGATGAGCCCGGGGATGGACGAGGAGAAGCCCGCCGCGTCGAGCACGTCGGCCGAGTAGGTGGCCGGGTCGGAGCCGAAGACGACCTCGCGGAGCGCGTCCGGGGTGGAGAGCAGCTCGCGGAAGATCGTGGCGACCTGGCCCACCTTCGCGAGCGTGGAGACCTGGAGCCGCGCGCCGGGGCGCACCGCATCGTCGAGGAAGTGCTCGTAGTAGGCGAGGTCGTGCTTGAGCGCCTCGACGCCGATGCCGGTGGTGACGACCAGCAGCGGGATCTCGAGGTCGGCGAAGGTGAGCGGGCGGCCGTCGGGCGTCTCGAACAACGAGCCGATGGCGCTCCGGAGGTAGAGGCGGAGCGTGGCGGGGAGGCCGTAGCGGCTCTCGACCTGGAGCACGCGGAACACGCGCTCCCAGGAGAGGCGCTGCGCGGCGGCAATGAGCGGGGCGCCGTCGAACACGCGGCGCCGCGCGCGGAACAGCCCCATGAGCGAGCCGATCGACGTGCCGGCGATGAGCTCGGGCTGGAGCCCCCGGCGGTGGAAGAGCGTCCAGGCGCCCGCGTAGCCGTACCCGGCGCCGCCGCCGCCGCCGCACACCACCACGAGCTGGCGTGTGGTGACCTCGGCCTCGAGGCTGTCCCGGTCGAGCGGGAGCTGCTCGAGGAGCTTCTTGCGCCGGTCGCGCGTCTCGGCGACGAGGTCGGGGAGCACGCGCATCGCGCCCCACAACGAGGGCTCCGTCAAGAGGTGCGGCCCGAAGGCGTCCTTCACGCGGCGGGCGTGCGCGGCGAGGTGCCCCTGCACGTCCACGTCGACGCCGGCCTCGTTGCGGACGACCAGCATCTTCGCGAAGTTCAGGACGTAGCGGATGGCGGAGAGCGCCTCGTCGTGCAGCTCACCCGGGCGCTCGGTGGCCATGCGGAGCGCGGAGGCCTCCATGTCCTCGAAGGGCTTCCGCGATTCCAGCAAGCGCTCGGCGTCCAGCATCCGCTCCGATGGGGGCCCTACCTATCGGCACGGCGCCCCCGTGTCCCGTCAGGGGCACACGGCCGCGCCCCAGACGTCGATGTTGTTGTCCTCGTAGCACTCCTCGACGGTGCCGCGGGACGGGTCCGCGCCCCCGTCGATCGTGGCCCAGATGTCGAAGAGCGGCGTCGGCACCCCGTGGATCTTGAGCGAGCTCGAGGCGGACATCTGCGCCTGCTGGATGTCGGCCGACCAGGCGTACTCGGCGATCCGCTGGGTGCCGGCCTCGCTCTCGCCCCAGAACTCGATGTTGACCGTCTCGCGGACGTTCGCGTAGCCCTGGTTGCCGACGGTGAACCACACGGTGATCGCGTTGCGATCACACTCGTCGGGGCACACGTCGACGATGTCCACGAGGAGATCGGGCGCGGAGTAGCCGTCCACCGGCGTGAGGTCGCCCGAGCGGAAGCTGTTGTAGGAGAGCCAGTTCGTGTCCTGGTTCACGGGGATGGACCCGTCCTCCTCTACGTTCGTGATGCTGTAGGCGTGCTGGTTCCAGATGCGCCGCCCCGGCCGCCAGGACTGGTCGGCGTCGGCGAACACGCTCACGCCCGTCATGCGCCCCCAGCTGCCCGGGGTGTTGCACACCGCGATGTCGGCGCTGCCGTCCGCGTTGATGTCCGCGATCGTCGGGTACTCGAGCCAGGTGTTGTTCGTGTGGTTGGCGTCCTGCATCTTGACCGAGCCGTCGCGCCCGTCGAACACCCACACCCAGTGCTCGTCGGCGTAGACGACATCGGCCACGCCGTCGCCCTCGAAGTCGAACACCGAGGAGCCGGTGTTGCCGGAGGACGGGTCGGTCGTGCCGGTGACCTGCCACTTCACGGAGCAGTCCGACTCGAACACGGTGTAGGTCGAGTTGGCGGCGACGCCGATCTCGGCCTGGCCGTCGCCGTCGAAGTCGGCGACCGTGGGCGGCCCGCCGTAGCTCCCCGACGCCGACGGGATCGACGCCTCGCACAACACCGTGCCGTTGTCGTCCTGGATGCGCAAACGCGCGTCGCCGGTGACCACGATCTCGCCGTTGGCGTCGCCGTCGAAGTTCCCGACGGCCGGGTACCCGTCCCGCTGGCCGTTGTACCAGACGGCCGTGCCGTCCTTGCTGTACAGCGCGTTGCCCGCGACGGCCTCGAGCTCACCGTCCTGGTCGATGTCGACGGCGAAGCCGGCCGACCCCACGTTCGACGAGCTGCCCCAGCCGTACGCGCCCTGGCCGACGACGTTGCCCTCGTTGTCGAGGATGCAGTTGCCGATGATGACCTCGGGATCCCCGTCGTGGTCCATGTCGGCGATGCCGGGGGCGTCGGACGTGCCGTCCATGTGCCCGGAGCACGCGAAGGTCGACCAGACGGGGTTGCCGAAGCGGTCGACCACGTCGACACCGGCCGAGCTCGCGGCCACGATCTCCACGGAGCCGTCGCCGTCGAGATCGCCGCACGCCGCGCCGCCGGTGATCTGGAGCTGGCCGCTGCCGGAGGTGCCCCAGAGCTCGGTGCCGTCGGAGCCGGACAGCGCGCGGAGCACGCCGGGGGCGTAGGTGATGATGACCACGTCCGGGACGTCGTCCGCGTCGGCGTCGCCGTCCCCGTCGTCGTCCGTGAGCGGGCAGACGATGGGCTGCATCATGCAGCTCGCCGAGCCGCCGAGCGTGGCGAAGGACTGGCGCTCCCAGAGCATCTGCGGCGTGAACGTGCCGACCGAGGGCCCCTCGGAGTAGCACTCCGCGAGCCGGGGGATCTCCTCGGCGGGGAAGTACTGGTCGTTGCAGGTGGGGAGCGGCTCCGCGGTCTCACCGGAGTCCGGCGGCGGGAACTCGTCGGTGTCGACGATGATCGGGGACGGGGCGTCCTCCGGGCCGTCGCGGCCGGCGCCCCCCATCCAGCCGTTCAGCCCGTTCTCGATGCCGCAGCCCGGGAGCAGGCAACCAAGGAGCGGGAGCACGGTGCGCATCGATTCCTCGCGGTGAGGAGAACGCGCGCGGACGAGCCTGGGCTCGAAAACGCGCGGCTCGCTCTCGAGGCCGGTGCACGGGACCACCCCGTCCGCCCCCAGTCGCGGTCCCCCCGAACCACAACTGGAACATTCCCACGGCGGAGGCCGGGAAAAGCCGAATGGCTACCCCGATTCCTCCGATCGGGCCCCGTCTTCCCCGAAAAACGCGGCGACGTGCTCCCACGGGCGCCGTGTGCGGTCGGGGCTCCAGGTGGGTGGCAGGCGCTCCGCGTAGGCGTTGCGCAGGAAGCGCTGGCAGATGAGCACGACCACGCCCCGGTCCTCGGGGCGCCGCACCACGCGCCCGGCGGCCTGCACCACCCGCGTCATCCCCGGCTGTACGTAGGCGAGCGGGAAGCCCTCCCCGAAGCGCTCCTCGTACCAGGCCGACAAGAGCTTCCGCTCCAGCGTCGGCGGCGGCAGCGCCGGCCCCACGACGAGCACGGCGCGGAGCGCGTCCCCGGGGAGGTCCACCCCCTCCGCGAACAGCCCCCCGAGGACCCCCGCGAGCACCCGCGGGAGCGGCGCCGTCGGCTCGCGCATGCGGTCGAGCAGGCGCGCGCGCTCCGCCTCGTCCATCGACGCCGTCTGCTCGAGGAGCTCGCGGCCGGAGAGGTCCACCGCGCCCATCACGTCCCGGAGCTGCTCGAAGCTCCCGAAGAAGACGGCCGCGTTGCCCGGGACGGCGGCCAGCGTGCGGCTCACCACGTCGACGATGCGGTCGCGGTCGCGCGCGCGGTGCTTGTACTCGGTCGAGAGCCCGCCCACGACGAGCACGCGGCGCCGCTCCGGAGGGAACGGCGAGGGGACCTCGTGCTCGTCGACGCGGTCGGGGTCGAGGCCGCAGCGGTCGCGGTAGAACCACGTCGGGGCGAGGGTGGCGCTGATCGACACGGTGGCGCGGGCCTCCGCGAACGCGGGCGCGAGCACGCGGGAGGGGTCGCGGCAGCTGAGCGCGAGGCGGCCGCCGGGGAGCTCGTGGCGCGTGCCGGCGAGGATCGCGGGCGCGGGCGACCAGAGCGCGACGGTCTCCTCCCCCGCGCGCTCCAGCGCCGCGCCGAAGCGGTGGACGGCCCGAGCGAGCGTCACCCAGGGGTCCCCGACCTCCACGGTGGCGCGCAGCGCGGCGTGCGCGATGCCGAGGTCGTCGACGGCGTCGCGGAGCGCGGTCCAGCGCCGGACGTTCGCCTCCACGATCACCGCGGTCGCGTCCCCTTCCCCGGTCGAGAGCAGCGCGGCCTCCGCGAGCGCCTCGCCGATCTCGCGGGCGAGCGCGCGGAAGGGCTCCCACGCCGCGTCGGACGGGAGGCCCGCGAGCGCGGCGGCGACGAGCGCGCTGTCGATCGCCGGGGACCCCCACTCCATCGCCCGGTCGGGGAGCTGGTGGGCCTCCTCCACCACGACGACGTGCGGCGCGTCCGCGAGCGCGTCCCGGAGCCGCACGCCGGGGTCGAAGACGTAGTTGTAGTCGGCGATGACGAGGTCGCAGCGGAGGAGCCAGTCCTGGGCGAGGTCGTAGGGGCAGAGCTGGCAGGCGGCCGCCACGCCGGCCAGCGCGTCGGCGTCGGGGGTCCCGAGGGCGACGAGCGCGTCGAGCGCGGCCTCCACGCGCTCGGGCGGCGGCGCGAGCAGCGGGCAGGTGCCGGGATCGCAGGGCTCGCCGAGCCGTCGGCAGGCCTTCTCGCGCGCCCGGAGCGTCACCGCGCGGACCGGCGTGCCGCGCGCCGCCATCTCCGCGACCGTGCGCTCCACCATCCCCTGCTGGGTGGTGCGCGCGGTCGCCCACCAGAGCCGGGCGCCGGTGGCGGCGGTCGCCCGGAGCGCGCCCTGGAGCACCGCGGCGGTCTTCCCCACGCCGGTGGGCGCGACGAGCAGGAGGTGCCGGCCCTCGTGCACGGCGTCGGCCACCGCCGCCACGATCGCGTCCTGGCCGGGACGGAGCTCGTCGTGCGCGAAGCGCACCGGCCCCGCGCGGCGCCGCGCCTGCCACGCGAGCCGCTCCTCGCGCGCGTGGACGAGCGCGTCGAGCCGGCCCACCATCCAGGCGTCGAGCGCCGGATCGAGCGGCACCGTGCTCACGCGCTCCGCCCCGTCGACGAGCGAGACGACCCGGAGGCGGCCGACCGGGTCCGGGCGGCGGGCGGCGGCCGCGAAGCTCACGTAGAACGCGAGCTGCCGCTCCCAGGCCGGGAAGCCCTGGGCGCGCGCGAGCGCGTCGCCGTCGAGCAGCGTGGACTTGATCTCCTCGACGACCGTGCGGCCGTCCTCCTCCGCCACGAGATCGGCGCGCCCGTGCACCGTGCACGTCCAGCCGCGCACCACCACGCTGTGCCGGAGCGTCACCTCGCTCTCGACGCTCTCCTCCCGCGCGGCCTGCCGCTCGCGGTGCAGCTCCGCGCCCGCCCGCATCCGCGCGCGGTCCGACAGCGCCGCCGCCACGCGCGCGCGCCGGTCCCCCACCTCGACGAGGTCGCGCACGCCGAGGTCGAGCGTGTGGGCGTCGTCGTTCCAGCGGAGCGCCACGGGCCAGCCTTTCCGTTCGGGGAGCGTCTGGATCTTGGGGCGGGGGGGCGAGCCCCCCCGCAACGCCCCCCCTTCGTACCGACAAACCTATCCCGGAGGGCGGACCATCCCCCCGTGCAGGTCCGTCGCCACCGGCAGGCCTCGGCGCGCGGAGAGCGCCTGGAGGATCTGCAGCAGGATCGTGGGCGGGTCGAGGTGGGGGTTCACGCGCTCGGTGTAGTCGGGGTGCTCGGGCGCGCACCAGTCGGCGGGGGTGAGCGCCACGAACGCGCGGCACGCGATGGGGCGGTGCGCGTAGGCGCGGCAGCGGCCGTCCCCGTCCAGCAGCGGGCAGGGCTCGCGGAGGCGGCGCCAGGTCTCCGCGTCGGTGGCGCGGGCGGCCAGCGACGCGAAGCGCGCGCGCACGGCCGCCCCGTCGGGCCAGCTGTCGACCACGCGGCCGAGGCGCTCGATCTCCACGCCGGTGACGCCGCGGGGGTTGTCGTGGCAACACGCCGTGCAGCCGACGCGGCAGCTGACCGGGTGCGCGGCCTCCACGTGGGCGAGGTAGGCGTCGTAGGCGGCGAGCCCCTCGTCCAGCGCGGCGGCGAGCGCCGCGTCGTCGTCGGCGGGAGCGCGGAGCGCCCCCTGGAGCGCGCGGAGCATCGTGGTCAGGAGCGCGTTCGCCTCGGGGGAGGCGGCCGCTTCGAGGGTGATCGTGGGCGGGGCGGGCACGTGCCCGTTATAGCGCCTTCCCTCGGGGGGATGCGCGGCTCCCCGCGCCGGGCGCGCCGCTCGGCGGACCCGACGCGCGGGGACCTGCCATGAACGCCTGGGAATCGCTCAAGGGCCGCATCGAGGAGCTCGACGCCATCGGCGGCGCGATGGCGCTGCTCGAGTGGGACCAGCAGACCTACCTCCCCAGCGGCGCCGGCGCGTCCCGCGGGAAGCAGAGCGCGGTGCTGGGGCGCATCTTCCACGAGCGGTTCACGGATCCGGAGGTCGGCGGCTGGCTCGACGCGCTCGGGACCGCCCGGCTCGACGCCGTGCAGGCCGCCGCGGTGCGCAACGCCCGCCGTCGCTACCGCCGGGCCACGTGCCTCCCGCCCCGCCTCGTCGAGGACCTCGCGCACGCGCGCACCGCCGGCTTCGCCGCGTGGATGAAGGCGCGCGAGACGAACGACTTCGCGCCCTACGAGGCGCCGCTCCAGAAGCTCATCGACCTCACGCGCGAGCAGGCCGAGCGGCAGGCCCTCCCCGGCCAGCACCCCTACGACGCGCTGCTCGAGGACTACGACCCGGGCTCCACCCTCGCCGAGCTCCGGCCGATGTTCGAGCGCCTGGGCCGCGAGCTCAACCGCTTCCTCGACGCGGTCTCCGGCCGGCCCCACCCCGCGGGCTTCGACGCGCCGCTCGACATCGAGGGCCAGCGCAAGCTCTCGGAGCGCGTGCTCACCGACCTCGGCTTCGACCGCGTGCACGGCCGGCTCGACCTCTCCGAGCACCCCTTCTCCGTGGGCCTCGCCGTCGACGACGTGCGCATCACGACGCACTTCAAGGTCGACAACTTCCTCGCGGCGCTCGGCGGCACCGTGCACGAGGCCGGGCACGCCATGTACGAGCAGGGCCTCCCGACCGACTGGGCGGGCACCGGGCTCGACAAGGCGGCGGGCATGGGCCTCCACGAGTCGCAGTCGCGCTTCTGGGAGAACTTCATCGGCCGCTCGCGCGCGTTCTGCACGTACCTGGCCCCGCGCATGCACGGCATCTGGCCGACGCTCGAGGTCACGCCGGACACGCTGTACGGCGCGATGAACAAGGTCGAGCGCTCGCTGATCCGCATCTTCGCGGACGAGGCTACGTACAACCTGCACATCATCGCGCGCTTCGAGCTCGAGGTGGCCCTGCTCGAGGGCCGGCTCCAGGCGCGGGACCTCCCCGACGCCTGGGACGACGCCTACCGCCGCATCGTCGGCGTGGTCGCGCCCACCCGCAAGGAGGGCGTGCTCCAGGATGTGCACTGGTCCGGCGGCGCCTTCGGCTACTTCCCGAGCTACACCATCGGGAACCTCTACGCCGCCAGCTTCGGCGGGAAGATCCAGGAGGATCTCCCCGAGATCTGGGAGCAGGTCGAGCGCGGCGAGTTCCGCCACGTGCTCGGCTGGCTGCGCGAGCACGTGCACCGCAAGGGCCACTTCGAGGACGCCCCCGCGCTGTTCCGCGCCGTGGTCGGCCCGCGCGACCCGGTCGAGGACCTCGTCGCGCACCTGTGGAGCCGGCACGGGCGGTTGTACGGGGTGGAGCGGGCCAACTAGGGCGTCGGGGGGGCGTTGCGGGGGGGCGCGCCCCCCCCCCCCCACCCCCCCCACACCCCGCGACGCCGCCCCGTCGTAGAGAAGCCGATGGCCACCACCCCCTTCAACAACGAG
>CAYWGD010000002.1:0-153329 GCA_964457335.1 uncultured Enterobacteriaceae bacterium | reverse complement strand
CCTGAACCGCCGTTCCATCTGCCGTAACCAGGCGCGGCGCCCCGGTGGCGCCGCCTGGGGGGTTTGTTGGGGGTGGTGCGGGCAAGTGGGGGGGTGGGGGGGGGGTTGGGGGGGGGCGCCCCCCCCCGCCCCAAGATCGACTACTCCTTGCGACGCCGCCCGTTCTTCTCGAAGCGGATGGCCTCCTCCTCGTTCATCTCCTTGTGGCCGATCTTCGCCTCGTGCTCCGCGATGCGGGCCGCGATCTTCCGGCCGCTCGTGATGCGGGTGCTGGGCCCGTCCGGATCCTCGCCCAGGTGCGCGACGGGCCGGGAGTCCTGGCCGCCCGCGCGCTCCTTGCTGATGCTCGCGGACGGCGGCTGATCCTCCGTCCGATCCTCGTCCCGCGCCATGACGCCTCCGTGCTCTCTCGGGAAGGTACGACCGCGATCGGCCCCGGCTACGCCGGCTCGAGCACCTTCTTCGGCTTCGCGGCCACCGGCGCCTCCACGCGCGCGAGGTCGGCGGTGGCCGGCCCGTTCACCACCTTGCCGAAGCGGTCGAAGCGCGACCCGTGGCAGGGGCACTCCCAGATGCGCTCGGACTTGTTCCAGCCCACCACGCAGTTGAGGTGGGTGCACGTGGCGCTGCAGAGGTGCACCTCGCCGTCCTCGTCCTTGAAGGCGGCGAGCTTCTGGAGGCCGCGCCGCACGATCGCGCCCTCGCCCGGGGCGATGCGGTCCAGCCCGGTCACGTCGCCGGGTGTGAGCCACTCCGCGTACTGGGCCGCGGTGCCGAGGTTGTCCTTGGCGTACTCGGTCGCGGAGCCGATGCGCACCCGGCCCGGGTCGTAGAGCTTCGCCCAGGGGTTCGTCCGCCCGCAGATGAGGTCGGTGATGAGCATCCCGGCGATGGTCCCGTGCGTCATTCCCTGCCCCGAGTCCCCGGTCACGACGTAGATGTTGTCGGCGTCGAGCGGGTTCCGGCCGATGAACGCGAGGCCGTCGACCGGCTCGTACACCTGGCCGGTCCACCGGTACTTGACCTCGCCCATGACCGGCCAGCGGGCGCGCGCCCAGGCCTCGAGGCGGGCGTAGCGGGCGTCGTCGTCGTCGATGGTGCCGACGCGCGCGTCCTCGCCGCCGACGAGGAGCACGTCGCAGTCGAGCGTCGTGTCGACGAGGCCCTCGAGCCGGACGTAGTGGTAGGGGTCGCAGTCGTCCCAGAAGAGCGCGCGCGTCACCGCGTTCCGGGGCACCATCGCGCCGATGACGAAGGTGCGGTAGGGCACCTGCCGCGTGTGCAGCGCGAAGCGGTTGTTGATCGGGGAGTTCGTGCACACCACGGCGGCGCGCGCCCGCACGACCGGGCCGTCGGCGGTGAGGATCTCCGCCTCGGGGCCGCCGTGCACGCCGGTGACGTGCGTGCCGCAGTAGATGCGCCCGCCGAGCCGCTCGATCGCGGTCGCGAGGCCGTGCAGGTACTTGACCGGGTGGAACTGGCCCTGCCGCGGGAAACGGAGGCAGGGGCCGGTGTCGAAGCCGTCGATGGGCGCGCGGGCGACCATCTCGACGTCGACCTGGGCGCGGCGCGCGGCGGCGAGCTCGGCCGAGAGCGCGGCGGCGGGGCGGCCGGGCGGCGAGAAGAGGTAGCCGTCCACGCGGTCGAAGTCGCAGGCGATGTCCTCCTCCGCGACGATCGCCTCGATGCGGGAGATGGCCGCCGCGTGGCTCTCGGACGCGAGCCGGGCGCCGTCCCGGCCGTGCACCTTCTCGAGCATCGTGAACCGGTCGTCCATCGCGTTGCAGAGGTGCGCGGTCGTGTGGTGCGACTCGCCTCCGCCGATCCGCCCGTGGTCGAGCACGATGACGCTCCGCCCCTCCCGCGCGAGGAGGTACGCCGTCGAGAGCCCGGCGATGCCGGCGCCCACGACGCAGACGTCGGCTCGGACGTCCTGCCGGAGCGGCTCGCGCGCGGTCATCTCCCCCGTCGCGAGCCAGACGATGTTGCTCGTGTGCATCGACCCCCCTCGAAGGTGGAGGGTGCGCACACGCGCCGTGTCGTTCAAGCTGATCGGGCCCGCCGAGACGGACCGGGCCGACTATTCCGGGTCGCAGACGCCGTCGCAGTAGTGCACCACCGCCCCCGTCGTGAGGAAGGTGTTCAGCTGCTCCTGCGCCGCGAAGGTCCGCCGCGTGTCCTCGTGGGTGTCCTCGCCGTCGGTGGGCGGGATGTTCGTGTAGGGCACGGGGGGCGCGCCGTGCTCGTACTCGACGAGCGCCGAGCCCACGTAGCCGGACGACTGGGTCTCGAGGCCGTAGACGTCGGCGAGCGGCGGGTCGATGAGCGCCGCGCCGTACGCGCGCGCCATGTTCTGGGCGCCGATCGTGCTCACCTGCCAGTCGCCGATGGCGTCCTGGAGGAGCACCTGCTTGAGCGGCACGCCGTCGATCGGGTCCGCGGTCATCTGGCGACCCCAGCCGCCGGGCTCCGCGGAGTCCCACAGGTTCTGGAGCAGCGCCATCCAGAAGCTGATGTCCTCCTGCTCCCGGTAGATGCTCTGGAACAGCGCGAAGAACGGCGTGAAGTCGGCCGAGCGCGAGAGCAGCAGGCTGTACGGCATGCCGGGCACCCCGAGCACGCCGCGCTCGATCGTGGGCGACATCGCGAGGTACACGCCGCCGAGGATGCCGCCCTGGGAGTTGCCGTAGTAGAGCACCTCGGAAGGGTCCACGACCGCGACGCTCTCCCCGGTGCCCGGGTGCTGGAACGTCAGGTTCGCGTCGGTCGCCATGTCGCCCTGCATCATCGCGGCGGCGGCCACGAACTGCACGAGGCCCTGGTGCCCGCCCTCGGGGATGATGCCGAAGCGGCCGATGTCCTCGGCGAGCATGAGCACGATGGACTCGTAGTCGTCCTCGTCCATGCCGCGCCAGTTGACGGCGAAGAGCACGTAGCCGTAGCGGTTCGCCATCTCGCCGAGGTAGCCGGCGCCCACCTCGTCCTGGCTGCCGAGCAGGCCGTGGCCGTACTGGAGGAGCTTGAGCGGGCGCGGATCCTCGACGGCCGTGCGCGGAATCCGGATGGTGAACGGCACCTCCGTGTCCCCGTTGTAGAACGGCATCCCGTTCTCGTCGCGCGTGAGCAGCGTCCCGGGCTCGTCGGCCTCGAGGTAGAGCGGCACGGTCATGCGACCCTGGATCTCGCGGAAGATCGTGTCGCTCACGTCGTCGGTGACGCTGTCGATCACGTAGGCCGGGCCGCCCGCGGGCAGGCGGGAGAGCAGGTCGTCGCGCATCCACTGGACGCGGCCGGTGATCTTCTCCTTGCTGCCGACGACGAAGTCCCAGGCGAGGATCGTCTCGCCGCGCGACCAGCCGTCCTGCTCGAGCGTCGCGAAGATCGCCTCGTAGGTGTCCCGGCGGCCCTCGATGTCCCAGTCGTCGGTCGAGGTGCCGTCGCGGAGCGACGCGTAGCCCTCGGAGGGGGCAATCGCGGCGCCGCTCGTGTCCACGAGGTTGCGGACGCCCACCGCGTAGCGGTGCCCGCTCACGAGCGGCACGACCGGCCGGATGACCAGGAACTCGCGCCCGGCCTCGTGGGCGCCGCTCATGTCGAGCTCGGCGAAGTACGGCATGCGCTCGCCCGTCTCCATGTCCACGATGACGATGGGCGCGCCGTCCGCCACGGAGGCGGCGATGTCGTCGTGCCCGGGGATCCCGGTCAGCGCGAGGTTCGGGAAGCGGGCCAGGAGCGGGCCCATCGGCGAGAAGCCGTCGAGCTCGTTCCAGAGCGCCGGCGAGGGCTGGAGGCCCTGGTGGGTCTCCGGGATCGTCGTCTCGCCGAGGTGGACGCGGACGCCCGTGACCGTGGTGGGGTCCTCGCGGAGGTAGAACGACGACGGGTACGGGAGCGCGCAGTAGTCGTACGCGATCGGGTCGCAGTCCGAGAACTCCCGGGGGGTCACGCCCGTGTCCTTCGGGGCGTCGTCGGGGGCGGTGCAGGCGAAGAACGACGCGAGCCAGAGCACGGACATGGGGGCTCCTCCGAGGTCGCCGGCTAACCGGTGGAGCTCGCGCCCGCCCGACTGCTTCCCACGGCCTGGGCGGCGCGCTTCCCGGGGAGCCGGGCGCCGTCAGTACCGGTAGTAGTAGTAGTAGACGTAGTTCCCGCCGTCGATCACCGGGCGGGTGAGCGTCCAGTAGTAGCTGTCGCCCTCGACCCAGTTCCGCCCGCCGTAGTTGAAGGCGAAGGGGAACCAGTAGTCGATGTAGAGCATGACGGTGCTCTCGAGCTCCAGCATCGTGCCCGAGTAGTCGTAGTAGTACGTCGAGGCGAAACCCCACGAGTAGTCGATGTACCCGTCGAGGTAGCCGTCGGTCAGCCCGAACTGGGCGCAGTACTCGCCGCCCGCGACCGAGCCCTGCGCCGCCGAGAGGTCGAAGGACCAGTCGCAGTCGGGGCAGCCGCGGGGGGCCGCGCCCTCGTGCTCGAGCTCGCCGATCACGGCGCAGAGCGAGGTGCCGTCCTGCACGGAGAGGAACTCGTACCCGAAGTGCCCCTGGACGTAGGTGGTGTCCTCGCAGACGGTCATGTCGCCGACGAAGAAGAACTGGGTGAGGCCGGTGTCGGGCTCGGGGCAGTCCTCGATCACGCCGTCGCAGTTCTCGTCGAGCGCGTTGCCGCAGAGCTCGGCGGCGCCAGGGTTGATGCGCCGATCGGCGTCGTCGCAGTCCTCGTCCGTCGTGTAGCCGTCGCGGTCGGCGTCCACGCCGGTGCTGCCGGTCTCGGTGTCGGCGGTGTCGGTGTCGGTGTCGACGGGCTCGCCGGTGTCGACGGGCTCGCCGGTGTCGACGGGCTCGCCGGTGTCGACGGTGGTGCCGGTGTCGCGGTCGCCGGTGTCGGGCGCCGCGGTGTCGGGGTCCGGCGGCGGCGGAGCGGCGGCGGCGACGCGGGCGGAGCAGATGCCGTCCTCGTCGATGGCGCCGTCGCAGTCGTCGTCGCGACCGTTGCACTCCTCGTCGGCGCCGGGGAAGGCGTCGCGCTCGTCGGGGCGGCAGTCGCCGTCCTGGGCGGTCACGCCGTCGCCGTCGATGTCGTCGCCGCAGATGGCCGCCCCGGTGTCGGTGTCCGTGTCGGTGTCCGTGTCCGTGTCGGAATCCGTGTCGGTGTCCGTGTCCGTGTCGGAGTCCGCGTCGGTGTCCGTGTCCGTGTCCGCGTCGGTGTCCGCGTCGTTCTCGGAGCCGGTGTCCGTGTCGTCCCCGGCCTTGTCGTTCTGGTCGTAGGTGCCGCCGGAGCAGGCCGGGAGGAGGAGCAGGCCGGTGAGGAGCGGGAGGATGCGCATGGGTCGCCTCGGACGGGCGCACGATACAGCGATCCGTGACATCTGGCGACAACGGACGAGCCGACGTTCGCTCGCGGGGTGCGCGGCCGCGCGTGATATCCTTCGTGCGGAGGTCGGGATGCCCCCACAAGGACGGGTCGGAGACAACGCATTCGTGCCGGCGGACGCCCACGGCTGCCCCGCCTGCCCGCACCCCTGCACGGGCCCCGCGACGGCCGGCTCCCCGGACGTCCTGGTGAACGGCATGATGGCCCTCCGGGTCGGCGATCCCGGCGTGCACGCCGCCTGCTGCGGGCCGAACCAGTGGGTGGCCGCGATGGGCTCGGGCACCGTGTTCATCAACAACATCCCGGCGCACCGGCTCGGAGACATGACCACGCACTGCGGTGGCGTCGGGAACCTCATCGTCGGAAGCCCGAACGTCATCGTCGGCGGGTAGGTGAGCCCCGGCGGCCCGGAGGCGCTCCCGACGCTCGTGTGTCCCGCGTGCCGTCACCTCGCGGACGGCGCGCTCCACGTACGGACGCTCACGCCCGCGGACGGCCTGCTCGTGTGCGCGTGCGGCGCGCGCTACCCGGTGGTCGACGGCGTCCCGGTCGTCTTCCGGGACCTCGACGCCTGGCTCGCCGCGGAGGGCGCGGAGGCCCTGCGGCGGGACGACCTGCCGGACGCCGTCACCCGGCGCATCGTGGAGGGCGCCGGCGGCGCGCTGGCCCGAAACGACGCGCTCGTGGCGGTGTACGAGCGCTCGCGCGAAGGGCCGCTCCAGCGCTGGCTCCGCGAGCAGGTCGGCGCGCTCGACGGGGAGGTGCTCGAGCTGGGCGCCGGGCTCGGCGCCACGGACCGGCCCGACGTGGTGGCGCTCGACAACAACCTCGCGCTCGCGCGGCGGCACCCGGGGCGGCGGATCTGCGCGGACGCCGCGGATCCCCCCTTCCTCCCCGCGAGCTTCGACGCGGTGGTCCTCCCGAACCTCCTCGACTCGTGCGCGGACCCGGGGCTGGTGCTCGCGCAGGCCGACGCCCTCCTGCGCCCCGGGGGGCGCCTCGTCGTGACGTGCGCCTACGCTTTTCAGGACGTGATCACGCCGCGTGCGCGCCGCTTCGGCCCCGACGCGCTGGCGGCGGCCCTGGACGGGCGCGCGCCGCTCGGGGGCTACGCCCTCGCCCACCGGCTCGTGCTGTCGACCGATCCCGTGGAGTGGCCTCTGCAGCTCGACGAACGGATTCGGCACGTGCACGCGGCCCACGCCTTGATCAGCCGCAAAGCAGGATGAAGCGGGCTCGCGGAGGGGCGGCGGAGGCCTGGAGGCGTCATTGACGGGCCTCCGCCCGACCTCCTATACTGGCCGCCACCGTCGGAGGATGCCTTGCCCAAAGTGACCGATCGGCATGGACGCCCTGTGTCCGGCCAGATGCCTGGGCTCGTCGAGGCGTTGGTGACCGACAACGTCGACCCCGAACAGCTCGGACGCGTGCGCGTGAAGTTCCCCACCCTGCCCGACATGCCGGAGAGCTGGTGGGCGCGGCTCGCGATGCCGATGGCGGGGCGCGAGCGCGGCTGGATGACGATCCCGGAGATCGGGGACGAGGTGCTCGTCTCGTTCGTGCACGGCGATCACGACAACGCCATCGTGCTCGGCTCGCTCTACAACGGCGTCGACACCCCGCCCTACGCGAACGAGGACGGCGAGAACAACCTCCGCGTCTTCCAGAGCCGGAGCGGCCACCGCCTCACGTTCGACGACACCGCGGGCGAGGAGCGCATCGAGCTCATCACGAACAACGAGGAGATCCGCCTGATCTGGGACGCGAAGGAGAAGGTGCTCTCGGTCTACTCGGGCAAGGACATCATCGTCGAGGCCGTCGAGACGGTCTCCTGGAAGTGCAAGGACTTCATCCTCGAGGCGAGCAACTCGATCTCGATGAAGGCGATGACCATGGAAGTGACGACGAGCGCGGCCTGCACGGTGGACGGCGGCTCGAGCCTCACGCTCACCGCCTCGATGACGAAGATCAACTGATCGGGGGGCGGCCATGATCAACGGCATCGTCGTCGGGATCGTCATCGACAACGTCGACCCCGACAAGATGGGTCGCGTGAAGGTCAACTTCCCGGTCGACGGCGAGACGCCGCCGGAGTCGACGTGGGTGCGGATGATCTGGCCGATGGCGGGCAAGCTCCGCGGCTGGGTGATCCTGCCCGACATCGGGACCGAGGTCGTCATCGGGTACGCCTACCGGACGATGTCGCCCTACGTCCTCGGCGCCGTCTACAACGGCGGCGAGGACAAGCCGAAGCCGTACGCGAACGAGGACGGCAACGACGACCACCGCCGCTTCTGGTCGCGGAACTCCCACTGGATCGACTTCGACGACACCGCGGGCGCCGAGCGCATCGAGATCACCGCGACGACGGAGAACGAGGCGATCTACCAGGAGCTCCACGCGGCGAACAAGGTCATCACGCAGAAGGTCGGCAAGCACATCATCCACGAGGCCAAGGAGACCGTCAGCTTCAAGTGCAAGGACTTCAAGCTGGAGGCCACCAACTCGATCGCGATGAGCGCCGGGCAGACGGGCGTGTTCGCGGCCGACACCTCCGCGAAGATCGAGAGCGGCTCGACCCAGACGTACAAGGCCGCGAAGGTGGACATCAACGGCGGTGCGCCCGGCTCGCCGAAGTCCGCGCTGGCGATCCCGGCCCACAAGCACCCCCCGACGCAGCCCGAGGGCAGCGGCGGATCCGGGGGGTCGGGTGGTAGCGGCGGCGGGGGCGGAGGCTCCGGCGGCGGCGGTGGGAGCGGAGGCTCCGGCGGCGGTGGGAGCGGAGGCTCCGGCGGCGCCGGGAGCGGAGGCTCCGGCGGCGGGAGCGGCTCTGGCGGCGGCGGTTCGAGCGGCGGCTCCGGGAGCGGCGGCTCCGGCGGCGGGTCGAGCGGCGGCGGGTCGAGCGGCGGCTCTGGGAGCGGCGGCTCCGGCGGCGGCACGACCGGGCCGGGCGCGGGCTCCGCGGGCTCCGAGTTCGAGGTGGAGGTCACCGTGGGCGCCGGCGGCGTCGCGGCGACCGTGTCGTTCGGCGGCGCGACGATCGACGTGTCGACCGGCGGCGGGGCGGGTCCCGGCGGTAGCGGCGGGGCCGGCGGCGGGGGTCGACCCGGCGGGGGCGGTGGTCCCGGCGGCGGCGGTCACGGTGGTGGCGGCGGCGGGTCCGGCTCGGGCGGCTCCGGTTCGGGCGGCTCGGGCGGCTCCGGTTCGGGCGGCTCGGGCGGCGGTCACGGTGGTGGCGGCGGCGGCGGGTCCGGCTCGGGCGGCTCCGGTTCGGGCGGCTCCGGCGGCGGTCACGGTGGTGGCGGCGGCGGGTCCGGCTCGGGCGGCTCCGGCTCGGAAGGCAGCGCGGGCGCGGGTCCCGGCCACGCGGGCGGCGGCGGCTCCGGTGCCGGCAGCAGCGGCGGCCCGGGCCACGCGGGCCCCACGCCTCCGCGCGGCGGCGGCGTCGGCTCGCTCGGCCACGGGGCGTCCCCCTCCTCGGAGGGCGCGAGCGCGCCCGGGCAGGCCGAGGCCCCGTCCACGATCCCCGGCGCGGACAACGCAGGCATCGGCCCCGGCGGGGCGGGCTCGCGTTCGTCCTCCGGCCCCGGCTCGCCCGGCGGCATCGGCGGCATCGGCCAGCCCGACGTGCGCCCCATCGACGCGAAGGAGGCCGTCGGCCCCGGCGCGCCCGATCGGCACCCGACGAGCGTCGGGCGCTCGCGCGACGCGGCCGAAGAAGGGCAGCCCTCGTCGGGAACGAGCGGGACCGGCGCGCGCCCGTCGATGGACATCCTCGAGCGCCTCCAACGCCTGAAGCGAGGCGAGGGGGACGGTTCGTGACGCGAGACGGCGGCGATGACGACTCGCGCAACGGTTAGTCCGCTCGCGCGAGCCCTCGTCTGCGGCGCGCTGGGCCTGTCCGTCCCGGCGCGCGCGCAGGAGCCCGTCCCTCCTCCCCCCGCCGCGGCGCCCGGCCCCACGGCCCCCGGAGTCAAGATGGAAGAGATCCAGGAGACCACCGTCGGCACGCTCGGCGGCGTGGACGTGGGCGTCGCGAACATGTGGGAGCGCGACTACGTCGACGGCGCCGGCACGAGCCGCAAGGGGCTCACGGCCCGCCTCGACTACGACGTGGCCGGCGAGACGCGCCGCATCGTCGTGGGCGAGGGCTCGGTCGTGGAGTTGGGGGGCCTCCGCTGGGAGGTGGTCCGGCTCGTCAAGACCCCGGGCCAGAACGGCACGATCACGCTCCGCACCACCACCCCCTGACCGACGAGCGGAGCCCGCGTGTCGAACCGTCCCTCCGAACCCCTCCTGGCCTTCCTCCGCGACACCATCCGCAAGAAGGGCCTGAACACGGCCGAGCTCGCCGGGCGCCTCGGCATGGACCGCTCCAAGCTCAAGCAGCGGCTCGCGGGCACCGAGGACCTCACGGTCGACGAGCTCATCGGCCTGTCGAAGGCGCTCGAGCTCACGCCCGCCGAGATGGGGCTCGCGGGCGGCGCCGAGGAGAAGACCGAGGAGCCGACGCCGACCGAGCCCCCGCCCGGGCCCGACCCCTTCGGCAACCTCCCCCGCCAGGTCGTGGAGCTCGGCGTGGCGCTGGGGGTGGACCTCTTCTTCGTGCTCGACGGCAACCAGCTCGCCGGCAGCGGCGTCCCCCGCGCGGTGCTCGCCGAGTACCCGGACCAGTTCCGCCTCCGCATGGAGGCGCGCTGGTTCCCCCAGAACAAGTTCCGCTTCGGCGAGGACGCCCTCGTCTGCATGCTCTCGTTCGACGCGCTCTACGAGTGCACGCTGCCCTGGTCGGCGTTCCGCACGGTCACGTTCCTGCTCCCGGCCGAGGCCCCCGCGGCGCCGAAGCCCGAGCCGCCGGCCCCGACCACCCGCCCAGCCGCGCCCTTCCTGCGCGTCGTGAAGTAGGTGGACGGGCGCCTCCGGGTCGTGCTGGGAACCCTCGTGGCGGCGGGGCTCGGCATCGGCGTCAGCGGCGCAGTCCTGGGCGCCGGCTGGCTCACACACCGGTCCCGGGAGGGGCGCCCCCTGGCGGAGCGCCTCCCGAACCGCGCGCACGCCGCGGAAGACCGGCCCGCGCGGCCCGGCCGCCGGGCACCCGCCCCCGCGGACGCGCCTTCCCCGGCCGGCGGCCCGAAGGCGAGCGCCGCCGCTCCAGCCGCCGCCCCGACCGCCGCCCCGACCGCGCCCGCCCCCGCGCCGACGGCCTCCCGCATCGGCGCCGACGGTCTCCCGCTCCGCTTCGAGCTCGGCATCAACGAGGCGATCTCCGTCCCCCAGAAGGCCCTGCGCGAGGGCAAGATCGGGCGCGACGCCCTGGCGAGCCACCTCGACCGCGACGCGGAGCGCGCCAACGGCCTCGGCGCCCGCTTCGTGCGCGGCAACAGCGGCGCCTTCCCGCGCAACTCCTGGTGGTCGCACGCCAACGAGCCGAACGCCAAGGACGACACCGACACCTGGGTGCGGGCCGTGCAGAAGGGCGGCTTCGAGCCCGTCCTCATGGTGAGCCCCTGGCCCGGCAACCGCACGGCCAACCACACCGAGCGCTACGTCCCCGACGACATGGCGGCGTACACCGCCTGGGTGACCGCGGTCGTCGAGCGCTACGACGGCGACGGCGTGGACGACATGCCCGGGCTGCTCGCGCCGATCCGCTACTGGGAGATCGACAACGAGCCGGACCTCAAGTTCACGACGCCCCCGCGGGACGCCGTGCGCAAGGTCGCGCCCGGCAGCTTCTGCGCGCCGAAGGAGCACGCGACCGTGCTCCTCGCGACTTCCAAGGCCATCCGCGCCGCCTACCCCGACGCCAGGATCCTCAACGGCGGCATCTACCGGCCCTTCGCCGACAACGGGCAGACCTACCTCCGCGAGCTCCTCGCCGTGCCGGGCGTCTCCGCCGCCTTCGACATCCTCTCGCTCCACTCCTACGCCTCCGACGAAGACGGCGACGCCTACGCCCGCGGGCTCGCCGCCGCCCGGCAGATCGCCGGCGGCAAGCCGATCTTCGTGACAGAGACGAGCGTGGCGAGCGAGGGCGAGAAGCGGTGGATGTCCCCCGAGTGGCAGGCCCGCATGGTGGCGCTCGCCGCCGCCCGGGGCGCCGCCGCGGGGGCGCGCGTCGTGATGTGGCACACGCTCGCGGACCCGCCCCCCGAGAGCAAGCTCAAGAGCGGCTTCGAGCGTCACTCGCTGTTCACCCAGGTGGCCGACGGCCGCTTCACGGGGAAGCCCGCCGCCGCCGTGTACCGCAACCTCGCCGCGCGCCTCGCCGAGGACGATCTCACCGGCGCGACCGAGGACGGCAGCGGGGCCGTGCGTCTCCGGAGCGGGGCGGCCCTGCTCTACGCGGGGGAGCGGTCCGCGAAGAACGGTGGCTTGAACCTCACCAACGGGCAGAAGATCGCCCCCGGCGCAACCGCGTCCGCCCCCGCGTGGCTCTGGCCGTGACCCAGGCTACCGGGCAGGCGTCGCCCTGACATTTCGGGACGTGCCGGCGACCGCAGGGTGTTTACCTACCTGTCCATGCGCTTCGCTGCCTCTCCGCTGATGGTCGCCGTCGCTCTGGGCCTGCTCGGCCCCTCGGTCCTGGAGGTGGAGGAGGAGAGCCTCGGCGAGTACGCGCCGTCCGAGCCCGACGCCGCCGCCGAGGCGCCCGTCGAGCCCGCCGACGCCGACGAGTAGCGCGCTTCCGACGGTCACCCGACCGCGAGGATCCCCGCGAGCGCGCCGACCGGTTGCTACACTGCGGCCGTGCTCCTCCTCCTCTTCGCCTGCGCGCCCCCGTCCACGGTCGGGGCCTTCACCGTCACGGTCGATGACGGCGCCCTCACCATCACCGGGAGCCGCGGCCAGCCGCTGGTGACCGACCTGCGCTTCTCCGTCGGCGATGGCGACGAGGCGCTGGAGATGCAGACGGGGAGCTACCGGCTCACCGGCGGCGAGACCACCTGGACGACCGCGTACGTCCAGGCCCCCTACGGCCACGATCCCGTGCTCGAGGCCGCGCTCCACGACGCCGACGGCGAGCAGATCGGCGGGCTCCAGCTCGCCGCCGCGGGCAGCGTCCTCCAGGTGACGGTCCGCGGCGCGGGCAACCGCGTCCGCTGGAACGCGCCCTGCACCGGCGACGACCGCTTCGCCGGCCTCGGCTCCCACGTCGACGTCGACCATGCCGGCGAGGCCTTCCCCCTCTGGGTCGGCGAGCCCGGCATCGGCAAGGTCGACGACGACGACCCGCCGGAGGACTGGTTCCTGACGGGCACGAAGCACGCGACGAGCTTCCCCGACCCCTTCCTGCTCCGCCCGGAGCCGCTCGGGCTGGCGCTGGGCGGGGCCTCGCGCGTGGAGGTCGACCTCTGCACGGGCGACCGCTGGACCGTCGACGCCTGGCAGGACGAGGCGCTCTTCCTGCTCTTCGAGGGCGACACCGCGCTCGAGATCGTCGAGCACCACGCGCTCGCCGCGGGCACCCCGGTCCTGCCCCCCGACTGGGCCTTCGCGCCCTGGAACGACGCCGTGGGCGGCGTCGACCGCGTCCGCGCCGTCGCCGAGTCGCTCCGCGGCGCCGGCGCCCCCTCCTCCGTCATCTGGACCGAGGACTGGAAGGGCGCCGAGCAGACCGCGTACGGCTACCACCTCACGCTCGAGTGGTCGCTCGACGACACGCTCTACCCGGACGCCGCCGCGCTCGACGCCGAGCTCGAGGCCGCCGGGTTCAAGTGGCTCGCCTACTTCTCGCCCTTCGTCGCCGAGCCCACCGCGACCTGGGCCGAGGCCGAGCCCTACACGATCCGCACCGCGGACGGCGACCCCTACCTCTTCACCGGCGTCACCTTCGACCCCACGAGCGTGCTCGACCTCTCGCGGCAGGACGCGCGCGACTGGGCCGTCGCCAAGATGGAGGCCGCGCTCGACGTCGGCTTCGACGGGTGGATGGCCGACTACGGCGAGTGGCTCCCGCCCGACGCCGTGCTCGACGGGGCCGACGCCGTCGACGACCACAACGCCTACCCGCTCTGGTGGCAGTCCACCGTCGCGGCCGCCACGGACGGCCGCGACGCCGTCACGTTCAGCCGCAGCGGCTGGACCGGCCTCGCCACGCTCTCCCCCGTCACCTGGGGCGGTGACCAACGCACCTCCTACGACACCGACGACGGCTTCCCCACGGTCGTCCCGCTGGGGCTCGGCGCGAGCATCGCCGGCGTGCCCGTCTGGACGCACGACATCGCCGGCTACAGCTCGCTCGGGAACGACCCCTCCGACAAGGAGCTCTGGTTCCGCTGGTGCACGCTCGGCGCGCTCTCGCCCATCATGCGGACGCACCACGGCGCCTACAAGGACGACAACTGGCAGTTCGACTCCGACGCCGAGACGCTCGCCCACTACGCGCGCTGGGGAGACGTCCACACCCGCCTGTTCCCCTACCGGCGGGGCCTCGCCGAGGCGGCCACCGAGACCGGGCGCCCGCTCCTCCTCGCGCCTTTCCTCCTCTACCCGGACGAGGAGTGGGGCCGCTCCGACGCCTGGCTCCTCGGGCCCTCCCTCTTCGTCGCCCCGGTCCTCGAGGCGGGCGTCACCGGGCGGGACGTGGCGCTGCCGGCGGGCACGACCTGGTTCGACTTCTGGACCGGCGCCCCCGCCGAGAGCGGCTGGCACGACGTGCCCGTCGACGAGATCGCGGTGTTCGCGCCCGCGGGCGCCATCGTCCCGCTCTTCGCGGACGCGCCCGACACGCTCGTTTCCGGCGCGCTCGACGGCGTCTCCACGCTGGACGACGCCGACACCGCGCGGGTCGTGCGCGTGTTCGCCGGCGCCGCGGGCGCCTTCACCGAGGCGGACGGGACCGCCTACGCCACGGACGGCGCCGCCACCGGCTCCGGCACCACCACCGACACCTTCGCGTCCGGGTCGCTCACCGCCGGGGGCCTCACGCTCACCATCGACGGGGACACCGAGCGCACCTACACGCTCGAGGTCTACGCCCGCTAGGCGATCACGCCAGCGATCGCGTCGATGATCGTGTAGAGGACGCCCATGCTCTCGGAGAAGTTGGTCAGCGCCGTGATCAACGCGACCGACACGAGCGTGCCGATCAGCGCGTACTCGATCGAGGTCGCGCCACGCTCGTCACGGAGGAGCTTCCCCCACGCACGTTCCATTTCAGGCTCCTTGCTCGATCACCAGGGTACACCCCGGGCTCTGCCCCAACAAGGGATGTAAGTGGGGCGTCAGCCGGCGTTCGCGACGCCCAACCGATCGGCCAACGCCTGGGTCGCCGCGACGAGCTCGGCCTCGATCCCGGGCTCGAACGCGCTGTGCCCGGCGTCCGGGACCACGACGAGCTTCGCCTCGGGCCACGCCCGGTGCAGCTCCCACGCGGACGTCATCGGGCACACCACGTCGTAGCGCCCCTGCACGATCCACCCGGGGATGTCCTTGAGCCGGGAGGCGTAGTGGAGCAGGTGGTCGTCGCGGCCGAAGAAGCCGCGGTGGATGAAGTAGTGACACTCGATGCGCGCGAACGCGAGCGCGAACATGGCGTCGTCGTACTTCTTCACGAGGTCCTCGCTCACGAGGAGCTTGCTCGTGCGGGCCTCCCAGGTACTCCACGCGCGCGCGGCCGCGAGCCGCTCCTCGGCGTTCTCCGACGTGAGGCGCTTGTAGTAGGCGGCCACGAGATCGTTGCGCTCCTCGCCGGGGATCGCCGCGAGGTACTCCTCCCAGGCGTCCGGGAAGAGGAAGTGCGCGCCGCCCTGGTAGAACCAGTCGATCTCCTTGTCGCGGAGCAGGAACACCCCGCGGAGCACGAGCCCGAGCACCCGCTCGGGGTGCGTCTCGGCGTAGGCGAGCGCGAGGGTGCTGCCCCAGCTGCCCCCGAACACGGCCCACTTCTGGATGCCGAGGTGCTCGCGGATCCGCTCCATGTCGGCGACGAGGTCCCAGGTCGTGTTCTCGCGCAGCTCGGCGTGCGGCGTGCTCCGGCCGCTCCCGCGCTGGTCGAACAACACGATCCGGTAACGCGCGGGGTCGAAGAAGCGGCGGTGCGTCGCCTCGGTGCCCGCGCCGGGTCCGCCGTGCACGAACACGACGGGGATGCCGTCGGGGTTGCCCGACTCCTCGAAGTACACGGTGTGCAGCGACGAAACGGGCAGCATGCCGGTCACGCGGGTCTCGATCGGGGGGAAGAGGGGCACGCGGGGCTCCGAGGGTCAGAGGGTGAGGGCGGGGTCGCCGGGCTCGAGGCGCCAGGGTCCCTGGCGGGTCTCGCGGTCCACGAGCGCGTGGAGCCGGGCGAGGTACTGGGCGCGCGGCCACTCCTCGGCGCCGAAGCGCGCGAGGTGGTCGGTGTAGACCTGGCTGTCGACGAGCCCGACGCCGCGGGCGCGCATCCAGCGCACGAGCACCACGAACGCGCACTTGCTCGCGTCGGGCGCCTCCGCGAACATGCTCTCGCCGAAGTACACGTCGCCGAGGGACACGCCGTAGAGCCCGCCGACGAGCTTGCCGTCCTGCCAGGCCTCCGCGGAGTGCGCGAGCCCGAGGTCGAAGAGCCGCTCGTAGGCGCGCACCATGTCGCGGGTGATCCACGTCCCCCGCTGGTTCGGGCGCGGACGCCGCGCGCACGCGCGGATCACGTCGCCGAACGCCGTGTCGAAGCGGATCTCGTAGTCGCCCCGCCGGATGATCTTCGCGAGGCTGCGCGGCACGTGCAGCTTGTCCGGCTCGAGCACGAAGCGCGGGTCGGGCGAGTGCCACCAGATCGGCTGCCCCTCGCTGTACCAGGGGAAGATGCCCGCGCGGTACGCCGCGAGGAGCCGCTCCGGGCGCAGATCCCCGCCCACGGCGAGGAGCCCGCCCGCCTCGGCCAGCTCGGGGGGCGGGAACAGCGGCAGCTCGTTCAGCCGGTAGACGGGCACTACCGCCCCCAGAGGCTCGGGAGCTCGTCCGCCTCGAGGTCGGTCGCGTAGTCGGGCAGGAACGGCGCGAGCGCGTCGCGCAGCTTCGCGGTGGCCTGGAACGCCGACGCCATCGGCGCGCCCCACGGCTCCCCGGCGGCGCGCTCGAGCGCCACCGCCGCGAGCGCGACCACCTCCTCCTCGTGCGGCCAGCCCGGGAGCGGCGCCAGCACGTCGGCGGGGATGGCGTCGTAGTAGGCGCGGAACTGGCTCGTCGGAGCGAGCAGGTGGCGCAGCCCGTAGCGCTCGGTCAGCCCCGCCTGCAGGCGCAGGCAGGCGTGCTCGCGCCAGTCGAGCTCCGCGTCGAGCGCAAAACCCCAGTCGCGCTCGTGAAAGGTCTCGAGCCCGTTGGTGATCCAGTGGCAGAGCTCGTGCAGGATCATCTGGGCGGTCGTGTCGTCCGGATCGAGCGTGTCGAAGGGGCCGAGCTCCAGGAGGCCGGTGCCGTCGGTGGCGGAGAAGATCGCCGGGTTGCGGCGCACGCGGAGGCCGAGGCGCCGGGCGGTCGCGAGCCACACGAGGTCGAGGGGATCGCGGTAGCGGGCCAGGATCGGGCGTTCGTAGTCGGACACGGCCGGCGTCTAATCCGATCGGGCCCGGTCCGCCCGATGGCGGCGCGCCCGCACGCGGGATTACGAGGGCCGCATGCCCCTGGTCGTCGAGCAGCTCCGGGGCGGTCTCGTGGAGACCGTCCATCCCGTCGTCGCCGCCGTCGCGGACGCAGAAGGTGTCCGCTGGTCCGTCGGCGGCGCGTTCGCGTGCTTCTGGCGGAGCTCGTCCAAGCCGATGCAGCTCGTGAGCTCGCTCGAGCAGCTGCCCGCCGACACCGTCGCCGCGCTGACCGACGCCGAGCTCGCCATCGGCGCCGCGAGCCACGGCGCCACGCCCGCCCACACCGCGCTGGTCGAGTCGCTGCTCCAGCGCTTCGGGCTCTCGGTCGACGGGCTGAAGTGCGGCACGCACTGGCCGAGCCACGAGGCGAGCGCGCGCGCCCTCGCCCGCGCCGGCGCCGACGCCACCGCGCTCCACAACAACTGCTCCGGCAAGCACACCTTCATGCTCGCCGCCGCCACCGCGCGTGGCTGGGACCCCGACTACCGCCCCGCCGACCACCCGCTCCAGCGCGTCAACGCCGCGCGGATGCAGGAGTGGTGCGGCTGCGCCACGCCCACCGCCGTCGACGGCTGCGGCGTCCCCACCTTCCACGCTCCGGTCGACGCGATGGCGCGCGCCTTCGCCCGCCTCGCCGCCGAGATGCGCGCCCCGGAGGCCGAGCGGGGCCTCGCCGGCCGCGTCGGCTGGGCCATGCACCGCGAGCCCGAGCTCACCAGCTCCCCGAAGGAGCTCGACGCGCTCCTCGCCCGCGCCCTCACCGAGCCCGCCACCGCCAAGCGCGGCGCCGAGGGGCTCCTCTGCGTCGCCCTCCCCGACCGCGGCCTCGGCATCGCCGTGAAGTGCCTCACCGGCGCCTCCGTCGCGCTCGGCCCGGCCCTCCGCGCCGTGCTCGCCGAGGTCGCCCCGGGCGTCCTCCCCGCCGACGTCGCGCTCCCCGGCGACCAGGTCAAGAACGTCGTCGGCGCGCTGGTGGGCGAGCGTCGGGCCGCCTGGAGCTGATCCGGGGCGCGTCCCCCGCGAAGACGCGGGGGCCGGTGCCCTCCGGGGTCGGGGCGGAGCCCCTCCGTCGGCCGCCCGCGCGGCGGCCGACCAGCGCGGGCCGCCGGCACACCCGTGGCCTCCGGCCCGGAGCCGCGCGACGCCCGCGCTGCCCTCCGGTCCCCTCGCGCGCGTGGCGCAGGGGCCCGACCTACTTGCGGGGCGGGTGCTTGTGCTGGGGGGTGGGGAGGGCGGTGGCCATCTCGGTCTCCGCCACCAATCTACCCTACTCCGGCCCCTTCTCCAGGTACGTCTTCACGTCGTCGTAGAGCCCCGCCTGGTTCGCGTAGGTGACGTACCGCCGCGCCACGTCCAGCCACTCGACCGTGGTGGGGCGCACCTTGTCGAGGGACGCGATCACGTCGCTCTGGTTGATGGCGCGCACCTTGCCGGTGCGCAGCGCCTCGCCGAGCGCGCGCTCGCTCGCCACCTCCGCGAGGTGCACGAGGTCGGCGCCCGAGTAGCGGGCGGTCCGGCGCGCGATCGCGTCCAGGTCGAGGTTCTCGGTTGGGCGGTCCCGGAACGCGATGCGGAGCACCTCGGCGCGCGCCGCCACGTCGGGTGGCGGCACGAACACGACGCGGTCGAAGCGACCCGGGCGCCGGAGCGCGGGGTCGACGTCCCAGGGCGCGTTCGTCGCGCCGAGGACCAGCACGCGCTCGTTCTGCGCGCCCACGCCGTCGAGCTCGGCGAGGAGCTGGTTGACCATGCGACGGCCGGGGCCGTGCCGGAGCTGGTGCCGCGCGGCGCCGATGGCCTCGATCTCGTCGAAGAACAGGATGGTGGGCGCCTCGTCGCGCGCCTTCTCGAAGATCTGGTGCAGGCGCTTCTCGCTCTCGCCGAGCCACATGTCGAGCACCTGCTGGATCTCGACCACCACGAAGCTCGCCTCGCACTCCCCCGCCGCCGCGCGCGCGAGGTGCGTCTTGCCCACGCCGGGCGGCCCGTACAGGAGCACGCCTCCGCCCACCTTCTTGCCGTAGGCCTTGAAGAGATCGGGCCGCTGCAGCGGGTAGATGATGTCCATCCGCAGCCGCTCTTTGAGCGCCTCGAGCCCGCCTACGTCCGCGAACGTGATGGTCGGGCGCTGGCGCACCGGCTTCGGCGGCTCCTCGACGGGCGCGGTCTCCACCACCTGGAGGCGCAGGCCGCGGTCGAGCTCGAGATCGCGCAGCGCGGAGTCGCGCGCCAGCACCTCGTCGTAGGCGGCCTGGGCCTTGTCGCGCGCGCCGATCCGCAGGGCCGCGCGCGCGAGGTCGCGCAGGTCCTCGGGGTCGAGCTCGGCGCGCACGGGCCACCAGTGGTCGACCACGCGCGGGTCGTCGCCGAGCTCACGCGCCGCGAGGCCGGCGGCGAGACGCGCGTCGGCGCGATCGGGCGCGCGCGCGAGGACTTCGCGGAGCTCCGTGGCGGCCTCGGCGTACCGGCCGGCGTCGAGCAGGGTGCGCGCGAGGTGCAGGCGGAGCGGCACGTTGTCGGGGGAGAACGCGAGGGCCTCGCGGAGAGCGGTGACGGCGTCGGCCACGGAGGGCTCCGGGTTCAGGTGCGGGCGCGCCGATCCAGCGCGGAGCGCGCGAGCGGCCCGGCGGCGGCGCCCGCGAGGAAGAAGACCGTCGCCGCGAGCCCGCCGGGGGCCTGCGGGAACAGCAGGAAGAGCGCCCCGGCGGCCGCCGCGAGCGCGATGGAGACGGCGCTCGGGACGCGCGACACGGCGCGGACCGGCGCGAGCGCGGGGTGCCCGAGCACCAGCGAGGACGCGAGCTCCCGGTCGTTCTGGCGCGGGTCCGCGGAGAGCGCGTCGAGCCAGCGGACCCGCGCGGCGGGCCAGTCGCCGCGCGCGGCGGCGCAGCGGGCGAGGCCGCGCAGGGCCTCGGCGCGGTCGGGGTGGAGCGCGAGCGCGTCGCCGAAGGCCCGCTCGGCGTCGGCCACGCGGCCCTGGCGGAGCGCGTGGTAGCCGTACACCGTGTGGGCCTCGGCGTCGGCCGGCGCGAGCTCGCGGGCGGCCATGAGCGCGTGCTCGGCCTCCTCGTCGTAGCCGAGCGACTCGGCCACGACGCCGCGGAGGCAGTGGTAGGCCGCCACGTCGGGCCGCAGCGTCACGGCCTCGCGCGCGTACGGCAGCGCGTCCTTGAGGCGGCGCTGGCCGAGGAGCGTGGTCGCGAGGTCGGCGAGCAGCCCCGGATCGCCGGGCTGCAGCCCGAGCGCCTCGCGGAAGCTGGCCTCCGCGTCGAACACGCGGCCGGCCGCGCGGAGCGCGCGCCCGCGCAGGCGCAGGAAGTCGACCGACGGGGTCTCGCGACCGGGCAGGCGGTCGGCCAGGGCCACCGCCTCCTCGGCGCGGCCCAGGGCGAGCAGCGCCTCGACCTTCTTGTGTTCGGGCGTCACGTGGAGCTCCGACAGCCGCGCGCCGGTCCGGTTCCCGCGAAGGCGACCACGCGCCGTCCTCCATGGCAGGCCGCGCCGGGGTCGATCCCCGCACTCCCCCGCGCTCCCACTGCCGGCCGCATTGGCATGCAACAGAAAGTGTAGCCGCCGATGCCTACCGCCGCCCCTCTTCCTCCACCGGCCGGCGCGGGTCCTCCGGCCAGGCGTGCCGCGGATAGCGCCGCATGAGCTCCTTCCGGATCCCCGGCCAGTGCCGGTCCCAGAAGCCCGCGAGGTCGCGCGTCACCTGCACCGGGCGCTGGTTCGGGGCGAGCAGGTGCAGCACGAGCGCCTGCCCGTTCGCGATGCGCGGGCCGTCCACGAGGCCGAAGAAGTCCTGCATCCGCGAGGAGATGTAGGGCTCGCCGTCCTCCGGGTAGGTGATGGGGGCCCGCTTCCGGTTCCCGAGCGGCAGGCCCTCCGGCGCGAGCTGGTCCACGCGCGAAGCGTCGGGACCGAGCTGCTCGGTCGCCAGCGCGACGAGCGAGACGCCGCCCAGGTCCGCGAAGGAGCGGCAGCCCGCGCAGCCCGCGCGCCCGAGCACGTCCAGGTCGAGCGCCGGGTACGGGTGGCCGAGGCGGCGGAGGAAGGCCACGCGGCGCACCAGCGCGGCGGCGCGCTCGTGGTCCGCGAAGACGCGGTGCGCGACCGGGCGCGCGTGCTCCCACAGGAGCGCGGCGACCGCGTCGGCGTCGCCGCCGCCCAGGCTCTCCTCGAGCACGAGCGCCCCGTAGCAGAGCTGCTCCGACGCCTCGACGCGCTCGCCCACCCAGCGCACGGTCGTGCGCACCTCGGCGCCGTCGAGGAGCCAGTCCGCCGGGATCGGCGTGAGCGAGCGCACGCGGGCCTTCCCGCCGATCCGCTCGACCTCGGGCACCACCACGAAGGCGTCCCCGCCGGGCGTGTGCGCGTCGACCGCGGCGCTCCCGCCCTCCGCGAACACGACGGCGCCGCCCTTGCGCTTGCCGACGCGGTCGGGGAAGCCCGCGAGGAGGCAGGCCGCGAGGCGGTCGCCACGGTCGTCCACGGCGGAGGAGCCCGTCGGAGCAGGGGGGGCGTTGCGGGGGGGGCGGAGGCCCCCCTCACGGCTCGCTTTGCGCTCGCCTCCGGGGGCGGGCTGCGCGCCCTCCGCGGCTTGCCGCCGCGGACCCTCGCAGCGCTCGGGTCGGGCGCTCCGCGAGCCCTCCGGGCTCCCCTGCCCCAAGAGCATCCCCTCCAACTGCCGCGCCACCTGCTGCCCCTGGCGCGAGAGCCCGCGCGGATCGAGCGCCCGCAGCACGAGATCCTCGGCCTCGGGGCGGCGGCGCTCCTCGAGCAGCGCGGCCAGGGCGGCGCCTTCGCGGGCGACCCCGCGCGCGGCGGCCTCGACGAGCATGCGGGCCACGCGCGGCGCGGCCGGGAGGCGGGCCATCGCGTCGCCGACGGGGGTGCGGCGGCCGGCGGCGTCGAGCGCGCCGAGCCGGACGAGCAGGTCGGTGGCCGCCTTCCAGGCCGCAGGGGGCGGGGGGTCCATCCACTCCAACGTGCGCGGATCGCTCCCGACGGGCGCGGCGAGGTCGAGCACGACGTCGGCGAGATCCACGCGCCGGATCTCGGGCGTGGTCTCGGCGGGGCGGAGGTCGTGGTCGGGCCGGGTGTAGAGCCGGAGGCAGCGGCCCGGCCCCGTGCGGCCGGCGCGCCCGGCCCGCTGGCCCGCGGAGGCGCGCGAGACGGGCTCGAGCGAGAGCGTGCCCATGCCGGACCAGGGGTCGTGACCGGCCACGCGCGCGAGCCCGGCGTCGACCACCGTGCGCACGCCCTCGACGGTCACGCTCGTCTCCGCGACGTTCGTGGCGAGCACGACCCGGCGCCGGCGACCCGCGCGCAGGGCGCGGTCCTGCTCGTCACCGCCGAGCTCGCCGTGCAGGGGCAGGACGTCGGCGTCGAGCCCGGCGAGCGCCTCGTGGCAGCGCTCGATCTCGCCGCGGCCGGGCAGGAACACGAGCACGTCGCCGTCGGTGTCGGCGCACACCGCGCGCACCGCGGCGGACACGCGCACCTCCAGGGGCCGCTCGTCCTTGCGCTCGACGTGCGTGACCTCGACCGGGAAGGTCCGCGCGTGCGCCTCGACCAGCGGCGCGTCGAGCCACTTCGCGACCGCCGCCCCGTCGAGCGTCGCGCTCATGACCACGAGCCGCAGGTCCGGTCGCGTCCGGCGCAGGCCCCGCACCGCCGCGAGCGCCACGTCCACGTGCACGCTGCGCTCGTGGAACTCGTCGAGCACGACGGCGTCGATGCCCGCGAGGGTGGGATCCTCCGCGAAGCGCCGCCCGAGCAGGGCCTCCGTGACGTACAACACGCGCGTCCGGGGGCCCACCCGGCGGTCGAGGCGCATCGCGTAGCCGACATGTTCGCCGACGGGCTCGCCGATCTCCTCGGCTACGCGCGTGGCGGCCGCCCGCGCGGCGATCCGGCGCGGCTCCAGCACCCACACCTGGCCGCGGACGGTCTCCGCGACCGCGACGGGCAGCCGGGTCGTCTTGCCCGTTCCGGGCGGCGCCACGAGGACCACGGCGCCGTGCGCGTCGAGCGCGCCGAGCACGTCGGGGAGCACGGCGTCGATGGGCAGCGCGATCGGCATCGCGCGGCGGCTAACCGGTGCCGCCGTTCAGCGGCCCCGGCGACGGCGCCGGAGGAGCGCGGCGAAGGCGAGGAGGAGGCCGCCCGGGGCGGCGGGCGTGCTGCCGCAGCCGCAGCCCTCGTCGGACGGATCGGACGCGGCGGGGGGATCGACGGGCGCCGGCTCGTCGGTGTCGTCCGGGGCGCCCGTGTCGCCGGTGTCGGGGGGGCCGAGGACCGCGGAGGCGGCGCACTCGGTCCACACCGTCGGGCAGTCGTCGGGGTAGGCGGCGTCGTCGCCGTTGCAGTCGCGATCGAGGCCGTCCCCGACGGGGTCCTCGGCGCTCGGGTGGATGGTCGCGTCGAAGTCGTCGCAGTCGCAGTCCTCGGCGGCGCAGGCGTCGCCGTCGAGGTCGATGAACGGGAGCGCGGCCCAGTCTGCGTCGAGCCGCTCGCGGAGGCCGGGCGCGAGGCCCTCGCGGGTGCCGCACTCGCGGAGCCGCACGTCGCCGGACCAGTCGCCGACCGTGACGGTGTGGCGCTCGCGGACGTCGGGCTCGCCGGTGTAGGCGGAGGTGGCGTGGCTGCTCGCGAAGGGGCAGCCGTCGAGCTCGCCGGCGTAGGAGCGCGTCTCGCCGCCGCAGCCGGTGCCGGAGGACCCGCCGGCCTCCGCGCTCAGGGTGCCCGTGACGGGGAGCGCGGTGGGGCCGGGCTCGTCGAGGGACCAGGCGGCCACGAGCGACTGGCTCGACGCGTCGTAGTACGCGCTGTTCGTCACCTCGAGCGAGAACGTGCCGGTGGGCAGCGTGCCGTCCGCCGCGTCGGTGGCGACGAGCGTGAACGCGAAGGCGTAGCCGCCCTCGGAGTAGTAATAGTCGCCGCCGCTCCAGCTCGTGCCGTCGAGCGAGAGCGCGTAGCCGCTCGGGAGGGCGCAGCCGCCGGTCCAGACGAACGGGACGGCCGACTCGTCGACGACGGGGCAGCCGGCCTCGGCCCCTTCGAGGAGCGCCTCGCCGAGGCGCAGGAGGTCCTCCTCGAGACCGGGGAGGCGGGTGCCGTCCGCGCGCCACGCGGCGGCGTCCGCGAAGGTCGCGGGCGCGGTGCAGGCGGGCTCCGCGCCCGAGTCGCCCGTGTCGCCGGTGTCCTCGGGATCGGTCGCGGGCGCGCACGGGTCGAAGGTGTGGCTGCACTCGTCGCCGTCGGGGTCGTCGCTCCCGTCGCAGTCGAGGTCGAGGCCGTCGGCCCGGGGGTCGTCCGCGCCGGGGTACACGGCGGCGTCGGACTCGTCACAGTCGCAGTCCTCGGCGGCGCAGCCGTCACCGTCGAGGTCGGTGAACGGGAGCTCGGCCCACGTCTCGTCGAGCCGGGACCGGGCGCCGTCCCACACGCCGAGGCGGGTGCCGCACACGCCGTAGGTGACCTCGGCGGACGACGTACCGAACGTGAACGTCCAGCCCTCGAAGTTGCCGTCGTTGCCGACGTAGGAAGAGGACTCCCAGGCCACGTCGAAGGCGCAGCCTTCGAGATCGCCGGTCATCGAGCCGGTGCCGTCCGCGCCGCAGCCGTTCCAGCCTTCGCGGTCGCGGCCGTCGAGGGTCCCGGTGAGCGGGAGGCCGGTGGTGCCGGCGTCGTCGAAGTCCCAGGTGGCGACCAGGTCGGTGGTCGTACCGCCGTAGGTGCCCGTGCCGGAGGTGGTCTGGTCGACCTCCAGGTCGAGCGTGCCGGTGGGCCACGTCCCGTCCGCGGCGGACCCGGGCACGATCGTCGCGGAGAGGCGGTACCAGCCGCCGGACATCTCGCCGGTGAGCTCGAGCTCGTAGCCGTTCGCGGAGGTGCACCCGCCCTCGAAGGTCCAGGGCGAGTAGTCGGTGTTCATCGTCGGGCAGTCGGGCGCACCGTCGAAGATCGCCTCGCCGAGGCTCACCAGCGCGGCGTACGCGTCGGCCGGGTACCCGGTGTCGGCGCGCCACTCCGCGATCTCGGCCCACGTGGCGGGTGGCGTACAGTCCATCTTCGAGGGTTATCCCGGCCGCCCGAGCGCCCGCGCGGTGCGGACAGACGCGTGACAGCCCCGCCTCGCTCGGCCGGGTCGGATACATCGCCTCCGCGTGAGCCGCTTCTCCCCCGACGTGCGCGTCCTGACGGGCCTCGGCCCCGTGATCCTGTGGAACGCGCGCACGGGGCGCCACCTGCCGGTGTCCGAGGACGTGTACGCGGAGCTCGAGCGCTGGACGCCGGGGCTCCTGCCCCCGCCCGACCTCGCGGCCCTGGCCCGCCGGCTCGACGAGCTCCACCTCCTGCGGGAGAGCGCGCGGCCCGACGTGGCGCGCCTCGTGCCCTGCCGCTCGCGGCTCGTGCTCACGCTCCCCGAGGTGCCTGCGCTCTGGCTCCCGGACCCGATGGTGCGCACCCCCGGCGGGCACGCCTGGCGCGAGCTGCGGCTCTCCCCCGCCACGCTCGCGTTCTGGCGCGCCTGCAACGGCTCCCGCACGGTCGCCCAGGCGGCCGCGACCGCGGGGATCGCGCTCGACGCCGCGGTCGGCTTCCTCGCGGAGCTCACCGGCCCGAACGCGCAGGCGATCCAGCTCCGCGACCGGCCCGTCACCCGCCGGGACCCCTCGCTGGAGCGGCTCGTGGCGCCTCCGCGCGGCGGCGCGCCCCGGCCGGCCGACCAGTACGGCACGGCGGGCGAGACCACGCTCGGCGCCTACCACCACGCCGGCATCACCGACGGCGCCACCCACTTCGACGACCGCGAGACCACCATCGCGCACGCCTTCGGCGTCCCCCACCCCGCGCTCGGCGGGCAGCGCTACGGCGAGCGGCTCTTCGACGTGCTGGACGGGCGCGGCCAGCTGCGCCGCGACGCCCCGATCGTCGAGGTCGGCCCCGGGGACGGCGAGCTCGGGGCCGCGTTCCTCGCGCGCGCGGGCGGGCCGCTCGACTACCTGCGCGTCGACGCCTCGCCCGAGCTCCTGAAGACCCAGCGCGCCCGTTTGCCCGGCACCCGCGAGGTGCTCGGCACGGCCACGTCCCTCCCCCTCCCGGACCGCAGCGTCGGGCTGCTCCTCTCCAACGAGGTCATCGCCGACCTCTCGGCCGTCCCCTACGACCCGCGCGGCGGCGCCCACGGCGCGGCGCGCGAGGTCGAGGAGCGGCTCCGGCGCCACCGGATCACGCCCCACCCCGGGCCGGCCCTCTACAACCTCGGCGCCTGGCTCTTCCTGGAGGAGATCGCGCGCGTGCTCGCGCCGGGCGGCGTCGCGTGGCTCTCCGAGTTCGGCGGCGTCGACGAGCTCCCCCAGGAGACGACGCAGCTCGACCACCCCGAGGTGAGCATCCACTTCGGCCAGCTCGTCGCCGTGGCCCGCGATCTGGGGCTGCGCACGCGGCTCGAGCCGCTCGGCGAGTGCCTGCGCTTCGAGATGGGCGCGGAGCAGCTCGCCCGCCACTCGTACGAGGGCCTGCGGGCGCGGATGCGCAGCGAGGGGCGCCACCTCCCGGCCCGGGCGTACACGCCCGACACGCTCAAGCTCCCCTGGGCCGTCGAGGGCCTGCAGTGGGTCCCCCTGTCCGACGTGGGGCCCGGTCCGCTCCTCACGCGGTTCATGGCGCTCACCGTCGAACGCGAGTAGATGCGGGGGGAATGATCACCCTGCCCACTCCCGAAGCGCTGCTCGAGACCTTCAAGGCCGGCGGGCCGACGATGGTCGTCATGATCCTCTCCTCGGTCCTCCTCGTGGCGCTCGCGCTCGAGCGCTGGATCAACGTGCTTCGCACGAAGCGCGCGATCCGGCGGCTCGACGAGCGGGTGGTGGAGGCCGCCCGGAAGGGCAACCTCGAGGAGGCCCGGCGCCTCTGCGACGGGGTCGGCTCCCCGGCCCGCGAGGTCTTCACCGCGGGCCTCGACCGCGCGCTCGGGCGGATCAAGGGCAACCCGCGGCTCGCCATGGCGCGCGAGCAGAAGCGGGCCACGGCGCAGCTGAAGGCGGGCGTCTGGATCCTCGGCACCGCGGGCGCGCTCCTGCCCTTCGCCGGCCTCCTCGGCACGGTCGTCGGCGTCATGAGCTCCTTCCAGGCGATCGGCGAGGCCGGCACCGGCGGCTTCGCGGTCGTCAGCGCGGGCATCTCCGAGGCGCTGATCGCGACCGCGGCCGGCCTCTTCGTGGCGCTCGAGGCCATCGTGTTCTTCAACTACCTGCAGTCCGCCATCGGCGGGGCGGCGCGCGAGCTGTCGTTCCTCGCCGACGAGCTCCTGGAGCTGCTGGAGACCCGGGAGGCGGCCGATGCAGGCAGCTCCGCAGGATAGCGGCGGCGACGACGACGACGCGATCTTCGCCGAGATCAACATCACCCCGCTCACGGACGTGTTCCTCGTCCTCCTGATCATCTTCATGGTGGTCTCCTCCTCGATGGTGGAGGCCGAGCGGCAGGCGGCGGCGGCGAAGGAGCTCCTCTCCGAGCGCGCGCTCCAGGTGCAGACGCCCCAGGGCACCGGCGAGACGCCGCTGGTCCCCAAGGACATCGTCATCTCCGTGCTCCCGGACGGGACGCTCTTCGTCGAGGCGGACCAGATCACCCTCGACCAGCTCGACGGGAAGCTCGCGGAGATCAAGCGCGGCGCCGCGTCGACACGCGTGGTCATTCGTGGTGATCAGACCGCCACGTACGAGCTGATCATGAAGGTCATCTCGAAGGCGCGCGAGGCCGGCCTCACGGACGTGGCCCTGGCGAGCCGCTCGCGCCAGTAGGAGCCGACGGGTATCTTGGACGCAAGGCGCGACCCTCGTCGCGCCCGGAGTCGGCCGAATGCGCGTGTACCTTCCGTTGCTGCTGATCCTCGCCGCCTGCGATCGTGACGAGCCGGGGAAGGAAGACACGGACGACACCGGCGCCCCCGACTCCGCGTCGGACACCGACACCGACTCCGGCGCGGACACCGACTCCGGCGAGACCGACGCGGACACGGACGCCGACTCGGACGCCGACTCGGACGCCGACTCGGACACCGACACGGACGTGGACACGGGCCGCAGCGCGGGCGGGGACACCGGTCCGGGGCCCGACCCCGACATCGACGAGCCCGTCGCCCAGCCCAAGTGGCAGCGGATGTGGGGCGCGAGCGACCACTCCGTCCGGCTCGACGGGCGGGGCTCCTACGACCCGTCCGGCGCATCGCTCAGCTTCTCGTGGAGCGCCACGTCCGGCACCTTCGACGACGACACGAGCGAGACGCCCTGGTACACGGGCACGGACGGGCTGATCACGCTCGTGGTGTCGTCCTCGCGCCAGACCAGCGACCCCGTCACGATGCAGATCTACGCCGACGACCCCGGCGCGCGCATCCCGACGGACTACCCCACGGTCGACGACGCGCTCCTCGCCGGCGAGACCATCCTGTTCCTCGAGCCCGGCACCTACGGGCCGATCGCCGGCGCCGAGGCCATCATCGGCGACCCCGAGGGGGGCGTGATCATCGACGCGGCCGGCGAGCCGATCGCCGTCGACGGCGCGAGCTACCTGCGGCACCTCACGATCACGGGCGCGAGCGAGCACGGCGTGTACGCGGACACGGACATCCGCATCCACGACTGCGTCGTCGAGGGCAACGGGACCACCTCCGTGGACGGCGGCGGCATCTGGTCCGGCGCCACCGTCATCCTCTTCGACAGCGTGGTGCAGGACAACGCGGGTTTCCTGGGCGGCGGCATGTACCTCGAGCGCAACGCCAGCCTCTACGCGCAGCAGGTGGTCATCGCGGACAACACCGCCGAGTACGGCGGCGGCATCTACGGCAACACCACGTTCGGCAACCTCGTGCTCCAGAACTCGCTCATCGTCGGCAACCGCGCGAACGTGAACGGCGGCGGCGGCGTGTTCCTCGACGAGCGCGCGTTCCTCACGCGCGTCACCGTGGCGGACAACGCCCCCGGCGGCATCCGGCTGCGCTACGGCTACTTCGAGGTCGACGAGACGATCTTCGCCTACAACACGGTGTACGGCATCGACGAGGCCGACGCCCCCACGGTGAAGATCTACGACTCGGTGTTCGGCACCTCCGACGTGGTCAACGGCGGCGCCGCGCCCGACCCGGCGGACGGCAACGTGAACGGGGACCCCACCTTCTCCGACTTCGGCTCGGGCGCCGACTGGACCGACCAGGACTTCCGCCTCACCACCGGCTCCGTGGGCGCCGACATGCTCAGCGGGCAGGACCGGGACGGCACCGCGCAGGACGTGGGCGCCTACGGGGGCTTCCTCGGGCGCTTCCCCGCGGGCACCCAGGGCGTCTGGTAGGTGCGGCGGGTCGGCGCGCTCCAGGTCGTCCCGACCCCCATCGGCGACCCCGAGGACATCACGCTCCGCGCGCTCCGGGTGCTCCGCGAGGCCGACGTCGTGGCCGCGGAGGACACGCGCGTCACGCGCGAGCTCCTGCGCACGCACGGCATCCAGGCGCGGCTCTCGAGCTACCACGACCACAACGAGATCGCGCGTGCCGCCGAGCTCGTGGACCGCATCCGCGCCGGTGAGAAGGTCGCGCTCGTGAGCGACGCGGGCACGCCGCTCGTCAACGATCCCGGGTGGCGCATCGTCCGCGCCTGCATCGACGCCGGGCTCCCGATCGAGGTGCTCCCGGGGCCCTGCGCGGCCATCGCGGCGCTGACGGGCGCGGGCCTCCCGGTGGACCGCTTCTACTACGGCGGCTTCCTGCCGCGCGACGAGGGGCCGCGCCGCGCGGCGCTGGCCGAGCTCGCGTCCCTGCGGGCCACGCTCGTGTTCTACGAGTCCCCGTTGCGCCTCGGCGCCACGCTCGAGACGCTCGCGACGCTCTGGCCCGCGCGGCCGGTCTGCGTCGCGCGGAACCTGACGAAAGAGCACGAGCAGTGGCTGCGCGGGACCGCGAGCGAGGTCCGCGCCGCGCTCGGGGACGAGACGCGCGGCGAGGTGGTGCTGCTCGTCGGGGGCGCGCCCGAGGGGCCGGTGATCACCGTCGAGTCGCTCGACGACGAGATCACGCGGCGCCTGGCGGCGGGCGAAGGCCCGAAGGACATCGCCACGTCCCTCGCCGCCGCGACGGGGCTGCCGCGGCGCGAGATCTACCAGCGCGTGCTCGCCCGGAAGTGACCGGGCGACCTCGGATCACTCGACGCGGACGACCGCGCAGGCGAGGCCGACGCGCTCGCGCTTGCCGTCGCAGGTCTTCCAGCGGTCGAAGTACACGGCGTGGCGGCCCACCTCGGTGAGCGGCACCTGCACGTCCCAGCGCGGGCCGTACTTGGCGTCCTCGACGGCGGCCACGTCGGTCTGCGACTTCACCCAGTCCTTGTAGACGTCGGCCGAGTAGGTGCAGCCGTTGGCGCCCTTCTGCCCCTTCTGCAGGATGGCCGAGAACTTGATGGTGCCCGGTCCCTGGACGGCGGCGTGCTGGTCGTCGGGGCCCGGCGCCCAGGCCGAGTCGACGTCCTTGCAGGACTCGTAGATGTACTCCTCCTTGGCCTTGTTGAACTTGGCCGTCCCGAGCACGTTCTCGTACTCGTTGACCCGCCCGTCGACCATGGTCTGGTACTTGTCCTGGATGGTGACCTGGCACTTGCCCTTGTCCACGGCGACGAGGAACTTGCCGCGGATCTTGTTGTTCGGGTTGTTGTCGGCCTTCTTCTGCATCTCCTTCTCGGCCGGCTTCAGCTTCTTGATCTCGTCGTTGACCTTCTGGGCCACCTTGTCGAGCTCCGCCTGCGGGAGCCCGGTCGCCGCCGCGAGCGCGGCCGGGTCGCACACGCCGTCGTGGGTGGCCGCCCAGGCCTTGCACCACGCCTCGGCGTGGATGTCGTCCTCGATGCAGGTCGCGAGGCCGCCCTTCACGGTGCAGGTGTAGTCGTACACGTCGCCGAGGGAGCCCGCGGTGTACTTCGCCTTCAGGGTGCCGGCGGCGTCCTCGAACTTGATGCGCGCCATCGGGTTCGGCTGCTCGCCCGTGGCGGTGGGCTTGGAATGGATCCAGGAAGAGCCCGGCAACGTGTTGATGTCGACGCCGCAGGTGTCGACGGGGGCCTCTTCGACCGGAGGCGCCTGCTGCTCGGGAGCGCAGCCTGCGGCGAGGAGGACGAGCGGGGAGATCGCGGCGAGGCGCATGGGAACACTCCGGAAAGTCGGGGGATTACAACCGCCCGGCGTCGTCGTGTCAAGCATGGCGGGAACCCACGTTGGACCGGCAGCCCTCGCGGTTCCGGCGCGGGTCCTGTTCACGATCTCCTGACAGCTTCCCTGTAGAAGGCCGCTCCCGCATCTGGTACAACCCGTTTCGCTTCGGCAGTTCGTCTAAGTTTCCACCCAGCGGCGCTGTTGCGCCGAAGAGCCTTGGCGCCCCGCGCCGAAAGAGGAGTCCCTCGTGTCGTTCGCCCAGGAAGCAGTTGCGTTCTACAAGGAAGGCGGGTGGGGTATGCACCTCATCGCCGGGTGCCTCGCCTTCGGCATCGGCATCACGATCGAGCGGATCAAGGTGCTCTACCTCGACTCGTCCGAGAACAAGCACGCCCTCCTCACCGGCCTCAACCAGCACATCATGCGCGGTGACACCCAGGCCGCCATCCGCTGGCTCTCCTCCCAGAAGCAGGGCCCGCTGACCCGGATCCTCCGCGCCGGCCTCCTCAAGGCCCACCGCCCCGACAAGGAGATCCAGGCCGCCCTCGACCAGGCGTCCCTCTCCGAGGTCCCCAAGATCGAGGCCCGCACCGGCTACCTCGCGGTGCTCTCCAACGCCGCGACCCTCGCGGCGCTCCTCGGCACCATCGCCGGCCTCATCAAGACCTTCGGCGCGGTCGCCAACGCCGACCCGTCGCAGAAGGCCACCCTCCTCTCGGCCGGTATCTCCGAGGCCATGCACTGCACGGCGTTCGGCCTCGGCTCCGCCGTGCCCCTCCTCCTGATCTACGCGGTGTTCCAGGCCCGCACGCAGCACATTCTCGAGGCGATCAACGAGTCGGTCGTCGCCGAGATCAACTTCGTGCTCTCCAACCGCGCGGCCAAGCAGGAAGGCGCGCAGGCTTCGGGGTAACAAATGGGCGTCTCGGTCGAAGGCGGCAAGGGCCGCGGCAAGAGCATGGGCGTGGACCTGAACCTGGTCCCGTTCATCGACTTCATGTCGTGCCTCATTGCCTTCCTCATGATCGCCGCCGTTTGGACCCAGATCGCCTCCCTCGACGTCGAGCAGAGCATTTCCAATACTCCGCCCGATCAGCAGGAACAGCCCGACACCCCGCCCGTCCCCCCCCTCACGGTCCACGTGAAGGCGGAAGGGCACTGGCTCGGGCGGAAGGTCGAGGAAGGCGTACAGGTCCCGAAGGCCGGCGAGAACTATGACTACACGAAGCTCGAAGAGCTCATGAAGAAGGACCACGAGACCTTCCCCGCGGAGGAGATGGTCGTCATCAACACGGATGACGGCGTCCCCTACGAGGAGATGATCAAGGTCCTCGACCTGAGCCGTCAGATCGGGTACCCCAAGACGCTCCTCGCGGGTGGCCCGCCGTCGGCGGTCCCGGCCGAGGGCGCCGCCCCGATGCCGAGTGGAGGCTAACCGATGAGCACCATCATCTCGCCGGGGCGCCGCCCCGCGTATGCGCCGATCGGTCGCCTCCGCTCCAGCCCGCTCTCCGGCGGGAAGAAGAGCGGCTTCGCGAGCCTGAACCTGACGGCGATGGTCGACATGTTCACCATCCTCGTCATCTTCCTCATCCAGCTGTTCACGTCGGACCAGGTCACCCTGAGCGATCAGATCAAGGTGCCGATGTCCGTCTCGGGCGCGCAGCTGCAGGAGACGGGGCAGATCGTCATGCTGGACGGGGGGGGCAAGCTCCTCCTCAACAGCCAGGCGATCCCGGAGTCCGAGCTCGGAACCGAGCTGGACATCGTCATCCCGGGCCTGTCCGCGCGGCTGAAGGAAGCGAAGGATCGCGATCTGGAGATCAAGCGCCGGATCGGGGTCGTGCCGGACCCGACGCTCCCCTACGACGGGTTCGTCATCATCCAGGCGGACGTCAAGACCGACTTCCGCATGGTGCGCCGCGTGCTCGCGTCCGCGAACGACGCCGGCTGGGCGAAGATCAAGTTCGTGACGATCCCGACCAAGGTGGAAGGCGCCGCGACCGAAGGCGGCGAGGCCGCGGGCGCCGAGGGTTAGCCCTCGCCACACGGCCAGACGGAGGCGTCGGGGGTGACCCCGGCGCCTTCGGTGCTTTTGGCGTAACGAATGGTTCTTTGCTCTTGGGGCGGGGGGCGGGCCCCCCGCAACGCCCCCCATTCTCCCGTGGTGGGAGATAAGACGGCTCATGCCCGACGCGCCCGCGCCCAGCACCGGCCCCATCGTCCTGTACGACGGGTTGTGCGGCTTCTGCGACGCCTCGGTGCAGTGGGTGCTCAAGGCGGACAAGGCGGCCCTGTTCCGCTTCGCGGCGCTCCAGGGAGAGACGGCCGCGCAGATCCTCGCGCGCCACCCCGAGGTGCCCAAGGACCTCGACAGCATCGTGCTCGTGGAGGTGGAGGGCGGCCAGGAGCGCCTGAGCTGGCACTCCACGGCGATCTTCCGCCTGTGCGCGCGGCTCCCCGGCGTCTGGCGGGCGCTCTCGTGGCTGCGGATCCTCCCCCGCTTCCTCACCGACCTCGGCTACCGGCTCTTCGCGAAGATCCGCTACTACGTGTGGGGCCGTCGCGAGTCGTGCCGGATCCCCTCCCCCGGGGAACGGGCTCGCTTCCTGCCCTGACGCCCACGAGGGCCGTCCCGCCGACGCCCGCGGCGGGATAGACCCCCGGCGTGTCGCACCTCGCATCCCTCGCCGAAGCCCTCGACAACGAGCGCCGCGCCGCCCAGCTGGAGCACGGGCGCCTCCGGTCGATGTCCATGCCCGACCGGGTGGCCGCCGGCTTCAGCGTCGCCCCGCTCGACATCGTGACGACCGAGCACCGCTCCAAGGGGCGCGTGAACGTGATCCTGCGCGGGAAGGACATCGGCGACGCCTTCAGCCCCGGCGACCCCGTGGTGCTCGCGCCGATCGGGCGCCCCGACGAGGGGCTCGCCGGCCGCGTGGAAGGGCGCGACGCCTCCACGATCGAGCTCCGCGTGGAGGGCGTGCCCGAGGGCAAGGGGCCGTGGGCGGTGAGCCGGCGCCTCGACTTCACGGTGATGGACCTGCAGAAGGCGGCGATGGAGCGCGCCGAGCGCGTGTCCAGCCCGCTCAAGAACCTCCTGCTCGGGTACGAGCGGCCCTACCGGCCCGACCCCTACGAGCACCCCGCCTTCGCGGCGCTCGAGCCCGCCCAGCGCGAGGCCGCCGAGCTGGCCCTCGGCGCCACGGAGATCGGGCTCGTGCACGGGCCGCCCGGCACCGGCAAGACCGAGGTGCTCGTGTCGATGCTCACCGCGCTCGAGGACCTCGGCGAGAAGCCCTGGGCCCTCGCGGAGAGCAACGCCGCGGTCGACCATCTCGCCCTGCGCGCCACCGCCGCCGGGCTCGACGTGGTGCGGCTCGGCGTCTCGGCCCGCGTGGGCGGCTCGGCCCAGCACCTCACGCTCGAGCACCGCATCCTCCACGGCGCGCGCGCCCAGGTGATCCAGGGGCTCATCCGGCAGGCCACGCGCCTCTCGGGCCCCGAGCTCTTCGAGGTGCGCGAGGCCATCCGCGAGGAGTGGTCCGCGGCCAAGCGCGAGATCCTCGCGAGCGCCGACGTGATCGCGATGACCCTCGGCACGCTCCACACGCGCGGCCAGGACCTCAAGGCGCCGCGCACCGCGCTCGTCGACGAGGGTGGCCAGATCTCCGAGCCGGCGCTCTGGCTCCTCGCCACCAAGGTCAAGCGCATCATCCTCGCCGGCGATCCCCACCAGCTGGGGCCCGTCGTGAAGAGCCAGGATCCGCGCCTCGAGACGAGCCTGCTCCAGCGCCTCGTCGAGGCGGGCTTCGTGTTCCCGATGCTCACGGAGCAGCGGCGGATGCGCGAGGACCTCATGGTGTTGAGCCAGGCGACCTACCAGGGCCGGCTCCGCGCCCACCCCGACGTGGCCGAGCGCCACCTCGAGGATCTCCCGGGCGTCACGATGGGCGAGTGGACCACGCCGTCCGCGCGCTTCATCGATACCGCGGGCCTCGGCTACGACGAGCAGCAGGACGCGCTCGGGAGCTACTTCAACCCTGGCGAGCTCGACCTGCTCGTGCGGGTGTGGCGGTCGCTGCAGGCGAGCGGCGTGAAGCCCGAGCAGGTGGGCATCATCACCCCCTACGCCGCGCAGCTCGCGCGTATCCGCGCGGCCATCCCCGAGGTGGAGTCCGGCACGGTGAACGCGTTCCAGGGCCGCGAGAAGGAGGTCATCCTCGCGAGCTTCGTGCGCTCGAACCCCGACGGGGAGCTCGGTTTCGTGGCCGACCCGCGCCGGCTCAACGTGAGCGTCACCCGCGCGCGCCGGCTCTTCATCGGCATCGGCGACAGCGCCACGCTCGGCACGTCTCCGCACTTCGATCGGCTCATCCAGGCGATCGGCCCCGGGTACGTGAGCGCCTGGGACCTCGTCGAGGACTGACGCTCAGCCGGTGCGCTCCCCGAGCACCCGCGCGAGGTTGGCGCGCGCCCTTGCATCGAGCCGCGCGTGGAAGAAGTCGCTCGCGTAGATGCGCGGCTTCTCCGCGAGCCCCGCCAGGAACGCGCGCCGGCCGAACCCGTAGGCCTCCTCCCCGATGAAGGGCACGTACTCCGCGCGCACCTGTGCCTCGTACTCGTCGAAGCGCTCCGGCTCCGCGCCGAGGATCGCCATGTCGGCGTCGAGGAAGTGGGCCGCGTCGGGGTCGAGGCCCTCGGGTTCGTGGCCGTGCGCCGCGGTGAGCCGCACCAGCCGCTGCGCCTCCGCGCTGGCGGGGACCAGCTCGCCCAGGAGCCGCGCGCTCGCCTCCTCGCTGCCGCCGGGGCCGAGCGCGAGGTCGTAGACCACGTCGTGGAAGAGCAGCGCGAGCCACGTGGCGCGCGGGTCCCGCCAGCCGGGCCCGGCCTCGACGTCGCGCCACGAACGCGCCATCTCGGCGAGGTGCCGCAGCGTGTGGTAGCGCCGGTGCGGCTCGGTGTAGCCGGCCACGATCCGGGCCGTCACCGGGTCCGGGAGGGCGAAGGGCGCGAGGGCGGTGAGCTCGGTGAGGGCGTCCGGCGGCATGCGCGAACGTAGCCGCTGCCGCGTCGGGTCGGGGCCGGCCACTCCGAGGGATCGGGGGGCGTTACGGGGGGCGGAGCCCCCCGTCCCAAGAAGAAGATCCCTTAGATCCGGACCAGCTTCATCTGGACGTCGCTCGACCAGTGGTTCGCGAAGCCCTTCACGCAGGTGGAGAGGTAACGCTCGTAGTCGTCGTACACCTTGTCGCCCCACTTCGCGCGGATGAAGGGCTCGTGCTCGCGCATGCGGCGGCGCCACTCGTGGGTGGTGCGGCCGTAGTGCGTGCGGCGGGTGTTGAGCTGGAGGATCTCCCACTTGGGGTTCACCGCCATGATGAGCTCCTCGAGGCGGGGGTTGAGCCCGCCCGGGAAGATCACGTCCGCGGTGAACTGGAGATCGAGCAGGTCCTGCTTCGCGCGCGGGATGCGGTTGCGCAGGATGGCCTGGAAGCCGAAGCAGGCGCCGGGCTTGACCCACTCCGCCAGCTTGTTGAAGTAGGTGCGGTAGATCTCGACCGCGAGGCCCTCGCGCGCCTGGGCCGGCGAGCAGAGGTGGTCGATCATCTCGACGGAGACGAGGCCGTCGTAGGGCTCCGCGGGGGCGTAGTCCTTGTAGTCGCAGAGGATGAAGTTCGCGTTCGGGAGCTTGCGCGCCTTCGCCCACTCGAGCTGCTCGGTGGAGAGCGTGATGCCGTCGGCCCGCTTGACGCCGCGGCGCACGCAGTAGTCGATCATCGAGCCCCAGCCGCAGCCGATGTCGAGGACCGTCTTGTCGGGGCCGAGCTCGGCGAACTCGTAGAGCCACTTCGCCTTGTTCTCCTGCGCCTCCTCGAGCGTCATGTCCTCGCGGTCGTAGACCGCCGAGGTGTAGTGCATGTTCTCGTCGAGCCAGAGGCGGAAGAAATCGTTGGAGACGTCGTAGGAGACCTCGATCTCCTCCTGCGTGCTCGTCATGGCGGCGCTCCTGCTTGCGGCCGCACGCTATCAGACGACGCCGAGCCGCGCCACGTCGCGATCCTCGGGGGAATTCCGGACGTTCGGTCACTTCACCGGTAGTCGGCCAGCACGTGGAAGGCGAAGCCGGCCGCCTGCTCGCGGTCGGCCGGCGCGCGGAAGCCCCCGACCCCGGCGGGGAGCGGCCCGAGCGCGCGGAGGAACGCCTCGGTGGCGAGCACCTCCCCGGGGCGCGCGAGGGTCCCCCCGAGGGTGGTCGCGCGGTCCATCTCGGGCCCGGCGGCCTCGCCGTCCGGGGCGAGGAGGACCTCGCCGGCGCCGAGGCCCACACGGGCGCGCACGGGGTGGTCGGGGGCGCCTCCGAGGCCCCCCGTCGCGAGGGCCCGCTGCGCGTCGAGCGCGGCGACGAGCGCGTGGCCGGCGTCGTCGAAGACGTAGCGGCGCGCGGCGGACTGACCGGTCGCGGGCGCGCGGCCGTGCACGTCCAGGACGGGCCCGAGCAGGCGCCACGCGGCGGCGGCGAGCGCGAGGGCGTGGCCGACGCCGTGGCCGCGACCGTGTGGCGGACGCACGTCGACCACGAGCACGGTCGCCGCGGTGCCGAAGCGGCGCGCGAGCTCGGCCTCGACGCCGTGGTGGGCGAAGTACTGCTCGAGCAGCTGGTCGAACGTGAGGAAGGAGAGGTCGGTCATGGGCGATGGAAGTTAGCTTCGACGGGGGCCGACGTCCGGCCCCGCGTGCCCCGGAGGTCCCATGAAGACGAAGACGAGTGTCCGCGCCGGCAAGGAGTGGAACGACGACTGGCTCGCGCCGGTGAAGACCGGTCGCTGACCACCCAGGCGGCATCGGCACTGCGTCGGTGCCGCCCTCCCGGGGTACGTTCCGCCGATGCGACCCCGCCTCTCCCGCAAGCTCACCGGCTTCGGCACGACCATCTTCACCGAGATGACCCGGCTCGCGAACGAGCGCGGCGCCATCAACCTCGCGCAGGGCTTCCCGGACTTCGACGGGCCGGATTGGCTCAAGGAAGCGGCGGTGCGCGCCGTCCGTGAGCAGCACGGGCAGTACGCCCGGATGACCGGCATCCCGCCGCTGAACGCGGCGCTGTCGCGCAAGTACGCGCGCGACTACGACCTCGCGTACGACGCGGACGCCGAGATCACGGTCACGAGCGGCGCGACCGAGGCCATCTTCGACGCGCTGCAGGGGCTGCTCGACGTGGGCGACGAGGTCGTGCTCTTCGAGCCCTACTACGACAGCTACCGCGCGGGCGTGTTCATGGCGGGCGCGATCCCGCGCGTCGCGACGCTCCGGCGCACGGAGGACGGCGACTGGACCTTCGACCGCGACGAGGTCCGCCGCCTGTTCGGCCCCCGCACGCGGCTCCTCCTGCTGAACACGCCGCACAACCCCACCGGCAAGGTGTTCGACCGGGACGAGCTCGCCTTCCTCGCGGGGTTGTGCCGCGAGCACGACGTCGTGTGCCTCTCGGACGAGGTGTACGAGCACCTGACCTACGACGCCGTGCACGTCCCGATGGCGACGCTCCCGGGCATGCGCGAGCGCACCGTGACCATCTCGAGCCTGGGGAAGACCTTCTCCTTCACCGGCTGGAAGATCGGCTGGACCTGCGCGCCGCCGGACCTCACCGCCGCGGTCCGCGCCGCCCACCAGTTCGTCACCTTCTCCACCGCCACGCCGCTCCAGCACGCCGCCGTCGCGGCGGTGGACGCGCCCCGGTCCTACTACGACGAGCTCCGAGCCGACTTCCGGAGCAAGCGCGACCTGCTCGTCGGCGAGCTCGCGCGCATCGGCTTCGAGGTCCGCGCGCCCGCGGGCACCTACTTCGCGTGCGCGGGCTTCTCGCGCTTCGCCCGGCGAGGCCCCGACGGCGTGCCGGACGACGACCTCGCCTTCGTCCGGCGCCTCATCGAGGTGGGCGTGGCCGCGATCCCGCCGAGCGTCTTCTACGATCACCCGGAATACGGACGCGCCTACGTGCGCTTCGCGTTCTGCAAGCGCGAGGAGACCCTGCGCGCCGCCATCGCGCGGCTCGAGGCGCTCGCCCGCTGACCCCTGGAGCTTCCGTGCGCATCGCCCTGATCCAGCTCGACCTCGCGTGGGAGGACGCCCCGGCGAACCACACCCGCGCCGACCGCCGCCTCCGCGAGGCCGCGGCCCTCGGCGCGCGCCTCGCCGTGCTCCCCGAGATGTTCTGCTCCGGCTTCTCGATGGACCCCGAGAAGATCGCCGAGCCGGAGGACGGCCCCACCGAGACCTTCCTCCGCGAGGCCGCCGAGGGCCTCGGGATGTGGATCCTCGCCGGCATCCCCGAGCGCCCGGGGCCGCGCAACGTCGCCGCGCTCGTGGCGCCCGACGGCCGCATCCAGCGCTACACGAAGATCCACCCCTTCTCCTTCGGCGAGGAGAACCGGCACTACGTGGCCGGCGACCGCGTCGCGCGCTGGGAGGTCGAAGGGCTGCGCATCACGCCGTTCATCTGCTACGACCTGCGCTTCCCCGAGCCCTTCCGCGCCACCGTCGACGACACCGACGCCTACGTCGTCATCGCGAGCTGGCCGGAGCGGCGACGGCAGCACTGGTCCACGTTGCTCCGGGCGCGCGCCATCGAGAACCAGGCCTTCGTCCTCGGCGTCAACCGCGTCGGCAGCGGAGGCGGGCTCGGCTACGCCGGGGACAGCGTCGCCGTCGACCCCTGGGGCGAGGCGCTCGTGCAGGCCTCGTCGCAGGAGGCCGTGCTCGTCGCGGAGATCGACCCCGCCGTGGTCGCGGAGGCGCGGCGGACGTTCCCGCCGCTCCAGGATCGGAAGGCCTTCCAGGCCTAGGAGCGTTCGGGGAAATGCTCCCGTCGCGCGCTGGCGTCCGCTGGGCGCGGCCGCGCGTCTTCCTCGGTTACAGGTTTCAACCTGCGCCCTCGTCAGCCGCGCAGCCGCGCCTCAGCGGCCGCTCAGCGCGCTCGGTCCGCATTTCCCCGGACGCTCCTAGCGCCGCGACTCCGGGTCGAGGAAGCGCTCGATCGCGTGCCGCACGCGGACCACGCCGTAGCCGTGCTGGACGCACACGAAGGGCACGTTCGTCTCGCGGCAGGCCGGGATGATGATCTGGTCGGCGTCGTGGCCGGTGAAGCGCGTCAGGAGGATGACGAGGTCGGTGCGGCCCGCCCGGACGCGCTCGCGCACCCCGAGGAGGTTGTTGCGCTTGAACTCGGCGCCCACCCACTCGAGCTCCGCGAAGCCGAAGGCCTTCTCCAGGCGCTGGCGGCTCGGCTCGCGGGGATCACCGCCTATGATGAGCGCCCGGCGGCCGCGCGTGAAGGTCCACCAGGCCCACTCGGGCGGCAGGTGCTCCTCGGGCCCGCCCTCCTCCTCGGCGGCCTCGGCGCGCGCCTCGTCGGCCTCCTCCCGGATGGCGCGGCGGAGCGTGCGGAACTCGGGGCCGTCGAAAAGCTCCCCCTTGGCGGCGAGCACGCGCACGAGCCGCGGGTTGCGGGCCTGCACGCCCATGGCGAAGGCCGCGAGCACCTCGCGCCGCAGTGACACCGCCACCGCGGAGCGCGCCTCCGGCGGGCAGATGTCGAGCTCCTTGACGAGCTGCTCCACGGCGTCGAGCTGCCGGTGCTGGTTCGGCTCCGCCTCCGCGGGCGTGGGGATCATCGCGGCGAGGCGCTCGTACATGGCCTCGGCGTCGGCCTCCCAGGTCTCGCGCGTGGGCGTGTGCCAGCGCGCGAGGCCGTAGACGAAGCCGGGGCGCGCGCGCTTGACGTAGGCGGAGAGGCTGCCGAACGCGAAGTCGATGCGACGGTCGCCGAGGAAGCCCGGGTACTCCTGGAGCGCGCGGAGCCGGGCCGCGAGGAGCCCGACGAGCGTGGCCTGGACCTCGGGCGGGAGCACGCGCCACTTCTCGACGGCGTCGACCACGCGTATGACCGCGCCCAGGTCGGCGTCCGGATCACGCGCGGGGAGGAGCTCGCGGAGCTGCTCGGCGAGCCGGGCGGGCCAGTCGGCGGGCGGCGCCTGCACGCGGAAGCCGCCGCCCCCTTCGACGTGGGCCTTGAGGCTGGCGATCGCCTCGGCGGACGCGAGGTTCAGGGGCGTCGAGGCCGCGTGGGCGGCGATCGCGGGCTTGCCGTTGGGGATCCGGTCGGTCGGGGGCTCGTCCTCGAGCGGGGCGCCCGCGGGCGCGATCGACACGACCCGGGCCTCGCGGGGCTCGCGGAGCTCGAACGGCTCGCGGAGCTCGCGGGGCTCCACGACCTCGCGCGGCGCCTCGGCGGGCTCCGGCGCGCCCGCGCCGCGGAGCGCGAGGGTGCCGCCGAGGCGGCGCCAGGACAGCAGCAGCTCGACGACCTCCTGCGCCCGCTCCGCCCGCTGCTCCTCCAGCAGCGCGCGCAGGTCGTCCGGGAGCGGCGCGGCGCGCCACTCCGCGAGCCGCTCGATCCGGCCGAGCAGCTCCTCCAGCGACTGCTCGCGCCGCCGGGACTCTTCGTGGAGGGTCGCGGCGAGCCGACTGTCGAGCTCCGATACGGACGTGCTCATGAAAGCTCCGACGAAGGCGCGTTCACGCCGCCCTCTCCCCGATTCTACCCGGACACGGCCGGGCCGTGGGCCGAAGTCGGGCGTCGCGAGCGCGCGTCGTCACGAAAAAGGACAGGGTCACATCCCCCCGACCGGGGGGATGTCGACCTAACCGGCCGGCGCGTCGTCGACCCCGACGCGGCGCGCCCAGTCGGAGCGCAGGATGGAGCCCGGATCCGCCCGGCGGCGCAAGGCCTGGAAGCGCGCGATGCGCTCCTGGCCCCAGGCGCGCCGGAAGTCCTGCGGGCGGAGCGTCAGATCCTTGGCCGGGTAGAAGCGACCCCCGGCCTCGACGACGAGGTCGGACAACACGCCGCAGAGCTTCCAGAGGTCGTCCCGGTTCGACGCGGTGACCGGGTAGTCCATCGCGAACGAGTAGCCGTCGAGCGCGTGGGAGAGCAGGAAGTCGTCGGGGCGGTGGCGCTTCATGACGCCGAGGAAGCTCGGCATCCCCGCGGCCTGCGTACGCTTCAGGATCTCCGCGAACACGCGCGGCGCCGCGTCCTTCGGCACGAAGGGCTGGTACTGGATGAAGCCGCCGGGCTCGTAGACCGACCGGAAGTTCGGCACGTAGTCGAGCAGGAACGCGAAGGCGACGTGCCCCTGGAGGTACTCGCCCTTCGGTCCGAAACGCGCCGCGAGGTACTTCCCGAGGTTCAGGAGCCGCATCCCGGGCGGGGTGTTGAAGATCTTCAGCACGACCGGCACGAGCGAGCGCGGCACGCCCAGGATGTGCCCCGGGAGGTCCTGCGCGGCCGGATCGAGGAGCCGCTTCGGATCCTTGTCCTCGCCCTCCTTCAGGTAGTGCGCGACGTGGAGCTGCCCGCGGCCGAGGCTGCCGCCCCCCGCGATGCAGTCCACCCAGCTCACGACGTAGTCGGCGTTCGGGCACTCCTGCTCGAAGACGTCGAACTGCTCCTGGAGGGTCCCCACCGGGATCTGGCGCACCCGCATGTTGCCGGAGTGCACCTTCTTCAGCTTGATCCTCAGCCGGGTGAAGGTCCCGAGCATGCCGAAGCCGCCGACCGCCCCGTGGAACAGGTCGGCGTTCTCGTCGCGGGACAACCGCAGGCGCTCGCCGCCCGGCGTGACGAGGTCGGCCTCGAGGATCGAGTCGCCCGTGCCGCCCACCTTGAAGTGGTTCTTGCCGTGCACGTTCATCGCCGCGCAGCCGCCGAGCGTCGGCGCCATCGTGCCGGGGACGACCGACGGCCAGTAGCCGTGAGGCAGCGCGTGCCGCCAGAGCTGCGCGACGGTGACGCCGGGCTCCACCTCGGCCACGCCGTGCTCGGCGTCGAAGGAGAGGATCCGGTCGAAGCCCGTCATGTCCATGACGAGGCCACCGGTGGAGAGCGCCGCGTCCCCGTAGGAGCGGCCGCTGCCGCGCATGCCCACCGGCAGACCCTCGGCGGTCGCGCGCGCGAAGATCCCGGCGACCTCCTCCGCGGTGCGCGGCTTGACGTAGGGCGAGACCGCCCGGGCCGCGAAGCCGTACCCGTCGAACACGCGGCGAGGCGCGAGCGCGAGCGGACGCATCAGATGTTCGTCCGGCGGAAGATCACCGACGGCACGTTCCGGATCACCCACATGATGGGCCCCCACACCGCCGGCACGTAACCCTCGGCCCGCCCCGACCGCACCAGCGCCAGCGCGCCGTCGGCCGCCTCGTCCACGCCGATCATCAGCGGCAGCTTGAGCCCCTTCGTCATCGGGGTGTCGATCGGGCCCGGCTTCACCGTGACCACGTTCACCCCGTAGCGGGACACGCGGTTGCGGAGCGCCTCGAGGAAGGTGGTGAGCGCGGCCTTCGACGTGTGGTAGGCGGGGTTGCCGCGGCGGCCGCGGTCCCCGGCCACGCTCGAGATCCCGCAGATGGTGCCCTTGCGGCGCCCCTCCATGTAGGCGGCCGCGAGGTCGAGCCAGCACACGGCGCCCAGGAGGTTGACCTCGATCATCTCGCGGTCCTTCTGGAAGTCGTACTCGCTCTCCTCGACGCGGGGCATCACGCCGGCGTTGTAGACGACGAGATCGCAGCCGCCGAGCTCGGCGACGATGCGGTCGAACAGCGCGGGCGTGGCGTCGTAGTCGCGCACCTCGTGCACGTACCCGACGACGTTGGAGCCGCACTCGGCGACGATGCGATCGAGCTCGGACCTGCGACGGGCGACCGCGGCCACGCGCGTCCCCTCCTTCGCGAGCTTGCGCACCATGGACTCGCCGAGGCCCGAGGAGGCGCCGACGACGATGGCGGTGGAGAAGGACGCTGCCATGGGGGAGGGCTCCGTGCCGGCCAACGTAGCCCGTCACGCGCGGATGCGGCCGTCCTCCCCCACCGTGAGGGGTCCCGCGGGGATCCGCGCGGGATCGAAGCGCGCGGGGTCCGGCGCGTCGGGTGGCATCCCGAGCGCGGGCAGGAGCGTGGCCCACACCCGCTCGGGCGACCACCCCGCCTCCCGGAGCGCGGCGATGCCCGTGCTCCCGTGGGACTTCGAGAGCTTCTTCCCGTCGGCGCCGAGCAGGAGCGGCACGTGCAGCCACGTCGGCGGGGCGAGCCCCAGGCACTCGTACAGCCGGATCTGCACCGCGGTCGCCTCCAGGAGGTCCCCGCCCCGCACCACCTCCGTCACGCCGTCCCGGGCGTCGTCGAGCACGACGGCGAGCGGGTAGGCGGCCTCCCCGTCCGCGCGCGTGAGCACCGGGTCGTCCTCGGGCGCGACGGTGACGAGGCCGCGGGCGCGGTCCACGAACGTGACGTCGCCGGGCGGGGTGCGGAAGCGCCACACGCCCTCGGCGTGGCCGGCGTCGCGGCAGCGGCAGGCGCGGGCCAGCCGCGTCGCGCGGTTGCAGGTGCAGCGGTAGGTCGGGATCCCCTCGAGGGGGTAGCTCCGCGTGGACTGGGGGGGGACCTCCTCGTCCCAGTCGACGCCGAGCCAGCGCAGGTCCGCGCGCTGGCCGGCCGCGACCTCCGCCCGCGCCCGCCCCCGGTCAAGGTCCTCGATCCGGAGCTGTAAGCGGCCGTTGGCGCTCCGCGCGGAGAGCCACGCGGCCCCGAACGCGAGGGCGTTGCCGAGGTGGAGGGGCCCCGACGGGGTCGGGGCGAGGCGGCCGACGACGGTCATCGCCCCGGTGTCTATCCAGCAACGAGCTCGCGACGCTGAGAGCGGGGTGAACGAGGTTCGGCCTTCCCAACTGCCGAGGTGCGGCTAGGTCTCGGCGCATGAGCTTGGAACGTCCACTTCTCCTCGCCGGCCACCCGCGGTGGACCGCCGAGGCGGCCGACGTACGCGCGCCATGGGACGGGCGCCTCCTCGCCCGCGTCGCCCAGGCCGGCCCGGAGGACGCGGGCTTCGCGGCGGCGGCGGCGGCGCGCGCCTTCGACGACACCCGCCGCATGACCGCCCGCCGGCGCTCCGCCATCCTCGGCGGCCTCGCCGCGTCGCTCCGGGACGCCCGCGAGCCCCTGGCCCGGCTCCTGTCCGACGAGGGCGGGAAGCCGCGCACCCTCGCCCGCGCGGAGCTCGACGCGGCGGTCACGATCCTGGAGCGCTGCGCCGAGGACGCGCACCAGGTCGCCGCGGAGATCAGCACCACCGGTGGCCGCCTCGCGCTCTCGCGGGCGATGCCCCGGGGGCCGGTCCTCGCGCTCACCGCCGCCGACCAGCCGCTCGTGGCCGTCTGCGCCGTCCTGGGACCCGCCGTCGCGGCGGGCTGCCCCATCGTCGTGCGGCCCGCCCGCGCCACGCCCTGCCCGGCCCTCGCGCTCGGCGAGGCCCTGGTGGAGCAGGGCTGGCCCGGCGACGCCATCTCCGTCCTCCCCTGCGACGACGGCCTCGCCGCCGCGCTCGTGGCCGACCCGCGCTTCGCGACCATCTCGCTCGGCCGCGACACGCCCGGCGCCGCCTGGGTCGCCGCGCACCTCCGGCGCCGGAACGTGCTCGCCGCGCCCTTCCCGCCCGTCACGCTCCTGGTCGAGCCCGACGCCGACCTCGACCTCGCCATCCCCGCGATCGTCCACGGCGCGTACGCCCACGCCGGCCAGACGCGGGCCTGGGCGCAACGCGTGCTCGTCCACCAGCAGCTCTGGGGGGAGGTGTGCGAGCGCTTCGCGGCGGCCACCGCGGCCGTCCCCCGCGGCGATCCCGCCCGCGACGACGTGCTCTGCGGCCCCCTCATCGACCGCCGCGGGCTCGCGCGCGCCGAGGCCTGGATCCGCGACGCGGAGCAGCTCGGCGGCCGGCGGCTCGTGGGCGGCGACCGCGAGGGCCCGGTGCTCACGCCCGCGGCGCTCGCCGGGGAGGCGCCCTACTTCGAGCTCCTCGACGGCGCGCCCTCCGGCCCGGTCGCGGTGCTCGAGCCCTACCCGCACCTCGACAGCGCCATCGACCGGGTCAACGCCCACCCGCGCCGCGGCGACACGGCCATCTTCACGCGCTGCATCGGGAAGGTCTGGCAGGTGTACGAGCGGATGGAGGCGGGCACCCTCGTCCACGACGCGCACCCGGACTTCGGCGGCCCGCTGCCCGAGCCGCGCGCCACGCTCGACGCGCTCCTGGTCGCGCGCACGCTCCGCTTCGGCCCGGTTCCGGGCACGGCCTGATCCCGCCCCGGCCGCGGGCTCCGCGCGCCGTCCCCGAAGTGTGAACGCCGATACCGGCCCTCTCCCGGGCGCGGGTTCGCGCGCGCCTCGCACCCCGGCGGGCGCCCGCCTCGCGTACGCTCTGCGCCGTGCCGCCGCTCTCGGTCATCGTCCCCGTCCACGACGGGGCGTCCACGCTCGACGCCTGCCTCACGGCGCTGGTCGCCGCGCTCCCGCCCGGCGGCGAGATCGTCGTCGTCGACGACGCTTCCACCGACGAGAGCGCCGCTGTCGCCGCCCGCCACCCCGTGCGCCTCGTGCGCCGCGAGACGCGCGGCGGCGCCTCCGCCGCCCGCAACCACGGGGTCGCCGCCACCGACGCCGAGCTGGTCGTGTTCGTAGACGCGGACGTGGTCGTCCGGCCCGACGCGCTCCGGCGGCTCGTGGACGCGATGGCCGACCCCGATCGCCTCGGCGCCAACGGGCTCTTCGCGCTGGACCTCTCCACGCCGGGCCTCGTCACCGCGTTCACGAACACCTCCATCCACTACCAGCATCTCCAGCACGGCCGGGCCGTCGCCAGCGCCTTCACCGGGCTCTGCGCGCTCCGGCGGGACGCGCTGCGCCGCATGGGCGGCTGGGACGAGCGCACCTCCCGCTTCGCCGACGACGTGGGCACGCGCTGGCACCTCCCGCCCGGCTCGATCGCGCTCGTCCCCGAGGCCCAGGGCGACCATCGCAAGGCCGTCAAGCTCTCCGGCCTTCTGAAGCACCGGTACCAGGTCGGCTTCTTCTTCGTCGGCTCGGTGATCGACAACTGGGGCGTCGCCCGCGAGAAGCCCGAGACCGCCGTGCTCGCGCTCCGCTACCCGCTGAACACGCTCGCCGCCGGGCTCTCGCTCGTGCTCCTGCCCGTCGCCCCCGCGGCCCCCGGCGTCCTGCTCGTCCCGCTTGGGATCCTGCTCGCCGCCAACGCCGACTTCGTCCGCTTCACCCTCCGCCACCGGGGCCCGAAGGAGGCGCTCGTCGCGCTGCCGATCTCGGCCGCGGAGGGCTATGCCTACGGCCTCGGCATGGCCGCTTCTGTCGCTTCGCACCTCCGGAGGGCCCTTGAGCGCTCACCAGCCACCGCTCGGTAGGTACGCCCTCCGCTACGCCCGCGAGGGGCTCGAGAGCAAGCTCCTCACGAAGAAGCCGCTTTTCCTCACCGTGTTCGTCACCGCGCGGTGCGGGCTCAACTGCGGCCACTGCTTCTACCGGGAGGAGCTCCTCAACGGGAACGTCAAGGACGAGATGACGCTCGACGAGTACGAGCGCTTCACGTCGAAGTGCCCCCCCTTCCCGAAGCTCATCATCACGGGCGGCGAGCCCTTCCTCCGCCACGATCTCGTCGACATCGCCGAGAAGTTCTACGAGAACAGCAGCAAGGCGCGCCAGATCACGATCCCGACGGCCGGCACGCACACCGACCGCATCGTCGCGCTCGCCGAGCGGCTCCTCGGGCCGCGCCCGGACCTCATCCTCGAGCTCCAGCTCTCCATCGACGGCGTGGGCGAGCACCACGACGAGGTCCGCGGCAAGGGCCAGTGGGACAAGCTGATGCGCACCTACGAGGCGCTCCGGCCGCTGCAGGACCGCAACGAGGGCCTCCGCATCCGCTTCAACTACACCTTCTCCCGCAAGACGCAGGACTGGTTCGAGGAGACCTGGCGCTTCGTCACCCAGGAGCTCCAGAACCCCCACTTCGACATGGTGCTCGTCCGCCGCACCACCGTCGAGGACGAGTACTGGGGCAAGGTCGACCTCGACAAGTACCGGCTCGCGACGCGGCTCCTCCAGGAGCAGGAGCTCGCGAAGGCCGGCGACTCCACGCTCAAGCAGCTCCTCGCCCAGCGCGTGTTGGTCGAGCGCGAGATCATCGCCGAGCACCACGACGGCAAGCCGAAGATGCTCGGCTGCCAGGCCGGCACGCTCACCGCCATCGTCAGCGAGAAGGGCGACGTGCGCCCCTGCGAGATCCTCGACACGACGTTCGGGAACCTCCGCGACCACGACTACGACTTCATGCACATCTGGAAGACCGGCGAGGCCGAGCGCCACCGCAAGTGGGTCAAGGACACCGGCTGCTTCTGCACCTTCGAGACGTGCGTGCGCACCACGATGTCGTTCCAGCCGAAGTGGTACGGCACGATGGCGTCGCGCTTCGTGAAGCAGCGGTTGGGGTTGTAGGGCCTCTTCTTCTTGGGGCGGGGGGCCTCACCGGCCCCCCGCAACGCCCCCGCATCCTCGGGATGGCGGGCCCTACCGCCCGCCGATCACGTGCGCGACCCCCACGCTCCCCGCGCCCGTGTCCCACAAGCCGCTCATCAGCAGCTCGGACGCGCCGTCGCCGTCCAGGTCGCCGGCGAAGTCCACGGTGGCGCCGAGGTGCTCGTTCCCCGCGCCGGCCCAGAGCACGTCCGCGTCGAGGTGCCCATAGGTGCCGGCCACCGGCCCGTGCAGGAGCCCGACGAGGCCGCCTTCGGCGACCGCGGCGTCGCTGTTCCGGGCGCCGAAGAGGAGGTCGGCGCGGCCGTCGCCGTCGGCGTCGCCAGAGGCGTCGGCGTCCCCGATCTGGTTCGAGCTCCCCGTGGAGCCCAGCCAGGCGACGGCGAGGTCCGTCACCGCGCCGTCGGTGAGGGGGCCGGCGAGCACGTAGAGGTCGGTGAGGCCGTGCACGACGAGCTCGGCGCGGCCGTCGCCGTCGAGGTCGCCCGCGGGGACCCAGCTCTCGTACCGGCTCTCGAAGTCTCCGGTGAGGGCGACCCGCCCGTCGGCCGCGGTGATGTTGGGCGGCACCGGCCCGTCGAACACGACGGCGCGGCCGTCGAGCGTCATCACGACCAGGTCGTCGACCCCGTCGCCGTCGAGGTCCCCGGGGCCGTGCACCCCGAGCCAGGTGTCCGCGATGAGCGGGGTGAGGTCGTCGGACACGGTGTCGCCGCCGTCCCCGAGCGGGGGCCACCACACCTGCCCGGAGGACCAGTTCTGCGCGTGCCACGCGAGCACGTCGTCCCGCCCGTCCGCGTCGATGTCGCCGACGACCACGGCGCCGTAGCTCACGCCGTAGCCGCCGAACGAGGGCCCGACGAAGCCGGCCGCCGGCGTCGTGAGGTCCGGCGCGCGCCAGGCGCGCACGGTGAGCTGGCAGGTCGCGGTGGAGCCCCCGTCCCCCGTCTCGCAGTCGGCCAGCGCGGTGACCAGCTCGTCGCCGAGGGTGCCGTCGATGTCCGCGAGCCCGCCGACCAGCGAGTGCGGCTCGGTGGTGCCGAGCGCGGTCGCGAGCATGCCCGCGTCGCCGGCGAGCGGCACCGGGGTGACGGCCACCACGGCACCGTCCGGCGCGTACCACGCCACGTCGGGCGCCCCGTCGCCGTCGAAGTCGCCCACCGCGTCGATGCTGCCGCACTCGTCGTCGCGGTCGCACACGAGCCGCGCCGGGGCCGCCGCGGGGTCCTCGAAGGCGGGCGCCGTGCAGTCCAGGGTCCGGAGCGGGTCGGTGTCGTCACAGTCGCCGCCCTCGGTGGCCGTGTACGCGCCGAAGCCGTCGCCGCCGCCCGTGTCCTCGGGGGTGGGACACATGCAGCGGCCGTCCACGCCGTAGCCGTCCGCGTCCTCGTCGAGCCAGCGGTCGGTGCAGTCCTCGGCGCCGTCCTCGCCGTAGCTGCCGTCGCAGTCGTCGTCGGCCTCGGTGTCGCAGCGCTCGGCGGCGCCGGGGTTCACGGCGGCGTCCGCGTCGTCGCAGTCGCCGCCGTCGAGCGCGTAGCCGTCGGGCTGCTCGCAGGCGTACACCGCCTCGTCCACCGCGTTCTCGGCCCCGAAACCGTCTCCGTCCGCGTCGGGGAGCCACGCCCCGACGTCGCAGGGGGCGCCGGAGTCCGCGTCGCCCGAGTCTTCGGCGGCGGGCTTCCCATCGTCAGGGAGGGCGCAGCCGAGCTGGGCGAGGAGGAGGAGGAGGCTGGTCATCTCCACACGATAGCGCGTGTGGAGCCTCCCGAGCGGACGGGCCCCGCCACCACGAGAGAGCGGGGGGCGTTGCGGGGGGGCACCCCCCGCCCCAAGATCCAGACGACCTACCGTTGGTCGGCACCCACGTCCGGCGCGCCGTCGTCCCGTGGGTCGCCGTCGATGTCGTCGGTCACGTCGGAGGGGACGGCCGCCCCGATTGCGGCGCTCCCCTCCGCGAGGTGGAGGTCGCCGCCGTCGGCGTCCACGAAGTCGGCGGCGGTGGGCGTGAGGTTGCCCGCGCCGGCGCCGCCCGGGTCGAGGAGCGAGGCGAGGTTGTTCTCGACGACCAGGTCGTCGGCGAAGCTCCACGAGAGGTCGCCGCCCCAGGCGCTCACGTGCTCCACGCGCGCGCCGCACGCGTCCTCGACGCGGACGCCGCCGCCCACCGCGAAGACGTTCCGCACCACGCCGCCGTAGTGGCCGCGCTGCTCGTCGTCGCAGGGCGCGTCGGCGTGGGCGCGCGGCTCGTCCTCGACGTAGTCCTCGTCGCCGAGCTGGAAGGCCACGGGCCCCGCGACGGTGACGCGCGACCGCTCGATCACGGTGTCCTTGCTGCCCGTGGCGAAGCGGATGCCCGGCTCGTCGCAGGCCGGCTGGTCGATCGTGGCGCCGTAGACGCGGGTGCCCTCGGTCTGCACGCCCTCGATGGCCACGTTGCACGCGGTGCTGCGCGTGACCGTCACGCAGGCGATCGTCGCGTCGTCGCTGTACACGCCGCGCTCGGGGAGCACGGCCACGCCGCGGCCGCCGGGGTCGACCACGTGCACGCCGTACACGCGCGCGTCGCTCGCCGCGCGGATCGCCACCGCGTCGCCGTAGGACCGCGAGAGGGTCACCTCCGCGAGCGTCGCGCCGTCGCCCATCTGTACGAGCTCCGCGGTGGCGAAGCCCCCTTCGAGCACGACGAAGCCGGCGTCGCCATCGCCCGAGCGCACGGTCACGCCGTCGGGGATCACGATCGGCGCCGACAGCTCGTAGGTGCCGGCGTCGAGCTCGATCACGTCGCCGGCCGTGGCCTCCGCCAGGAGCGCGACGAGGCCCTCGGCGTCGAGCACGCCCATCCCGGACTGCTCCGGCAGCGCCGAGCAGTCCTCGGGGAGCTCGACGGCAGCGGGCTGCTCGTACTTGTCCTCGGGCTCGGTGCCGGGGGTGCACCCCGCGAGCAGCGCGCCCACGATCACGAGCGCCCCGCGCTCACCCACCCTGCAGCACCGTCTTGACGGCGGCGTACTCGGGCTCGTCGATCTGGCCCATGCGCACGCAGCGCACCTTCTGGTCGGGGTCGACGAACAGGTGGATGGGGATCACCGCGCTCGCGTCGAGCCCGATGCTCTCGAGCCAAGGCCCGAGCTTCGAGAAGTCGGCGATCCGCATGCTCGGCGGCGCCTTCGGGTTCACGACGCGCCACTTCGTCACGTCCTCGGCCTTCGCGTCGACCGAGAGGAACTGCAACGCGACGTCGACGCCGTCTTTCGCGAGGCGGGCCTGCCACTCGACGAGCATCGGCATCTCGGCCACGCACGGCGCGCACCAGGTGGCCCAGATGTTCACCCAGGTCCAGCCGGCGCCGCGACCCATAGGCGCCCCGTCGAGCTCGGGGAGCGCGAAGAGCTTCGCCGTTGCGGGGTCCGCCTTCGTCTCGCACAGCTCGTCGGTGGACGTCGACTTCTTGGGGGCGGCCACCACCGCGTCCACGCGCGAGGGGGGCGGGGTCGTGGCGGCGGGCTCGCCGCCACACGCGAACAGCGTCAGGAGCGTGATCATAGGCGGCAGTCGATCCAGGCGATGAACGCCGAGCGGTTGAGGTCCTGCGACTGGCACGTCTCCGTGCTGCCGGAGCGCTGCCAGGAGCAGAACTCCTGGTCGAGCTGCGCGAACTCCTCGCCGAGCCAGAGGAGACCGACCTCCTTGTCGAGGTCGGGGTCGTCGAAGGTCGACTTGAGGTGCGAGAGCACGGCCTGGCCGCGCTTCTGCGAGAGGTCGCGGTTGTAGACCTCGGAGCCCTCCGGCGAGGAGCGCGCGACCACGAAGAAGTAGCTGGCGCCCTTCTGGTCCGCGAACACCCGCTCGAGCAGCGCGCTGTCGCCCGGATCGAGCTCGGCGGACTCCTTGTCGAACTGGATGATGCCCGCGCGATCCGCGAGGGGGAGGAAGAGCGCGTTGAAGTCGCCGCCGGCCAGCGTGGCGACGTTCTTCGCCTCGAGCGGCTGGCAGCCGCGCACCTCGCCGCTGGACAGGAGCCCGCAGCTCTGGAGCACGCGCCGGAGCACCTTCTTGAGGTCCGCCGAGCAGTAGCCCTCGTCCGCGGCGGCCGCGACGGCCACCTGCGGCGCGTCGGAGGCCTCGGCCTTCGCGGCCTCGAGCCGCCCGCCCGCGGCGTTGACCCAGGCGCCGGTCAGGCCCGTGGGGATGAGCAGCGCGCCCGCCGCGATGCCGACGTGGAGTCCGGTGTTCATGGGGTCCCTCCGGTGGAGGCGGTGCCGGTGGCGGCGCCCGCCTGCTTGTCGAGGAGCCGCGTGAGCGCGTACTCCATGCCGAGGTCGGTGTCCTCGTCGCAGAGCTTCTCGCCGTTGACGTACAGCTGCGGCGTCAGGACGGGCAGCTGGTTCGCGACGGCCCAGCGCAGCGACTTGTTGAGCCGCTGCTCGGTGACCTTGCTGGAGATGCAGGCCTTCAGGTCGGGGAACGCAGCGACCACCATCGTCTCCGCGGCCTTGGGGTCGGACCCCGCGGCGGTGCGGATGGCCTCCTGGTTCTGGAAGGCCCAGTCCACCACGGCCTCGGCCTTGCCCTCGGCGCAGAGCACCGCCTTGCTGACGGTGCAGGCGCCGGGGTGGAGCGAGCTGCCGACCATCCAGTTGCACTCGGTGTCGAGCGGGAACATCACCGCCTTGCGGGACATCCGCTCCCCGAGCCCCGAGGCGTCGAGCCGGCCCTCGAAGCCCTTGCACGCCGGGCAGAGCGGGTCGAACACCTCGATGGCCGAGGCGCCCGCGCCCTGCGGGCCGAGCGGGACCATCACGCCGTAGGGGTCGTCCGGCTTCGAGAGCGAGCCGCAGGTGCCGACGTAGCCGGAGTAGTCCGGCATCGCGATCGCGTAGACCAGCGCGGGGACGGCCACGAACCCGACGCCCTGCCCGAAGGAGAGCAGGTGGTCGCGGGTGTCGACGCCCGCCGGGGCGTCCTCGCCCACGATGCCGATGTCCGAGCCGAGGCCCGGCACGGAGGCGGCGCGCAGCTCGAGCAGCGCGGCCACGAAGCACACGAGGCTCGACGTGTAGATGCCGATGCAGAGCTTGCAGGCGGCGCCGAGCTCGACCATCGAGATGTAGCCCATGACCAGCGACGCGAGGAGCGGCAGGCCCGCGGCGGCCACGAGGAAGACGCGCGGGCCGCGCTCTTCGGAGCCCCGGTTCACGAGCAGGTCGATGCCGCGGAAGAGCAGGAACGCGAAGACCGACATCGCGGGCAGCGAGATCGGCAGGCCGCCCCAGAGCGTCGACCGGAACACCGACGAGTACGGGCTCATCATCGTGACGTGGCAGCCCGAGGAGCCGCTCGCGTCGGGGTTCGTGAGCCCCGGGATGAAGGAGCAGTGGATGCTGTGCACCTGCCGGTCGAGGTGCTCGACGAAGTCGTGCGTCGAGAAGCCGGCGAAGAAGAGACCGGCGGCCGCGGCGAGCACGAACACGACGGTGTAGGGCGAGAGTCGCATGGAGGGGAGCCCCTTGGCCGGGCCGTATGAACCCGTTCTGGTGGCGTGTCAAGAGCACGCGACCCCGACGGGGCCGCTTTTCTCTACAGTCCGACCCCGTCGAAGCGGCGCGGGACGATCCCTGACGCCTCCCGCAGGGGGCCGGGATCGACCACGTCGTTCGTGGCGAACGTCGCGAGCGTGTCCTCTGAGAAGTTCTTCAGGAAGCGCCCGGCGATCTTGGCGAAGGTCTCCGGCACCTCGACCACGCGCACCTTCCGGCCGCCGTTGATGCGCTCCATGATCTCGCGCACGGTGAGCGGCTCGGGCCCGCCCGCGTCGAACGCGGCGTTCCACGTGCCCTTCGCGAGCAGCGCGAGGATGGCGCCGTTGAAGTCGTCCACGTGGACGGGCTGGCGCAGCACCTCGGCCGAGCCGGGGACCGGCACGAACGGCGCGCGGCGCACGAGCCTGGCGAGCGTGTGGAAGCTCTCGGTGTGCGCGGGCCGGTGCGTCGGGTGCGGCGGCCCCCAGGGCGCGCACGGCCGCACGATCAGCCAGGGCTGCGTCGCCGCCGTCACGCGCGCCTCGTCCTCCACGCGCGACTCGGCGTAGGCGTTCTTGCGCGGCCAGTGCACCATCGTGCTCGAGGCGTAGACCACCGGGAAGCCCCAGCCGAGCACCGCGTCGAGCATCCGCCGGTTCTGCTCCTTCGCGTCGGGCGCCATCACCTTGGCGGCGAGGTGCACCACCACGTCGACGGGCTTCGGCGAGAACGACGTGACGTCGGCGGTGATCGACTTCACCCCGTCCACGAGCAGCGGCGTGTTGCGCCAGAGCCCGAGCACGTCGTGCCCCGCGCGCGCGGCGAGCGAGCAGAAGTGCGCTCCGACGAAGGAGGAGGCGCCGGTCACCAGGATTCGCATGGTCCTCTCAGGAGGGGCCCTTGATCGCGACGAGGACCGCCACGCCGGGGCCGAAGCGGTGCAGGTCCGGGACGAAGCCCGCCTCGCGGGCCCAGGCCTCGATGGTGGCGGTGGTCTGGACGTGCTCGATCGCGTCGCCGAACTGCTCGGGCTCGTCGATCGTGGCGGCGGGCAGCGACCACATCACGTCGCCCACCACGAGGAGGCCCCGCGTGGGCAGGAGCTTGCCCGCCGCGCGGAGGGCCGCCCGCTGCTCCTCCGGCCGACGCCGCCGCAGCCAGCCGTGCAGGCACACGATGGAGAGCCCCGGCGGCGCGTCCGCGATCGCATCGCGACACACGAGCGTCCGGACCCGCGGCGCGAGGTCGGCGGCGACCGCGTCGTCGCCGCAGTAGAGGACCACGTCCTCGGGCGTGGCGCTGCACGCCTCGACGACCACCCGCCCCGTCACGCCCGCCCAGTCCACGCTCACCGGCCCTCCGCGCCCGGCCGGGCGCGGCTCAGACGGTACACCGGGAGCCCGTCGCGCGCACATACACGCTCCCGCCGCGAGAGCACCGGCCCCATCGGCGGGAGCGGCGCCTCGGGCCAGCCCGCGAGCAGCGCGTCGGCGTGGGCATGCATCCCCCGCACGTCCGTCGCGAGGTACACCGACCCCCCGAGGACGAGCGCCGCCTCCAGCGCCCCGACGAACGCGGGCGTGAGCAGGAGGTGGCGCGGGTTGTCGGTGGGCGTCGGGAACAACACGTACACCCAGGTCACGCTCGCCGGCGGGAGCAGCGCGGCGAAGACGGCGCGCGCGTCGGCCCGCAGGAGCAGGCAGTTGGGCGGGGCGTGCGGCTCGGCGGCCCACACCCGCCGCTTCCGGATCTCGAGCCCGAGCCAGCGGATCTCGGGCCACCGACGCGCGTGGTCGAGGATCCGCATCCCGTGGTCGAAGCCGATCTCGACGGCGAGGGGGCCGCCACCCCCGACGAAGGCTTCGACGCGGGCGCGGACCTCCGCGTGGCGCCCCTGGTCGTAGATGGCGCTCCCGCCGAGCACGCCGCGCAAGCCGCCGGGGGCGGGAGGGGGCGCGGGCGGCGGCGTCCATTCGGGCACGCGCAGGGATACTCTCGTGGAGGCGTGAAGGCCATGCGGACCATCCTCGCGCTCACCTCGCTCGTGAGCACCGTCGCCGCCGGGCTGATCGGCGCGGTCGCCATGCGCGTGGTCGGGCCCTTCCTCGCGATGGGCCTCCAGATCTGGGCCGGCAACACGGAGCCCGCGCACCCACACGTCATGTGGCCCTACGCGGCCACCTTCGTCGCGCTGATGCTCCCCGTGCCCTTCGTGTACCGTCGGCAGTGGTCGATCGCGTCGGCGGCCGCGATCCCGCTCGCGATCCTGCCCTTCTGGCACCTCTGGCGCCTGTACGAGGCCGCGGGCGCGCCATAGGCTGGGGCCGAGGTCGACGATGCGCTGCCTGATCCTGCTCACGACGCTCGTGTGCGCCTGCACCGGCCCCAAGGCGGACGACACCGGGGAGCTGGGCGGGGACACCGACGGCTCCGACTTCGCCTTCGACAACTTCCAGGACAGCGCGATCTACGGCAGCTGCGCCGACAGCGTGTGCATCTACCGGGTGACGCTCACCCAGGCGCCCTCCATGGTCGAGGTCGACATGACCGAGACGGGCGACGCCGCGCTCTACAACGAGAACCACAACGGCTTCCAGTTCGAGAAGGAGGAGGAGAACGGCTCCCTCACCTACCGGCTCGATCTCGACTGGGTCACCGACATCGACGACGTGGTGGTGAACGAGACGACCCTGTTCAACCCCGACGTGGCCGACGGCGCCGTGCTCGACCGCACGACCTGGTACTTCGGCGCGTCGGGCCCCGACATGCTCGACTTCGACTGCATCGTCCTCGGGGACGACCCCTCGTACTACCGCGACTGGTGCGATCACCTGTTGGAGTGACGCGCGTTCTCCGTTCCACCCGCGCTTTCGGCCATGGGCACCGCGGACGCCGCGGAGGACGACTCGGCCACGGACTCCGCTGACTCCGCCGACCGCGGGCGACTGCGCCGCGGGCCCGTGCATCTACCGGATGGCCCTCACGGGCCCGGCCTGCCTCATCGAGCTGGACATCACCGAGACGGGCGACGCCGCGCTCTGGACCGAGAACCACACCGGCTTCACGCTCGAGAGCGTGACGGGCCGCGGCACCCACATCCACCGGCTCGACCTCGCGTGGGTGCCCGACCCGGAGGACGTGGTCGCGAACGAGACCACGCTCGTGAACCCCGATCCGTCCTACTACGCAGCCTGGTGCACGAACGCCGTCGAGTGACGCGCGCGGAGTTCGAGGTCCGGGCGCCGCCGGGCTCCCGGGCTGACCGGGGCGGTTACCGGTTCGTCCTCCGAGGACCCATGACCCTCCCGCCGCCCGAGGCCTCGCTCCTCTTCGCCCCGCTCCGGCTCAACGGCGTCACCGTGCCCAACCGGGTGTGGCTCCCGGCGATGGTCACGTGGCTCTCGAACGACGCGGGCGAGGTCACCGAGGACGTGCGCCGCCGCTACGTCCGCTACGCGAAGGGCGGGCCGGGCATGATCGTGCTCGAGGCGATGGGCATCCGCGACATCGCGAGCGGCCCGCTGCTCCGCATCGGCCACGACCGCTACGTGCCCGCGCTCCGCGACCTCGCCGCCGAGATCCACGACGCCGGCGACGTGCGCGTGATCCCGCAGGTCATCGACTTCCTCAAGATCGCCCGGCGCGACCCCGCGCGCGCCCTCGCCCGGCTGGAGACGCGCTACCCCGGCTGCTCGACGTGGTCCGAGGACGAGCTCCGCGCCCAGCTCACCCCGCGCGAGTGGCGCGACTACGCCTGGGGCTACCGCCAGCAGATCGAGGACCTCGGCCTCGACGAGATCCGCGCCCTCCCGCCGCTCTTCGCCGCCGCCGCGCGCCGCGCCCGCGAGGCCGGCTTCGACGGCGTCGAGCTCCACTTCGCGCACGCCTACACGATGGCGAGCTTCCTCTCGCGCACGAACGCGCGCGCCGACGACTACGGCGGCTCGCTGGAGAACCGCGCCCGCCTCGCGGTGGAGGTCGTCGCGGCCGTGCGGCGCGAGGTCGGGCGGGACTTCCTCGTGGGCTGCCGCCTCCTCGGCCGCGAGGACGTCGAGGGCGGCTCCGAGGTCGAGGACGCCGCGTGGTTCGGCGTGCGCTTCGCCGAGGCCGGGCTCGACTTCCTCTCGGTGAGCCGCGGCGGCCGCTTCGAGGACGCCAGGCGCCCGCCCGTCGGCGAGGCGGCCTACCCCTACACCGGCCACTCCGGGCTCATGTGCATGCCCACGAAGGACTACCCCGAGGGCATGAACCTGCCGCTCCCGGCCGCGATCCGCGCGGCGGTGCGCGCGGCCGGCTTCTCCACGCCGGTGATCGGCGCCGGCCGCCTGAACACCTACGAGGCGGCCGAGGGCGCGCTCCAGCGCGGCGACTGCGACCTCGTGGGCATGGCGCGCGGGCTCCTCGCCGACCCGGACTGGCCGCGCAAGGTGCGCGCGGGCCAGCCCTTCCACGCCTGCAAGTACACGAACGTGTGCGAAGCGCTCGACCGGAAGCACCTGCCCGTGCGCTGCCAGCTCTGGATGAAGCGGCCGGACGGCGGCATGCACCCGCCCGAGGACTGGTAGGAGCCGGGTCCCCCGACCCATCCAGTTAGAATGCGGGGCCGGGGGGAGACATGGACTGGGGGCGGGTCGAGGCCCAGGACGTCGGCGCGCGCTTCGGGGGTCGCGACCTCCGCGGTCCCGAGGACCTCGCGGCGCTGTTCGAGGGCGCCGACCTCGAGGAGGAGGACGACGGCGACGAGGTCTTCGGCGTCCTCCAGCTGCTGCACGGCTGGGTGGGCCCCGCGGGGCCGGGCGCCGCCCTCCGGTTCACCCTCCGCACCGACGTCGACCCCGACATCGCCGGGCTGGAGCTGCGCCTCCGCGACGAAGGCCGGTACGTCCGCACGCCGCTCGCCCCCTACCGCGACCGGCACGGCGACCTCACGCTGACGCTCCCGCTGCCGCCCGAAGGCGACGACGGGCGCCTCGTCCACGTGTTTCTCCCCTACGCGGCGCTGCCCCGGCGCCTGGGCGAGGAGCTCGCGCTGGAGGCCTGGCTCGTCGAGGACGGCGATCCGGTCGAGGAGGCGCTCTGGGGGATCGAGCTCCCGGACCTCGGGGTGCGGCGCCTCGACAACGCGCTCGCCGCCGTCGCGCTCGCGGCGGTGTCGGCCGAGGCCGCGGGGGTCGCGCGCGCCCGCGGGCCGGCCCTCGTGGAGGCCGGCCGGGCCCGACGCATCGAGGCGGCGCTCGCCGCGCACTTCGAGCTCGACCCCGTCGGGCGCGCCGTGGCCGCGGCGCTGGTGGAGTCGGCCGAGCCCGAAGGCGACCGCATGGCCGCCGCCCGCCTGCGCGCGCGGGTCGCGTCTGAGGGCATGCCACGCGTGCTCGCGATGCTCGAGGGGCTCGCGGGCCCCGTCCCCACGCCCGGCGAGGTGGCGTGGATCGCGGCGCTGGCGGCGCGCCTCGGCACCACCAGCGAGCGCGCGCGCGCCAGGGGCCCGCGCGGCCGCCGGGCCGGCCCCTCCCCCGCGACCGAGGGCCACCTCCGCACGCTCGACCTCGGCCCCGGCGCCACCTGGGACGAGGTGCGCGCCGCCTACCGGAAGGCCGCGGCCCAGCACCACCCCGACCGCGCGACCCCCGCCGGGCAGGCCGCCGCCACCGAGCGGATGAAGGCCATCAACGCGGCGTACGCGGCGCTCCGGAAGGGCATGGGGCGCGGGCGGTAGCGCGACCCCCTAGACCCGCTCCATCGCCCGTCGCACCGCCTCGACGACCTGCGCCTCGGACGGGAACCCCGCCCAGGTCTTCTTGGCCACCACCTCGTCCCCGACCGCGACGGTGAAGATCCCGCCGTGACCCCGGACCAGCTTCGCTTCGATGCCGAGCTCCTCCCGCAGCTTCTCCACCACCCGGGTGGCGCGCGGGAGGTAGCCTCAAGCCGTGCAGTACGTGACGACGACGTCCGTCATGCGACCTCCCCGGCGAACGTAGGCACCGCGGTCCCCTCGGCAAGCGTCCGCGCGCTCGGCACGCGCCCGGGCCGTCCCGCCCGCGCTTCGCGGCGTCCCGCCCCGCTCCGCCGCGATGGGCCGCGTCCTCGCCCCCCCACGGCGGGCGCGGTAGACCGACGCAGCCATGTTCCCGCTGCGCATCCCCCGCCACGCCTGCTCCCCGCGCGACCGCGCGCGCGCCGGCGACCTCTGGCGGCTCGTCCAGGAGGCCACCATCCTCCACTCGGCCGATCGCGGGTGGCCGCCGACCCGCTACCGCGACGTCGGCTCGGGCTTCGTCGTGCGCGAGCTCGTCGGGGTGCACCTGCGCGAGGCGGTCTACGGCGAGGACCTCGTCGGCTACTCGCGCGTCGTCGAGTCGCGGCGGGACATCCTGATGCGGCGCGAGTCCGGCATCGCGGGCGTGCTCCATGCGAGCGTCGAGTGGGTGCACGTCGGCCCGAGCGGCGGCCCCGCGCGGGCGTCGCGCGCGCTCGTGGACGCCTTCCCCGTCCTGCCCGCCTCCGCGCCCGTGGAGCTCCCCGCCTGGGAGGCGCACGCGCCCGTCGCGCTGCCCCCGCTGACCGTGCGCCCGTGGTGGACGGAGATGGACCCGATGGGCCACGTCAACCACCCCCGGTACGTGGACTGGGCCGACGAGGCGCTCTCCCACGCCCTCGCCGCCGCCGGGCACGATCCCATCGGGCTCGTGCCCCTTGCCGACCGGGTGCGCTTCCGGAGCGCGGCCAAGGCCGGCGACGAGATCCTCGTCCGGGCCACGCAGGTGGGCCGTGTCGGGGGCGCCGCGGCCTTCGAGGTCGCGGTCCGCCGCCCGGGCCCCGACGGCGAGGACGTCATCTGCGACGCCGTGCTCGTCCGCGGGCACCTCGCCGGCCCGGGAGTGTGGGCGTGATCCGCGTGGTCCGCGCGCTCGCGCTCCTCGTGCTGGCCGGCTGCGCCCAGTACCGCACCTACCCCCTCCTCGGCATGAGCCCGCCCGGCCGGGCCCCGCTCGAGCCCACCGGCATCGCGGTGCTCGAGGACGGGCGCGTCGTCACCATCGCGGAGGGCGACGCGCGGGCCCTGCTCGTGCCCGAGCCCGACCGCGTGAACGTCACGGGCAGCGCGCTCACGATCTTCCCGCTCACCGACGGGCGCGACACCTGCGACTCGCCCGGCTGCCGGGCCCGCGCCTACCGCGCCGGCGTGCGCCTCCGCGAGGAGCCCATCCGCTGGCTCCCGCGCGAGCGCCGCGTCACCGAGCCCTACAACGTCGAGGACCTCGCCCCCTTCGGCAAGGACCGCGTGCTCGGCATCACCGAGTACACGACGATCGGCCGGCGCACCGGCTACCGCAAGGACTACGTCGCGCGACCGCGCCGCCAGACCGAGCGGCTCTTCGTGCTCCAGCGCACCACCGACGGCTGGCAGGAGGTCGAGGTCCCCGAGATCGAGCGGCTCCGCGGCGCGCTCTCCGACTGGGGGCGTGCGAGCTGCGAGGGCGACATGCTCGTGGAGGGCCTCGCCTGGGACCCCGCCGAGGAGCGCGTGTACGTCGGGCTCCGTCGCTGCGACGGCCCGGTGCAGCGCGTGCTCGGCTGGAACCTCGGGAGCGCCCGGCGCGGGCTCGCCGCCGACCTGCAGGTCGTCGCCGACGGCATCGAGGGCTCCGAGCCCGGCCCCGAGGAGGGCATCAGCGGCCTCTGCTTCGCCGACGGCCGGCTCTGGGCGCTCACCGCGTGGGACTCCTTCGGCCACGACGTCGAGCCCGCGTTCGGCGGGCGGCTGCACGAGGTCGTGGACGGTCGCCTCCACCCCGTCGACCTCCCCGGCCCCTTCGTCGACCGGCCCGCGGCGCTCGCCGTGCTCCCGACCGGGACCGCCGGCGACGGCCTCGACGCCGTCGTGCTCTTCGACAACGACGCCGACGCCCGCGTGCGCCCCGAGATGACGGTCCTGCAGGCGCGCACGGCCCGTCCCGCGAAGGAGCGCTTCGCCGAGCTCGTGTCCCACGAGGTCGAGCCCGCGCCCCTCCCGCTCGGGCTGAACGGCTTCGACTTCCGCTGGTGGATCCGCGATCACCGCCTCGGTCACCTCGCCGCGGTGCTCGACGAGAAGCCGTCCGCGAAGGGCCCCGTCCCCGGGGCGTGGACGCGCGCGCTCGGCGGGCTCTGGCAGATGCGGGTCGGCGCGAGCGTCGGGCTGGCCGCGCGGTGGGTGCCCGGCGCGCCGCCGGTCGGCCACAACAAGCAGGCCGTGGCGTTCACCGACTTCGGCGACACCGGGCTCACGTTCACGCGCTACCGCGCCCGCGTCTCCGTCGTGCCGCGCGACCGCATCCGCAAGGACCGCTCCCTCGCCGGGCTCCTCGACGAGAACCGCTCCGCGTGGCGCGTCACGGTGCCGCTCCGACAGGCGGCCCCCGAGGGCGCGCTCGTGCTGCAGGGCTTCGAGATCGACACCTCCTCCCGCGCGGACCGGGGCATCTGCCTCGCCGCGATGGAGCTCGGCGTGTCCTGGCACTCCGAGGCCCACGACGCCGTCGATCTCCAGACCACGCTCGTCGGCGGGCTCTGCAACGACTTCGACGCCCGCGGCCCCGACTACTTCCACGGGCTCACCACCGAGGTCGACGGCGGCGTGCTCGTCACGCTGCACTACGCCGTGGTCGAGGGCGCGGCGAGCGCGGACTGGAGCCTCGCCGTCTACGACAAGGCCCCGCCGCGCGCCCCCGCCGGCGAGGACGGGCCTCGCCAGATGGACGACGAGCTCTCCCGCGCGCACCTGCATTGTGTCGGCGTCGCGCCCGACGGCACCGTCACGCCCCGCGAGCGGCACGGCTCGGCGCCGCCCGCGAGCTGGCTCTCCCAGGGCTCGTCGACCTCCGGCGTGCCCCTCCCCGGCGCGACCGCGCTCCGTGGCTTCGCGCTCGCGCTCGACCCGGCGGGCTTCGACCCCGCGAACGGCGTGCGCGACGCCGGCGAGGAGTCCCTCGGGCGCAACAACTACATCTACCGCTACCTCGTGCGCGCGCTGCCCGACGCGGCCGGCACCTTCGTCGAGGGCGGCATCACCCACGGCCTCCACCTCGGCGGCCCGATGCGGGACAACGCGCGCCCGTCCGCGCTCGCGCTCCGGACCGACCTCACGACCTTCCCGGGGCTCGCCGGCGCCGTCGCGCACGACATCGTGTACCCGCGCCCCCGCGAGGACCCGAACCTCCTCCCCGAGGACGGCTACGTGCGCTGGTCCGTGGCCCGCCCCGCCGATCCGGAGCCCCCGTGCTCGCCGTCCTGGTGATCGCCGCGCCGGTCGCGTGGGCCCAGGCGGCGCCCGCGATCGAGTGGCAGCCGGTGGTCGAGGTTCGGCAGCGCGCGTCGCTCACCGAGCCGTCGGTCGCCGACGGGCAGCCCGCGTCGGGCCTCGTCGAGCAGCGCGCCCGGGTGGGGCTCGAGGTCTCCCGCCTCGGCGTCTCCGCGCGGGTGAGCTTCCAGGACGTGCGCACCTGGACCCTGGAGACCGGGCCGGTGACGCCCGAGGCCTTCGCGCCCACGATCGCGGAGGGCTGGGTGCGCGTCGAGGGCGACCTCACCCGCAACGTCGGCGCGGTCGCGACGGTGGGGCGGCAGAAGGTCGTGATCCACGAGGGGCGGATCGTCGGCGAGGACGACTTCTCCGCGGCGGGCCGCTTCCTCGACGCGGTGCGGATCGTGGGGCGCGCGGCCCCGGTGTCGGTCGAGTACGTCGAGGCGCGGCGCTTCGGCGACCGCGAGGACCCGATGGGCTACGGCGCGCGCGTGGTCCGCGTGGGGGCGAGCGGCGAGAACCCCGTCACCGCCTGGGTCGCCGACGCGCTCTGGGTGGAGGACGCGCGCGGCACCGACGAGGCCACGTCCACGCTCGGCACCTACCTCCGCTTCGACAGCGGGCGCTGGCGCGGCCGCGCGGACGGCTACCTCCAGTACAGCGGCGCCGGCACCGCCACGCTGCTCGGGCTCTCGGCCGGCTGGGTGTTCGGCCCCAACGAGCGGCTCGTGGCGCACCTCCGCTACGACGCGCTCTCCAGCGGCGACGACGACGCCGGCGCCGGGCTCTCGGGCGGCGGGTTCACCGGGGGCGTCACCGCCGACGGCGGCGCGGCGGCCTGGCGCCCCGTGCTCGGCGACACGCACCAGTTCAACGGGCTCCTCGACCGCTTCGCCGCCCCCGGCACGCGCCCCGGCGGGCTCTCGGACCTCCAGCTCCGCGTCGACGCGCGGCCCGCCCCGCAGCTCGCGCTCGGCTTCGTCGGCCACCGCTTCTGGAGCCCGCTCGAACGGGCGCTCGCCGGCACGGAGCTCGACGCGAGCGCCGCGTGGGCCTTCTCCCCCTTCGCGTCGGCGCGCGCCGTGGGGGGCTGGTACGCCCCCGACTCGCCGGACGCGGACGTCCAGCGCCTGTTCGGATACGTCGAGCTGGATGCAACGTTCTGAACGCCGCGGTCGCGCGGGATCCGCGACGCCCGCGACGCCCCGGCCCCCCTCGGCCGAGTCCGCCTGGGGAGAGGTCGTCGAGATGGTCGGCAAGCGCGTGCGGGTGCGCTTCGACGGCGGGGAGGAGCGCGTGCTCCCGGTGAAGGCGCGCGTCGTGGTCGCGGACCGCGTGCGCGTCGAGGACGGCACCGTCGTCGAGTTCGCGCCCCGCGCCACCGAGCTGATGCGCTCGGGCCAGCACAAGACGCAGGTCGTGTGCGCGAACGCCACGCTGCTCGTGCTCGTCACCGCCACGCGCGAGCCGCCGTTCCGCACGGGCCTCGTCGACCGCGTGCTCGTGGCCGCGGGCGCCGCCGGGATGCAGGCCGCCATCGTGCTGAACAAGTGCGACCAGGGCATGCCGTCGGAGGTGCTGGAGAAGCTCGCCCGCTACGAGGCGCTCGGGTACCCGATCTTCCTGGTGTCGGCCTTGCAGGAGAAGGGCTTCGAGCCGCTCCGGGAGCTCCTCCACCACCACACCACCGTGCTCGTCGGCCACTCCGGCGTCGGCAAGACCTCGGTGCTCCGCGTGCTGGTCCCCGGCGTGGAGCGCGCCATCGGCGACCTCGACCAGTGGGGGCGCGGCCGGCACACGACCATCGCCGCCGCGCTCTTCGAGCTGCCGGGCGGCGGCCGCGTCATCGACGTGCCGGGGGTGCGCGAGTTCGGGCTCGAGCACATCGACCGCGAAGACCTGCACCGCTACTTCCCCGAGCTCGCCGAGCTGCGGTGCAAGTACCGGGACTGCCTGCACATGGACGAGGACGGCTGCCTCGCCGAGGAAGCCTGCGAAGAGGATCGCCTCGAGAGCTACCAGAAGCTCATGGAAGAGCTGATTTAGGGCAGCCGCTCCGCGCTGCGGCGGCGTGGGTGCCGCGGAGCCGCGTCGGCGGCTCGGGTGCCCGGGACGAAGCCCCCGTGGGGAGGCTCCGTCCTCAGATCTCGAGGAGGATCCGCTCCGGCGACTCGACGCACTCCTTGAGCCGCACGAGGAAGCTCACGGCCTCGCGCCCGTCGAGCAGGCGGTGATCGTAGGAGAGCGCCAGGTACATCATCGGGCGGATGACGATCTGGTCGTTCACCACGACGGCGCGCTTCTGGATGGCGTGCATCCCGAGGATCGCGACCTGCGGCGGGTTGAGGATCGGCGTGCTCATCATCGAGCCGAAGATGCCGCCGTTGCTGATCGTGAAGGTGCCGCCCACGAGGTCGTCGACCGTGAGCTGGTTGTCGCGCGCCTTCCGGCCGTACTCGGCGATGGCCTGCTCGGTCTCCGCGAAGGAGAGGCGATCGGCGTGCCGCACCACCGGCACGACGAGCCCGCGCGGCCCGGAGACCGCGACACCCACGTGGTAGTAGTGCTTGTAGACGATGTCGGTGCCGCGGATCTCCGCGTTGGCGGACGGGAACTCCTTCAGGGCCTCGATGGCGGCCTTCACGAAGAAGCCCATGAAGCCGAGCTTGATCCCATAGCGCTTGGAGAAGCGCTCCTGGTACTTCTCGCGCAGCGCCATGATCCCGCTCATGTCGACCTCGTTGAAGGTCGTGAGGATGGCGGCGGTCTGCTGCGCCTCGACGAGCCGCTCCGCGATGCGGCGGCGGATGCTCGACATCGGGACGACCTCGACCGGCTCGTCCCCCGGGAGCTCGAGCGCGGGCGCGCGGCGGGCCACGGCGGCGTCGACGTCCGCGCGGGTGAGGCGGCCGCCCTTGCCGCTGCCGGCGACCTCGGCGGCCCCGACGCCGGCGTCGCGCATGGCCTTGCGCACGGCGGGGCCGGCGGGCGCGCCCTTGCCCGTCGCGGCCTCGCCGGCCGGGGCCGCCTTCGCGACGGCGGGGGCGGCGGGGGCCGGCTTCGGCGCGGCGGGGGCGGTCGGCGCGGCGGGGGCGGCGGGGGCGGCGGTCGGGGCCGCGGTGGCCGCGGGCGCCTGGCCCGGCTGGATGCGCGCGATGACCTGGCCGACGGAGACCTCGTCGCCGTCCTTCGCGAGCTGGTCCGCGAGCTGCCCCGCGGCGGGCGCCGGCACCTCCATGCTGGCCTTGTCGCTGTCGAGCTCGACGACGCTCTCGTCCGCCTTGACCCAGTCGCCCGGCTTCTTCAGCCAGCGCGCGATGGTCGCCGTCTTGACCGATTCGCCCAGTGAGGGCACCCGAACGTCCACGCTCATCGAGCCTCCGGACCGCGCGTCTTATCGCGATCGCCGCGCCTACGCTCCCGCTCGGTGGAACGCGAGCGACACGCCGTCGCGCACCAGGAGCTTGAGGCGGCTCGTCGGGCGCCGCCACGCCGGCGAGTCGACCGGCCAGGCGAGCGGGTCGAAGCCCACCGCCTGCGCGATCAGGAGCGCGCGCGCCATGTGGAAGGGCTCGGTGACGATCCACACCCGCACCACCTCGGCCGGCAGGATCCCGCGCGCGAAGAGTAGGTTCCCCTTCGTGTTCCGGCTCTTCTCCTCGATCGCGATCACGTCCGCGGGCACGCCGCGCGCCAGCAGGAGCTCGCGGGCCACGACGGCCTCGCCCGGGGGGTGCAGGTGGTGCGCCCCCGTCGTGACGATGCGCGGCGCCGCCCCGGCGTGCCAGAGCTCGGCGGCGGCCTCGGCGCGGGCCCGGAGCGAGCCCGACGGCACGCCCCCCGGCAGGACGGTCGCGCCCAGCACCACGATCGCGTCGGCGGGGCCCTCCCCCGGGGGGAGGCGCGACCCGGCGACCACGTCGCGCAGCGCCGGCGCGAGGCCCCCCAGGGCTCGGATCGGCAAGGCGGGGTCCCAGCGGCGCACAGGGGTCGATTATTCCGGCCGGCCGGATCCCGCGCGGTCCGGGTGGTGGGCCGCGCGATAGGACGCGGTCCATGCCCGGCGGATCCGCGATCGCGCTGTTCTTCGCGTGCCTCGTGAGCGGGCTCCTCGTCCCGCTCCCGGAGGACGTGGGGCTCCTCGTCGCGGGCTGGCGCATCCACGAGGGCGAGCTCCCGCTCGTGCCGGCGCTCGTGGCGGGCTTCGCGGGCACGCTGGGGCGCGACCTCGTCGCGTTCGGGCTCGGAGCGCTCGTGGGGCCGCGCCTGGAGCGCCTCCCGCTCGTGCGGCGGGTGCTGGGCGAGGCGCGCCTGGCCCGCGCGCACGCGCTGTTCGAGCGCCACGGGCGCCGCACGCTGTTCCTCACGCGCTTCGCGATCGGCCTGCGCGCGCCGCTCTACTTCGTGGGGGGCTCGCTCGGCTTCCCGCTGCGGCGCTTCCTGCTCGTGGACGCGGTCGGGCTGGTGCTCACGGTGCCGCTCACCCTCTGGCTCGGCCACACCTTCGGCGCGGACGCCGCGCGCGCGGTCGAGGCCGGGCTGGCGCACCAGCGCGTCGTGCTCGCGACGACCCTCGCGGGCGTGCTCGCGTGGTGGGCGATCGGCGCCCGGCGGCGCGCGGCCGTCCGGTGCGCCGACACCGCCGTCTCAGAGGTCAGCCTCTCAGGCCCGGCGGCGGAGGCGCGCGACGAGGAGCCCCGCGAGGACGATCCCGCCGACGCCCGCGCCCCGGCCTGATCCCGCGCAGCCGCACAGGTTGGGCGTCTCGGCGGTGACGTCGCCGGGCGGGCCACCGGGCGGCGGCGGCCCCCCGGTTTTCCCCTCGGGCTTCGCCGGATCGGCGGGCGCGGGCGCCGGGGTGAGGCGCACGGGCGGGTCGACGACGGCGAGGTTCTCGCGGTCGATCGGGCGCAGGCGCGCGTCCGTGTAGTTCGGGACGGGCTCGTACCAGCCGAACTGCTCGAACACCTTCGCGTGCTCCGGCGCCGGCGAGGCGCGGCCCCGGCGCGCGCGGATGCCGTCGGCGAGGAGCCGGCGGTCCGAGGGCGAGAGCTTGTCGACCACGTCGGGGTCCATCGGGCGGTCGGTGTGCTGGAGCAACCACAAGGCGAGCGCGCGCGTGCGGCGCTCGTTCTTGCCGGTGGGGTCCTTCAGCAGCTCGGCGAGGACGAGGTCCTTGCCGTTCTCCGCCTGGATGACGCACATGTAGTCGTCGCGGGCGCCGCTGGTCTCGAGGGCGGCGAGCGCCGCGGCGGGATCACACGCGCCCGCCGACGCGAGCGCCACGGTCAGGAGGATCATGCCTTCGCGACCGCCGCCGTCCAGGCCGCCAGCTTCTCCGCCCGGGCGGACGCGCCCAGGCTCGGCTCGAAGCGGCGGTCCTCCGCCCACGCGGCCCGCACCGCGTCGGGCGACGCCCAGAAGCCCGTACCCAGGCCCGCGAGGTAGGCCGCGCCCATCGCGGTCGTCTCCAGGTTGGTGGGCCGCACGCACGTCACGCCGAGCACGTCGGCCTGGAACTGCATGAGGAGGTCGTTGCGGGCCGCCCCGCCGTCCACCCGGAGCTCGGCCAGCGGACGGCCCGCGTCGCCCGCCATGGCGGTGAGGATGTCGGTGATCTGCAGCGCCACGCCCTCGAGCACGGCGCGCGCGATGTGGGCGCGGGTGACGCCGCGGGTGAGGCCCGTGAGCGCGCCGCGCGCGTCGGGCCGCCAGTGCGGCGCTCCGAGCCCGGCGAGCGCCGGCACGAACAGGACGCCGCCGGAGTCGGGGACGCTCGTGGCGAGCGCCTCCACCTCGGCGCTCGACGAGAAGAAGCCGAGCCCGTCGCGCAGCCACTGCACCGCCGCGCCGGCGATGAACGCGCTGCCCTCGAGCGCGTAGGAGGTCTGCCCGTCGAGGCGCCAGCCCACCGTGGTGAGGAGGCCGTGCTTCGACGACACGGCCCAGCCGCCGGTGTTCAGGAGCGCGAAGGCGCCGGTGCCGTAGGTGCACTTGGCCATGCCGGGCGTGAAGCAGGCCTGGCCGAACAGCGCGGACTGCTGGTCGCCGGCGAGGCCCGCGACCGGGATGCCGTCCGGCAGGAAACCCACGCCGCGGGTGACGCCGAAGACGCCTGCGTTGTCGACCAGGCGCGGCAGGCACGCGGCCGGCACCCCGAAGAGCGCGCACAACTCCTCGTCCCAGGCGAGCCGGTGGATATCGAAGAGGAGCGTGCGAGAAGCGTTCGAGGGGTCCGTCACGTGCTCGCCGGTGAGCTTCCACGCGACGAAGCTGTCGATCGTGCCGAACCGCAGCTCTCCGGACTTCGCGGCCTCCCGCACACCGGGCACGTTCTGCAGGACCCACTCCGCCTTGGTGGCGGAGAAGTACGGGTCGATCACGAGGCCGGTGCGCGCGCGCACCGTGTCCTCCCACCCCTCGGCCCGGAGCGCCTCGCAACGCGCGGCCGTCCGCCGGTCCTGCCACACGAGCGCGCGATGCGCCGCGCGGCCGTCGCGCGCGCCCCAGAAGAGGCTCGTCTCGCGCTGGTTCGTGATCCCGATGGCGGCGATCCGCTCGGGATCGATGTCCGCGAGGGCCCCCACCACGGCGCGCTCGATCGACGCCCAGATGTCCGCCGGCTCGTGCTCGACGAGGCCCGGCGCGGGGAAGTGGTTCGGGAATTCCACGTTGCGCGAGGCGACGACGCGGCTCTGCGCGTCCATCAGCACTGCGGTGGTGCCCGTCGTGCCCTGGTCGATTGCGAGGACGAGATCCGGCATCGGGACTTTCTATCGACCCCAGGGGGCATTTGCGAGCCCCCCCGTCACGGTGCTATCAACCACCCGATCACAGGAACCTACATGGCGCTGCTCCTCCCCCTCCTCGCCGCCTGTACCGACGGCGGGATCAAGTACAACGGGACCCAGATGTCCCCGTTCTTCCCGTACGACGGTACGCGGCAGGCCGAGTACCTGAACGAGGACACCGAGAACGTCCCGTGGAAGCTGGTGGTCGACAAGATCGAGCCCACCACCATCTCCGGCGACTACGAGATCGTGACCTTCGAGTGGTCCAGCTACGACACGGCCGAGGTCCTGGGCTCCGTGCAGTGGTCGTCGTCCAGCGGGGACGGCATCGCCATCCACGGCTACACCGAGGGCAGCGCGGGCGAGCTCGTCACCTTCGACCCGCCGATCGCCGTCACCGACGACGACGACTACATGAAGGTCGGCGAGGAGGTCGTCACCCAGACGGGCGGCTACACCTTCACCTCCACCTTCGTGGCGGTCGAGGACTGCCCCGTCCAGTGGGGCCTCGACTGGACCGACTGCGTGCACATCCGCCTCGACGACGGCGACGGCGACGACATGGCCGGCCCGAACTTCGCCGGCGACTACTGGTTCGTGCAGCGCTACGGCCCCGCCTGGATGCACCTCACCGGCTACACCGAGAAGTGGAACCTCGCGCGCTACCAGTGGAGCGGCGACGACGAGTGATCCTCGTCGCGCTGCTCTCGGGCTGCGCGCGTGAGACCTACGACGTGGCGGACCTCCAGCTCGACGTGACGGCGCCCCTGCCCGCGGGCGCCGAGACGCTGCGGCTCTGCGTGTCGGACCACGGGACGCTCGAGCGCGGCGCGGGGAACGGCCGGATGGCCTTCCCCGGCATCCGCGCCGGGGCGCCCGTCGACGTGTCGCTCGACGTGTACGACGACGCGGGCGCGCTCCTCGCCTCGGCGGGGCCCGCGCGCCTCGACGGGGACGCGCCGTGGACCACGACCCCGCTGCTCGAAGCGGCCGCGCCCTGCGAGGCCGGCGGCGCGATCGCGGCCGAGAGCGCCGACGAGACGTGGCTCCTCGCGGTACGCTTCGAGGAGTGATGCTCCTCCTCCTCGCCGCCTGCACCGAGGCGCCCTACGTGCCCGTCGAGGGCTTCCACATCTCCGGCGTCTCCCCCGCGGACGGCGCGACCGACGTCGTGGAGGCGCACGTGCCCGAGCTGCGCTTCTCCGACCCCGTCGACGAGGAGCGGTGCACGCCCGCGACCCTCCGCCTCGACGGCATCCACGCCGACGGGCGCGTCGCGTTCGAGGTCGTCGTCACGCTCACCGCGCTCGACGAGGGCTACCGCGTGCAGCTCGCCCACGAGGATCCGCTCCCGACGGGCTGGATGTACGCGCTCTCCGCGCGCGCCGCCGACGAGGACGGCTGCGCCAGCGTGGACGGCGAGCTGCTCGAGCCCTTCGCGTCCACGTTCACGGTGGCGCCGTGAGCCTGGCACGTGACCGTCGCTCCGCGGGTTAGCTCAGCCGCGTTCGAGGTCCACATGTTGCTTCTCCTGCTCGGCTGTGACGGCGAGCTCCCGAAGGAGTCCGTCCCCGTCGACACCGGCTACGCCTACCGCGACACCGCCGGGGTCGACTCCGGGGACTCCGCGCCCGACGACACCGGGGAGTCCGGCGAGACGGCCGACACCGCGGAGACCGCCGACACCGCGCCGCCCGACACCGGCGACACCGGCCCCGTCGAGCCCGCCTGGCTCGCGCTCGCCGTCTGGCCGGACACCATCGCCGTGCACCCGGGCGCGACCTGGACGCTGCGCGTGGTGGGCACCGACCCCGACGGCACCTCCGGCGACCTGCCCGACGACCGCGGCACGCCCGTCTACACGGTCGACGACGCCTCGATCGCGACGGTGGACAGCGCCGGCACGGTCACGGCCGTTGCCGCGGGCACCACCACGGTGCGCGTGGCCATCGGCGGCCTCGAGGCCACCTGCGCGGTCGAGGTGCGCGCCGACGGCGTCGCCACGATCACCGTGCTCGACGGCTCCACCGGCCTCCCCATCGCGGACGCGCGCGTCGCGGTCCCCTTCACCGAGGCGGTGCGCACCGACGCGAGCGGCGTCGCGCTCCTCCCGGTCACGGACGGCGGCGCCCTCACGTTCTCGGCGTGGGTGGACGACACCTACGACGCGTTGACGGTCACCGGCGTGGTGGGCCGCGACCTCACCGTGTCGATCCTGCCGAAGGACACCGACCCGCGGAGCGCGACGCTCGCGGGCACCGTCGACTACGCCGGCGTGGACGACGCGGACTGGTCCTCCATGGTCGTGGGCTTCGCGTCGGGCTCCATCCAGGGCTCCCTCGCGGCCTCGCGCCTCGAGGACCTCTTCGCGGAGGAGCGCGGCATCAGCGTGTTCGGCGTGGAGGCCGAGGCGCCCGCGAACCTGTTCGTCGAGGGCGCGGCCGACTCCTACGAGGCCACCGCCCTGCCCGGCGCCGTCGCGGTGTGGGGCCTCGCCGGCCCCATCGAGATCGCCGACGCGACCTCGGGGCTGTCGGGCTCCGGCGACGCGCTGCGGCTCCTCGCGGACAACATGGCCAGCATGAGCTGGGGGCACCTCGCCGGGCTCACCGCGACGGCGGGGGCCAGCACCACGGCGGACCTCGCCCCCGCCGACCGCTTCGACGACGTCACCACCGTCTCGCTCCCGCCTCTCTCCGCGGGCTTCGGCGGCGACGAGGAGTACTTCGTGCTCGTGGCCGAGGAGCGCGCGGACGAGGGCTTCCTCGTGACCGGGCTCGGCACGGGCAGCCAGGCCGCGTCGACCGACGTCCCGACCGTCCCGGCGGGCACGGTCGCGGACAGCCTCGGCACGAGCGTGCTCGCGTACGCGCAGGTCGGCGGCGTGGGCAGCGGCGGGCCCGTCGCCACGGCGGTCGGGACCGCGGACGCCGACGGCGCGATCGCCGTGCCGCTCCTGCAGGACATCGCCGTGGTGGACAGCTGGGACCCCGCCGCCCGCGGCTTCGGCTTCACCGTCGACGCCGACGCCGACTTCGTGCGCGTCCGCTTCCGCGACGAGCGCAACCGCGTGCACGACCTGATCGCGCCGGGCTCCTGGACCGGCACCATCCCCAACTGCGTGGTCGACTTCCGGCTCGCGAGCTCGGCCATCGAGATTCTGGCCGTCGAGACCGCGGACGGTGCTTACGAAAGCTGGCTCGCGGCCGGCGACCTGGACCCGGGCTCGAAGTCCGCGGTCACCGCCGCCCGCACCACCCAGGAGTGACCATGCTCGACGCCACCCTCGACGCAGCGCGGGCTGCGTTCGAGTCCCTCCCCGTGCGCCCCGAGGTCCGCGAGGCCGCGCTCGTCAACCTGCGCCGCTGGCTGGGGAGCGACGAGCTCGCGCCCTACCACGCGCAGATCCGCTCGCTCGAGGCGCGTGGCCGCTGGGACCTGCTCCTGGACAGCTTCTGGCAGGTGCTCCCCTTCGGCACCGGCGGGCGCCGCGGGCCGGTCGGCGTGGGCCCGAACCGCTTCAACCCTTGGACGCTCGGCGCCAGCGTCCAGGGCCACGTCGCGTTCCTGCGCGACACCGTCGGGCCCGACGTGCCGCTCCACGTCGTCATCGCCTACGACGTGCGGCGCTACCGGGACGCGAACGGCGTGTACGACCCCGCGGTGCCCAACCCCTGCCTCGGGCTCTCCTCGCGCGACTTCGCGGAGATCGCCGCGGGCGTGTACGCCGCCAACGGCGTCACCACCACGCTCCTGCCGCCCGGGAGCCGCACCTACGTGTCCACGCCGGAGCTCTCCTTCGCCATCCGCTTCCTGCGCGCGGACGGCGGGCTCAACGTGTCGGCGTCGCACAACCCGCCCGACGACAACGGCGGCAAGTTCTACAACGCGCGCGGCGGGCAGGAGGTGCCCCCGAACGACGAGCGGATGGCGGTGCACGTCGACCGGGTGGAGCGCGTCCGGTCGATGCCCTACGCGGACGCGCGGGCCGCGGGCCTCGTGCACGACTACACGCCGGACATCCACGCGGCCTACATCGCGACCAACCTCGGCACCTCGCTGCGTCCCGACGCGCGGAGCGCCAAGGTGGTGTTCACGGGGCTGCACGGCACGGGCGACACCACGGTGGTCGACGTGTTGCGCGCCGCCGGCTTCTCCGTGGAGGTGGAGCCCACCCAGGCGCCGCACGACGGCGCCTTCCCCGAGGTGCCCTTCCGCACGCCCAACCCCGAGGTGCGCCAGAGCATGGACCGCGCGGTCGCGCTCGCGGAGAAGCTCGGCGCCGACCTCGTCATGGCCTGCGACCCCGACGCCGACCGCATCGGGCTCGTGGCGCGCGGCCCGACCGGCGCGGGAGGCGCGTTCCGCTTCTTCACCGGCAACGAGATCGCCGCCCTCGTGGCGGAATACCGCCTCACCCACGGCCGCTGGACGAACCCCATCGTCATGAAGACCGAGGTCACGAGCGACCTCGTCCGCCGCGTGGCGCTCCGGCACGGCGCGCAGGTGGTCGCGCACCTGATGGTGGGCTTCAAGTACATCGGGGACGGCCTCGGGCAGCTCGAGGACACCGGCCGCTTCGGGGACGTGACGGGCCGGCCGGCCGACTTCGTGGTGGGCGTCGAGGAGTCGCACGGCGTGCTCGTCACGCCCGCGCTCCGCGACAAGGACGCCGCCGGGGCGGCGCTCGCGCTGGCCGAGTACGCGAGCCTGCTCGCCCGGGACGGCCGCACGCTCGTCGACGCGCTCGAGGCCATCTGGGTGCGGGAGGGCTACGTCCACAACGAGCTCGTGAGCACCGTGATGCGCGGCGCCGCCGGCAAGGCGCGCATCGACCGCATCCAGGCGTCCATGCGGCAGGACCCGCCCGTCGGCATCGGGAAGTGGCGCGTCGTCGAGCGGCACGACCGGGCCGACCCGGACGGGCCGCTCGGGCCCATCCGCTCGGGCACCGACGCGGCGAGCCGCGACGTGCTCGTGTTCCTCCTCGCCGAGGCCGGCGCGCAGGAGCCCACCGCGCGCCTGCTCCTGCGGCCGTCGGGCACCGAGCCGAAGAACAAGGTCTACGTCGAGGTCGTGGGGCGGCCGGGCGCGCCGCTGACGACCGAGATCCCGCGCGTGGCCGCCGAGGCCAAGGAGCTCGCGCTCGCGTTCGCCCAGGGCATGCTCCGGCGCGTCGAGATCGAGCTGCCGCTCTGGGCGCTGCGCGTCAGCGACCTCGTGGCCATCGAGAACAAGCAGCACCTCGCGGACGTGCTCCTCCCCGAGGTGCGCCGCCGGCTCGCGGCGGGCGAGGACCCGACCTCGGTGATCGACGAGGGGCTCCGGCCCTACGGCAAGGATCCGAAGGGCCTCGTCGCGGACGCCGTCCGGGCGTGGGCCGCCGAGCACGGCGAGGAAGGCGCGCGGGTGCGGGCGGCGTTCGGCGCGTAGGGCTCCTCCAGGGCACCCGCTCCGCGGTGCGGAGGCCTGGGTGCCCCGGAGGCCCGTCGGCGGCTCGGGTGCCCCCGCGCGCGCGGCTACCGCACCGGCACCCCGAGGGCGCGGAGCGCGTCGGGGAGCTGGTCCACGCGATCGACCGACACGTCCGCGCCCACCGGCCGCGCGATCCCCCAGCCCACGCCGATGAGCGGGATCCCCGCGGCGCGCGCGGCGCCCACGTCCGCCGGGCCGTCCCCGACGAGCACGCCGTCGGGGGCGCCGAGGTCGCGGAGCGCGCGGCGGAGCGGCTCCGGGTCGGGCTTCCGCACCGGGAGCGTGTCTCCGCCGATCACGACGGGGAAGTGCCGGGCGAGGCCGAGCGCGTCAAGCATCCGGCGCGAGAGGGCCTCCGGCTTGTTCGTGACCAGCGCCTGGGGCGCTCCGACGCGCGCGAGGAGCTCGGAGATGCCCGGGTAGGTTCGCGTGTGCACGACCAGCCCGGCGCCGTACTCCTCGAGGAACACGGGCAGGTCGGCCGCGTCGGGCGCGCTCCCGGCCGCGGCCACGCAGCGGTCGACGAGCTTCCGCGCGCCGTCCCCGATGAAGCCGCGCACCACCGCCTCGCCGAGCGCGGGCCGCCCGGTGCGGACGAGCATCCGGTCGACCGCGGCGGCGATGTCCGCGGCGCTGTCGACGAGCGTGCCGTCGAGGTCCCAGAGGACGGCCCTCACGGCGCGTCCTCCGGCGGGACGGGGACCGCGCCGGCCCCGGCACCGGTGACACGGGCGCCGGTGGCACGGGCGCCGGCCGGCGCGGGATCCTCGGGTGTGCTGGAACCCGCCGCTCCGAGAGGCTGGGGGGGCGTTGCGGGGGGGCCTCCGTCCGCGCGCGCCGGGCGGGTGGCCCCAAGAACCGCGCCCGGGGCCCCCGGTGGATCCTCCCTACGGGCTGCCCCCCCACCGGACCCGGGCGCAGGGGGCCACCCGCCCGGCGCGCGCCCCCCCCGGGGGGGGGGGGGCGGGGGCCCCCCCCCCCCCCCCCCACGCTCCCGATCCCCCCCGCCCCAAGAGAGAGAGGCGAGATCCGGGACGGGGCCCTCCGCAGGCGGGAAAGGCGGCGGCAACACGGGCGCGGAGAGCGCCGAGATGCGCGGGCCCTGCTCGCGGGGCATCAGCACGGTGATGCCGAGCGAGGGCCAGTTCGTGTAGTCGCGCAGGTGGGTGGCGTACCAGCCGAGGCGGTCGTCGCGCACGGTGCGGAGGCCCATGCGCGTGGCGTGCCGCATGCGGGGCTCGCCGCCCTCCTTCGCGGGAGGCACGACCATGCTGATGTGTGTCACGACGATCGGCTTGTGGGCGCGCTCGCTGCGGAGCGTGACGACCAGCGCGCCCGCGGGGATGCGCGGGACGGCCTCCACGGCCTGCTCGAGGTCCAGGTAGGTGAGGGCCCAGTCGCCGACGGGGAGGAGCGCGTCGGGCAGCCGGAAGAGCGAGCGCCGCCCCCAGCGCTTCCAGGTGTCGAGCGTCACGGACTTGCGGAGCACGCGGGCGCGGCCGACACGCGCGGTGATGTCCTCGACGAGCCCGTTCCTGATCGCGTCCGGGATCCACTGCGCCTCCATGAAGTGGCGGCGCGTGTGGTAGGCGGGCGCGCCGCGGTAGCGGAGCGCGTCGCGGAGGCCGGGCGCGTAGAGCGGGTCCCCCGCGAGCGCGAGCCCGAGCACCTCCTCGACGAAGGTGAGGCAGTCGAAGGCGTCGTAGCGGCTCGGCGGGTCGGGGTCGTCGAGGTCGAACTCGCCGGCGGCGTCGTTCAGGTAGGGCAGCCCGAGGAACGCGCGGCTGGCGGCCTCCACCCGCTCGCCCAGCGAGCGGTCGCGGACGGCGCGCACGGCGTCGAGGACCGCGGCGGGGGCGGTCCAGCGCTCGGGGCCGCGCTCGACGGCGGAGATGCCGGGGTTGGCGGGGAGGACCACCCCCTCGAGGCCGGTGCCGGCGAAGGGGTCGGGGCCGCCGGGGAGCGCGCCGCCGGCGCCCTCCTCCTCGTCGAGCGGTGTCGCGGGGATGGACGCGGCTTCGGCCGTCGGCGGGGCGGGCGCGGCCTCGGCCGGCGGCGCCACGGGCGTCCCCGCCCGAGCGTCCCCCGTGAACAGCGCCACCAGCAACCACACCATCGAGACGCGCTCCGTCCGGAGGGCCGCGCCGGACGGGCGGCTACACCCCGAGGCGCTGCTGATATCCCGCGATGCGCTCCAACATCGCCTCCAGGCCGGCCTCGTCGAGGCTCTCGTACGCCGCGGACAGCGCGCGCTCGATGAGGTCGGAGAGCGCGCGGTTCAGCAGCCGACGGTGCTCGCCGGCGGGGCGCTTGCGGAGGTTCTTGATCACGAGCGCGACCGGGAGGCGGCCGTCATTCGAGAGCTCGACGCCCTTGAAGAGCGGCGCGAGCGGCACCGACGTGCCCTCCACGAGGAGCTGGAGGCGCGCCTGGCCGGCACCCCGGCCCTCGACGGCCTCGATGGCCTCGGCGATGGTCGCGAGCACGTCGTTCGTGACGCCGAGCTTGCGCTGGATCTCGTCGTCGTGGAGCTTGGGGCCGGAGAAGTTGAGCGAGACGGCGCTCTTGAGCGCGTCCTTGCCCGCCTGCTCGGCGTCCTCCATCTCGATGAGCTCGCTCGAGCTGGCCGGCGGAAGCGCCGCCACCTCGGCGGGCTGCTCCTCGAGGTCGACGCGGTCGAGCAGCGCGCGGTCCGTGAGGAAGGAGCCGCCGCCGCGGGCCGTGTCGTAGTCCTGGAACGCGGCCAGGTCCTCGTCCTCGTCGACGCCGGGGTGGACCGGCCCCCGGCGCGGATCCTCGACGGTCGGATCGTCGGGGATGTAGTCGGCGGCGAGCGGGGAGCGACGCGGCGCGCCGTCGGCGGCCTTGGGGAGCGCGTAGGGGGCCGAGTGCGGCTCGGGGAGCGCGGCGGGGGCCTCCTTGCGGGAGGGGCGCCGAGCTGGGGCCTCGGGGGCCGGGGCGGGGGCCTCGGGGGCCGGGGCAGGGGTCTCGGGGGGCGGCGCGGCGGCCTCGGGGGGCGGCGCGGCGGCCTCGGGGGTCGGCTCCGGGCCCGCGTCGGGGGCGGGCTCGGAGCGGGCGGAGAGCGGGTCGGTGCGGGCCTCGGCGCGGCGGCGCGCCTGCGGCAGGAGCCCGACGAGCATGCCGCGGTCGAGCATGTCCTGGGCCACTTCGAGCGTGCGCCCGGGCTCGAGCCCGCTCGCGTCGAGGAGGTCGGCGAGGCGGATGCGGTCGGTGCAGCGCACGAGCAGGTGGCGCTGCCGCTCCGACTGCGGGGGCACGGCGCCCGGGGCGAGCACCATCGCGGGCTGCGCGGCGAGCGCCGCGACGCGGACGCTGGAGGCCACGAGCTCGTCGACCAGCGCGCGCGAGTCGTGGCCGACCTGGATGTTGTCGGTGAACACCGCGTCCATGGCCTGGAAGGCCTCGACCTGCTGGGCGCCCAGGTAGGCGCGCAGGTTCTCGCGGAAGCGCTCGAAGAGCAGCTCCAGGAGCGCCTGCTCGGGCATCACGTCGAAGAGCGACTCGACGAGCCCGCCCCCCTTCGTGACGCGGGCGCGGAGCGCCTCGTGCTGGGAGGCCTCGACGAGGTCGCCGACGACGAGGCGCGCGAGGAGGCGCGCGTCGTCCTCGTCGCTCTGGGCGGCGAGGATCTCGCCGAGCATGACGTAGACCCGGTACCGCGCGCCCGTGGCGGCGCGACCGACGAGGCACCCGGTCTGGCCCGTGTCGAGGGAGCCGATGAGGGCGTCGCGCGGATCGAGAGGGGTCTCACCTTTCCGTGACAACAACCTGCGCCTCGCTCCCACGCGCGGCCGGTGCGGACGCGCGACGTGACGCCATCGTACAGACGTGCCGGCGGCCGGTCAACGCCGACGCCGCCGGCATCCGATCGAAGGGCGCCCTCGCCGCGTCAGGAAGCCGCGAGGAGCTCCGGATCCTCGCCGAGCACCGACAAGAGCCGGTCCCGCGCGCGCGACAGCCGGCTCATCACCGTGCCGAGCTTGATCGACAGGGCGCGGGCGATCTCCGCGTAGGACATGTCCTCGTAGTAGCGGAGCAGGAGGATGGTCCGGTGGTCCTCGGTGAGCTGCCCGATGGCCTGGATGATCTCGTCCTGGCGCTCGCCGCCGAACACCACTTCGATGGGGTCCGCGTGGAGCTCCTCGCTGCGGGGCACCGCCGCGAGAATTCCGTCCCGACGGCGCCGGTCGCGGACGAGGTTGAAGCAGAGGTTGCGTGTCACCCGATACAACCACGCCTGCATCTTGAAGTCGGCGTCGAAGAACCGCGGCTCGCGCATGGCCTTGATGAAGACCTCCTGCACCACGTCGCGCGCCTCCTGCGCGTCCTTGAGGATGCAGTAGGCGTGCACGTACAAGCGCTCGCCGTACTTCCGGACCAGCATGTCCACCGCGAGCTGGCGATCGGTCGAAGACGCCGACTTGATGTCCTCGTCGAGCCAGTCGCCGGTGGTCAGGACATCGTGCGTGCGAGGGGTCGTCATGGGCTCTCCTGCGTGCGCCGCGTTGCCGCGCACATCCGAAGTACGCGCCCGGCCCGCTCTTCTTGCGTCCCCATGACACAGCTTGACGAAACGAAGGGGACGGCCCATCCTGGTCCGGCAGGCAGCACGGAGCAGAGCGGTGGAAGCGAAGAGTGGTGGGAGCGGCGAGGTCGTCGAGGTCAAGGCGCTGGTCGAGGCCATCGTCCGCGCCCTCGTCGATCACCCGGAAGACGTCGTGGTGACCGAGATTGAAGGCACACACAGCTGCGTGCTGGAGCTCTCCGTCGCTCCCGACGACGTCGGCAAGGTCATCGGGAAGAAGGGAATCCACGCCGACGCCATCCGGCGCATCGTGCACGCGGTCGGCGGGAAGACGAAGAAGCGCTACGTGCTCGAGATCCTGGAGAACCCCTAGGACGAAGAACCCCCGGGCCTACTCGGTGATGCCCGGAATGCGGACCCCGCGCTCGCGGGCGACCTCGACGGCGCGCTCGTAGCCCGCGTCCGCGTGCCGCAGCACGCCCATGCCCGGATCGCCCAGGAGCGTGCGCTCCAGGCGCCGCGCGGCCTCGGGGGTGCCGTCGGCCACGATCACCTGGCCGGCGTGCAGCGAGTAGCCCATGCCGACGCCGCCGCCGTGGTGGAAGCTCACCCAGGAGGCGCCGTTCACCGCGTTCAGGAGCGCGTTGAGGATGGGCCAGTCGGCCACGGCGTCCGTGCCGTCGAGCATCCCCTCCGTCTCGCGGTTGGGGCTCGCCACGCTGCCGCAGTCGAGGTGGTCGCGCCCGATCACGATCGGCGCCTTCAGGCGGCCGCTCGCCACGAGCTCGTTGAACTTCAGGCCCGCGCGGTGCCGCTCGCCGTAGCCGAGCCAGCAGATGCGCGCGGGGAGGCCCTGGAAGCGGATGCGCTCGCGCGCCATGGTGAGCCAGCGGCGCAGGCCCACGTCGTCCGGGAAGAGCTCCAGGAGCGCGTCGTCGGTGACCCGGATGTCCTCGGGGTCCCCGGAGAGCGCCACCCAGCGGAAGGGCCCACGGCCCTCGCAGAACTGCGGCCGGATGTAGGCCGGCACGAAGCCCTGGAAGTCGAAGGCGTCGGGCTCGCCGCCCTGGACGGCGCCGGCGCGGAGGTTGTTCCCGTAGTCGAAGACGTGGCTCCCCTGCTTCTGCATGGCGAGCATGGCGCGCACGTGCACCGCCATCGACGCGTGGGCCCGGCGCGTGTACTCGGCCGGGTCGGCGGCGCGGAGCGCGGCGGCCTCGTCGAGCGACAACCCGGCCGGGATGTAGGCGAGCGGATCGTGCGCGGAGGTCTGGTCCGTCACGAGCTCGGGCGCGAGGTCGCTCGCGGCGAGGCGCGGCATCAGCTCGGCCGCGTTGCCGATGACGCCGACGGAGCGCGCGACCTTCTGGGCGCGGTAGCGGTTCACGCGCGCGACGGCGTCGTCGAGGTCGGTCGCGAGCTCGTCGAGATACCCCGTCTGCAGGCGCTTCTCGGCGCGCGAGGGGTCGACCTCGATGCAGAGGCACACGGCGCCCGCGAACACCGCGGCGAGCGGCTGCGCGCCGCCCATGCCGCCGAGGCCGGCGGTCAGCACCAGCTTGCCCGCGAGGTCCCCGCCGAAGTGCTGGCGGCCGGCCTCCGCGAACGTCTCGTAGGTGCCCTGCACGATGCCCTGGGAGCCGATGTAGATCCAGCTCCCGGCGGTCATCTGGCCGTACATCATGAGCCCGCGCTGCTCGAGCTCGCGGAAGTGCTCCCACGTGGCCCAGCGGCCCACGAGGTTCGAGTTCGCGAGCAGCACGCGCGGCGCGTCGCGGTGCGTGCGGACCACGCCCACGGGCTTGCCGGACTGGACGAGGAGCGTCTCCTCGTCCCCCAGCGTGCGGAGGCAGTCCAGGATCCGGTCGAACGAGGGCCAGTCGCGGGCGGCCTTTCCGTTGCCGCCGTACACGACCAGGTCCTCGGGGCGCTCGGCGACGTCCGGATCGAGGTTGTTCTGGATCATCCGAAACGCGGCTTCCTGCACCCAGCCGCGACAGTGGAGGGTGCTACCCGTGGGCGCCCGGACGATCCGTTTCATCTAGCCCTCGTCCTCCTCCGGCCCGCCCTCGTCGGCGGACAGGAAGGTACGGCTGCGGGTGTGCGAGATCATCTGCACGTTCGACGTGTCCACGTCGGCGGAGCAGTCCTCGAGCGTGGAGAGGTAGGCGTCGACCTGCTCCTGGGTGAGCAGCCCCTCCTGGAGGAAGCGCTCGCGCTTGCGGACGTCGAAGATGTCTTCGGGAAGCGTCTGGGACGGCATGGGGAGTCCTCGGGAAGGGGGAGACTACGCCTCGGGCGGGAGCTCGTCGGCCGCGGGCGGGAGCAGGTCGTCCACGGACGGCGGGAGCTCGGCGCCGCGGAGCTGCTTCTGGACGTTCTCGTTCTCGTCGAAGCCCGTCATGTCCGCCTGGACGTGGGCCGCGGCGATCTCGCGGAGGGCGGTGACGATCTCCTTGTTGGAGCGGTCGTCGTCGATGAGGGCCCGGGAGCCCTTCATGATCTGCTTGGTCCGCTCCGCGGTGACGAGCACGAGGGTGAAACGGTTCGGGATCTGCTCGAGGCAGTCCTCGACGGTGATGCGCGCCATGTGGGACCTCTCTGGGACCTCGCCGGCTATCGCTTCAAGCCGCTCGGCGCAACATCTCCATCCGGGCGTGCCCCGTCCGCCGATAGAAGGCCCTGAGCTCCGCCAGCAGGCCCGCCACGTCCCGGTGGCGCTCCAGCCGCTCGCAGTAGCGGTCGGCGAGCCGGCCCGCCTCGCGGTAGCGCTCCTCCTCCTCGGGACCGAGGCCCTCGGCGAGCGTGGCCGTGCGGAAGAGCTTGTGCCGGAGCGAGGGATCGGGCCCCACGTGGAGGCGCGCGGTGACGTACTTGTCGACCTCGGCCTGGGTCTCGAGCTCGAGCAGCGACACGGTCTCCTCGCGCGCGGCGCGCCGCACGAGCAGGAGGAAGTGACTCACGCCCTCGGTGACCGCGGCCCACGCGGGGAGCGCGTCCCGGACGGCCTCGGCGGGGGTGCGCGCGTCGACGGCCGCGAGGTCGTCCTCGTGGAAGTACACCCCGATGTCCACGTCCTCGTCCGCCTGCCGCACCAGCACCCACTCCCGCGCGGGGCGGGCCTCCACGCCGAGCACGGCGCGCACGGCGTCCGCGTCGACCAGGAAGTCGCGGATGTCCGGCGCCTCGATGTCGTAGATGGCCTCGAGGTGCCGCTGGATCAGGCCGATCATCCCGAGACCACGATCCGCGTCGGGACCACCCCGAGCCCGCGCAGCCGCTCGGCGACGCGCGGCGAGCCGCTGGCGAGCCACTCCTCGTAGAGGCGCACGATGTCGGTGTCGCTGCGCTCGCGCGTCTCGTCGCGCACCTCGGCGATGACCTCGACGCAGGCCTCGTAGCGCTCGGCGAGCTCGGCGTAGATGGCCGCGAAGCCGGCCCCGCGCGTGTCCAGGATCCGCTCGAGGGAGCGGTACGCCGACTCGCCCATCCGCGCGCAGTACTCGCGCGAGATGCGCCGGCGCTCGAGGTGCTCGCGGAAGAAGCCCGTCAGGAGCAGCGAGCGGTCCCCGAGCTTCCGCCACCAGGCCACCGCCTCGGCGGGGACCGGCGCCGTGACCGCGCGGTGCTGGAGCTCGACCAGCGTGGACCCGCCCGCGGCGTCGGCCTCGTCCTCCCGGCGCGCCTGGTCCGCCAGCAGACTCGACAGGTAGTACACCGCGTTCTCCGTGACCGGCGCCCGCTGGTGCTGGACCGCGCTCTCCACCCGCTCGTGGAAGAAGTCGAAGAGGTTGCCTTCCGAGACCAGTCCTCCGGGATCCGTGCGGCTCATGAGTCCTCCTGTCGGCGAATAAGAAAGCCGGTTTCAAAGAGTGCGTTCATCGGCACGAAAATTTTCGTTCCGTGCGTCTTGACCCCCGCGGAGCCCGTGCCTACCTGACGGGCGCCCCGGAGCAGGTTCACCGTGAGCCTGTTTCGGAAACCAACCTCCATCCCCAACGGGGTTCTCCCTCCGGTTGAACCCCCGATGGCAAGCGTTCCTTCACTGGACGCGGGCCCGGAGAGAAGATGAACGTCCGTCCCCTGTTCGATCGCATCCTGGTCAAGCGCAACGAGGAGCCCACCAAGACGAAGTCGGGGCTCTTCCTCCCCGAGACGACGAAGGAGAAGCCCTCGGAGGGCACCGTCCTCGCCGTCGGGAACGGCCGCGTCGCGGACGACGGCAAGGTGTCCCCCCTCACGGTGAAGGTCGGGGACCGCGTCGTCTTCGGAAAGTACTCCGGCACCGAGATCAAGGTCGAAGGGGAAGACCGCCTCATCCTCCGTGAGGACGACGTGCTCGGGATCCTCGACTAGCGCGTCCGTCTCTTCCCCGAATCGCGCGCCCGTAGCGCGCGCCCTCCACAGCATACCTCAGGAGTCCCAGATGGCTGCCAAGCAGATCCTCTTCGACGTGGTCGCCCGCAACAAGATCCTCGCGGGTGTCGACACCCTCGCCAACGCAGTGAAGGTGACCCTCGGCCCCAAGGGCCGGAACGTGGTCATCGAGAAGTCCTGGGGCGCCCCCGTGGTGACCAAGGACGGCGTCACGGTCGCCAAGGAAGTCGAGCTCGAAGACAAGTTCGAGAACATGGGCGCCCAGATGGTCAAGGAGGTCGCCTCCAAGACCTCCGACGTCGCGGGTGACGGCACCACCACCGCCACCGTGCTCGCCCAGGCGATCTTCCGCGCCGGCGTCAAGCTCGTGGCCGCCGGCCACAACCCGATGGACCTCAAGCGCGGCATCGACAAGGCCGTGACCGCCATCGTGGCCGACCTCAAGACCCAGTCCCGCCCGGTCGCGGACCAGCGCGAGATCGCGCAGGTCGGCACCATCAGCGCGAACGGCGACGCCGAGATCGGCAGCATCATCTCCAGCGCGATGGAGAAGGTCGGCAAGGAAGGCGTCATCACGGTCGAGGAGAACAAGGGCCTCGAGACGGAGCTCAAGACCGTCGACGGCATGCAGTTCGACCGCGGCTACATCAGCCCGTACTTCGTCACCGACACCGAGCGCATGGAGGCCACCCTCGAGGAGCCCTTCATCCTCATCCACGAGAAGAAGCTCTCGTCGATGCGGGACCTGATCAAGCTCCTCGAGAAGGTGCACGCGGCCGGCAAGCCCATCGTCATCCTCGCCGAGGACGTCGAGGGCGAGGCGCTCTCCACCCTCGTGGTGAACAAGCTCCGCGGCACGCTCCAGGTCGTGGCCGTGAAGGCCCCCGGCTTCGGTGACCGCCGCAAGCAGATGCTCGAGGACATCGCCATCCTCACCAACGGCCGCCTCATCGCCGAGGAGCTCGGGCTCAAGCTCGAGAACCTCGGCCTGAACGACCTCGGCCGCGCGAAGCGGGTGGTGATCACCAAGGAGCACACCACGATCATCGACGGCGCCGGCACCGCCGACGCGATCAAGGCCCGGATCAGCCAGATCAAGGCCCAGATCGAGGAGACCACCTCCGACTACGACCGCGAGAAGCTCCAGGAGCGCCTCGCCAAGCTCGCGGGCGGCGTCGCCGTCATCCGCGTCGGGGCGGCCACCGAGGTCGAGATGAAGGAGAAGAAGGCCCGCGTCGAGGACGCGCTCCACGCCACCCGCGCGGCGGTCGAGGAGGGTGTGCTCCCCGGCGGCGGTGTCGCGCTCGTGCGCGCGCAGCGGGTGCTCGCGGGCGTGGACGCCCAGGGCGAGCAGCGCTTCGGCGTCGAGATCATCCGGCGCGCGGTCGAGGAGCCGCTCCGCATGATCGTGAGCAACGCCGGCGGCGAGCCCTCCATCACGCTGGAGAAGGTCCGCACCGGCACCGGCGGCTTCGGCTTCAACGCCGCGACCGGCGCCTTCGAGGACCTCTACGTCTCCGGCGTCATCGACCCGACCAAGGTCACCCGCGCCGCGCTCGAGAACGCCGCGTCCGTGGCGAGCCTCCTGCTCACCACCGAGGCGATGGTCGCCGAGTTCGTCGACGAGAAGGAAGAGTCCGCCGGCGGCGGGCACTCCCACTAGCCTGGGCGCCCGGTCCTCGTGACCGGGCGGGCCTCCACGGAGCCCTCGCTCCCCTTCCGGGGGCGGGGGCTTCGTCGTTCCGGCGGCTCTCCGGTGCCCTAGGGGCTCGTGCCGGCGGGCGCCGCGGGGGCCGCGGGAGCGCCACGCCCGAAGTAGTACCGGCCGCCGATCGCCACGTCGAAGAAGGGGACGGTGGCGGGGTAGAGCCCGATGCCCGGCGCGAGCTCCAGGAAGGCCTCGAGCGGCACGCCTTCGTGGACGAGCGACATCCCGACGGGCACACGCACGCCGAGGCCGAGGATCTCCTCGTCCCAGGTGGTCCGAGAGTCGCCGAGGCGGACGCGCGGACCGACGCCGAGCCACACGGGGAAGGTGAAGTCGGGGATCTCGTCGGTGCGGAGCTCGGCGAGGGTGAGGAGCACGTCGCCGTGCAGGTCGAGCGTGCCGCGGTCGAAGCTCCAGGCGAGCGCCATGTCGTACCAGGCGCGGCCGCCCGGGCGGTAGGCCGCGGAGAGCCCGGTCGGGATGCCGAGCAGGATCCCGAGCCCCCACCCCTCGGCCCCGTGGTCGAAGGCGCTCTCCCGCGCGGGCCGCTCGGGCTCCTCCTGGAGGATGACGGGCGGGGGACCTCCCTCCTGCGCCAGGACCGCCCCCACGAACACGAACAGCACCTTCACTCCGCGGAGCGCTCCAGCGCGTCGAGCACGTCCTCGCCCTGGTAGACCACGACGAGGCGACGCACCACGGGGCCGAGCTCCGGATCGGCGAGGTAGCCGCGCCAGCGCGCGTCGCCCACCACGTCCCGGAAGGAAAAGCCCTGCCGCAGCGCCTCCAGCAGGTGCCCCTCGAAGGCGGCCACGTCCCGGCGCCGCGCGGCCACGTCGGCGAGTCGGAAGTGGCCGGCCCACTGGTCGGGGCGCAGGCGCACGACCTCGCGGAAGTCCGCCTCCGCCGCGTCCAGCTCGCCCTCCGCGAGCAGCACCTCGCCGCGGTCGTAGCGGGCGGCGACGAGCCCGGGGTCGAGCTCCAGCGCCCGGTCGAGGTGGCGGCGCGCGCCGGAGGCGTCCCCGGTGAGCCGGCTCGCGAGCCCGAGCTCGTAGGCGAGGCGCGCGTCGGGGCCGACCTGGCGCTCCCACTTCTTCGCAAAGGCAGCCGCCTCCTCCACGCCGCGCTCGCGCGCGACCCGGGCCACCTCGTCCGCCGCGGCCGCCATGAGGGCGTCGCGGTAGTCGGGCGGAGGCATCTCCGCCCGCGCGAGGGCCGCCAGGAGCAGGATCACCGGCGACGCCGCCGCGCGAGCGCCAGGAGCCCGGCCGCCGCCGCCACGAGCGTGCCCGCGCCGGACGAGCCGGACGCGCAGCCGCAGCCGCCCTCGCCGATGACGACGGGATCGTCGCCGGGCACGTCGCCCGGCAGGTCGTCCGTGCCGGCGCCCGTGTCGTCGGGGCCCGGCTCCTCGCCCGGATCCTCGGCGGACACGCGGTAGACGCACACGTCGTCGATGTTCCAGCCGCCGAACTCGAGCCCGCCGTCGCTGTCGATCTCCCAGGCGAGCGTCGCCACGTCGCCCGCGGGCTCGACCAGGAGGGTGTGGAGCATCCACTCCGCGTCCTGGGTGTGCGCGTCTCCCTGGCGCTCGCTGGTCTCGTAGTTCTCCCAGACGACCTCGTCGTCGAGGTAGACGCGGGCGCGGTCGTAGATGCCGTCCTCGACGTTGAGCCATCGCCGGTACTGGACGACGATCGGCGAGGCCCCGCCGAGGTCGATCTCCACGCTGGTCAGGCGGTTGACGACGCCGGCCTGGTACTCGCCGTTGTACTGGCCGCCGCCGAGGTCGTTGCCCCACACGCTGCGGCCGCTGAAGGCCTCGTCGGGGTCGTTCGCGTAGCCGCCGGGCGCGCCGAAGGTCCAGTCGTCGGCGCCGCGCTGGTCGGAGCCCTCGATGAGGTCGTGGGTGTAGCCGCCGTCGTCGTCGAACGGCTCGCAGTAGATCTCCTCGAGCGTGCCGACGAAGAAGGTGTACGGCGCGATCTCGCCGCCCGCGGGCTGGAGCACCTCGCTCCCGTCGTCCGCCGAGGCGCGGAGGTAGTACTGGACCACCGAGCCGGCCGGGAAGGCGGGCATCTCGCCGTCGAACGCATCCCCGACGACGCCGAGCGGCGCCTCGTCCCACGTGGCGCCGTCGTCGGTGGAGTACACCACGTCCGCGGAAGAGAGCGCGAAGTCGACGCAAGCGGGCGACGTGTTGATCACTTCGCCGGCGACGGGGATCGCGACGTTGGCGCGCTGGTTGCCGACCGCGGCGTGGTCGACGAGCAGGAACGAGCCCTCTCCGCCACCGGGCCCGAGCCCGTGCCGGCCGAAGGCGTCGATGATCTCGCACTGGTGCGGCGTGCCGTCGGAGAGGTCGCCGTTGTCGTCGTCCGCGAGCACGAACTCGTCGTAGCTCTCGGGGATCCCGGGCCCGCCCTTGAGCGCGTCCGCGAAGAGCTGCGAGGTGACCGCCCACGCGGTCCCCTTCGTGCCCACGGCCTCCCCGTAGGTCGTCGAGAGCGCCCCGTAGAGGTCCCACACCGCGCCGGCGAAGATGAGGCCGTCCTCGTGCACCTCCCCCGTCACGTCGTCCGGGTAGACGCGGTCCGCCGAGATCTCGCGGATGGAGGCGCCGTTGGTGCCGAAGTACGGGGCGATCTCGGGGTCGAGCGTCTGGAGCGCGGACACCACGTCGCCGATGCCCTCGGAGATCGAGCCGTCGAAGTCGCCCGATTCGAGGCTGTAGTAGTGAAAGCCGTGCCCCCACTCGTGGTAGTTCACGTCGGCGATGCGGCCCGTGTTGTTGCAGCCGCCGCCCGCCTGGTAGAAGTTGACGTCGCCGTCCCAGTAGGCGTTGCAGTTGCTGTCGAGGTTCACGTTCGACCGCTGCGGCTCGCTCACCTGCGGGACCTCCGGCGCGAACTGGAGCCCCCAGTCGCGGACGTGGTGCAGGAACACGTAGCTGTCGATCTCGGCCTGGTCGGCGTTCTCGGTGGTCCACGTGGCGCTCGACCCGGTGAACGTCAGGCTGCCTTCGGCGCCGGCGTCGTTCCGCACGGTCACGTAGGCGCCGCGCAGCTGCGTGTTCCAGCTCTCGCCGCCGTCGATCGAGTAGGTGCCGTCGATGCCGACGCTCACCGTGGTGCCGGAGGTCGCGCCCGTCAGGTACGCGAGCGGGGCCGGCGACGTGGTGTAGGAGCCGTTCACCGTGCGCGTGTCGTGCGTCGCGTAGAGCGTGCCGTCGACGAACCGCACCTCGTTGTAGACGTTCACGAGCTCGCCGGTGCGCGCGTCGACGTGGCTCACCCACTTGCCGGGCGGCGAGAAGGTGCGGGAGCGGACCTCCCAGGTCAGGCGGTAGCGGAGCGTCCCGTCGTCGCGCTCCTCGGGGAGGATCACGAGCGCGGCGCCCTGCTGGCTGTGCTCGGCGAGGGCGGCCGGCCCCTCCAGCTCGGCGACGCGGATGGCGGCGTCCGCGGAGAGGGTGGCGGGCTCGACGCCGTGGAGCTCGGGGTAGGTCTCCACGCCGAGCAGCAGGAGCTGCCCGGACTTGATGCGCGCCGTGACGCCGCCGCGCCAGATCGGCGCGCCCGCGACCACGCGCTCGAAGTCGACGTACCAGGTGTCGGTGCGCGCGACGTAGTTGGCGCTCTTCATGCGGAGCTGGGCGAGCTCGACGCCGACGAGGTCCTCGTTGCGGGCGAAGAACGCGCGGAGCGCGCCCTCGACGTCCTTGGTGGTCGCGAGGTTGCCCATGTCGATGCCGGGCCCCCAGGCCCGCCACGCCGTGCCCGTGCGCTCGTCGAACCGGGCCTGCCAGCCGTAGCCTTCACCCTCGGTGAAGGCGCGCCACGCGGCCTGCTCGCGCAGGCGGGCCTGCCGGGGGGCGTGCTCGCGCATGACGCGCGCGGGCTCCACGCCGATCCACACGTCGGAGGTGGGAGCGAAGGCGAGGGAAGCGGGCGTGAGCAGCCCGAGCAGTCCAAGGAACACGGATCCCTCCAGAGGCGAATACCCTGCCCGACGTATCATCGGTCCGCTGGGGCCCCTTTGCCTGTAGACCAAGCCTTGACACGCAAGCTCCTCCGTGTGCTCCTCTTCTTCGCGCTCGGCTGCGGTGGCGACGACCCCGTCGCCACGCTCCCGCCCTTGCCCCCCAAGCTCGAGCCCGAGGGGCTCGGCCCGCCCGGTGAGGAGGCGCCGCTCCGCGAGGCGATCGTGGCGCTGACGGGCGAGGTGCGCGGCGAGATCGAGCCCTGCGGCTGCCCGACGGTGCCCTACGGCGGCTTCGTCCGTCGCGCCGCGCTCCTGGACCGCCTGCGGGCCGAGGGGCTGCCCGTCTTCGTGCTCGACGCCGGCGAGATGCTCGTCCGCGGGCAGGTGGCGGCCGACCCCGGCGACCGCCCCGAGCGGGCCCGCGCCGTGCTCGACCTCGCCGCCCGCACCGGGCTCGACGCCTGGGCCCCCGGCCCCGTGGACCTCCTCGCGGGCGGCCTCGCCCCGCTCTCCGGCACGAGCGCGCTCTCGGCGAACTGGCGCGACACCGGCGACCAGCCGATCTTCCCCGGGGCCAGCGTGATCGAGCGGGACGGCTTCCGGCTCGGCGTCGTCGGCCTGGGCCGGCCCGCGGAGGGCCTCCGCGCCGTGGACCCGGTCGAGGCCGCGCGCGCCGCGATGGAGGCGGCCGGCCCCGCGGACGCCTGGGTGGCCCTCTCGAACCTGCCGGAGGAGGACGCGAAGCGCGTCGCCGAGGGGGTCCCGGGGCTCGGCGCGGTCCTCTCGACGCGCGGCGGCGAGCTCGACGCGCCGCGCGTCACGAGCGGGGCCCCGATCGTCGAGACGCCCGACCGGGGCCGGTACGTCACGGTCCTCCGGCTCGCGCTGGCGTCCGACGGCGCGGCGTGGACCCCGGTGACGGGCAGCCCGTACGAGGAGCTCGCGCGCGAGCGGGAGCGTGTGGGCCGCCTCACGGCCGAGCCCGCCGTCGAGGCCGGCCGCCGGAGGATCGCCGAGCTGCGGGAGCGGGTGGCCGCCGCCGCGCGCGGCCACGACCTGGTGCTCGTGGAGGAGCGCCCGCTCGGCAGCGACCTGGACGGCCCGAGCCCGCTCGACGCCCGCGTCGAGAGCTTCAAGGACCGCGCGACCCGGGCCGCCGAGGCGCGCGTCGGCGCCGCCCCGCCCGTTGCCGGCTACGCCACCGGCGCCGCCTGCGTGGCCTGCCACGAGGACCGCTTCACCGCCTGGACCCTCGACCCGCACGCGCGGGCCTACGAGGCCCTCATCCCGCGCGAGGCGGAGCTGAACGTCGAGTGCATCGCGTGCCACTCCACGGGCTGGGGCGAGCCCGGCGGCAACGCGACGCTGACCCCCGTCGCGATGCGCACCTGGAAGGCGGTGCAGTGCGAGGCCTGCCACGGCCCCCTCGCCGGCCACCCGCAGCGCGACGAGGTGAAGCCGCACCCGGTCACCGAGGCCACCTGCACGCACTGCCACGACGCCGCCAACAGCCCGCAGTTCGACTACGCCCGCTACCTCGCGCGGATCAGCTGCACGAGCGTGTCCAGGCGGGCAGTCGAGGGGCCCGGGCGCTGACCCACGGCTCGGGCCGAGCGCGGGGCTCCGGCGCGGGTCGACTCGAGCGTTCGCCGTTCACCCGCACGTAGAAGTGGGGGCGTTGCGGGGGGCCGATGAGGCCCCCCGCCCCAAGATCATCCAGGCCCCGCCGCGCTACCAGGTCGCCAGGAAGCGATCGACCTCTTCGCGCTCGAGCAGCCCCATCGAGAGGTCGAGGCAGTCGGCGCACACGTCGATGCCGGCGTGGCGGTAGACGCCGCGCGACTCGAAGTGGGTGCGGCCGCAGAGGAAGCAGGCGGCGTCGTCGGGGGCGAGGAGCGCGCGGCGGTTGCGCACGATCTCGCCGGTGCAGGCGTCGCAGAGCACGGCGCGCGTGCCCGCCATGAGGTGGGTGCACTCCGCGCCGGTGCGGCCGCAGGCGGAGCAGTGCACGTCGCGGTCGCCGCCGACGGGCTTGGGCTCGGCGCGCTGGTTGGGCGGCGTGACGTGCGCGAGGAGGCGCTCGAGCGTGGGGCCGGCGCCGCGCTCCTGGGCGCGACGCACCAGCGACTTCGCGGCGTCGCCGTCGCCGCACATGACCTGCCCGGCGAGGACCGCGGCCTGGAGCTCGGCGTCCGCGCTGGCGCCCCACGTGGCGAGGAGCTGGCGGGCGGAGCGGCTGCGGCGCGACGCGATCGCGAGCAGGAGCAGCGCCTGGTAGGCCCGCGCCACCTCGCGCTCGGCCTCCACGTTGCGGCGATGCGCGACGAGGTCGGCCGCGCCGCCCCGCCGGTCGACCGCGGCCCGCTGGATGTCCTCCATCGTGACGTTCAGCCCGGCGGTGAGCGCGGGCTCCGGCAGCACGGTGGCCGCCGCGAGCGCGCTGCGGGCGAGCCCGACGGAGTAGGAGCGCCCCGGCTCGCGGAGCCGCGCGCCGACCTCGTCGGCGACGGCGCCCTGCGTGAGCGCGCACGCGGCCTCCCACAAGGTGAAGCGCAGGCCCTCGTCGTCCGTGAGGTCCACGGCGCCGAGCACCGCGGGCACGGAGGAGGGGCCGATCACGCGCAGCTCGTCGAGCAGGACCGCGATGCGACGGCGCGTGAGCGCGCGCGGCGCCCCGTCCCCGCCGACGATGGGCAGGCGGTCGTAGCCGCCGACCTCGGCGGTGAGCGCCTTCTGGAGCCACGCGGTGTCCCCCGCGCGGCGGCGCGTGCGGGCGAGCTCGACGTAGCTCGCGAGGTCCTCGGGGTGGTCCTCCAGCGTCTCCTTGAACACGCGCAGGGCCTCGGCCGTCTGGCCCTCCTCGAGCAGCGTGCAGCCGAGGGCGTGGCGCGCGGCGAGGTGGTCCGGCGAGAGCAGCAGCGCCTTGTTGCAGTACTCGCGGGCGCGCCCGAGCTCGCCGAGCTGCAGGTACGCCATGCCCATCTGCGCGAGGGCGTTGGCGTCGTCCCCGTGGGCGTCGAGGTAGTGCCGGTAGTGCTGGATCGCGTTCTTGTACTTGCCGAGCGCGAAGGCCACCTGGCCGAGGTGCTTCCGGGCGACGGCGGAGAACTTCGGGTTCTCGCGCAGGCGCACGAACAGCTTCTCCGCCTCGGCGAAGCGCCCGGTCTGGAGGCAGGAGAGCCCGAGGTCGCGCATCAGCGGCGCGAGCAGGTCCGGGCTCGGGTCGAGCTTGAGCGCCAGCACGAGGTGGTACTGGCTGCGCTCGACGAGCCGCTGCCCGCCGACCTGCCGGGCCCGCTCGGCCAGCGTGCGCCCGAGCAGGAGGTGCACCTCCCAGGCGTTCGGGGCGCCGCGGCAGGCGGTCTCGAGGTGGCGGATGGCGAGGTGGCGGTCCCCGAGGCCGCGGTACATCGCGCCGAGCGCGAGGTGCAGGTCGGGGCGCTCGGCGTCGAGCCGCACGGCCTCGTCGAGGTAGCGCTGCGCGGCCTCCGGCCGGTCCATGCCCACGAGCGAGGCGCCCGCGAGGACCATCGCCTCGACCGAGGCCGGATCGTCCTGCAGCGCCTTGCGGGCGTGCTGGAGCGCGAGCGCGCACTGGCTCTCGCCGCCCCCGTGGTAGAGCCCGCGCGAGAGGCAGGTGCGGGCGAGCTCGAGGCGCGCCTGGACGTCCTCGGGGTGCTCGGCGAGGCGGGCTTCGAGGCGACCGGCGGACCAGTCGAGTTTCTGGTGGGGGTACATGGCGGTCGCCTATAGGCTTCGGGCGGGCAGGGGCGTATGCTATCGCAACCCTGCCAGCCACGGGGAGGAGCGATGTCCGGGCACTCTGACGCTCTCGAAGGTGGCTCTCTCGAAGGCGGCGCCCTGGAAGGTGGGGCCGCCCGTAAAGCCGGGCGACGTGGGCAGGCCACCACGGAGTGGATGCTCCTCGTCGCGGTCGTGGTCGTGGCGGTGGTCGCCGCGGGCTACGGGCTCGCCGCCACCTTCGGCGAGTCGATGGAGGAGCTCGGCGACGGCGCCGGCACCGTCTACACGAGCGGCGACCTCGGGAATTGACGCGCGGGGCGCCTAGCCCCCGCAGATGAGGTAGCGGCCGCCGCGCCCGACGACCCACACCCGCGCGTCGACGGCGTGCTCGTCGACGTCGCCGTCGCAGTCCTGGTCCCGACCGTCGCAGCGCTCGGGCGTGCCGGGGGCCACGGACGCATCGGCGTCGTCGCAGTCGAGGTACGCGGGCGCCCCGTCGCCGTCCTGGTCGACGCCGGGGTCGCCCGCGAACCAGGCCACCTTGCCGGCGGCCTCGACGCCCGCGGTCATCAGCGTCACGAGGAGAAGGGTCACGTACACCGGCCGGACCATCGCAGTGCCTCCGCAGACATTCCATCGCCCCCTCCGCGGCCACGGCAATTACGCGGGGGTGTCACGCGAGCGGCCCTTCGCCGTGGACGCGCCCGCCGGCCGCGCATTAGGGCGCGGCCGATGCTCCCGATCGTCTTCTTCCTGTCCGGGGCCACGAGCCTCGTGTACCAGTCGGTCTGGGGACGGGAGCTGCACCTCGTCTTCGGCACGAGCCAGTTCGCCATCGCCACGGTCCTGGCCGCGTTCATGACCGGGCTTGCCGCCGGCGGCTGGCTCGGCGGCCGGCTGGCCGATCGCGTGGCGCGCCCGCTCCGCGCGTACGGGATCCTCGAGGCGATCGTCGGGCTCTACGCCCTCGCGTTCCCGACGATCCTCCACGCGCTCGAGCCGCTGTACCTGAGCTTCTTCCGCGCCACCGACCCGGGCCCGGTCGCCTTCGGCACCTTCCAGTTCGTGCTGCTCGGGGCCGCGCTGCTCGTGCCGACGGCGTGTATGGGCGCCACGCTCCCGCTGCTCGTCCGCCACGTCTCGCCCACGCCCGGCGAGGCCGGCGCCGCGGTCGGGCGGCTCTACGGCATCAACACGGCCGGGGCCGTGGTCGGCGTGGCGGCGGCGGGCTTCTGGCTCCTCCCCGAGCTCGGCGTTCACACCACCACCGTGCTCGTCGCGTGCGGGAACTTCGCGCTCTGCGGCATCGCCCTGTGGATGGATCGTGGCGGCTCCGCGCTCGAGCCCATCCCCGCGACCCGCGTGGCTCCCCTCCCCCCGGCCGTGCTCGTGGTCGCCGCGTTCGCCGGCACGTCCTCGCTCGCGATGGAGGTGGCCTGGTTCCGCCTCCTCTCGCTCGTCCTCGGCGCGAGCACCTACGCCTTCTCCGTCATGTTGCTGGCGTTCCTGGCCGGCATCGCGCTCGGCGGCCGCGTGGGCGGGCCCATCGCCGACCGCGCGAAGGACCCGCGCGCCGCGCTGCTCGGCCTCGCCGCCATCCAGGGCGGGGTCGCGCTCCTCTCGTACGGCGCCATGTGGCTCTACGGCCAGCTCCCCGTCGCCTTCGTGAAGGCGTTCTTCGTCATCGAGGGCGTCGACGCGCTGCTCTGGCCGACCAAGTGCCTCCTCGCCTTCCTCGTGATGGCGCCGCCCGCGGTGCTCATGGGCGCCACCTTCCCCTTCCTCGTGCGCGCGGTGCTGGCCGTCCACAGCGGGGACGCCGCGCGGCCGGTCGGCGGGGTGTACGCCGCGAACACGCTCGGCTCCATCGTCGGCGCGTTCGGCGGGGGCTTCGTGCTGCTCCCGATGATGCAGGTCACCGGCACGGTGCTCTTCTGCGCCACGCTGAACCTCGCCGGGGCGGCCGTCGCGGTCGTGTCCGCGGGCGAAGGGCGGCGGCTCCTCCGGAGCGCGCTCCTCACCGGCGGCCTGGTTGCGCTCGCGTGGATCTACCCGCCGCCGTGGAACCCGATGCTGATGACCTCGGGCGTCTACAAGTACGTGGACAACCTCGAAGAGCCGACGATGGAGGAGATCCGCAAGCGGATGATCGACCGCTACGAGCTCCTCTACTACAAGGAGGGGCTCTCCACGGTCATCACGGTCGCGAAGAACACCAAGACCGGCAATGTCTGGCTCGCGAACAACGGAAAGATCGACGCGAGCACCACGACCGACATGCCGACCCAGGTGCTCGTGGCGCACACCGCGTTCCTCTTCACGGGGAACGAGGCGAAGAACGCCGCGCTCATCGGACTCGCGAGCGGCATCACCCTCGGCGCGATGACGCTCCACCCCGAGCTCGAGAACATCGACGTGATCGAGCTCGAGCCCAACATGCCGGCGGCGACCCGCTTCTTCGACGCCTGGAACCACGCCGCGCTCGACGACCCGCGGGTGAACGTCATCGGCAATGACGGCCGCAACCAGCTCCTCCTCACGCCGCCGGGCACCTACGACATCATCGTCGCCGAGCCGTCGAACCCCTGGCTCACGGGCGTGTCGAACCTGTTCACGCGCGAGTTCTTCGAGATGGGCAAGCAGCGGCTGAAGCCGGGCGGCATCTGGAGCCAGTGGGTCCAGATGTACGGGATGGACGAGCGCGATCTGCAGGCCATCATGCGCACGTTCGCGACGGTCTACCCGCACGTGCTCGTGTTCTCGACCATCCAGGACGCCGACCTCGTGATGATCGGGAGCGACGAGCCGCTGGACTTCTCGCTCGCCTCCGCCAACGCGCTCGTCGGCAAGAACGAGCGAGTGACCGCCGAGCTGAAGAGCGTGGGCGTCGAGGACGGCTACGACCTCCTCTCGCACTTCCTCGCCGACCGCGACGTGCTCCTCTGGCGCACGACCGGCATCCCGCTCAACACCGACGACAACCTGCTCGTCGAGTACTCCGCGCCGCACAACCTGCACCGCGAGACGTCGACCGACAACTTCCACATGCTCCAGCGCTGGATCGCCTCGCCCGCGCGCCACCTCGCGTCGGGGCTCCCCGCGGTGGAGGACATGCAGGAGCTCGCGCTCGCCTACACCGACCGCGAGGACCTCGTCCGCGCGATGATCGCGCTCACCGAGGCCGAGCGCCGTGCCCCCGGCCGCGCGGACACCGCCGAGCTCATGGCGGACGTGCGGCGGCGGTGGAACGAGGAGGCGCGGTAGGGCGCCGGGCACCCGAGCCGCCGACGCCCGCCGACGCACCGACGTCGCCGCAGCCGCGGAGCGGGCTGCCCAGAGCCCGGAGCGCCTCAGCCCCTCCGCAGGATCCGCTTCAGCACGCTCTTCACCAGGCCGCGCAGGCCCGTCGCGGGGGGCGGCGGCGCGGCCTTCGGGGCCGCGGTTGGCGCGGGGCGCGGCGTCGGGCGGGGCGGCGGGACCGGCGCGGCGCGCTCGCCGCCGTGGTCGTGGGAGTGGCCGTGATCGTGCCCGTGGTCGTGGGAGTGGCCGTGGTCCTGCGCCTCGGTGACCGGGAGCGTCGGGAGCACCGTCTCGGGCCGCAGCGGCTTCCCGTTGCGCGCCCCGCCGTGGTCGTGGGCGTGCCCGTGGTCGTGGGCGTCGGCCGCCGCGGGCTCCGGGGTCTTCGGCGCGGCGGGAGCCTCCGCCGGCACCCCGGTCGCCTCCGCCGCCTCGTCAGCGCTCTCGGCCTCCTCCGCGGCGCCCTTCTTCCGGCGGCCCTTCTTCTCCTTCCCGGCGGCCTCCGCCGCGGCGCGCCCCTCGTCCGTGAGCGTGAAGATCGCGCCGTCCCAGGCCACCAGCCCGTCGCCCGTGAGGCCCTCCATCAGCTGGCTGAAGGCCTGGTGCGTGGCGAGGAGCTTGAGCCCGCTCCAGTCGTGCAGCGGGCCGATGCCCATCGTCCCGCCGTTCTCGAGCAGGTGGACGAGCAGCTTCTTGCGGCGGGTCTCGTTGAGGTCGGCGGCCACGGGCTCCTCCAGCGGGCGGCCGGAGATAAGCACCGCGACCCCGGCGGAGAAGGGGTCGCGACGTGGCGCCGGCTACGCTCCCGGGAGCTAGGTCTCCTCGTGCTCGACCGGCGGCGACTTGCCCTCCGCGCGGGCGCGGGCGCGGGCCTTGCGGCGGCGGGGCCAGGTCGCGATGGCCTCGATCGGGCCGCTCAGGACGTGCGCGACGCCGAGGAGCACGAGCACCGTCGAGATGTCGTACACCGCGCCGATCGCGAGGCAGACGCCCGAGAAGACCACGATGGCCGCCATCACCTTCGGCGACATCTTGAAGGTCTTCATCGTGCGGAACGGGATCGACGACACCTCGAGGAAGGACACCGCGAGCACGAAGAGCACGATGCCCGTGGGGTCCTGCGGCGCCGGGAGGCCCGAGCCCGCGTGCCACATCACCAGCGACGACACGGTGCCGCCGCCCATCGTGATGGTGAGCCCCTGGCTCCAGCGGTGGGCCTTCCCGTCCGCGGTGACGTTGAAGCGCGCGAGCCGGAAGGCCCCGGCGAGCATGAGCGCGCCGGACACGAACACGCCGAAGGGGCCGTGCGGAGCGAGCCCCCAGAAGTACACGAGGCAGGCCGGCGCCACGCCGAAGCTGATGATGTCGACGAGCGAGTCGAGCTGCACGCCGAACGCGGTGCCCGTGCCGGTCATCCGCGCCACCCGCCCGTCGAGCATGTCGAACAGGCCGGCGAAGAAGATCATCAGCCCGGCCTTGTAGTACATCTCGAGGTTGCCCTGCGCCTGCCCCGCCAGGAGGATGGCGTAGAGGCCGCAGAACAGGCTCGCGGACGTGAACCAGTTCGGCGGGTTGAGGGCTTGCTTGAGCATCATGAGGCGGAGGTCTCCAGGAGCGCCGCGTGCAAGGCCCGCTCCAGGTCCGCGGCCCCGTCGGGGTGCACGTGGAAGACTACCGCGTCCGCGGCCGCATGCCAGCGGGAGGCGGCGCTCCCCGCGGCCGCGAGGACGCGGCGGAGGAGGGCGGGATCGGCCCCGGCGCGCGACCCCACGACCGCGACGGTGGCGGCGGGAGCGAGGCCCGGCAGCTCGGCGTGCAGGTTGCGACGGTCGAGCAGGAGCCCGTCCGGCCCCGCGTCGCGGATGCAGGGCGCGGGGAGGGCCTGGAGCAGCGCGAGCGGCGCCCAGGCGAGCTGGGTGTCCGCGGTGATGGCCACGAGCCGCGCGGGCGCGGCCCCGGGGTGGATGCGCGTGCCGCGCGCCTCCGCGGCGAACGTGGAGCTGGCGCGGAGCGTGACCCCCTCGCGGTGCGCCCACGCGACGGCCTCCTCGTAGAGCACCTTCGCGCCGTTCCCGGCGAGCGCGAGCGCCTCGTCCAGGGTCAGCTCGTCGAGGCGCACCGCGGCGGGCACGGCGCGCGGGTCCGCGCTGTACACGCCGTCCACGTCGCTGCAGATCTCGCACTCGTCGGCGTGCAGCGCCGCGGCGAGCACCACCGCGGTCGTGTCGCTGCCGCCCCGGCCGAGCGTCGTGACCTCGCGCTCCCGGCTCACCCCCTGGAAGCCGGCGACGATGGCCACCTCGCCCCGCGCGAGCGCCTCGCGGACCCGATCCGGCCGCACCTCCACGACGCGCGCGCTCGCGTGGCTCGTGTCGGTGATGATGCCGCTCTGGCTGCCCGTGAAGGAGCGCGCCGGCACGCCGAGCTCGTGCAGCGCCATCGCGAGGAGCGCCATGCTGACGCGCTCCCCCACGCTGATGAGCATGTCGAGCTCCCGACGGCCCGGCGCCTTCGCGACCGAGCGCGCGAGCGCCAGGAGCTCGTTGGTGGTGTTCCCCATCGCGGAGACCACGACCACCACGTCGTGCCCGGCCGCGCGCGCCTTCGCGACGCGGGCCGCGACGCGCCTGAGCTTCTCGACGTCGGCCACGGACGAGCCGCCGTACTTCTGGACGAGGAGCATCTAGTGGATCTCGACGTTGTCGAGGTAGATGGTGTTCTCGCCCCGATCCGGGGAGAGCAGCCCGGTGAGGTCCTCGATCTCGAGCATGCGCACGGGATCGCCGGCGCGGAGCGCGTTGCCTCCGGCGCCGTCGCGCGCGCCGTCGGTCGACCGGAACGCGGACGCCGGGAGCGACACCTCGAGCCACTGCCCCGTGGGGACCTGCACGACCGGGGCGCTGTAGCGGCCGCCCGCGCCGTCGCTGACCGTCACGCGGAGCTCGGCCGGGAACGACTGCGAGCGCACCTGGAACGCGACCACCGCGACGCGCCCCTCTCCGTCGAACGCCGCCGCGAGGTGGTCCGCCTCCCCCCCGCGCACGTTGGTCTCCCAGGCCAGCACCGGCCGCCCGAGCACCGTGCGCGCCTCGAGCCGGCCCTTGTCGGCGTGCTCCCAGGCGCGGACGAACGCGCCGGCGCCGCCCTGCTCGAAGCCGAAGGACACCGGCAGGACGTGCACCGCCCGCCGCTTGAGCTCGATGCGGCCCAGGAGCGCGGCCGCCTGCGGCCGGACGCCCTCGTCCCGCAGCGCGTTCCGGAGCGCCGCGATGGCGCCGTCGGTGTCGCCGAGGCCGTACCGCGTGCGCCCGAGCCAGTACCAGGCCGTGCCGTAGAGCGGGTCCTCGGGGCGCAGGTCGGCGACGAGCTCCTCGTAGTAGAGCACCGCCACCTCGGGCGTGCCGTCGGCGGCCTCGACGAGCCGGGCGTCGTAGAGCGACTCCCAGGCCCGCGCGGGGTCGTCCGCCCAGGCGCTTCCGAGCGCCGCCGCCAGCAGGATCACCCTTCCTCCCCGACGAACTTGTAGCCGATGCCGTGGTAGGTCTCGATGAAGCGGGGGGAGCCCGCGTCGTCCCGGAGCTTCTTCCGGACGTTGAGGATGTGCGTGTCGACCGTGCGGGTGGTGACGCCGGCGCTGTACTTCCAGATGCTCGCGAGGAGCTCCTCGCGGCCGAGCACCTTGCCGCGGTGCTCGATGAGGTAGCGCAACAGCTCCTGCTCGCGGTTGGAGAGGCGCTCGACCTCGTCCCCGTGCCGGATCAGGTAGTTGTCGAGGTCGACCTCGACCGTGCCGTAGCGGTACACGCTCTTCCCGCCGCCGGCGCGCTTGAGCACCGCGTTCACGCGGGCCCGCAGCTCGAGCAGGGAGAAGGGCTTGGTGATGTAGTCGTCGGCGCCGAGGTCGAACGCGAGGAGCTTGTCGTGCTCCAGCGTGCGCGCGGTCAGCAGGATGACCGGCCCGGCGAAGCCGGTGCGGCGGAGCTCGGAGAGGATCTGGAAGCCGTCGAGGCCCCCGGGGCCCTCGGGCCCCTCGTGAAGCATCACGTCGAGCACGGCGATGTCGACCTTGTGCTTCGACGCGATGTCGAGCCCGGCGCGCCCGCCGCGGGCGTGGAAGACCTCGAAGCCCTCGCGCGTGAAGAACGCGACGAGCGACGAGAGGAGGTCCTCCTCATCTTCGACGAACAGGATTCGGGCCATCGGTGGCGCTCCTAAGCGGTGGGGCCGGGCTGACGAAGCGGGAAGTGCAACGTGAAGGTGGAGCCGCGCCCGGGGGCGGAGCGCACGCTCACGCGCCCGCCGTGCGCCTCCATGATGTATTTCACGATGGTCAGGCCGATGCCAGTGCCCTTCTTGCGGCGGGCCTCGGGATCGGCGCTGCGGTAGTACTGCTCGAAGATCTGGCGCTGCTCCTCGGGCGCGATGCCGATGCCGCCGTCCGAGACGGCCACGCGGACCTCGTCCGGATGCGCCGTCACGTCGACCTTGATCCAGGCGGCTTCCTGGCCGTACTTCGCGGCGTTCGAGAGGAGGTTGGTCAAGACCTGGCTCACGGCGTCCGCGTCGTGCCATACCACCGGGAGGTCCTCCGGCAGCGTGAGGCGGATGTCCATGCCGCGCGTCTCCATCGCGACGCCCGCGGCCTCCACCATGCGCGCCACGGTGGCCCCGAGGTCCCCCGGGCGGAAGGTGTACTTCTTCCGGCCGCGCTCGATCGCCGCGAAGTCGAGCACGTTGTCGACGAGGCGGGAGAGGCGCTCCGACTCGCGCACGATGACGTCGTAGTGCCGCGAGCGCGCGACCTCGTCGGTGGCGAGCCCGAGCTGCAGCGCCTCGGCCTTCAGGCGGATCTGGGTGATGGGGGAGCGGAGCTCGTGGGACACGTTCGCGGCGAAGTCGGACTTGTCACGCGCGACGTCGAGCTCGCGTTGCACGAGGCGCGCCGAGAGCACCGTGCCCACCGCGATCATGAGGATCGACAGCAGGATGATGCCGATGCCGCGCGTGCGCTCCTCGTCCTGCCGGCGGGAGAGCTCCATCGGATCGCGCGGGTACACCCCGAGCGACCATCCCGGGAACCAGGGCGCGAGGCTCCGGCGGGCGAGCGGCGCGTCCCGGGCGGGGTCGTCCGGGCCGCGGATCTCGGCGACGACGTCGCTCTCGGGGCCGGCGGCGCGCTCGGCGATGCGGCCGATCTGGGCGAGCGCCCCGGCGAGGTCGAGGCCGAACACGTACTGGTCCTGGTCGGTCCAGGTGGTGGCCCAGAGCGCCGTCTCCGTGCGGTCGTACCGGAACTCCCCGGGCGGGTTGCGGAGCATGCGGCCGCGCGCCCCGAGCGTCTCGAGCTCCGGCCGCAGCCGCTCGGCCCAGAAGAGCTGGGTGGCCTTGTCCTCGAGCCGGCCGCGCGCGCGCCCGAGCCACTCGGCGTTGGCCCGGCCGGCGACGAGGTCGATCCCCCGTCGCGCGACGGCGGCCTCGCCGCCACGCCCGGTGATCCAGGGCTCCGCGAGGAGCGCCTCGACGTGCTCGCGGACGTAGGCCTCGCCGCCGACCGGGTCCCGCGCGAGCCGCAGCTCGCCGAGCTTGAGGCGCGCGAGGTCGCCGAGGCGGAAGCCGTAGGCGTCGCGGACGGCGGCGTAGCCCGTGAGGACCTCCGCGAAGAGCTGCTCGGCGAGGTAGACCTCGCCCGCCCGGAGCGCGGCGTTGGCGCGCGCGTACACGGCCTGGCCCTTCAGGTCGGGGGCGCGGGCCTCCCGGGCGGCCTGCGCGAAGAGCCCCGCCGCGCGGGAATAGTCCTTCTGCCGCTCGGCCCGGAGCGCCGCCTGCCACGGCGCGAAGAAGAAGAGCTCCTGGTCCTCGGCGGGGTCCGCCCCGTCGGGCGGGAGCGGCGACACGAGCTGCCCCTCGGCGTCGAAGCGGAAGACGACGCGGAGCGTGTCGGAGATCTCGCGGATGCCCGTGGTCACCGACTGTCCCGACTTGAGCCGGTTCAGCGTGGCGTCCTCGAAGCTCTGGAACTGCGCCTCGATGCCGGACTGGAAGGCGTCCGCGGCGGCCGAGGCGACGCGGTCCACCTCGACCTCGCCCGCCCGCTGCTGGGCGCGGATGCCGGCGACGCCGTAGTACGCGAGCAGGAGCCCCGGGAGCACGATGGTCGCGGCGAAGATCCCCACGAAGGTGATGACGCCCCGCAGGTGGTAGACGTCGACCATCGCGCGCACGTCGCCCCGGCGCGCGGCGAGGATGCGGCGCAGCAGGCGGAGCGGGCCGAGGCTCTTGTCGTCTCCCACGCGCGGATGCTAACGCAGCGGGCGCCGACGCTCCGGTTTCGGCGCGGGCCGAGGGGCTCCGCCGATGATAGGTCGCCGCCCCATGACGCGCACCGCCCTCGTGATCGACGCGCACGGCGGCCCCGAGGCCCTGCGCGTCCGCACCCTGCCGCCGCTCGAGCCCGCGCCCGGCCTCGTGCCCGTGCGCGTCACCCACGTCGCGCTGAACCACCTCGACCTGTGGGTGCGCAAGGGCGTGCCCGGCCACGACTTCCACCTCCCCCGCGTGCCGGGGAGCGACGTCGCCGGCGTGCTCCTCGACAACACGCCCGACCCGCGGCTCGCCTTCGGGACGCCCGTGGTCCTCCACCCCTCCTGGGGCTGCGGGACGTGCACCGCCTGCCTCGCGGGCCACCAGGACCGCTGCCGGGACTTCCGCATCCGCGGCGAGAACGCCGACGGGGGCTGCGTCACGGAGCTGGCCGTGCCCGCGTGGCAGCTCCTGCCGGTGCCGCCGGGCCTCACCCCCGCGGAGGCCGCGTCCATGCCGCTCACGCTCCTGACCGCCTGGCACATGCTGGTCACGCGCGGGCGCCTCGCGCGGGGCGAGCGCGTGCTCGTGCAGGCCGGCGGGAGCGGCGTCGGCGTGATGGCGATCCAGATCGCGCGGCTCTTCGGGTGCGAGGTACACGCGACCGCCTCCACGCCCGAGCGTCGCGCGCGGCTCGCGGAGCTGGGCGCCACTCCCTGGCCCTACGACGCCGTGGGCGTGCGGGACGTCGACGTGGTCGTCGAGAGCGTCGGCGAGACCACCTGGGCCGCCTCGGTGCGCGCGCTCGCGTGGGGCGGCCGGCTGGTGTGCTGCGGCGCCACCGCCGGCCCGAAGGTCGAGCTCAACCTCCGCGCGCTCTTCTTCAAGCAGCTCGAGCTGATCGGCTCGACGATGGGCACCCCCGCCGAGCTCGCCGCCGGGTGGCGCGAGGTGGCCGCCGGCCGCATCCGCCCGGTGGTCGACCGGGTGCTGCCCATGTCGCGCATCGCCGAGGCGCACGCCCTGCTCGAGGCGCGCGGCGCCTTTGGCAAGGTCGTGCTCGAGATGGACCTGGACCGTTCCCCGGAGGCCGCGTGAGCCACGACACCCCGCGACGCGACGCCGCTCCCGGAGAGGGCCGGCCAACCGGCTACCGCCCCACCCACGACTGGCCCCGCTGGACGGCGGGCTCCGGCGCCGGCGGCACCTGGAAGGCCTCGCCCGAGGACTTCCAGGTGACCGAGATCCCGCTCGTCACGCCCACCGGCTCGGGCGAGCACCAGTGGCTCCGCATCGAGAAGACCGGCCTCACCACGCTCGACGTGGCCGAGGCGCTCGCGTACGTCGCCGGCGTGCGGCCGGACGCCGTCGGCTACGCCGGGCTCAAGGACCGCTTCGCGCGAACCATCCAGGACTTCACGGTGCAGCTGGGGCGCGAGGTCACGGACCTGCCCCCGGGCATGCGAATCCTGGAGCGCTCGCGCACGGCGCGGCGGCTCCGCTCGGGCCAGCTCGTCGGCAACCACTTCGCGCTGTTCGTGCGCGGCGGGGACCCCGCGATCGCCCGCGAGCGGCTCGCGGCGCTCCGGATCACGGGCATGCCGAACTACTACGGCGCCCAGCGCGTCGGCGGGACCGCGCCCGCGGAGGGCCGCGCCATCCTGCAGGGCCGCGGCCCGCGCCTGCGCCACAACCAGCTCAAGTTCGTGCTCTCCGCCTACCAGTCGCTCCTGTTCAACCGCGTGCTGGCCGCCCGCGGCCACGCCCGGCTCGACGGCGACCTCGAGGAGGACGGCATCCCCACCGGCCCGATGTTCGGCCCGACCATGCGCCAGCCCACCGGCGAAGCGCTCGCGCTCGAGCAGCACATCCTCGCGGAGGAGCGCCTCCCGCCGAACGCCTGGTCGCGCTTCGAGAAGCTCACCCAGGGCACCCGGCGCAAGTTGTGGGTGCCCGTGGACGCCGAGCTCGAGGAGGCCGAGGTCGGCGGCGTCCCCGGCTTCTGGCTGCGCTTCCGCCTGCCGGCCGGCAGCTACGCGACGGAGCTCCTCGAAGAGGTGCTCTGATCGCTCAGAAGTACCAGCGCGCCCCGAGCGCGCCGCGGGGCGCGACGAGCCCGAAGCCGGCGAACTTGTCGAGCTCGTCGTAGGCGTTCACCGGGTAGATGCCGAGCCCGATGTCGAGGAAGAGGTTGAGCGGGACCTCGTGGAACTGCAGCTCGGCCCCCACGCCGCCGCCGAAGCCGATGACCCCCGCGACCTTGCCGTAGTAGAACCAGGAGCCGATGTCGACGCCGGCGTCCCAATACAGGTCGAGCCGCGCGAAGCCCCAGCTCTCGATCTGGTAGAACTCGCGCTCGTAGTTCACCCGGACGGCCTGGTAACGCCAGGACGTACCGAGGTACCCCGCGATCCCGCCCTTCGAGTCGAGGTAGTACTTCCCGGCGATCGCGAGCCCGCCGGGCCCCGAGGCGAGCCCGATGCCGAACTTCTTCGAGGTCGCGATCTCGGTGGCGTGCGCGATCGAGATGAGCGCGAGCGCGGTCAGCACGGGTCCCTCCTGATTTTGTAGTCGAGGACTAACCCGGAGCCCGGGCTTGCCGCCTACAGTCGCGTTACACGGCCGCGGCTCGGCTTCCGAGCAACGCAAACAACTTCTTGCCCGATGGGTACCCGATGAAGAACCTTCTCCTCGCCTTCGCGGCGTTCGCCACGCTCGCCGGCTGCAACCTGAAGTACCACACCTTCCCGGGCGCGCCGCTCCCGTTCGCCAGCGTCGACTACGACGTGATGGGCGCCACCAGCGCCGAGGCCTGCGGCACCTACATCTTCGGCATCGACTGGGGCCACCTCTTCGTCGACCAGGAAGGCGGCGCGGGCGGCGGCGGCGGTGGCGACGCCCTCTCCATGATCATCGGCATGCTCCCGATCGGCGGCCCCTCCCCCGAGTCCTCCCGCGCGCTCTACGACGCGATGGAGAAGATGCCCGAGGCCACCAACCTCTACGCGCCGAAGGTCCACGAGACCGTGACCGGCTTCTCCCCGTTCGGCTCCCCGATCTTCGGCCAGCGCTGCGCCGAGGTCGAGGCCCGCGGCGTCAAGCTCGGGAAGGGCCCGGTCCCGAACGCGAACTAGTTCGCGTCTCGCGGCTCCGTCCGCACCCCACGCCCTCCCCGGCTCGCCCGGCGGAGGGCGTGGCCCGTTTTGGGCCGTGTTTTCTTGAGGCGGAGCCTGCGAAGAAATCCCCGAGAAGAGGGCCTGTGGAGAAACCGGAGCCCGGGCCGACGACGGCTCGCGGCGGCCATGCGGCCCGGGTCCGGCGGGGGGGGGGGCAGCCCGTAGGGAGGACCCGCCGCGGAGCCCGCAGGGCTCGCGGAGTCCCCGGCCCGAGCGCTGCGAGGGTCCGCAGGCCGCGGGGCCCCGAGGCGCGCGTCTTCGCGCGGCTTGGGCGCGGCCGTGTCTGCCGCGGAGGGGACGCAGCCCCCCGGAGCCGAGCGCAAAGCGAGGCGTGAGGGGGCGACGCGGTTCTTGGGCCGCCGTGAGACGGCGACGGCACGGGCGGGGGAGTTCTTCACAGGCTCAACGCCCCCCCCCAACCCCGCGAAGAGCCCTCTCCCGACCTACTTCAGGAGCCCCTGCGTGAGCCGCTCCTCGGCGTACCCCTCGGCCCAGAGGAGGTACTGGTCGAGCTCCGCGGTGCTCGGCTGGCCCTTGCGGGGCTGGATGTGGCGGCCGAGCGTGGACATCCACCACACGGGACGGCCCGAGGTGGTGTCGTAGATGGCCACGAGCGCCTCGACGCGGGCGCCGGCCATGCAGCCGTGCGTCTGGCCGAGGAACCAGCCGCCGTTGTGGCTCCAGTAGGTGCGGAGGTAGGGCACCACGAGCCAGCGGCTCCCGGCCGCGGCGGCGCGCTGCGCGTCGTCGAGCGCGGCGGGCATGAGGTCCGTCCGCGGGAGGTTCAGGTTGTCATGGCCGTCCTCGGGGTGGACGCCGCGGAAGCGGCGACGCTCGGGGACGGGGGCGACGGCCGGGCCGGGCGCGCCGATGGGCACCTTCGCGGCGGTGAGCGCGCGTGGGACGGCCTCTCCGAGCCAGCGGAGGCCCTCCTGGCGGTACGGCTCTTCGAGGCCGAGCTCGATCAGGCGGGCGCGGACCTCCAGGGCGACGTCGCCGGTGCGGACGAAGCCGCCGCCGAAGCGCACGTTCCCGAAGAACTCGTTGCGGAGGAAGGCGGCGTCGCGCGGGTTCGTCGGGTCGAGCACCGACGGCTTCGCGAGGTGATCCTCCCCGGCGAGCAGCCCCGCCTCGATGAGGCCGGCGGCGGGCGTGGGCGGGATCGGCGGCGCCTCGAGGTCCTGGAGCGCGACCACGGGCGCGATGGAGACGCCGTCCGCGCGGATCGCGCGGACCGTGGCGGCGTCGATGTCGCCGGCGGTGACGACGGGCTCCTTCTTCACGCAGGCGGCGAGCGCGAGGAGCGCGACGAGGAGGACACGGAACGGGGCGATCAAGCGGCCTCCGAGGGGGTGGCGGCGCGGCTCCGGCTCACGACCTCGCGCAGCGAGAGGCCCTCCCAGACGAGGAAGGCGAGGCCGGAGCCGACGGTGAAGCCGAACTGGCCGAGGTGGAGGAGCACCGCGAAGGTGCGGGCGCGGTCGGCGTCGGCGCCGAGGAGCACGAGCCCCGCGGAGCAGAAGGCCTCGAAACCGCCGAAGAAGCCGGGCGTGGGCGCCGCGGTCATGCCGGCCAGCGTGACGGTCCAGACGGTGAGCGCGTCGCCGGTGCCGGCGGGCAGGCCCGGGAAGGCCATCAGCGTGACCTGCACGGCGAGGATGGTGATCCCCCAGATCACCACGGAGCTGCCGAACACGCCGACGAGCGCCGCGGGCCGCCGCGCGAGATCGACGAGCCCCTCGCGGAAGCGCCGGAGGAAGCCGCCGAGCGGGAGCCGGTCGGTGAGGCGGAGGATCGGCTCGCCGATCGCGAGGAGCGCGACGAGGCCGAGCGTGCCGAGCGCGACCATCGTGCCGACGGCGCGCTGGCCCACCTGGAGCACGTCGATGCCCTCGACCACGACGCGCCCCTCGGGGAGATCCACGGCGAAGCCGACCAGCAGCATCATCCCGAGCAGCATGAACATGTCGACGAGCCGCTCGAGGAAGATCGCGGCGAGGCCCGCGCCGAAGGGCACGTCCTCCTTCTCGGCGAGGAGCGTCGGGCGGACGAGCTCGCCCATGCGGAGCGGCAGGACGTTGATCGCGAGGTAGCCGATCGACAGGATCGAGAGGAGCCGCCAGAACGGCACGGGCCGGCCGAGGATGGCGCGGAGCCGCCAGACGCGCAGCGCGTGCGTGGCGCAGTAGACGACGAACACGCCGACCATCCAGCCCCAGCGGAAGTCGCCGAGGCTCACCGCGACCACGGCGGGGTCGATGCCCCAGAGCACCCACAGGAGCGCGAGGACCGTCACGACCAGGACGGCGGCGATCTTCAGGCGCACGTCAGGACGCCTTCTGGCGGGCGGCGGCCCACGCGCGCTGCCGCGGGCCCGGGCGGAGGAGCTGGAGGCCGACGAGCGAGGCGTCGAGCTGCTGCTCGTCCTCGAGCCCGTAGAGCTCGGGCGGCTCGGGCCGCGTCACGTCGGTGCCGAAGAGCCGGTCCCAGAGCGGCAGCGCGTTCGCGTAGTTGCCGTCGCAGATCCGACCGTCCCGCGTGTGGTGCCAGGCGTGGAAGAGCGGCGTGTTGAACACGCGGAACCAGAAGCGCCGGAGCGGCGTGTCGAGCGTGAAGCGCACGTTGGCGTGCTCGATCGCGTCGGCCGCGATGCCGACGATCAGCGCCGCGGGCAGCGGCCAGCCGTCCGACACCCGGAAGAGCACGCCGAACAGCAGCACGGGGATCGCGGTCAGCTGCAGGAAGTCGACCACGTGCATGCGGAAGCCCGTGCTCGCGTCGATCGCCTCGGCGGAGTGGTGCACGCGGTGGAAGCGCCACAGGAGCGGGACGCGGTGGTCCGCGTAGTGGACCCAGTAGCGGACGAAGTCGAGCGTGAGGAACGCGATCAGGAACTGGGCCACGGAGGGGAGCCCCGTGAGGTCGACGAGACCCACGTCGAGCGCGTAGATGCCCGTGAGCCCGATCGCGAGGCGGATCGGGAAGAGGAGCGCTCCGTTGAGGAGGTTCACCCAGGTCTCCGGCCCGAACAGGCCGGCGCGCCGCTCCCGCTCCCAGAGCTTCCCCGCGAGGAGCCCGAGCACGAGCACCACGATCTGGGCAATCGTCGTCGCCATGGCCCGCGGTTAACCCGCGGGCGAGCAGCGCCGCGCCGTGGCCCTCGCGAGCAGGGGGGCGCCTCACGTTCCGCGCGTCGCCCTTCGTCAGAGAGCGGCCGCCGCGGCGGGTCGTCGGCCGCTCGGCACGTTAGATGCCGCCCCCCCGCAAGGAGCGAGTGATGATCGTCGTCAGCAACGTGTCGAAAGGCTTCGGAGGGCGCCTGCTCTTCGAGAGCGTCACGACCTCCTTCGGCCCGGGCAAGCGCTTCGGCCTGACCGGCCCGAACGGCGCCGGGAAGTCGACGTTCATGAAGATCCTGATCGGCGACATCGAGCCCGACAGCGGCACGATCAGCCGCCCGAAGAAGCTCGGGATCCTGCGCCAGGACCACTCGCTCTACGACGACATGCGCGTCATCGACACGGTCATCGCCGGCAACAAGCGCCTGTGGGACGCGATGACCGAGAAGGACGCGATCCTCGCGAAGCCGGACCAGACGGAGGAGGACGGCGACAAGCTCGGCGAGCTCGAGTGCGTCATCGCCGAGGAGGACGGCTACACCGCCGAGCCCGACGCCGCCGTGATGCTCGAGGGCCTCGGCATCCCGCAGGACTGGCAGGAGCGGCCGATGAGCGAGCTGCAGGGCGGCTTCAAGCTGCGCGTGCTCCTCGCCCAGGCGCTGTTCGGCCGGCCGCACGCGCTGCTCCTCGACGAGCCCACCAACCACCTCGACATCGAGTCGATCGCGTGGCTCGAGGAGTTCCTCATCGGCTACGACGGCGTGCTCGTCGTCATCTCCCACGACCGCCACTTCCTCAACGCGGTCTGCACGCACATCGCCGACATCGACTACGAGACCATCATCCAGTACACCGGCAACTACGACGACATGGTGCGGGCGAAGGCGCAGATCCGCTCCCAGGTCGAGTCGAGCAACGCTCGGAAGATGGAGAAGATCAAGCAGCTCCAGGACTTCGTGCAGAAGTTCGGCGCGGGCACCCGGTCGTCCCAGGCGGCGAGCCGCAAGAAGGAGATCGAGCGGCTCCGCCCCGACGAGATCAAGCGCTCGAACATCCAGCGCCCCTACATCCGCTTCGACTTCGAGAAGTCGAGCGGGCGCGACGTGCTCGAGATCCGCAAGCTTGCCGGCGGTTACGGCGACAAGCGCATCTTCGGCGGGCTCAACCTCGACGTGAGCCGTGGCGACAAGGTCGCGATCATCGGCCGCAACGGCACCGGCAAGACCACGCTCGTGCGCACCCTGCTCAAGGAGCTCCCCTCCCTGCAGGGCAGCATCAAGTGGGGCCACGAGACGAACCCCGGGTACTTCCCGCAGGACCACGAGCACGTGATCCCGCCGGGCTTCACGGTGTTCTCGTGGATGTTCGAGCAGAAGCCGTCCGCGGGCAAGGAGGGCGTGCGCCAGGTGCTCGGCCGGATGCTCTTCTCCGGCGAAGACGGCGACAAGCCGACGGCCACCCTCTCCGGCGGCGAGCGCGTGCGCACCCTGCTCGCGCGGCTCATGCTCCTGCAGCACAATGTGCTCGTGATGGACGAGCCCACCAACCACATGGACCTCGAGGCGATCTCGTCGCTGCGGGACGGCATCGAGGCCTACCAGGGCACGTGCATCTTCGTCACGCACGACCGCGACCTCGTCGAGACCGTGGCCAACAAGCTCCTCGTGCTCGACGGCAACGGCAAGGTCGACGTGTACAACGGCGGCTACGCCGAGTACCTGAAGTCGAAGCGGTAGCGTGGCGGAGGGCGCCCTCCCGACGGTCCGGCGCGCCTTCTCGGCGGCGTGGCCGCAGGTGCGGGCGGCCGTGGTCGCGTTCCACCTCGTCGCGATCACGCTCTCCGCGCTCCCCTCCCCCGAGGGTGGGATGAACCGCGCGACGTGGGCCGACCCGACCGTGCAGGCCGAGTTCGCGGCCTGGGCGGGACGCTTCGGGATGGAGCCGAAGGTATTCGAGGAGCGCCTCTGGGAGCTCGCGAGCAGCTACGGCAGCGGCTACCGCGTCCTGCTCACGCCCGTGCGCCCCTACGAGAACCTCGTGGGCTCCGAGCAGAGCTGGAAGATGTTCGTGGCGCCGCACCGCTTCCCGACGCGGCTCGAGATCGCGGCCCGCCCGAAGGGGGGCGCGTGGGAGGTGCTCTTCTACGAGAGCTCGCCGACCGCCACCTGGCGCCGCGAGGTCTTGCGCCTCGAGCGCCTCCGCAGCGCGATCTTCCGCTGGGGCTGGCCGAACTACGCCACGGCCTGGTCGAAGGGCTGCACCGCGATCGCGAAGCTCGCGCTCGACGACTTCCCCAAGATGGACGAGGTCCGCTGCCGCTTCTGGAAGGCGAAGTCCCCGTCGCCCGCCGAGGCGCGGAAGGGCGATCTCCCGGCTGGCAAGTGGACGAGCGCCCGCCTCGTGCGCCGCGGCCCGGACGGCGGCGTCCTCCCGGCCGAGCGCGAGCCCGACGAGTCCGCCCCCAAGGGGGCCGCGAGCGGCAAGGCCGCGCCCACGGAGGCGCCGTGAGCCTCTGGCGCCGCTGGGTCGCGCTCCTCGGGCACCGCGAGCCGGCGACCGCGCTCGCGCTCTGCCGCATCGCCGTGGGCCTGATCCTCACGGCGCACCTCGGCCGGATGATCGGGCTCGACGCGGACCGGCTGGTCTGGGCCGACGCCGAGCACGGCGGGCTCCGCTCGCTCGAGCCGGGCTGGCTCGCGCACCTGGGCGGGCTCACGCCGCAGACCATCCGCCTCGTCACCGCGACCACCACCGCCGCCGCCCTCGCCTTCGCGCTCGGCCTGTTCACGCGCGCGTCCGGGCTCGTCGCGTGGGTCGGCTTCCGCACGCTGGCCGACCTCAACGGCCACTCGGGCGGCGCCTACGACGAGCTCCTGAAGAACGAGCTCCTCGTGCTCCTGCTCTCGGGCTGCGGCGCGACGCTCTCGCTCGACGCCTGGCGCGCGGGCCCCGGCCACGATCGGACCGCCCCGGCCTGGCCCCGCTACGTCCTGGTGTTCCAGCTGGCGCTCATGTACTGGTCCACGGGCATGCAGAAGGTGTCCGACGGCTGGGTGCCCGGCGGCTCGGCGGACGCGCTCTGGTACATCCTCCAGCAGCCCACCTGGCAGCGCGCGGAGATGACCTGGGTGGCGCCGCTCTTCCCGCTCACGCAGGTGGCGACGCTCGGGACGTGGCTGTTCGAGCAGGGCGCCCCGATCCTGCTCCTGGCGTTCTGGTTCCGGCGCACCCGCACGCGCCCGGGCCGGGCGCGCGCGCTCTTCAACCGCCTCGACGTCCGCACGCTCTACCTGCTCGTGGGCGTCGCGATGCACGCGGGCATCGAGGCGACGATGGAGGTCGGCGCGTTCAGCCTCGCGAGCCTCGCGCTCTACCTCTGCTGCTACCACCCGGACGAGTGGGCGGCGCTCGCGCGCCGCCTCGGGCTCGCCCGCCTCGCTACTCCACGGCCACCAGCGCCAGGCCCTCTTCCCACGTCGCCGTGATCTCCTCGGCGACGATGTAGATGCAGTAGGGCTCGCCGTCGGCGCAGGGCTCGCACTCCACGCCCGCGCCGGCCGCGATCTCGCAGACGGCGCTGTAGTCGTCGGCGTCGCGCCCGACGAGCGGGCCCATGTGCCGCGAGTCGCCGAGGCCGCTGGCCACGCCGCGCTGGATGGCGGTGCCGTCCGCGGTGAAGGTGCCGGAGAGGTTGAACTGCTCGATGGGGATGAGGATCGCGTTGTAGCTGAGCGTGATGTACTCGGCGTAGGCCTCGAAGTACGGCTGCTCGCTGAAGTCGCCGGCGGGGAAGTCCCACGTCTCCTCGTCCATCACCTGCGTGTAGCTCCCGTCGTTCTCGTGCTCGCCGATGCCGCCGAGCAGGTCGATCGACGTGTCGTCGGCCGCCGAGACCGAGATGAGGAGCGGCACCGTGAGGTAGCTCGACGCCACGAAGTCGAGGAACGCCGGCTCCGTGATCGTCGCCTCCGAGAGCCGGAAGACGAAGGTGCGGCCGAGGAGCTCCTCCTGGCTGACCGTGAGGGGCGCGCCGAGGCTCGAGGTGGTGAACGTGGACGTGGTCGTCTCGCCGCACACCTCGACGGTCAGCGTGTAGATGGTGTCCGCCGCGAGCACAGTGGAGAGCTCGGCCTGCACGTTCCCGTTGGCCCAGGTGGTGTCGAACGTCACGGGGGCGCCGCCGGCGTCCGCGAGCGAGATCGTCGCGCTCGACCCGTCGTTCTCGAAGCTCACCACGATCGGATCGCGGTAGTACACCGCCGTGGCGCCGTCGGCGGGCTCCATCGAGAGCACCGTCGCCTCGCAGGGCCCGGTGTCGGTGTCGGCCGTGTCGGGGTCGCCGCTGTCGTTTCCGATGTCGGTGTCGTCGGTGTCCTCGTTCAGCTTGCCGTCGTCGCAGCCGACCAGGAGCCCGAGCGGCGCAAGGAGCGCCAGGGTGCGGATGTTCATGTCTCCTCCAGGGCCGAGGACGGGGGGCTCACTCGGCAGAAACCGTGATCGAAAGCGTATACCAGTGGAACCGGCTGCCCTTGCCGTCGTCCGTGCGGGCCAACAGGTAGAGATCCTGCACCCCGGTGAACTTCTTCGTGAAGTACGGGTCCCTGTCATACTCGATCTCGCCGCTCGTCTCCTCGCGAAGGATCGTGGTCCCGTCGGCGCTGTAGAGCACGAGGTTCATGTTGGCGGCGGAGCCCTCCTTGAACGCGGTGACGTTGAAGGTGAGGGTCTGCTCGCCCTCGTAGGGCGTCGTGATCTTGAACCAATCCAAGTCGTCGGGGCTCGAGATCGACCCGAACACGGTGTCGCCGAGCGTGAAGCTCGCGGCCTCCGTGAACACGTCGTTCGGCTCGACCTCCTCGCCGGTCCAGTCCACCGGCGGCTTCGAGAGCGCGGTGAGCATGTACCAGCTGTAATTCTCGCCGTAGAGGTAGTTCGTCTCGCCGAGCGTGAGCGTGTACGGCTCGGGCTCATCCGCCGGGAACATCAGCAGCGGGTCGGTCGTGAGGTACCCGTCGAGCACCTGGGCGCTCTCGCCGCCGCCCTCGATGATGAGCTGGGGGTTGGCGCTCGACCCGCGCGCGGCGGCTTCGACCTGGATCATGATCCAGCCGGCCTGGGTGGGGGAGATCCGGAACGAGTCGTAGTCGATGTAGGTGGCGAAGAGCCCGCAGGCCCAGTTCTCCATCTCGAGCGTCTCGACGTCGTCCGGCGGGCTGTTGGGCTCGACCTCCTCGCGGTCGCAGCGGGCCGGCGGACCTGTCTCTCCGCCAGAGTCCGTGTCCTCCGCGCTGTCCGGCGGCGGCGAGGTGTCCACGGGCGGCTCGTCCGGCGGGTTCGGGATCTTCGGCTGGCATCCGTTGCATGCACCGAGAAGGACCAGAAGAAGCACCATCCACCCGCTCCGGATTCACGCTACGGCAGGATAGCCGTATGCGGCTTCGGCTATGTTGGAAAAGAGGAAGACGCCATGCTCACCCTGGTCCTGACCCTCGCCGGTTGCGAGCCGCAGACTGAATTCAAGTCCTTGAAACCGGACATTGTCGTCTCCCCCGAGGTGCTGGACTTCGGCCAGGTGGTCGAGGAGTACCCCTCGATGGTCGAGGCCGAGGTCATCAACGCGGGCCAGGGCATCCTCGAGATCAAGGGCGTCGAGATCACGGGGGACGGCGCCGACGCCTTCACCGTGGCCGAGCTCCCGGCCGAGATCCCGCACGACAGCTCCTGGCCGCTCCAGGTGACCTTCACGCCCGAGGATCCCCTCCTCTACACGGCCGTGGCCACCATCACGAGCAACGATCCCGACACCCCCGACATCGCGATCTCGCTCACCGGGCAGGGCGTCGTCGCGCCCACCCCCGACATCGACTGCGACCCGCTCGCGCTCGACTTCGGCACGGTGGCGGCGGGCAGCTTCTCCACGCTCTGGGTCACGTGCACGAACGTCGGTGACGCGGACCTCGAGATCGAGAGCTGGCTGCAGGAGAACAGCGGCGCCTTCCAGCTCGTCAGCGACCCGACGGGGGCAGTCCTGCCGCCCGGCATGGAGCTCCCGCTCATCGTCATGTACAACCCGACCGCGGATTGGGGCGACAACGGCCGGATCACGCTCACGACCAACGATCCGGACGAGCCCCAGACGGTGCTGACGTTCGTCGGCAACGGCGGCGGCGACTTCGAGTACCCGGTGGCGGTCGTGAGCGGCCCGGCCACCGCGGAGCCGCGCACCACCATCACCGTCGAGGGCGGCGACAGCTACGATCCGAACGGCTACGAGCCGCTCACCTACCACTGGACCGTGCTCGGCCCGTACGACGACGTCGTCGCCACCGAGTCCGGCACCGACGTCTACCTCCAGCTCGACCTCGCCGGCGAGTACCGCGTGTCGCTGCAGGTCGAGAACACGATCGGCCTGCTCTCGGCGCCCGCCGTCTACACGGTGGAGGCCATCCCGGTCGAGGAGTTCCACGTCGAGCTCATCTGGGACGATCTCCCCGACCTCGACCTGCACCTGCTCACCAGCGCCGGCGAGTTCTTCGTCGAGCCGTACGACTGCAACTACTGCAACCCGAACCCCGACTGGGGCACCATCGGCGGCGCGGACGACCCCACGCTCGACCTCGACGCCCTCTCCTCGCCCCCGGGCCTGGAGAACATCAACATCGAGGCGCCGGCGGACGACAGCTACTACGTCCGCGTGCACTACTACGCCCAGAACGGCGGCGGCGACACGACGGCCACGGTCAACATCTACCTCTACGGCACGCTCGAGGCCTCGTTCGACCGCGTCCTGCAGTACGACACGGTGTGGGACGTGGCGCGGATCGTCTGGCCGGACGGCTACGTCGTCGAGGAGGAGACCGACCTGTACGACTCCCCGCTCCGGACCTGCGAAGCGGCTCCGTAGGATCTCCTGGTTCTTGGGGCGGGGGGGCCGAGCCCCCCCGCAACGCCCCCCCTCCCCGCCTACCAGCAGCTCCCGTTCTCCGCGCCCGGCGTGCCGTAGTCGGGGTAGCCGGTGTAGCCGGACCCCGACCACACCTCGGCGCTCGACGCGAGGCACCACGCGCCCGCGTCGTCGTTGCTCGCGGGGTCCGCCATCGTCGGGTCGAGCCCCATGCTGTAGCGGGCGGTGCGCGGCCAGGTGTCGCCGTCGTCGTCCGCGGCGAGCTCCCAGTACACCTGGTCCATGAGCGCGCCGTCGAGGTAGAGCGCGACGAGGTCCTCGTCGCGGTCCAGGTAGAAGGTGGTGTCGTAGTGGCCCGCGCCGAGGCCGCTGTCCCCCCACTCGTAGGCGCAGGTGCCGGGCGTCGCGAACCAGGTGTCCGCGTAGCAGAACACGGCGTACCCGCCGGCGGGCACCACGAGCGCGGCGTCCGCGGACACCCGGAAGCTGTCGCCGTCCTGCTCTTCGAGGTACCACCCCGTGAGGTCCACGTCCCACGCGCTCGTGTTGTGCACCTCGAACCACTGCGCGTCGGCGTTGAGCGAGCTCCCCGAGCCGCCGGTGTAGGGCTGGCGCGTCACCTCGGTGACCACGATGTCGCCGACCGCGACGAAGTCCTCGTCCACGAGCCCGTCGCAGTCCTCGTCGCGGAGGTCGCGGCTCTCCGCGCTCGCGGGGCTCACGGTGGCGTCGGCGTCGTCGCAGTCCTCGTCGGCCGGAGAGCCGTCGCCGTCGAGGTCGACCACGACGGCGGTGTCCGCCGTGTCGCCGGTCTCGTCGGTGTCCTCGGAGCCGGTGTCCGCCGTGTCGCCGGTCTCGTCGGTGTCCGCGGTGTCGCCGGTGTCACCCGTGTCGCCACCGCCGGTGTCACCGGTGTCGGGACCGCCGGTGTCACCGGTGTCGCCACCGCCGGTGTCACCGGTGTCGCCACCGCCGGTGTCACCGGTGTCGCCACCGGTGTCGGGACCGCCGGTGTCACCGGTGTCGCCACCGCCGGTGTCACTGGTGTCGCCACCACCGGTGTCACCGGTGTCGGGACCGCCGGTGTCACCGGTGTCAACGGTGTCGGTGTCGTGGAGGTCGCCCGTCTCCCCGACGGGCTCCCCCGTGTCCTGCTCCCCGTCCGGGGCTCTACACCCGGCGGCGAGCGCCAGCAGCGCGAGCAGCGAGCGCATGACGGTCTCCTGTCCCGACCGCCAGACTAACCGTCGCGCCCGCGCCGGCGCTCCCCGACGCCGCTACGGACAGCTGTGGTTGGTGCCCGCCGGCGTGCCGAACTCGCGGTTGGACGAGCTCACGTAGTACCACTGGAAGAACACGTTGTTCGTGGTCGAGCACCAGGCGTCGATCGAGTCGTTGGTCGTCGCGTCGAGCGAGCCCGCGTCGAGCTGCATCGAGCGCGACGCGTCGCGCGGCCAGTAGCCGTTCGTCGCGTCGTAGTACCAGGTGACCGAGTCGATGAGCGTGCCCGTCGACGTGTCGCCGTGCGCGTAGACGGCGAGCGTGTCGGAGTCGCGCTGGAGGTTGAACGTGTTGTCGTGGTACGTGCCGGCGTAGCTCGACGACGCCGTCTCGTCGCCCCAGTAGTAGTCGCACGGATCCATCGTGCTGTACGACGTGGAGGTCGACACGAAGTTGTCGGTCTTGCAGAAGGTCACGTACTCCCCGGCGGGGACCACGACGCTGTCGTCCGGATCGACGTAGAAGCCGTCCGCGGCCAGCGAGCTCGACACGCGCTGGACGTACCAGTTGGACAGGTCGATGTCGGTCGCGGTCGGGTTGTAGAGCTCGAACCACTGGCCGTTGGTGTTGGTCGACGAGGCGCCGAAGCGGGGCTGGCGGGTGATCTCGGTGATCACGAGGTCGCCGGCGCCCACGAAGCCCTCGTCCACGGACTCGTCGCAGTCGTTGTCCACGCCGTCGTCGGCCTCGGCGACGCCCGGGTTGGTCGTCGCGTCGTCGTCGTCGCAGTCGTCGTCGGTGGCGGCGTAGCCGGCGGGCTGGTCGCAAGCGTCGGCGGTGCTCGACGGGATGCCGTAGCCGTCGAGGTCCGCGTCCAGATACCAGGTGCTCTCGCCGTCCGCGCCCGCCTCGTCGGCCGCGCCGTCGCAGTCGTTGTCCTCGCCGTCGCAGCTCTCGGTCGCGCCGGGGAAGGCCGCCGACGACGAGTCGTCGCAGTCGCTCGCGCTCGCGACGTAGCCCGAGGGCTGGTCGCAGGCCTCGCGGCTCGACGACGCGTTCCCGAAGGAGTCGCCGTCGGCGTCCGCGTACCAGGTGCCGGCGTCCGTCGCGCCGTCGTCCACCGTCCCGTCGCAGTCCTGGTCGACGTCGTCGCAGGTCTCCACCGCGCCCGGCCAGGTGCCGGCCGCGCCGTCGTCGCAGTCGGTCGCCTCGGTCGACCAGCCGGCGGCCTCCTCGCAGGCCTCCACCGACACGACCGCGTCGCCGTAGCCGTCCCCGTCGGCGTCGATGTACACGGTGAAGCCGTCGGTCGGGTCGTTGTCGGCCGCCCCGTCGCAGTCCTGGTCCTCGCCGTCGCAGGTCTCCGCGGCGCCCGGGTAGGTCGCGGCGTCGGTGTCGTCGCAGTCCTGGTCGTCGGCGACGTAGCCGGCGGGCTGCTCGCAGGCGTCCGTGCCGACGCTCGCGTCGCCGTAGCTGTCGCCGTCCGCGTCGGCGTACCAGGTGCCCGAGCCGGGCACGTCGTCGTCCACGAGCCCGTCGCAGTCGTTGTCGACCTCGTCGCAGAGCTCGACCGCGTCGGGGTAGGTCGTGGACGCGCCGTCGTCGCAGTCGCCGTCCGTGCCGACGAAGCCCGCGGGCTGCTCGCAGGCGGTCGCGGAGGCGGAGGTGTCGCCGTAGCTGTCGGAGTCGGCGTCGAGGTACCAGGTGGCCGCGTCGGCTGCGGTCGACTCGTCGGCGGCGCCGTCGCAGTTGTTGTCGATCGTGTCGCACACCTCGGTCGCGGCGGGGCTCACGTCCGCGGAGGCGTCGTCGCAGTCGCCGCCGGTGCCGACGTGGAACTCGCCCATCTCGCAGACGACCGTCATGGTCGCGTCGTCGCCCCAGCCGTCGCCGTCGGCGTCGGTGTAGACGGTCGTGCCGTCGGTCGCGTCGTCGTCGGCGCTCCCGTCGCAGTCATTGTCGACGCCGTCGCAGACCTCGGCGGCGCCGGGCGAGCGCGTCGCGTCGGCGTCGTCGCAGTCGGTCCCCTCCTCCACGTAGCCGGCGGGGGCGCCGCACTCGTTCACGGACACCGCGGGGTCGCCGTAGCCGTCGCCGTCGGCGTCGGCGTAGTAGGGCCGCGCCTCGGTGGCGCCGTCGTCCACGGCGCCGTCGCAGTCGTTGTCCTCGAGGTCGCAGAGCTCGGCCGCGCCCGGGTAGCTCAGCGCGTCGGTGTCGTCACAGTCCGTGGCGTCCGCCACGGTCCCCTCGACCTCGCCACACACGAGCTGGGCCGTGGCCGCGTCGCCGAAGCCGTCGGCGTCGGCGTCGGTGTAGACGGTCGTGCCGTCCACGGCGCCGACATCGACCTCCCCGTCGCAGTTGTTGTCGATCGTGTCGCACACCTCGTCGGCGTCCGGGTTGATCGCGGCCTGCGTGTCGTCGCAGTCGTCGGCGTTGCCGGCGGTGCCCTCGGGCAGCTCGCAGTAGGTGCCGAGCGCGTCGCCCGTGCCGAAGCCGTCGCCGTCGCCGTCGAGGTACGCCGTCTGCTCCCCGGACTCGTCGACCTCGCCGTTGCAGTCGTTGTCGACGCCGTCGCACACCTCGGTGGCGCCCGGCGCGACGTCCGCGTTCGTGTCGTCGCAGTCGGCGCCCTGGTCGGCGCCATCGGCGTCCTGGTCGTAGTCGGAGAGCTCGTCGCAATTCTGGTCGACGCCGTCGTACCAGACCTCGTCGGCGCCCGGGTACACGGTGGCGTCGCCGTCGTCGCAGTCGCCGTCCTCCTCGGCGTAGCCGTCGCCGTCGATGTCGAGGGGGTTCTCGTCGCCCGTGTCGGTGTCGGACGTGTCCTTGTCAGCGTTGCCGTCGCAGCCGATCACGAGGGCCGCGAGGAGGAGGGTCATCAGGCGCATGGAAGCTCCGGAGGAGGAGAAGCAGGGGCGCGGCGCGGGCGGATCCGCGCGCCGCGGGGGGTTCGTGGTGCGTCAGGGGCAGTCGTAATTGGCCGTGCCGGGGGTCCCGTACTCGGCGTTGGACGACGACACGTAGTACCACCGGTAGGTGCTCGAATTGGTCGTGGAGCACCAATTCGAGATGGCGTCGTTGCTCGTCCCGTCGAGCCCGGCGGGATCGAGGTTGAGCGAGCGCGTGGCGTCGCGCGGCCAGTAGCCGTTGGTCGCGTCGTAGTACCAGGTGACGGCGTCCACCAACGTGCCGGTGGTGGAGCTGCCGCCGACGTAGACCTCGAGCGTGTCCTGGTCGCGCTGCAGGTTGAACGTGTTGTCGTGGTACGTGCCGGCGTAGGACGACGACGCCGACTCGTCGCCCCAGACGTAGTCGCACACGAGCGTGCTGTACGAGGTGGAGACCGCCGCGTAGTCGTCGGTCTTGCAGAACACGGCGTACCCGCCCGCCGCGATCACGACCTCGTCGTCGGGATCGACGTAGAAGCCGTCGCGGGCCACCGAGCTGTTCGACCGGCTGAAGTACCAGTTGGAGAGGTCGACGTCCCGCGCCGAGGTGTTGTGCACCTCGAACCACTGGGCGTTGGTCGTGGTCGACGCGGCGCCGACGCGCGGCTGGCGCGTCACCTCCGAGACGATCACGTCGCCGCTGACGACGAAGTCCTCGTCCACCCACCCGTCGCAGTCGTCGTCGGCGAGGTCGTCCGCCTCGGTGGCGCCGGGGTAGCTCGCGGCGTCGCCGTCGTCGCAGTCGTCGTCGTCGTCGGTGTAGCCGGTGGGCACATCGCAGGCCGCGAGCGGGCTCGCCGCGTCGCCGTAGGTGTCCCCGTCGGCGTCGGCGTACCAGGTCGTCTCGCCGACCGCGCCGCTCTCGTCGATGCTCCCGTCGCAGTCGTCGTCCGCGCCGTCGCAGGTCTCCGCGTCGGCCGGGCTCACCCGCGCGTTGCCGTCGTCGCAGTCGTCCGCGTTCGCCGCGTAGCCGGACGGCAATTGGCACGCGGCGGTCGTCCCGCCGGCGTCGCCGTAGCCGTCACCGTCGGCGTCGACGTACCAGGTGGTCGCGTCGGCCGCGTCGTCCTCGTCGGTCGTGCCGTCGCAGTCGTTGTCGGCGTCGTCGCACGTCTCGGTCGCCGCGGGGTTGTTCGCGGCCGAGGCATCGTCGCAGTCCGACCCGTCCGTGACGCGGCCGGCGACGGGATCGCAGGAGGCCGTCGTGTCGGCGGGGTTGCCGTAGCCGTCCCCGTCGGCGTCCGCGAAGTACGTCGTCGCGTCGGAGGCGCCCTCGTCCGTCTCGTCGTCGCAGTCGTCGTCGAGCCCGTTGCAGGACTCGGTGGCGCCGGGGTTCACGAGCGGGTCGGCGTCGTCGCAGTCGTCGTCCGTCTCCGCGTAGCCGAGCGGGAGGCCGCAGGCGGACACGGTGACGGCCGCGTTGCCGTAGCCGTCGGCGTCGCCGTCTTCGTAGTAGGCGCGCTCGTCCAGCGCGTCGTCGTCGACGGTGCCGTCGCAGTCGTTGTCCTCGAGGTCGCACACCTCGGCGGCGCCCGGGTAGCTCACGGCGTCCGCGTCGTCGCAGTCCGTGGCGTCGAGCACGTAGCCCTCGGGCTCCTCGCAGGCGGAGAGCGCGCTCGCGGCGTCGCCGTAGCCGTCGGCGTCCGCGTCGGCGTAGTAGTCGACGAAGGCGAGCCCGTCGTCCGCGGCGCCGGAGCAGTCGTCGTCGCGCCCGTCGCACACCTCGGCCGCGGCGGGGTTCACGGTCGCGTCGGCGTCGTCGCAGTCCGTCCCGTCGGTGATCATCCCGTCGGGCACCTCGCAGGAGCGGACCTCGGACGCCGGGTCCCCGTAGGTGTCACCGTCCAGGTCCAGGTGGTACGGCGTCCCGTCGACCGGATCGTTGGTCGGGCTCCCGTCGCAGTCCCGGTCGGCCTCGTCGCAGTACTCGTCGGCGCCGGGGTGCACGTCCGCCGTCGCGTCGTCGCAGTCGGTGGCGTCGGACACGTAGCCGTCGGGCGTCCGGCAGGAGAGCACGGTGTCCGCGGCGTTGCCGTAGCCGTCGACGTCGGCGTCCCGGTAGTAGAGCACCTCGTTCGGATCGCCCTCGTTGATCGCCCCGTCGCAGTCGTTGTCGAGGTCGTCGCAGACCTCCTCGGCGCCGGGGTACGCGCTGGGCTGCGTGTCGTCGCAGTCCCCGGCCTGCGCGGCCCAACCCGCGGTCACCTCGCACGCCGTCGTCTCGGTGCCGTCCGCGCCGTAGCCGTCCCCGTCCGCGTCGACGTACACCACCGTCCCGTCCGGGACGCCGAGGTCCACGTCGCCGTCGCAGTCGTTGTCGAGCTCGTCGCAGAGCTCCTCGGCGTCGGGGTACACCTCGGTGCGCGTGTCGTCGCAGTCGTCGCCGACCTCGAAGCCGTCGCCGTCCTGGTCGGTGTCGTTGCCGTCGCAGTCCTGGTCGACGCCGTCGTACCAGGTCTCCGTCGCCCCGGGGTGCACCTGGCCGTCGGCGTCGTCACAGTCGCCCTGGGCGTCGGTGAAGCCGTCTCCGTCGACGTCGTCGAGCGGGAGCGAGCCCGTCTCGTCGGGCTTGTCCGTGCAGCCGGCGGCCAGCACCACCAGCAGCGTGAGGGACAGGGTCTTCATGGGCGCCTCGTCAAGCGGGCGTCAAGATACCAGACGCGCTTACAGGCGTCTGTCAGCGCTGTGTCCGAACGCCCGCCCGCCGCCCGAAGACCAGGTGGATCCAGCCGTAGTGCAGTCCCGCCGCGGTCCCCGCCACGCCGGTGACCACCGTGGGGATCGTGGCGTCGTGGCCCAGCATCACGAGGACGACGGCGATCGCGAGGGCGATCGCCGTGATCCGCCCGAGCATCGACGTGCGGGGCGGCGGCCCCTCGCCCGTGCGGAAGCGGTGCATGAGCACGGGGTGCATCACCACCTGGATGAGCTCGCGGCTGAACCACGCGAGCATCCAGGCGTCCGGCATGCGATCGGCGACCGCGAGGCTCCACGCGAGGTTCACGTGGAGGGTCTTGTCGACCCAGCCGTCGAACGCCGCGCCCGCTGCCGACGCGGTGCCCGTCCGCCGCGCCACCCAGCCGTCCGCGACGTCGGTGAGGAGCGCGAAGAGGTAGACGGGCAGGCCCCAGCCGGCGCGCAGGACGAAGGGCATCGCGGCGGCGATCAGGAGCCGGAGCAGCGTGAGCGCGCCCGCGAGGTTCCAGAGGTGGCGCAGCGACATGGCGCCGGTGTTTAGCCCGGGCGCGTGGCCGCGCGAGCCGGACCTGCGCGGTAGACTGCGCCGATGCTCCTGCTCCTGTTCGCCTGCACCCCCCCGGGCGGGGACCCCGCCAAGCCCACCGCGCCCGACCTCACCGAGCGCCTCGGCCCCGACGCGGTCCGCGCCGGCCAGGTCACCGACCCCGCCGCGCTGATCGGCGGCGTGTCCGCCGAGGGCGCGGTCGGCGACTTCCTCCTCTACAACGACCGGGTCAAGTTCGTGATCCAGGCGCCGGGCGAGTCGAGCTACTACGTCGAGTACGGCGGCGGCCTCATCGACGCGGACATCGTGCGCGAGCCCGGCGTGCCCGGCCGCGACATCGTCGACGAGATGACGCCCATGGTCGGGCTGGCGCGCGTGGTCGACGCCGAGTCCGTCGAGGTGATCGCCGACGGCGCCGACGGCGAGGCGATCGTGCGGGTGGAGGGGCGCGGCGCGCCGATGCGGCTCGTGACCGGCGCGCTCGAGAGCGACTCCGTCGTGCCCGACCTCGACCTGCGCATCCGCACCGACTTCACGCTCGCGCCCGGCGAGTGGTCGCTGCGCGCGACCACCACGGTGTGGAACGAAGAGGACGAGACCCTCCCGCTCCAGATCGGCGAGGTCGCGCTCGTGGCCATGGACGTCGCGGAGGGCTGGCGCCCGGTCACCGGCCGCGAGGACCCCACCGACGACCCGGTCGACTGGGCCGCGGCGCTCTCCCACCACAACGAGGTCGCCGTCGCGATCCTCGGCGACGGGGCGCCGCTCGAGACCGGCACGATCGGCCGCATCCTCGGGTCGATCGCCCCGGGGATCGTCGGCTTCTCCGGCACGATGGAGGTCGCGCCCGGCGCGTCGGCCTCCTGGAGCCGCTGGATCGGCGTCGCGCCGGACCTCGCGACGCTCACCGGCGAGCAGCTCGCCCGCTCGGGCGCCGCGTCGAAGGTCGTGGCCGGCACCGTCTCGGCGGGCGCGCCCGTCGCCGGCGCGCGGGTGCACGTGCTCGACGAGGACGGCGCCCCCATCACCGTGGCGGTCACCGACGCGGACGGCGCGTGGTCCGCGACCGTGCCCGACGTCCCCGTGACCTTCGCGGCCTCCGGCCGCGGCCCCTCCCTCCAGGTGGACCTCCCGCCCGGCCACGGCTGGGTCTCCCCCTACGAGCCCGACCCCGCCACGACGCTCGCGTCCCTGGCCGACGGCGCCGCCCCGATCCCCTTCGCCGAGGGCTACGGCGTGAGCGCCGCGTCCGAGTCCTCCGCGCTCGTGCTCACCGCGCCCGGCACCCTCGCGGTCACGATCGCGGACGGCGGCCCCGCGGTCGTGCGGGCGTACTTCGCCGCGGGCGACTCCGCGACCGCGGACGCGCGCCTCGTGCCCGGCCGCCCGAGCGGCGCCGCGGCGATCGGTTTTGTCCGCGACGGCGCGATGGACCTGGCGCTCGAGCCCGGCACCTACGACGTGGTCGTGCACCGGAGCGTGCGCGACGAGCTCCACCGCGAGACGGTCACCATCACGGCCGGCGAGACCGTGGCCCTGGCCGCCGACATCGTCCCCGCCTACACGATCGACGGCGTCTTCACCATCGACCCGCACAGCCACGCCTCCCCGAGCGGCGACGGCGGCATCCCGATGGCCGACCGCCTCCTCGTGGCCGCGGCGAACGGCGTCGACGTGCACGTCGGCACCGACCACGACCACGTCGCCGACTACCGGCCCCTGCTCGCGCCGCTCGCGCTCGACGGGCGCCTGCGGAGCGTCGTGGCCGACGAGGTGAGCCCGGTGCTGCGCGGCCACTTCAACGTGTGGCCCGCGACGCCCGGGGACGGCCCCAACGGCGGCGCGCCCCAGTGGTGGCTCGGCTACGCCGACACCGCCGAGATCTTCGGCTGGATGCGGGCGCTCGCGGTGGACGGCGGCATCGTCCAGGCCAACCACCCGGTCGGCGACAGCGGGATGTTCAGCTTCGCCGAGTACAACGCCGCGGGCGAGGTGGGCCGGGCCGACGCCTGGTCCGAGGACTTCGACGCGATGGAGCTGATCAACAGCGGCGAGTGGGTCCCGAACCTCCCCTACTACTTCGATCTCGTGAGCCGCGGGAAGCTCGTCACGCCCGTGTCCGTGAGCGACAGCCACGGCCACACCGCGGGCGACGTGGGGCTCAACGTGACCTTCCTCGACGTCGGCGGCAGCTTCGCCGACCTCGACGACACCGCGCTGCTCGCGGCGATGGCCCGCCGCGCGACCGTCGCGAGCCACGGGCCGTACATCGACGCGCGGGTGGACGGCGCCTGGGCGCCCGGCGCCGTGGTGCCCGGCGGGAGCGTGCTCGAGGTCGCGGTCAAGGCGCCGAGCTGGATGCCGGTCGAGACGCTCTCGCTCTACGAGAACGGCGTGCTCGTGGCCACCGAGGCGTGCGTCGGGGCCGCGCCGACCCCGTGCACGGCGAGCTTCACGCTCGAGCCGCTCGGTGACGCCGCGTACGTCCTCATCGCGGAGAGCACGACGCTGGTGATGGAGGGCGCGCACCCCGGGAACCTCGCCTGGGCCGCCACGTCCGCCACGCTGGTCGACATGGGCGGCGACGGCTGGGATGCGCCGCTCCCCGCGCTGACCGTCGCCGACTGAGCGACCGCCCGGATAGACCCGAGCCCTCGGAGGAACGATGGGTGTCCTGCGCTCCCTCGCGAAGAAGGTGATCGGCAAGGTGGCGGGCCGCGAAGAGCCGGCCGCCGCGCGCCCGACCGCCGTCCCCCCGCCCCCGCGCACCTCCGCCGTGCACGCCTCGCCGCCGGCCAAGGCCCCCGCGCCCAAGCCGACCACCGCCGCCGTGGAGAAGGTGGCGGTCGCGGCCGGCGCGGAGGAGCCCGTCGTCGAGAACGCCGAGGCGCTCTCCACCATCGAGTGCGGCGCCCAGGAGATCAAGGAGCGGCTCGACGCGGGCGAGCCGGTCACGATGCTCGACGTGCGCGAGCCCGCGGAGACCGCCGGCGGCGTCATCCCCGGCGCCATCCGCATCCCCCTCGGGCAGCTCCAGGCGCGCTGGGAAGAGGTCAAGGACGCCAACGAGATCGTCTGCTACTGCGCGATGGGCGCGCGCTCGCTCCAGGCGGCGCACTTCCTGCGCGAGAAGGGCCTGTTCAACGCCACGAGCCTCGACGGCGGCATCTCGGCGTGGATGGAGATCGGCGGCAAGGTCGTCCGGCCCGCATGAGCCTCCCACAACGCCTCGTGGTGGTGGGAGCCGGGCGCGTCGGGAGCGCGATGGTGCGCGCGGCGGAGGCCGCCGGCGTGCCGGTCACGGTCGTCGGGCGCGGCGGCGACGGGCTCGCGCACGTGGCGCCCGGCGCGCCGATCGTCGTGTGCACGCGCGCCGACGACCTCGACGAGGTGCTGCGGGCGGTCCCCACGCTGCACCGGCCGCACCTGGTGTTCGTGCAGAACGGGATGATCCTCCCGTTCCTGCGCGACCACGGCCTCGCGCACGCGACCCTCGGCCTGATCTACTTCGCGGCCACGTCGCGCCAGGGCCCGATCGAGCCGGGCGCGCCGAGCCTGTTCCACGGGCGCCACGCCGCCGAGCTCGTGGCCGTGCTCGACGCCGCAGGCATCCCCGCGCGCGAGGTGCCCCGCTGGGAGGAGTTCGCGAAGGAGATCGCCGTCAAGCTCGCGTGGAACATCGTCTTCGGGCTCCTCGGCGACACCTTCGACGAGACCGTCGGCGAGACCGCCACGCGCCACCACGCGGAGGTGGAGGCGCTCGGGCGGGAGGTGGCGCCGGTGCTCGCCGCGGCGGTGCGCGCCCCGGTTCCCGCCGACGAGCTCGTGGAGCGCCTCGTCGCCTACTCGCTCGGGATCCCGACGTTCCGCGCGGCGGTGAAGGAGCTCCGCTGGCGGAACGGCTGGTTGGCGGCCTTCGCGAGCCGTCTCGGCATCGCGACGCCGAAACACGACCGGCTGTTCCGGGCACGGCCGGGGGCGTAAGGGTGGTGATCGGACGCTCGCCGACGACGGGGTATACTCCGTCGGTGCGTCCCACCCGCGAACGCCTGCTCCGGAAAGGCGACTACGTCTACGGCTCCTTCCTCAAGCCCGAGCAGGTGGACGGGTACATCAACGCCGTGAATCCCGGGGACCGGTCCGACGTCCTCGGGCGCTTCCCCTTCTCCGCGCGCAGCGTGGACGACGCGGTCGAGCTCGCGGCGCAGGGCGCCGCGCGGTGGCGACGCGTGGGCGTGAACGAGCGCGCCACGGCCGTCCGCCGCTTCCGCGAGCAGCTGCACGTCGCGCAGGAGCCCCTCGCGCGCCTCGTCACGCGCGAGAACGGCAAGCCGCTCTGGGAGGCCCGCCAGGAGGTCACCTCCGCGCTGCGCACCGTCGACCTCTACCTCGACGACGGCGTGGGCCTCCTCGCCCCGCGCGTGGTCGAGGAGATCGGCGGGCGCACCGACTACATGCCGCGCGGGGTCGTGGGCGCGGTCTGCCCCTACAACCTCCCCGCGCTCCTCTCGGTCAGCCACTCCGCGGCGGCGGTCCTCGCCGGGAACGCGATCGTGCTGAAGCCGAGCAAGTTCACGCCGGGCGTGGGCCAGCTCGTGGCGGAGCTCTGGGACCGCTCGAAGCTGCCGCGCGGGGTGTTCAACCTCGTGCACGGCTCCGGGAGCGTCATCGGGCAGCGGCTCGTGGGGCACGCGGGGCTCGACGCCCTGCTCTTCGCGGGCAGCCACGAGAGCGCCCGCGAGGTGCGCCGCGCCACCGCCGACCGTCCCGAGCTCCCGGCGCTCTACCAGTGCGGCGGCAAGGGCATCGCGCTCGTGCTCGACGACGCGGAGCTCGATCGCGCCGTGTACGAGGTGATCGTCGGCGCCTGGCTCTCGAGCGGGCAGCGCCACAACTCGACCGCGCGCGTGATCGTCACCGACGCGATCTACGACCGCTTCGCCGCCGAGCTCGCGCGACGCGGCCAGCGGGTGCGCATCGGCTACGGCTTCGAGGGCGACACCTTCATGGGGCCGCTCATCTCGGAGAACTTCCGCACGCGCTTCCGCAAGTACTGCCGCACCGTCGCGAGCAAGGGCCACACGGCGCTGCTCGAGGGCGACGCGCACGAGGTGTCCGGCTACCGCGGCAACTACGTGCGCCCCGGCGTGTACGAGGTGGACTGGAAGAACGGGAGCCCCTTCCTCAACGACGAGCCGCCCGGCCCGATCGTGCTGCTCTACCGGGTCAAGGGCTGGGAGGAGGCGGTGACGCTCCACAACCAGGCCCAGTTCCGCATGACCGCGAGCGTGTTCGCCGCCCCCACGAGCCCGGCCCTCGCGGAGGTGCGCGAGGCCCTGCGCACCGGCGCCGTGAACGTGAACCGCGGCACCATCGGCCAGAGCATCCGCCTCCCCGCCGCCGCCCTCGGCCGCGCCAGCAACGGCGTCGCGGGCGGCACCGAGCTCCTCCGCGTCCTGACGCTCCCCCGCGCGAGCCTCACCGATTCGCGCCCCTTCGACGCGGGCAACGTGGTCCCCGGCGTCGGCTGGAACGAGGACGACGACGAGTCGGATCTGAGCGGCTCGCTGGAGCTGGCCGTCGAGTAGCGCCGGTCTCCGGGCAGCCGCTCGCGCGCTGCGGCGACGTCGGCGCCGGGAGGAGCGCCGGCGGCTCTCGTGCCCAGGCGCTCACAATCGCAAACGAGCGCGCACGGCCCCGCCCAGGATAGGCCGATTGCATGCTCAAGATCGCAATCGGCAACGTCCACCTCGACCTCGGCGCGGGCCGGCGCGGCGTCGACATGGGGCCGTCGGCCATCCACCTCGCGGGGCTGAAGTCCGGCATCGAGTCGCTCGGGCACCGCGTCGTCGAGAACTTCGCGCTCGGCGTCGACACCACGCAGGAGATGGTCGCGCCCGGCAGCCCGCACGCCCGCTTCCTGCCCGAGATCGCCCAGGTCTGCAGCGACCTCGCCGACCGCGTGGAGGCGGCGCTGGACAAGGGCTGGTTCCCGGTGGTGCTGGGCGGCGATCACTCCGTGGCCATCGGCACGATCTCGGGCCTCGCGCGCTACTGGCGCAAGCGCGGGCAGCGCGTCGGCGTGATCTGGGCCGACGCGCACACCGACGTGAACACGCCCGAGACCTCGCCGTCGGGGAACATCCACGGCATGCCGCTCGCCGTGCTGCTCGGCGACGGCCCCGAAGAGCTCGTGCGCATCGCCGGGAGCGAGCCCGCGCTCCGCGCCGAGGACGTGTGCGTGATCGGCGCGCGCGACGTGGACCAGACCGAGCGCTCGATGGTGCACAAGCTCGGGCTCCGGGTCTACACGATGAGCGAACTCGACGAGCGCGGCACGGCCACCTGCGTGAACGAGGCGATCCGCCGCGTGACCGCGAGCACGGCCGGCGTGCACCTCTCCTTCGACCTCGACGGCGTCGACCCGCAGCACGCCCCCGGCGTCGGCACGCCCGTGCCCGGCGGCCTGAATTTGCGGGAGTCCCACCTCATCTGCGAGAAGGTCGCGCAGACCGGCCGCCTCCTCGGCGTCGAGATGGTGGAGCTCAACCCCGTGATCGACTCGGAGAACCGCACCGGCAAGCTGGCGGTGTGGCTCATCCTGTCCGCGCTCGGGAAGACCATCCTGTAGCCGGGCCCCCGCCCGAGAGGGTAGGTTGCGCCTGGAGGTCGGGTGCGCGGACGGTTCTTGCTCCTTCTCGTGCTGGTCGGGTGTGCCGCGGGTCGCGACGCCGACGGGGACGGCGTGCCGCGCGCGGACGACTGCGACGACGCCGATCCCGCGCGCTTTCCCGGGGCCGTGGAGGCCTGCGACGGCGTCGACTCGGACTGCGACGAGCTCGCGGACGACGACGACCCCGACGCGCCCCGCGCCACCTTCTACGCCGACCTCGACGAGGACGGCTTCGGGCGCGCCGCCTCCCCGCGGGACGCCTGCGAGCTCCCCGACGGCTGGGTGGAGGACGCGACGGACTGCGACGACGCGCGCGCCGCGGTGTTCCCCGGCGCGGCCGAGGTCTGCGACGGGCTCGACGGCGACTGCGACGGGCTCGGGGACGACGCCGATCCGGACGTGGCGGCGCTCACCTGGCACCTCGACGCGGACGGCGACGGCTTCGGGGACGCCGCCAGCAGCGTGACGGCCTGCGTCGCGCCCGACGCCCACGTGGCGGACGCCTCGGACTGCGACGACGGCGACCTCGCCGTGTTCCCCGGCGCGGAGGACGCCTGCGGCGGCGGGGACGCCGACTGCGACGGCTTCGACGACGCCTGCCCGCTCGAGGGCGAGGTCTCCGTCGGGGACGCCGCCGCGACGCTGCTCGGCGAGGGCCCGGGAGACGCCGCGGGGAGCGCGCTGACGGTGCTCGAGGTCGACGGGGACGCCGCGGCCGACGTGCTCGTGACGGCCCCCGGCGCCAACATGGCCTACCTCGCGCGCGGGCCGTTCGCGGGCGAGCGGGACCTTCGCACGGCGGACCTCTCCGTGGCGTCCGCCACCACCATCACCCGCCTCGCGAGCGGGGACCTCGACGGGGACGGCCGCGCGGACATGGTGTTCGGCGCGCCCGACGCCGACGCGGTGTGGATCTTCGGGGCGGACCGCCGCGGCGCGCTCGGGACCGGGGACGCCGACGGGGCGCTCGCCGGGATGGAGGGCAGCGCGCTCGGGAGCGCGCTCGCCGCCGGGGACCTCGACGGGGACGGTGTCGGGGACGTGGTGACGGGCGCGCCGGAGGCCCAGGTCGGGGAGTTGGCGGACGCGGGCGTGGTGTACGTGTTCGCGGGGATCCCCGCGGCCGGGGCCGACCCGACCGCGGCCCTCTCCGGGTGGGCCGCGGACGGCGGCTTCGGCGGCGCGATCGCGGTCGGGGACCTCGACGGCGACGGCGCGGCCGACCTGCTCGTGGGCGCGGCGAACGACGACACCGCCGGGACGGGCGCGGGCGCCGCGTGGGTGTTCCACGGCCCGCTCGCCGGGCAGCTCGCGGCGGCCGACGCGGACGGCACGGTCCTCGGCGTGGCGGAGGGCGACCGTGCGGGCGCCACCGTCGCCCACGTCGGCGACGTGAACGGAGACGGCGCCGCGGACGTGATGGTGGGCGCCCCGAGCGAGGCCACCACGAGCGGCGGCGCCGGCGCGGCCTACCTCCTCCTCGGGGGCGTCGCCTGGCCGGCGGCCCTCTCCGAGAGCAGTTGCCGGCTGCTCGGGATCGAGGCGGGCGACGGCGCGGGCGCCACGCTCGCGGCGCTCGGCGACGTGAACGCGGACGGCCGCGCCGACGTGTCGATCGGCGGCACGGACTCCGACCGCGTGTGGCTCGCGCAGGGCCCCTTCGCGGGGACGATCTCGCTCACCTACGCCGAGGGCGCGCTCCTCGAGGCGGCGGCGGGTGATCGTGTCGGCGCCGCGGCGGCCGGCGGCGGCGATCTGGACGGCGACGGGATCCTCGACCTCGTGGTCGGGAGCCCCGGCGCGGACGCCGGCGGGAGCGGCGCGGGCGCGGCGTCGATCCTCCGCGGATGGGAGGACTGATGCGGTCCTGGCTTCTCCTCGCGCTCCTCGCGGGGTGTGATCCCGAGCCGACGGTGCTCGACCGCGACGGCGACGGCTCGCCCGCCGGCACCGACTGCGACGACTTCGACGCCATGCGCACACCCGGCGCCGAGGAGCGCTGCGACGGCGTGGACGAGGACTGCGACGGCACGGCCGACGACGCCGCGGTCGACGCGCTCACCTGGCTCGCGGACGCCGACGGGGACGGCTTCGGCGACGACGCCGACGCGATTGTGGCGTGTGTGGAGCAGCCCGGCCGCGTCACGGCGGGCGGCGACTGCGACGACGCCGATCCGGCGGTCTCGCCGGGCCGCGTCGAGCGCTGCGACGGCGTGGACGAGGACTGCGACGGCACGCCCGACGACGACGCGCTCGACGCGCCGACCTGGTTCGCGGACACCGACGGCGACGGCTTCGGCGACGCGGGCACCGCGGTCACCTCCTGCGACCCGCCCGACGCGCACGTCCCCACCGGCGACGACTGCGACGACGCGGACGCCGCGCTCCACCCCGGCGCCGCCGAGGTGTGCGACGGCATCGACACCGACTGCGACGGCCGGCTCGACGCCGGCGCGAGCGACGGGACCCCGTGGTGGCCCGACGCCGACGCGGACGGGTACGGCGACGCCTACGCGGAGGCCGAGCTCGACTGCACGGCGGACGGGCGCTCCCCCAACCGCCTGGACTGCGACGACGGCGACGCCACGACGAGCCCCGCCGCCGGCGGGTGCGCGCTCGTGGGCGAGATCGACGCCTCGGAGGCCGCGGTCACGCTGGACGGCCCCGCCACCGGCTACGAGCTCGGCGCCGCGCTCCACCTCGGGGACCTCGACGCCGACGGGCTCGACGAGCTCCTCGTGGGCGCGCCCGAGGGCGCCGGGGGCTTCGTGTACGTGTTCGCGAGCGTGCGCGGCGGCGAGGCGCTCGCCGACCGGGTGGCGCGGCTGGAGGGCGACACCGACGGCATGGCGCTCGGATCCGCGATCGCGGTGGGGGACCTCGACGGCGACGGCGTGGCCGACCTCGTCGCGGGGGCGCCCGACGACGGCACGGCGGGCTCCACGGGCGGCGCGGCCTACGTGTTCGACGGGCCGATCGGCGCCGACGCGGGCTCGACCGAGGCCTTCGGCATCTACGCGACCACCTCCCGCGACAGCGTCGCCGAGGCGCTCGCGATCGGCGACACGAACGGCGACGGCGCGGCCGACCTCGTCATCGGCGCGCCGGACGACGCCAGCGTGGGCAAGGTGTACCTCCTGCTCGGGCCGCTCACGGAGACCTCGTCGCTCGGCACGGCGACGACGTTCGAGGGCGCCGGCTTCCTCGACCGCGCGGGCGCGGCCGTGGACGCCGGGGACCTCGACGGCGACGGTCTGGCCGAGCTCGTGATCGGCGCGCCCGGCGGGGGCGAGGCCTACGTCGTCCCCGGCGGCACGACCGAGTACACCGACCTCGAGGACGCGATCGCCGTCGGCGGGCGCGGGACGGCGTGGCTCTCCGGCTACGACGTGGCGGTGGTGCCCGACGTCGATGGCGACGGGCTCTCCGACGTGGCCATCGGAGGGCCGGCCTACGCGGGCGGCCTCGGCGGCACGCTCGGCGAGGCGTGGCTCCTCACGGGGACCTACGCCATCGACCGCACCCTCCCCACCGGCGCCTGGGCGACCTTCGTGGGCCGCGCCGACGACGCCGCGGGCTGGACCGTCGCGGGCGCCGACGTGGACGGGGACGGCGTCACCGAGCTCCTGGTCGGCGCCATCGAGGACGCGCGCGGCGGCGACACGGCGGGCGCCGTGCACGTGCTCCGCGACCTCGCCGCGGGCACCTGGTCGCTCGAGGACTCCGAGACGGTGATCCTCGGCCACGCCGCCGGCCTCGCCCTCGGCGACGACCTGGCCGTCGGCGACCTCGACGCCGACGGGCGCGCGGAGATCGCCGTCGGCGCGACCGGCGAGTCGCTGGCCGGCGAGGAGGCGGGCGCCGCGTACGTGTTCTGGGGCGCGGCGCGCTGACGGCGCGCGCTCCTCGGGCGCGCCCGGGCCCGCCACCACGAGAGGGCGGGGGGCGTTGCGGGGGGCCCGCCCCCCGCCCCAAGAACAAGAACCCGACCGCTACGAGGATGCGCTCGTGTAGTGGCGCAGCGCCTGCTTCCACGCGACGCGACTCACGACGAGCATCCCCGCCCCCACCAGCCCGGCCTGCACGGCGAGCCCGGTCTCGAGCCGGCCGAGGAGCGCGATGGCGGGGTAGCTCGTGACGAGCGCGACGGGCACGACCATCGTGAGGAAGACGCGCACCCAGCCGGAGTAGACGCTGACCGGCCAACGCCCGGCATCCACGACGGCGCCGAGCAGGTAGCGGAGGTTGTCGACGCGCACGAACCAGAAGCTCGTGCACACCACGAGCACCCAGAGGCCGTAGACCGCCGCGAAGCCGGCCACGAGCAGCGCCACGCAGGCGACGATCGAGCCGGGGGACGGCGTCGGCAGCCGCGAGAGCGCCCACCCCGCGACGACGAGCCCGCCGAGCAGATCCCAGAGGCGCGCGGGCGCGATGCGCTGGAGGCTCGCGACGAGCTGCGCGTCCGGCGGCTTGAGCAGGAGGTAGTCCATCTGGCCGGAGCGCACGCCCTCGACGAGGGCGCCGAGGTTCGGCTCGACCAGCCCGCCCACGAGCGCCTGGAGCACCAGGAAGAAGGCGCCGACGAGCAGCGCCTCGTGGAAGCTCCAGCCGGCCACGGACGCGGTCTGCTCGTACACGAAGAGCAGCGGCAGGACGACGCCCGCGGTGGTGCCCGCGCCGACGAGGAATTCGAGCGCGAAGCTGGCCCGGTACTGCATCGCCGTCATGAGCGCGACGCGGAGCAGCGCGAGGAGCACGCCCCTACGCACCGACGGCCCCGTACCGCTCGAGCCCGGCGTTCCACACGAGCATCGAGCCGAGCCCGAGGACCGCGACCCAGGCACCCTGGACCGCGAGCGTGGGGCCCACCGGCGCGAGGCCGAGCAGCACCTCCACGGGCGCGCCGAGCGAGGCGTGGAAGGGCAGCCAGGCGGCCACGCGCGCGAGGCCCTCCGGCAGGAGCGGGAGCGGCACGACGTAGCCGCCGAGCAGCGCCCACACGAAGAACCACACCTGGAAGAGCCCGAGCGACTGGTCGAACCAGAACGCGAGCGACCCGAACAGGCACTGCACGAACCACGCGACCAAGAGCGCGAAGATCAACGAGACGACGAAGCCCGCGGCCTGCGCGAAGCTCGGCACGAACACGATCTCCGGGCGCCAGACGGCCACGCCGGCGAGCACCGGCCCGAGCACCACCATGCGCCAGGGGACCGCGGCGAGCGTCTCCGCGAACTGCCACCAGAGCGGGTTCATGGGGCGGAGCAGCTGGGGAGAGAGCGACCCGGTGCGGATCTGCTGGTTGAGCTCCCAGAGCACCCACACGCCGGTGAGCTGGCGGACGAGCAGCGTGACCGCGAAGTAGCGCGCGAACTCGGTCTGGCCGAAGCCGGCGAGGGGGCCGTCGGCGGACGCCGCGTTCCAGAGCGCCAGCATGACGAGCGGGAGCGTGGACGTGAGGATCCAGATGATCATCTCGGCGCGGTAGGCCACCATCTCGGCCACGGCGACGCGCAGGAGCGTCGGGAAGGCGCGGACGATCCGGCCGAGGCCGCTCACGCGACCTCCCGCCGGAAGTAGCGCCCCATCACCTCCTCGAGCGGCGTCTCCTCCACGCCCAGCTCCGCGAGCGGCACGGCGGCCAGCACCCGCGTGAGCAGCGCGTTCACCTGGTCCGCCGGGATCGACGCGACCATGCGGCCCGACTCCTCGACGAAGCCCAAGGCCCCGAGCGCGGGCTCGACCGAGCGCACGACCACCCGGCGCTCCGGGGCGATGCGGCGGGCGAGGTCGGTGAGCGCGCCGTCGTAGCGGAGCCGCCCCTCGTCGATGACGAGGAGGCGCGGGGTGAGCGCGGCGATGTCCTGCATGTAGTGGCTCGTGAGCAGGACCGTGGCGCCGAAGCGCTGGTTGATGCCCGCGATGAAGCTGCGCACCTGGACCTGCATCTCCACGTCGAGCCCGATGGTGGGCTCGTCCAAAAAGAGCACCTGCGGGCGGTGCAGGAGCGCGGCGGTGAGCTCGCACTTCATGCGCTCGCCGAGCGAGAGGTTGCGCGCCGGCTTGTCGAGCAGCGCCTCGATGCGGAGCATGGTCACGAGCTCGTCCAGCGTGCGCTGGAACTCCGCGCGGGGGATGCCGTACATGGCGCGGTTGAGCTCGAAGGTCTCGCGCGGGGGGAGGTCCCAGAGGAGCTGCTGCTTCTGCCCCATCACGAGCGTGATGCGGGAGAGGAAGCCCGCGTCGCGGTCCTGGGGGCGCGCGCCCAGCACGCGGACCTCGCCGGAGGTGGGGTGGAGGAGGCCGGCGAGCATCTTGAGCGTCGTCGTCTTGCCAGCTCCGTTCGGCCCGAGGAAGCCCACCCGCTCGCCCTGCGCGATCGTGAAGCTCAGGTCCTTGACCGCCTGCACCTCGCGCCACCTGCGCGAGAACAGGGAGCGGACCGAGCCCGCGAGGCCCGGGTCCTTGAGCGGGACCCGGTAGGTCTTGTTGAGCGCGTGTACCTCGATCATCCGTCCCGCCCGGCGGTAGAACGTCGCCCGGCCGCGCAGCTCGCGCCAGGGGCCCCGGACGGTCGACCTTGCTACGATGGCCCGCGCAGGAGGATCGCGCTCTGTCCATCACCATCCTCGGTCCCGAGCGACCGGCGCCGGTGCTGCCGGAGACCCTCGCCCGCCTGGGGATCGAGGGGCCGATCGCGCTCGTGAGCGCGGGGTGGCGTCACGACGAGCCGCGCGACGAGCCGCTCCGCGAGGCCGTGGGCATGGAGGTGCGCAACCTCGGGCTCTACGCCTCCTTCCGCGTGCTCGAGCGCGAGGCGAGCGACCTCGTGGCGGCCTACACGCTGAAGCAGGCGGTGCTGCGGCGGCTGAAGGACCGCTACCGCGCGGCGATCGTGCCGGCGCTCACGGCCTGCCGGGAGCTCTGGACGCGGCGGCGCGACGCGAACTGCCCGTGGTTCGTGCAGGCCGTGCGCAACATCCAGGCCATCGACGCGATCTTCCTGGAGGAGGCCGACCGGCTCCACCGCTCCTTCGAGGAGGAGAGCCACCCCTTCCGCCACCCGCGCGTCCGCGCCGAGATCGACCGGATCCGGGGGCTGCTCGAGGGCACGCAGGCGGTGCTGCTGGCCGGCGGGCACGTGGGCGTGCTCCGCAACCGGCTGTTCTTCTTCGGCTTCGACCGGTGGCTCCCGGGGCGCACCATCCTGGCATGGTCGGCCGGCGCCATGGCGCTCTCCGACCGCGTGGTGCTCTTCCACGACCACACGACCTACGGCGTGGGCCTCGCCGAGGTGCTCGACCGCGGGCTCGGGCTCGTGCCCGGCGTGGTCTTCCTCCCGCACGCCCGCGAGCGGCTCGACCTGCAGGACGTCGAGAACGTCGCGGTCCTCGCGCGCCGCTTCGCGCCCGCCGCCGCGGTGGGCCTCCAGAACGGCGCCGTCCTCACCGGGCCGCGGCTCGAAAGCGTGGGCGTCGCCGACGCCGCCTTCACGCTGACGCCCGACGGCGCCCTCTCTCCGCTGGTGGCGATCCATGCGCCAGCTGCTTGATCTCATCGCGCAGATCGAGCGCGAGCCCTGGCGGGGGCGCGCGCTGCTCGAGCAGTTCACCCACCGCGAGCAGTTCCCGCTCGTGGACGGCGACACCGCCACCTTCTTCTACTGGGACGGCCACCACACCGAGAAGGTGTTCCTGAAGCACTGGGTGTTCGGGCTCTCCTCCACGATCGAGTTCCAGCGCATCCCGCACACCGACGCCTTCTACCTGTTCCTCGATCTGCCGAAGCGCGCGCGGGTCGAGTACAAGCTCGAGGTCGTGCGCGACGGGAAGGGCGTGTGGATGCAGGACCCGCGCAACCCGCGCCGGGCCTACGACCCCTTCGGCAGCAACTCCGTCTGCCCGGCCGGCTCCTACGAGGAGCCGGAGTGGGTGCACCACGATCCGGCCGCGCGGCAGGGGCGGCTCGAGTCGGGGCACCTCGAGAGCGCGCTCTTCGGCGACACGCGGCACTTCAAGGTGTACGTGCCGGCCGAGGCGCGGCCCGGGAAGCGCTACCCGCTGCTCATCGTGCACGACGGGAACGACTTCCTGCACTTCGCGAGCATGAAGACCGTGCTCGACAACCTCATCCACCGGCACGAGGTGGCGCCCCTGCTCGTGTGCTTCACGAGCGGCGTCTCGCGGAACCAGGAGTACGCGGCGAACCCGCGCCACGCGGACTTCCTCCGCAACGAGCTCCTCCCCGCGCTGGAGGCCCGCTACCCCGTGCTGCCCGGCTCGCAGCACCGCGGGCTCATGGGGGCGAGCTTCGGCGCGGTCGCGTCGCTCTACACGAAGGTGCAGCACCCCGGCACGTGGGGGCGGCTCATGCTGCTCTCGGGGAGCTTCGCGTTCACGGACATCGGCGACCACCAGCGAGGCGCGCTCTGGGACCCCGTCGTGCGCTTCGTGAACGGCTTCCGCGACTCCCCGCGCCATCTGCACGCGCGCGTGTTCGCCAGCTGCGGCACGTTCGAGTCGCTCATCTACTACAACCGCAGCCTCGTGCCGCTGTTCGCGAAGCGCACCGACGACTTCCGCTTCACCGAGGCGCCCGACGGCCACAACTGGATCAACTGGCGCGACCGCCTCCGGGACGGCCTGACCTTCCTGTTCCCGGGACCTCTCTGGATGTACTACGAGTAGCGTGGATCGGAGCGGGTTTCCGGAGTAGGTGGCCCGCTCGCCGGAGCGCTCCGAATGCCCCAGACCCGCCAGATCGGCCTGTCCCTCGGCGCCGACATCTGCTGGCCCGCCTGCTACGAAGAGATCGTGCGGCGGCTCGACCTCGATCTGCCGCTCGGCGGGGACACGGTGCGCTTCGCCGTCGAGCGCGTGCGCCCGGAGCCCTTCGACCTCCGCTACAAGCCCAAGTACGACCTCGTGATCGACCGGGTGACCCACTGGTTCCACACCACGCGGGAGTGGGTCAAGAAGATCGCGATCATGGACGGCGTGTACGTGCTCAACAACCCCTGGATGATCCAGGCGGCGGAGAAGCACACGACCTACTGCGCCATGATGCGGCTCGGCTTCCCCATCCCGGAGACCTGGCTGCTCCCGCCGAAGGAGTACCCGTCGGAGGCGGACTTCCCCGTCACGGTGCGGCGGTACAACAAGCTCTTCGACCTGAACGAGGTCGGCAAGCAGGTCGGCTACCCCTTCTTCATGAAGCCCTACGACGGCGGGGCGTGGCGCGGCGTCTCGAAGATCGACGACGCCGCGAAGCTGCACGAGGGCTACGACGCCTCCGGCCGGCAGGTCATGCACCTCCAGCGCGCGGTCGACCCCTTCGATCTCTTCGTGCGTGGCATCGGCATCGGCCCGCAGGTGAACGTGATCAAGTACGACCCGGCCGCGCCGCTGCACGGCCGCTACGTCGTCGCGTTCGACTTCGTGAACGGCGAGGAGTGGAAGACGCTCCAGAAGTACACGCGCGTCATCAACGCCTTCTTCGCGTGGGACTACAACTCCTGCGAGTCGCTCCGGAAGGACGGCGTCTTCCACCCGATCGACTTCGCGAACGCCTGCCCGGACAGCCAGGTGACGAGCCTGCACTTCCACTTCCCGTGGATGGTGAAGTCGATGGTGCGCTGGTCGCTCTTCGCGGCCTACACGAAGCGCAAGCCGCGGCTCACCCCCGAGTGGGACAAGTACTTCGCCATCGCGGACGAAGACCTCCCCTTCGCCGAGAAGCTCGACAAGTACGACGCGCTCGCGAAGAGCTGGTTCGAGGCCGACCGCTTCGAGGAGTTCTGCGGCACCCACCTCGCGCACCTCGACGAGGTGGCCTGGGAGTTCTTCGGGACCGCGCGCGCCAAGGAGATCTTCCGCGAGAAGGTGACGGCGCTCTACCCCAAGCACGAGGTCGACACGTTCACCGACCACTTCTTCGGGCTCGTTCAGTTCTGGCGCAAGACCGAGGCCGACCGCATGTCGAAGGCGGGGAGGTCGGCGTGAACCGGCGCATCCACGGCTGGTTCAGCCCCGAGCTGGGGCGCGAGATGCAGGTCGCGACGTGGGGGGACAAGGGCAAGCCCGTGCTGCTCTTCCCAACCGCGGGCGGCGACTTCCTCGAGGCCGAGCGCTTCCTCATGCTCAAGGCGCTCGCGGGGCTCATCGAGGCGGGCCGCGTCCGCGTGTACGCCTGCGGCAGCGTGTCCGGCGACGCCTGGATGAACAACGACGCCCGCCCGGGCCACAAGGCCTGGCTCCAGGCGCGCTTCGACGCCTACCTCTCCCGCGAGCTCGTGCCGTGGATCCGGCACGAGGTGGGCGATCCCGAGGTGCGCATCATCGGCACCGGCGCGTCGCTCGGGGCCTACAACGCGGTCAACGCGGCGCTGAAGCACCCGGACCTGTTCTGGCTCACCATCGGGATGAGCGGCACCTACGACTTCGACCGCTGGATGAGCGGGCACGTCGACGACAACTACTACTTCAACCAGCCCTTCCGCTTCCTGCCGGGGCTGGGGGAAGGGACCCAGCTCGAATGGCTGAAGAAGTCCTACTTCCACATCGCGACCGGCCAGGGGCGCTGGGAGGCCCCGTGGGAGAGCGTGAAGCTCGGGCAGCTCATGGGCGCGAAGGGCATCCCCAACTACGTCGAGCTCTGGGGCCACGACGTCGACCACGACTGGCCGACCTGGCGCACGATGCTGCCGATGTTCCTCGAGCGCTTCGCGTAGCGGCCACGCGGAGGCGACGCGCGGGACGGTAGACTCCGCGCATGCTCCCCTTCCTGCTCGCCTGCGCCGCGCCCGACCCGGCCGACACCACCCCCGCCGAGGCGGACGCCGACACCGACGCGGACACCGACGCCGACTCGGACGCCGACAGCGACACCGACACCGACACCGACGCGGGGCCTGCCACGTGGTCGGGCGACATCTTCCCGGTCTACCAGCGCGCGTGTGGCGACTGTCACTTCGGCTGGGGCGGCCCCGGCGATCCGGCCGCCACCTACGACTGGGTTTCGACCGAGAGCTACGAGGGCGTCCCGCTCGTCGTGCCCGGCGACCACGCGGCGAGCCTGCTCTGGTCGAAGGTCGCGGAGGACCCGACGCTCGCCGGCGAGCCCATGCCGCTCCAGGTCCCGGACATGGCGGACGCCGACCTGCAGGGCGTGTACGACTGGATCGCCGCCGGCGCCCGGAACGACGACAGCTTCCGCGTCGTGGCGGCGCTGTTCCACGACTACGCCTGCGAGGACTGCCACGGCGAGTGGGAGGAGCCCTCGCTGTACCAGACGCTCACGACGCGCGTGGGCGGCGGCGGGGCGTACCCGTTCGTCGAGCCCGGCGACCCCGACGCCAGCGCGTTCTACCTGAAGATCGCGTCGGAGACGCCGCCGTACGGGCGGCAGATGCCGCTGCGGATCCCGCTCCTGGAGCAGGCGGAGATCGACGCGTTCGCTTCCTGGATCGACGCGGGGGCGAGGGAGGATTGATCTTGGGGCGGGGGGAGGGCCCCCCGCAACGCCCCCCCTCGTGCCGTGAGATCCGAGCGCCGCCGGGAACCCTTCCCCTACCGGCCGCTCCGCCGCCGGCCCACGAGCATCGCCACCCCCACCAGGAGCCACCCCGCGCCGGTGCCCGGGGTGGTGTCACATCCGCAGCCGCCGCCGCCCTGGTAGGTCCAGGTGGGGAGCACGGCGGTGTCGTAGCCCCCGTTGCCGCTGTCGGGCTCGCCGGTGTCGTCCGGGCCGGTGTCGTCGGGCCCGGTGTCGTCCGAGCCGGTGTCGTCGGGCGCGGTGTCGTCCGAGCCGGTGTCGCCGGGCCCGGTGTCGCCCGTGTCGCCGGTGTCGCCGGTGTCGGGGTGGTCGTAGTCGACGTAGTCGGCGATGCCGTCCCCGTCGGTGTCGTCGGTCCCCTCGTCCGCGTCGGGCGCGTCGTCGTCGTCGGAGTCGGTGTCGCGCGAGTTGGGCACGCCGTCGCCGTCCGCGTCGCGGTCGGGCTCGCCGTCCCCATCCGCGTCCTCGGCCTCCTCCACCACCGTGGGGATGCCGTCGCCGTCGTCGTCGGCGTCCCGGTAGTCCGGGGTGTCGTCGCCGTCCGTGTCGGGCGGGCTCGACCCGGGCGTGCCGGGGTCGTAGTCGCCGATCTCGTCGCTCGTGGCGAGGCCGTCTCCGTCGTCGTCGGTGTCGTCCCAGTCGGGCGTGCCGTCCTCGTCGGTGTCGTCGGGGTCGGCAACGTCGTCGCCGACCTCGGCGCCGTCCCACACGCCGTCGCCGTCGGTGTCGGGGTCGGCCGGGTCGGTCCCGATCACCACCTCGTCCTCGTCGGCGAGGCCGTCCCCGTCGGTGTCGTCGTCCTCGTCCACCCCGTCGCAGTCGTTGTCCCGGCCGTCGGGGAGCTCCGGCGCGCCGGGGTACACCGTCGCGTCCAGGTCGTCGCAGTCGGTGCCGCCGTAGCTGGCGGAGTCGTGCCCGTCGCCGTCCTGGTCGTAGTCGGACGCGCCGTCGCAGTCGGCGTCCACGCCGTCGTACCAGGCGTCCGGCGCGCCCGGGTACACCGTCGCGTCGCCGTCGTCGCAGTCGTCGCCGCCGTGGTCGGCGCTGTCGAAGCCGTCGCCGTCGGCGTCGTAGTCGGAGAGGCCGTCGCAGTCCTGGTCGATGCCGTCATACGGCACGTCCACCGCGCCGGGGTTGATGCCGGCGTCGGTGTCCTCGCAGTCGTCGCCGCCGTAGTCGGCGCTGTCGAAGCCGTCGCCGTCCTGGTCGAAGTCGGACGCGCCGTCGCAGTCGGCGTCGATCCCGTCGTACCAGGTCTCCGTCGCGCCCGGGGAGATGTCCGCGTCCGTGGCGTCGCAGTCGCCGGTGGTGGTGGTGTAGCCGTCGCCGTCGTAGTCGACGACGGCGTCCGCGGAGGTCCCGACGGTGCCGTCGGTCGCGTTCCCGGGGCCGGCGCCGCCGTTCACGTTCACCGCGCAGAGGCTCGTCGCGGTGTCGTAGAGCTGCTTGACCCGTCCCCCGCCGCCCCCGCCGCCGTTGTCGTCCGTGTCGGCGCCCGCGCCGCCGTAGGCGTTGATGGTGCCCGAGCAGGCGAGCTCCGCGGCGTAGAGCAGCACGCCGCCGCCCGAGCCGCCGCCCGCGGCGTCGTTGTTGGTCACGGCGCCCGCGATCCCGTAGGCCTGGATCGTGCCCGCGATCTCGACGAGGTCGGCCTGGAGCCAGATGGCGCCGCCGCCGTCGCCGCCGTAGCCACCCGAGTCGCCGTCGGCGTTCCCGGCCGCGCCGCCCGCGGAGCCCATCTCGATCGACACGTCGGTCGACGAGCCGTAGGTGCTCCCGCCGGCGCCGTCGGTGGTGCTGTTGTCGTCGCGGACGCCGTTGCCGCCGGCCCCGCCGTAGCCCCCGCCCCCGCCCGCGTCGCGGTAGGCCGCGCCGCCACGCCCGCCGCCGCTGCCCTCGCCGTTGCCGTTGAGCACGCCGCGGTAGCCCTTGCCCGCGGCGTCGATCGTCGAGGTGGCGTCGACGTAGATGTAGTCGGCCGTCAGCGTCAGGCTGCCGGTGGTGCCGGTCCCGTCGTGGTCGGTGACGGTGAGGGTGCCGCCGTTGATGACGTAGACGTTGTCGTAGGTGTACGACCCGTCCATCGTGACGGTGGTGCCGTCGACCGTGAGGTCGGCGGCACGCGCATGGGAGAGGAGCAGGAGCGCGGAGAGGGTCATGCCCGCATCTTACAGCGGGCTTACACCCTCCGGCGCGGGTCCCTTCGGCCGGGTCGCCTTGATCACGAACTCGACGCGCCGGTTGTTGGCCTTCCCGGCGGCCGTCGTGTTCGTGTCGATCGGCTTGGTCTCGCCGTAGCCGACAGCGAACAGGCGGTCCGCGGCGACCCCGCCCTTCGTCGTCAGCCACTTCACCACCGCCTCGGCGCGGCCCTGGGACAACTTCAGGTTCGAGGCGTCCTTGCCGTCGCTGTCGGTGTGGCCCGCGACCTCGACGCGCACGATGTCCGGGTTGTTGTTGAGCGTGGTCGCGATCTCCTGGAGGAGCGCGTTGCTCTGCGCCTTGATCGTCGTCTTGTTCGTGTCGAAGAAGATCTTGTCCATGATCTCGATCTTCTCGAGCGTCACGAACACGCGCTTGGGACAGCCGTCGGAGCGCTCCGGATCTTCGCGCGGGTCCTTCGGCTCGGTCGGGCACTTGTCGCGCTTGTCGGGCACGAGGTCCACGTCCTTGTCGGGACAGCCCTTCGTCTCCTTGGGGCCGGGCTCGGTCGGGCAGGCGTCCGCGCGGTCGGCGATCACGTCGCCGTCCTGATCGGGGCAGCCGACCGTCGCCTGGGGGCCCGCCTCGTTCGGGCAGGCGTCGAGCGAGTCGGTGAGCCCGTCCTTGTCGTTGTCGGCCTCGGGGCAGCCGTCGGTGTCCTCGAAGTTGTCGCGGTCCTCGGCCTCGATCGGGCAGGTGTCCGAGGCGTCCGCGATGCCGTCCTCGTCGTTGTCGAGGTCGGGGCAGCCGTCCGAGTCCTGGAAGTTGTCCGCGTCCTCGGGCACGTCGACGCACTTGTCCACGTCGTCCGCGATGCCGTCCTTGTCGATGTCGAGGACCGGCGGCTTCCCGGGCAGGTGGTAGCCGATCTGCCCGACGATGCGCACGTCGGGCGCGCCGACGCCCGCGACGATTCCGGTGCCCAGTCCCAGCGTCGCCACGACGCCGCTGCCGTTGGTCCACGTGCCGTAGCCGTGGAGCTCGACGGGGTTCTTGTTGTACGGGCCCACGCCGTCGGCGAGCGTGATCAGCGAGTCGAGCTCCGCGCCGACCGTGATCGCCTCGGAGATGCGGTAGCCGGCGCCCAGGCCCGCGGAGAGCGCGGAGCCGAAGGTGAACTCGCCGAGGGTGCTCGGCTCGGACGCCGAGGCGCCCAGGTTCGCGTCGATGAACAGCTTCTCGGTGGGCGCGACCCCCGCCGCGACGGCGAGGCCCGCGCCGAAGCCGGTGCCGGTGTAACGGCCAGGGTTGCCCGTCGGCAGGTTCACCATCGGCACGAACGCGAGGGCGACCGGCTTGTCCTCGAGCGAGAGCACGGGGATGACGGCGTCGATGCGCGCGTCGCCGGTGGAGAAGCCGCCCCACTCGGGCTCCGGGGCGCCGACGTAGGGGTAGATCGGCAGGTCGAGGTCGAGCCGCACCTTGCCGCCCACGTTGTAGCCGGCGCCGAAGCGGGTCGCGAAGGACGAGGAGACGACCGACTGGCGCGTACCGTCGTCGAAGAGCCGGACCACCGGGTTGTGCGCGTACACGAGCCCGAGGCCGGCGTAGCCGGAGCCCGGGTAGCCGATCGTCGGCGACATGACCTGCAGGCCGCCCTGGAGGTCGGCCGAGGATCCGGCGGGCCGGTAGGTGTCCGAGTCGAGGGCGTGCGCGGAGAGGGCGAGCGAGAGCAGCATCAGTGGGGGCGACTCCGACCGCGAGGGTACGCGGCCGGGGTCGCGGATGCAAGCCACCCACCGGCGCGGGTCCGACGTATGTAAGGGCGCGTAAGTCTGGCGACAGTGCCGATCAGTGCGCGCCCTTCTTGGGGCGGAGGGCCGCGCCGCCGCTGACGTGCTCGTTCCACGTGGCCGGGTGGTAGCCGTTGGCGACGGGCTCCATCGTCACACAACTCGGGACCGGGCAGACGATCTGACACAAGTTGCAGCCGACGCACTCCGACTCGTCGACCACCGGCGGCCCGCCGTCGGTCCCGACGGTGATGCACTGGTGCGCGCCGTCCTGGCACGCGACGACACAGCGGTTGCAGCGGATGCAGGCGTCCGCGTCGATCTTCGCGACGGTCTCGTAGTTCAGGTCGAGCTCGCCCCACTCCGAGAAGCTCGGGAGCGCCTTGCCCACCATCTGGTCGATGGTGTCGAAGCCGTGGGTGCGCATGTACTCGTCGAGGCCCTCGATCATGTCCTCCACGATGCGGTAGCCGTGGAGCATCACCGCGGTGCACACCTGAACGCTGGTCGCGCCCATGAGCAGAAACTCGACGGCGTCACGCCAGGTGGAGATGCCGCCGATGCCCGAGATCGGGATGCGGAACTCGGGGTGGCGCCCGAGCTCGCCGGTCATGAAGAGCGCGATCGGCTTGACCGCCGGGCCGCAGTAGCCGCCGTTGGTGGAGGCCCCGGACACGCGCGGCTCGGGCACCATGCGGTCGATGTCGACGCCGATGATGCTCTTGATGGTGTTGATGAGCGACACGCCGTCGGCGCCGCCCGCCTGCGCGGCGAGGCCGTGCGGCAGGATGTTCGAGACGTTGGGCGTGAGCTTCACGAGCACCGGGATGGTGGAGAACTCCTTGGCCCAGCTCGTGATCCGCTCGTTGACCCTGGGCTCCTGGCCCACCGCGGAGCCCATGCCGCGCTCGCACATGCCGTGCGGGCAGCCGAAGTTGAGCTCGAGCCCGTCCGCGCCCGCGTCGATGGAGCGCTTGATGATGTCCCGCCACTCGTCCCTGGTCTCGACCATCAGCGAGACGATCACGGCGTTCTTCGGGAAGCGCTTCTTGACCTCGTAGATCTCGCGGAAGTTGGTCTCGAGCGGCCGGTCCGTGATGAGCTCGATGTTGTTGAAGCCGAGCGGCTCGTGCCCGAAGAGCTTGTTGGCGCCGAAGCGGCTCGACACGTTCTGGATCGGCGTGCCGAGCGTCTTCCAGACGGCGCCGCCCCAGCCGGCCTCGAAGGCGCGCATGATCTGGGCGCCGGAGTTGGTCGGCGGCGCGGACGCCAGCCAGAACGGGTTGGGCGAGATGATGCCCGCGGTGTTGGTGGTCAGATCAGGCATGGCCCCCTCCCATCAGGAACGCGTGGATGCCGGCGGCCGCGCGCTTGCCCTCGGCCACCGCGTTGACGACCTCCTTCCCGCCGTTGGCGAGATCGCCGCCGGCGAACCAGCCGGGGCGCGAGGTGGCGCCGCCGTCCGTGACGACGACGCGGCCGGCGTCGGTCTGCACCCCGAGCGCCGCGAGCTGTTCCCCGAGCTTCGTCTGCCCGATCGCGAGCAGCACGAGCTGGGCGGGCGCGACGGCGTTGCCGTCCGGACCGACGTAGTGCACGCCGGTGACGCGGTCGACGCCGGCGAAGCCGGCGGGCGTGGCGCTCCAGAGCGCGCGGGCCCCCTCCTTCTTCGCCGCGTCCCACTCGTGGTGGTAGCCGCTCATCCGGGCCTCGGTGCCGCGGTAGAGCATCGTCACGCTCGGCACGCCGAGCCCGAGGAGCTCGCGCACGACGTCGATCGCGGTGTTGCCGCCGCCGACGACGACCGCCTCGCGCACGCCGGACACGTCGACGGTGCCGAGCTTCATGCGCTCGATCCACGCCACCGCGCCCTCGATGCCCTCGAGCCCCGCGCCGGGGAGGCTGCGGTCCGGACCCAGGCCCACGCCGAGGAAGACCGCGTCGAACTCCGCGAGGGACTCCCAGGGGCGGTCCCGCCCGATCTCGGTGTTCAGCACGACCTCGATGCCGCCGATGCCGCGCACCCAGTCGAGCTCGGCGACGGCGTCCTCCGCGCGGAGCTTGTAGGGCGCCACGCCGGTCACGTTCAGGCCGCCGGCGAGGCTCCCCTTCTCGAAGATGGTGACCGCGTGGCCGTGGCGCCGGAGCTCGTGGGCCGCCGCGATCGACGCCGGGCCGGCGCCGATCAACGCGACGCGTTTCCCGCTGTCGGGACCGGCCTCGAAGAAGCGCCAGTCGTTCGCGACCGCCTGGTCGGTGGCGAAGCGCTGGAGGCGACCGATCTGGATCGGGGGGATGCCCGCCTCGTTGTAGACGCAGTCGCCGACGCAGAGGACCTCGACCGGACACACACGCGCGCACGACGCGCCGAGGATGTTGGACGAGAAGATGGTGCGCGCCGAGCCCTTCACGTTCCCGGTCGCGATCTTCCGGATGAAGTTGGGGATGTCGATGCCCGTGGGGCAGGCCTTGATGCAGGGCGCGTCGTGGCAGTAGAGGCAGCGGCTCGCCTCGGCGACGGCCTGCTGCGCGTCATACGGCGCCTTGTAATCCTCGAAGGCGGTCTCCGAGCGCGTCTCGGGGAGCTTCCACATGCGGGGGACTCCGGGTGGTGAAGCGGGGGCGGGGGGAAGAGTCGAAAGGCGGTTGTACCACGAGAGAAGTCCGGCCCGGGTCGCGCTGGCCGCTCCGTGGGGCCCGCGTTTCGCGTAGACTCCGCGGACCGGAGAAGCCATGCACGATCCTCGACTCGCCGCGGAGGCCCTCGAAGCGCTCCCCGCCGACGTGGGCCAGAGCCCGCTCTTCAACCCCGACCTCGCCCCGGTGCCGGCCGCGCGTCGCGACTGGTCCACCTACAACTTCGCCGCGCTCTGGATCTCCATGGCGCATTGCATCCCCACCTACACGCTCGCCGGCGGGCTCATGGCCGCAGGCATGAACTGGTGGCAGGCGCTCCTCACCATCGGGCTCGGGAACCTGATCGTGCTCGTGCCGATCCTGCTCAACGCCCACCCGGGCACGAAGTACGGCATCTCCTTCCCCGTGCTCGCGCGCTCGAGCTTCGGCACGGTCGGCGCGAACATCCCCGCCGTGCTCCGCGCGTTCGTGGCGTGCGGCTGGTTCGGGATCAACACCTACATCGGCGGCGAGGCGCTCAAGACGTTCTTCCTCACGTTCTGGCCGGGCTTCGCGGAGATCGGCGGGGGCGCCGACATCGCCGGCCTCTCGATCCCGAGCGCCGTCACCTTCCTGATCTTCTGGGCGATGAACGTCTTCATCATCTACCGCGGCATGAACGCGGTGCGGGTGTTCGAGAATTGGGCCGCCCCCATCGTGCTCGTGCTCGCCGTGGCGCTGCTCGGTTGGGTGGTCGCGCGCGCGGACGGCGTCGGGCCGCTCCTGACCCAGCCCTCGAAGTTCGCCACCTTCGGCGACTTCTGGCCGGTGTTCGTCCCGTCGCTGACCGCGATGATCGGCTTCTGGGCCACGCTCTCGTTGAACATCCCGGACTTCACGCGCTTCGGCCGCGGCCAGAAGGAGCAGGCCATCGGGCAGGCCCTCGGGCTCCCGACGACGATGATCGCGTTCTCCGCCATCGCGGTCGTGATCACCAGCGCGTCGGCCGCGATCCTCCCCGGCACCCCGGTGAAGGACCTCTGGAACCCCGAGCACCTCCTCGGGCTCATGACCTCGGCCGCGCCGCCCCCGGGCCTCGCCGCGCCGCTCATCGCGGACGCGGCCACGCGCGCGATCGTCGCGGTGGTCGCCGTGTTCGGCATCGTGCTCGCGACGCTCTCCGTGAACATCGCCGCCAACGTCGTGAGCCCGGCGCAGGACTTCGCGAACCTCGCGCCCCGCCACGTCAGCTTCAAGACGGGCGGGCTCATCACCGGCATCCTCGGCATCCTCTGTTTGCCGTGGAAGCTCATGGCCGACCCGGCGACCTACCTCGACGGTTGGCTCGGCGGCGTCAGCGCGCTCCTCGGCCCCGTCGCCGGCATCATGATCGCCGATTACTGGCTCGTGCGGCGCAAGGAGCTCGACGTGCCCGATCTCTTCCGCACGAACGGGCGCTACGCGGGCGTGAACCTCGTGGCCCTCGTGGCGCTCGCCCTGGGCGTGCTCCCCAACCTGCCCGGCTTCCTCGTGAAGACGAAGCTCCTCGCGAGCGCGCCGGCGCTCTTTTCGGCGCTCTACCCCTACGCCTGGTTCACCGGCGTGGCGATCTCGGGCGCGGCGTACTGGGCCGGCATGCGGGCCCGCGCGCCCCAGCCCGCCGCCGCCTGATTCAGGGGGCGACGAGGGCGGCGCGCGCGACCGAAGGCGCCCACCGCCCGCCCTCGTAGCGGCCCGGGACGAGCTGGACGGCCTCCCCGGAGGCCCCCTCGAAGAGCCGCACCTCGGCGGGGCCGGCGTAGTCGAGGACGAGCCGCGCGAGCCCGCGGGTGTCGGTCGCCGCGGCGATCGGCGCCTGGCCCGGCGCGGTGAGCACGACGATCTCGCCGGCCGCCGCCACGCCGCCGCGCGTGACGGTCACGTCCACGTACGCGGGGCCGCGGCGCGGGCCGGTCGGGAGCGCCGGCACCTGCGCGCGCGCCAGCATCTCCGCGAGCCCCCGTACGTACCCGTCGCGCTGCTCGGGCGGCGCGTTGGCGTCCATGTGGATCACGTGCGGGAGCGTGATCCCGATGCCGAAGGGACGGTGCTCGACGAGGAGGGGCTCCAGGCGCTCGAGCAGCGTCTTCCCGCCCACCACCTGCTGCTGGAACGCGAGCTCGTTCAAAAACGCGGGCAGCGGCTCGTAGGCGCGCATCCGGGCATAGCTCTCGTCGCTGTAGCCGTTGCTCTCGCGCAGGTCGACGGCGGGCGCCCCCGCGTCGGCGTAGGCGGCGTACACGAGCGGGAACGCCCGCTCCGCCGGGGCCTCGATGTTCCAGAGGAGCACGGAGGGGTGGTCGCGGCCGGCCGTCGCGATGCGCGCGTTGCCCTCCTGCACGAACGCCGCCCACTCGGCGTTCGCCGCGAGCGGCCCGTCGTCCTGGCGCCGCCCGTCGCAGCGGGGGGTGAGGACCACGGGGAAGCCCAGCTCGTCGGCGGCCGCGAGAAAGGCGTCGGCGTGCATGGCGGCGTGGAGCTCGAGGGCGTTCATGCCCGCGCGCCCGTAGAGCGCGGCGAGCTCCGCCAGCTCGGCGCGCGGGTCGTCGCTGCGCGGGGTGTGCCGCTGCACGGCGAGGTAGAGCGGCGCGCCGTCGAGCGCGAGGCCGCGGCCGCGGCGCTCCACGTCCCGGGCGGCGAACCGGAGCTGGCCCGTCGTGCCGTCGGGGAGCGCGGCCACGAGGTACTGCAGGAAGGGCGCGTCGTCGCCGCCGAGCGTCCAGGTGGGGCCCGTCCACGCGACCTCGGCGCGCGCCACGCCCCCGGACACCGTGGCGTCCGGGAACCGCGCGAGCTCCGCGCCGTCGCGCGTGACGACGAAGCGCAGCGTCTCGCCCTCCGCGCCGGTCACCCGGGCGGTCGCGTGGAGCCGGCCGTCGTCGAAGCGCACGTCGAGGTCGTCGATGCGGCGCGCGGCGGCGACCTCGAGCCAGAGCTCACCGCGGAGCTCGACCTGGCCGGGGCGCGGCTGGCTGTAGGTGTAGGCCGCCACCGTCGGGATGTCGCGCCCGAGCAGGACGTTGTCCGGGCGCGGCGCCTCGACCCGCAGCCGGAGCGCGTTCGTGCCGCCGCCGAGCGCGCCCGTCAGATCGATCGCGAGGGGCCGGAGCCCGCCCGCGTCGCTGCCGACCGCGCGATCGCCGACCGAGGCGCGGACGCGCCACCCCACGCCGTTCCCCCGGAGCACCACGCGGGTCGCTTCGTCCCAGCCCTCCGGGAGGACGAGCGGCCGCGCGATCGTGAGGTCGCCGACCGGGTCGCGGAGCGGGAGGCGGCGCGGGCCGTGGTCGGAGCTCCACTCGCCGTCGAGCGCGACGGCGAGCGAGCCACCGGGGATCCGCGGCGGCGGCGCGCAGCCGACCGCGAGCCCGCAGAGGAGCGCGAGGGTGACGGCTGGGGCGACGGGAGGGCGCACGGGCGGAGTTTCGCGAAGCGCCGTCCAGATGTCATCAGGGGGGCGCGCGGATCCCGGCGTCCGTGGCCGCCGTCGCCGGGGGCACGAGCGCGTGGAGCCGCACGGCGCGGCCGTCGGCGTCGCGCTCGAGGAGGGCCTTCCCGGGCGTCGCGGACAGGCCGTACAGGAGCGTCGACAGCTGGTCGACGTGGAGCCCGGCCACCGCGAGGTAGCGCGCGTCGGCGACGCGCTCGGGGCGCGTGCCGAGCTCCCAGTAGACGAGCGCGCACTCGGGGAGCCCGCGGAGCGCCCCGAGCGCCCCGAGCGTGCGCGGCTCGATGCCGGCCGCCCGGGCCTCGGCGAAGCGCGGCACCACCACGAGCACCGCGCCGCACGGGCGCGCCCGCGGCTCTTCCACGAGCGCGTCGACCAGCGCGGCCAGCGCGCCGCCGAGCGCCGTCTCCCGCGGCGCGGGCGGCGCGAACGGCCCCGAGGGGCCGAGGCGGTGGGCGGCGATGGCGTCGAAGGCGGCGAGGTCGAAGCGCGCCGGCTCGCGCGGCCCCAGCCCCTCGGCGGCGGCGAGCTGCGCGACGGCCAGGAGCCCGAGGGCCGGCCCGAGCACGAGCCGCCCGATCCGGAAGCGGCACGCGCCGAGCCCCAGCACCACGGCCGTCCCGGCGAGGAGCGGCAGGTAGTAGCGCGTGTCGACGGGCAGGCTCCGCATCGTGAACCACGTCCCCAGCGCGCAGGAGAGCGCGACACCGAGCGACGGGGTGAACCATGCCGGGACAGGCTCCACGGCATCGGGGGGGGCGTTGCGGGGGGGCGGAGCCCCCCTGCCCCAAGAGCCCGAAGACCTCCACGACGCCCACGCGGCCCACGCGAGCCACGCG
>CAYWGD010000001.1:285246-339146 GCA_964457335.1 uncultured Enterobacteriaceae bacterium | reverse complement strand
AACCCGGGGGGGGGGGGGGGGGGGGGGGGGGGGGGCCCCGGGGGCGGGGCCGGGCCTGGGGCGGGCACCAGGGGGGGGGCCCGACCCCGCAGGGCGCCGACCCCGGCCCGTCCCCGGGCCGGGGTCGCGCCCAGCTTCAGACCCCCAACAAGCGGCACGCAACGTCCGCGAGGTGCTCCGCGACGACCTCGTGGGGATCGCCGCCGCCGGCGAAGAGCGCGAGGTCCTCCGGCTCGCTGATGGCGTAGCGGACGAGCAGGTGGTTGAGCGAGAGGAGCGCGAGCATGCGCTCGCCGTCCAGCGGGATGCCGAGCGGCGCCAGCGCCTCGCCGACGCGCGCGATCAGCGGTCCCAGCCACCGCTGCGAGACGGCCTCGGGCAGCCGCCGGTTCTCGAGCACGTGCCGCAGCAGCACGCGCACCTCGACGCGGTGGGCCCGCGCGAAGGCGTAGAGCCCCTTCACGAGCGCGCGGAGCCGGGCGCGGCGGTCGGGCTCGTCGGTGCCGGCGATCTGCACCTCGAGGAGCCGGGCGTACACGCGGTCGACGAGCGCCGCGTAGAGCCCCTGCTTGTCGCCGAAGTGGTAGGCGAGCGTGGCGATGTTCACGCCCGCAGCCTGGGCGATCGCGCGGGTCGAGGTGCCGGCGAAGCCCTCCGCCGCGAACAGCGGCGCCGCGGCCTCGAGGATGCGCCCCCGCGTGTCGTCCGCGCTCACGTGCCGAGGCCCCACCCGAGCCCGATGGCGGCGGCCGTCGCGGCGATCTTCACCCCGCGGAACGAGGCGCCCACGAGCAGATCGCGGAGGCGCACGCCCAGCACGCCCGCGCCGAGCGTCGCGAGCCCGTAGGGCACCGGCGCCACCGCCGCGACGGCGATCGCGCGCGCGCCGTGGTCGCGCAGCCACCCGCCGATGCGCCACCGCTCCAGGAACGCGACGAGCCGCGTGCTGTTGCGCAGCGTGCGGCCGATCCCGTACACGCCGATGCTCGCGACGTAGGACGCCGCCCACGCGGCGATGACGAGGTTCAGGAGCGGGATCCCGCCGGTGTAGCCGAAGAACAAGGCGGGCTGGAAGCCGACGCCGGGGATCTGGTCCATCGCCACGACCGCGGCGAACAGCCCGGGGAGGCCGAGCTCGGCGACCACGCGCGCGCCGAACGCCGCCACGGGCTCGCGCACGGCGAGGCCCAGCGCCGCGATGAGGCCCACCAGCACGAGCAGGCCGAGCCCCAGGCGCGCCACAACCCGGGGCGTGAGCTCGATCATCGCGTCCACGTCGCGGCGACGAAGCTGTACGGCGGGAACGTGGGCGTGAAGTTGCTGTCGATCCAGGCCTGCGCCCCGACGATGAGCGTCGGGACCTTCGGCCCGTGGGCGGGCTTCCAGAAGGCGACGGGCCCGAGGCGGATGTTCCGGTCGCCCGACTGCGGGCTCGTCTGCCAGAAGCCGACGAGCCCCGCCCAGAGCTTCGCGTCGTTCGCGGGGGCGTCGGCGCCAGCCTCGCGCGGTTTCTGCACCTCGTAGAACAAGTAGCCGTTCCGATTGATGATCTCGCCGTCCGCCGCGATGTTGATCATGTCCGACGGCTCCCAGAACCACTGCAGGTCGTAGCCCGGCACGGTCACGTGGTGCCGCCGGTACTGGAGCTCGAACACGGCGATGACGGGCCCGACCTTCCCCTTGAGCCGCGTCTCGGCGTCGAAGCGCACGCCCCAGCCGCTGTAGCGCTCCCCCGCCGCGATGAGCGCCCGCTTGTTCTCCTGCGTCGCCGGGAACGAGGGGTCGTCGAAGGGCAGGATGCTCGAGAAGGCCCCGAAGTACCAGGTGCTCCACGCGCGGAACGTCACGTCCCACACGGCGATCGGGGCGATGCGCAAGGTGGGGCCGATGCGCGGGAACGCCGGGGTGATCTCGGCGTGGCCGATCACCGCGATGTGGCTGTCCTTCAAGAGCACGTGGTCGGAGTCGAAGAGCGGGATCCGCGCCTCCGCCTCCACGAAGTACTGGAGCCCCTCCGGGAACGCGGCGATCCCGACCTGGTGCAGGGTGTGCAGCTCGGCGGGCGCGGCGAGCGCGGCCCCGAGCAGGGCCGGGATCACTTCGCCGCCCGCCCCTCGGCGCGCCGGGCCATGTCGGCCATGAAGTCGCGCGTCGCGCTCGTGGTCATCCACTTCTGGACGAAGCCCGGGATCGCCTCGCCGACGTTGCTCTCGACCTCCCACGCCAGGCGCGTGAAGCCCGGGCCGGCCGGGCTCGGGTACAGGTCGTACACGCCGCGGCTCTCGGTGAGGTCGTTCTGCTGGCCCCGGTCGAGCGTGTGCTCGAGCCGGCCGTTGTCCCGGTCGATGACGTAGCGGTTGTGGTAGACGACATCGAAGCCGAATTTCGAGATGCGCCAGCGGAGCCACTGCTCGGTCGCGGTCGACGCCTTGTAGCTCTCGATGGACTGCACGGCGGGGTTGCTCGCCTTCCGCGCCGGGAAGTCGAGGAGCGCCGCCCACACGGCGTCGGCGTCGGCCTGGATGTCGACGATGGCGAGCACCCGCACGGAGCCGTCGCCGCGGCCCGGGAGCTCGCGGATCACGACCTCGCGCGCACGCAGCGCCGCTTCCTCGGCTTGCGTCGTCGTAACCGCGCCGGCGAGCGCGGGGGCGCCCCAGAGCAGGCCGAGCACCAGGGCGAAGGCGCGGATCAATGTGCCTCCGCCCACTTGCGGAGCTCGCCGACGAGCGTGCGCGTGCCCGAGCCCTGGAACCAGCGCACGAGGAAGCTCGGCACGCTGCCACCCGGGTCGTACATGAGCTCGTACACGACGCGGCTCCCCGTGCCCTCCGCCGACACCTCCCACTTCCCGGTGTCGACGACACACGGGACGTGCTCGCCGGTCACCTTCGACTGGTCCTGGGCGCGCGTCCACGTGTAGCGCGTGCCGCCGGGGATAGTCTCCGTGCCCATGACGAGCATGATCTCGCGGTCCGAGATGCCGGAGGCCTGGTGCCGCTGGTACACGAGGTTGCCGCCGCTCGTGGGCCCGATGACCGTGCTCTCGGCGACGGAGGTGAAGTAGTCGTCGTGCGCGCCCTCGGCCGCGAGCAGCTTCTGGAGCTTCTCCGGGGCGATCGGCCACACGCACTCGGCGCGCACGGGGGCGTAGGCGCCCTGGCGGTCGCCCAGGTAGAAGACGCAGCCGTTCTCTTCGGCGTTCTTGGTCCAGCCGGCGAACGCCAGCGACGAGAGGAGGAGCAACATGGCGCGCAGTATACGCCGGCTCCGCCGTGGAAGCCCGGTCCAGGTCGGGCTCTCCGACGCGGCTCGCTTCAGGCCCCGATCGACTTCCGCACGCTCCGCGCGTAGCTCGCCGCGGTGCCGTCGCCTTCGGCCGCGTCCGCCAGGAACGCGGCGCTGTCGGCGGCGTGGGCGCGGAACCACGCCAGCGCATCGGCCCGCACGAGGGACCGACCCGTCATCTCCAGCATCAACGGGTACATCTCCTGCGCGCGGATGGGGGCGATCTGCTCCAGGAACCAGCGCTGGGCCTCGGTGGTCGTGAGCTTGGGCCAGTCCCGGGCGTAGCGGGCGAGCACGTCGTTGCCGCCGACGAACACGAGGCGCGCGTCGGGCTCGTAGGCGAGCCGGTTGACCGCCACGCGCATCCGCACCAGCACGGGATCGTCCGTGACGTGCGCGTACCAGCGGAGCGTCCGGTCGGAGCTGCTCTCGGCCGCGGCGGCCCCGTCGAGCACGAGGTGCAGCGCCCGGGCGTGCGAGCTGCCGACGCCGCGGAAGCCGTGGCGGCGGAGCAGCGGGCGGAGGTCGAGCGCCGCGTCGAGCAGGCGGCGGAGTCGAACGCGCCACGCCTGCGCCGTGGGACCGGGCACGCGGAGGAGGAGGAAGCCGAGGTTCCAGGTGACGACCGGCGGGAGCGACCACTCGGCGAGCAGGAGCTCGCGCGGGAGCTGCTCCAGCGCGTCCACGATCGCGCCGCCCACCACCTCGGGCCCGGTCAGCGCCTCGAGCAGGAGCACGAAGCTCTCGATCGAGCGCTCCGAGAGCCCGGCGACGTCCTGGGACACCCGGCGCGTCACGAGCTCCCCCGCCTCGAGCGGGCTCATGGGCTCGTCGTCCCAGACCGCCTCGCGCGCCTGCTGGCGGATGCCCTGGACGCCCGGCGCGAGCTCGAACAGCGCCGGGAGGCCCCACGCCCGCACGAGCCCGTGCGCGACCCGGCGCGGCCAGGCGATCCGCGCGGGCGGCTCCGGGAGCGCGAGGATCCGCAACGCGGTGCCGGGCGCGTCCTCGTCCTCGCGGTGCCCGTCGACGAGGAAGCGGAGGTGCGGCCACCCGAGCGCGAACAACGCGTCGTGGTCCGCGGTGAAGCAGAAGCCGGGCCGCAGCGTGGCGAGGCCCGCCGCCGCGCCGAAGCGGTCCCGCACGCCGACCGCCCCACCGCCCGTCCGCCCGTCCGACATGCACCCTCCCGGCAGGGAAACCTACGCGGCCCACCCACGTCCGGCCACCCCCGCGCTCGCGCTCCGGAAGCCGCCCGAACGCCGCCCCGTCGCCTCGCGCCTACAACGGAAGGCGCAGGGTGAACCGGCTCCCCTCGCCCGGCGTGCTCTCCAGCGACACTTCGGCGTGCATCGCGAGGCACAGGTGCTTCACGAGCGCGAGGCCGAGGCCGGTGCCCCCCACGTCGCGGCTCCGTCCGGCGTCCACGCGGTAGAAGCGCTCGAACACCCGCTCGTGGTGGATCGGGTCGATGCCGATGCCCGTGTCCGCCACGGACACCCGCGCCGCGCCGTCGCCGTTGGAGACCGCGACCTCCACCCGCCCGCCGCTCGGCGAGTACTTGATGGCGTTGTCGACGAGGTTGCCGAGGGCGTGCCCCAGGCCCTCGACGTTGACGCGGGCCTCCACGTCGGCGCCGTCGGCCAGGACGAGCTCGACGCCGCGCTGCTTCGCCTGGAGCTCGAACCGGGCCATGACCTCGGCCACGAGCGGGCGCAGCCGCTCGCGCTCGAGCCGCAGGTCGTCCTGGCGCGCCTCGATACGGGAGAGGTGCAGCACGTCCTCGATGAGCGCGCCGAGCCGCCGCGCGTTCCGGTCGATCGCCTCGATCATCGGCAGCGACCACGCAGGCAGCTGGTCCCGATCCTGGAGCAGGCTCTCCGCGTACCCGACGACGGCGGTGATCGGCGTGCGGAGCTCGTGCGACACGTTCGCCACGAAGTCGCGGCGCGCGCGCTCCGCCTGCCGCACCGACGTGATGTCGAGCACGACGCCGAGGGTGCCCTCGCCGTCCGCCAGCGGCACGCCGCGCAGCACGACCTCCCGCCGGCCGACGCTGGCCGTGCGCTCCGAGTTCGCCCGCGTGCGCAGTGTCTCGTCGATCACCTCCTGGAGCTCGACCACGGGCACGGTCTCGATCGGCGTCTTGCCGATCGGGTCCCCCTGCAGCGGCATCAGGCGCGCGAAGGCCGGGTTGTGCCGGCGGATGCGCCCGTTCTTGTCGACGACGACGAGGCCGTTCGGCGACTCGCGCGCCATCGCGTTGTCGAGCGCCCGCTCCGTCTCCGCCCCGAGCTGCCGCTCGCGGAGCCCGCCCGCGAGCTCGTTGACGATCCCGGAGAGCTCCGAGAGCGCGTCGTCGGCGGGGGTCGCCACGAACACGTGCACCTCGCCGGCGATGATGCGGCGCACGTCCCGCGTGAGCGCCCGGGCGCGGGCGACGAGCCCGGCCTGCTGGCGGAGGAAGTCGACCACGGCGACGAGGATCGCCACCCCGGAGAGGCCCGCGAGAACGCGGACCTCCCCCACGCTCAGGCCCGCGGGCACGAACGCGGCCTCGACGAGCAGCAGGGCCCCGACGGCAGTGGGGACGAACACGGAGGCCAGCACGGCAGGACGAAGGGAAGAAGCGGACATACGCCTATGTAGCGCGGCGCTCGCGTAGTTGTTTTGTGACGGCTCCGTGACGATCGTTTCGGGGTCGAAGCATCTGCGTTAGGGCTTGTGCCGCTCAGGTGACGGCATGAACTGGCTTCAGCAGGCGATTCGTTGGTTCCTCCCCCAAGAAGTCCGCTTCTGGGACTACGTCGCGGGGGCGGCGGGGGCCGCGCACCAGGCGGCCACCTTGTTCGCCGAATTGACCCGCGCCCAGGGTCGCGACGCCCGCGTCACCCTCGTGGAGCGCATCCGCGAGGCGGAGCACGAGGGCGACCGCGCGATGAAGGACATGTCGGATCAGCTCGACAGCACCTTCGTCACGCCCATCGACCGCGAGGACCTCTACCACCTCACGGGCGCGCTCGAGAACGTCTCCGACTTCATCAGCGCCACGGCGAACCACCTGACCGTCCACCAGATGGACACCCTCCCCGAGGGCAGCCGGGAGCTGGCGGACATCCTCGTCAAGGCGACGAGCCAGTTCGCCGACGCGGTGGCCGGGCTCAAGACCGGCACGAGCCCCGACCAGGTGAAGGCGCTCTGCCGCTCGATCCACTACCTGGAGCACGAGGCCGACGTGGTCTTCCGCCTCCGCCTCGGCGATCTCTTCGCCCGCGAGCGGGACGCCATCACGCTCATCAAGCACAAGGAGTTCCTCGAGGGGCTCGAGAACGCCGTCGACCGCTGCGCCTCCGTCGCGACGGTGATGGAAGCCATCGTCATCAAGAACGGTTGAGCACGTGACCACCCTCACCCTGCTCATCCTCGTCGTCGTCACGGCGCTGATCTTCGACTTCATCAACGGCTTCCACGACACGGCGAACGCGATCGCCACCGTCGTGTCGACCGGGGTGCTCCGCGCGCGGACCGCGGTGCTCATGGCCGCCGCGCTCAACGTGTTCGGCGCCTTCCTGGGGACGGCCGTGGCCGGCACCATCGGGAAGGACCTGCTGGATCCGACCATGGTCACCCAGCCGATGGTCCTCGCCGCGCTCCTCGCCGCGATCATCTGGAACCTCTTCACCTGGTACTTCGGCATCCCGTCGTCCTCGTCTCACGCGCTGGTGGGCGGCATGGTGGGCGCCGGGGCCATCTCCGCGGGGCTCGACGCGATCAAGCCGGCCGGCGTCGAGAAGGTCGTCATCGCGCTCGTCGTGAGCCCCTTCTTCGGCTTCATCGCGGCGTTCTTCGGCATGATCGCCACCTACTGGGCCGTCCGCCGCATGCGCCCCGCCCGCATCAACGTGGTGTTCCGCCGCCTGCAGCTCTTCTCCGCCGGCTTCATGGCGCTCTCGCACGGCACGAACGACGCGCAGAAGACCATGGGCGTCATCACGATGGCGCTCGTGTCCTACGCGGGCACCTACGACCCGGCCGCCAAGTTCCCGGTGCCGCTGTGGGTCGTGATCGCCTGCGCGCTCGCGATGGGCTTCGGCACCGCCGCCGGCGGCTGGCGCATCATCCACACGATGGGCAGCAAGATCTTCAAGCTGCGGCCGATCCACGGCTTCTGCGCGGAGACGGGCGCCGCGGTGGTGCTCCAGGTCGCGTCCCACTTCGGGCTCCCGACCTCGACCACCCACTGCATCACCTCCGCCATCATGGGGGCCGGCGCCACCACGCGGCTCTCCGCCGTGTCGTGGGGCGTCACCCGGCGAATCCTGTGGGCCTGGGTGTTCACGATCCCGGCCTGCGCCGCGCTCGCCGCCGCCTCCTGCCTGCTCTTCGAGAAGATCGGCGTCGGGTAGCGGGCCGCCGGCGCGCCGAGGCCGCCGGGCCTCCCGCCGCTACTTCCGCTTCGCGGGCTTCGGCAGCGGCTTCCGGTTCTCCTTCCGGAGCCAGTCGTGGAGCGGGGCGTAGTAGGCGACGAGCGCCCGCGTCGACAGGTCCTCGCCGGTCGCGTCCTTCAGCACCTTCCGCCAGTCCTCCGTGGCCCCCTTCTCGAGGATGCCGCGGAGGAAGGCGCCGACCTCGGCGTTGCCGTAGTAGTCGCAGGCGTGCGGGTCCTGCTTCAGGATCTTCGTCGCGATGTGCTCGTGCAGCTGGTACTTCACGACCGTCGCGATGGCGTAGTCGTAGTAGCCGCCCGGATCGTCGATGATGTGGGTCTTGGTGCAGGCGTCGCAGAGCGAGGGATCCGTCAGGCGATCCGGGGAGGGCGGCGCGACCTTCTGGTAGGTGCCCGCGAGCTCCCACCACCGCGCCTGCCACTGCTCGGGCGGGAGGTCCTTCTCGTAGAGCTCGTACTCGAACCGCGTCATCACCCCCGCGGACCACGGGATGAACGCCACCGTCTGCGTCAGCGCCTCGGCGAGCATCGCCTGGGTCGCGTTGATCTTCACGCCCGGCGGGAGGATGCCGCGCCGCTGGAGGTAGGGCACCTGCCCGGCCGCGAGGTTGATGAGCTCGCCGACCCCCTCGTGGAACGCGCGGTTCGCGCCCTCGCGCAGCGTCGCCGGGACCTCCGGGCGGGCGTAGGCGAGGTCGTAGTAGATGTGCCCGAGCTCGTGGTGGGACGTGAAGAACCACTCGCTGTCGGGCTCGACGCTCATGAGCGAGCGCACGTCCCGGTCGAGGTCCATGTGCCAGGCGGAGGCGTGGGAGTTCTTCCGGCGCGGGTCCCCTTCGGGCACGGGGTAGAGGTCGGACTTCTCCCAGAAGCTCGGCGGCAGCGACGGGAACCCCATCGACACGTAGAAGGACTCGGCGTCCTTCACGATCGACACCGGGGTGCGGGACGCGAAGTACGGGTCGAGGTTCACGCCGTCCACGAGGCCCGACCACTCCTGGGCCCAGCGGTTCGGGTACCAGTGGGCGGGCACCGGCCCGGCGGGGACCGGCTGGCCGTAGCGGACGGCGAGCTGGCGCGTGGCCCAGGTGTGCAGCTCCCCGTAGAGCGGCCCCATGTCCGTCACCAGCGAGTCGAGCAGCGTCATCATCTCGTCCACGGACATGCCGTAGGCGGCGACCTGGAGCCCGAAGAAGGAGCTGTACCCCATCTCCCGCGCCACCTGGTTCCGGAGCTTCTGGAGGCGGGCGAGGCCGTCCTTGAGCGGCACGCCGATCTCCTTCGAGGCGTTCCACACGCGCAGGCGCTCGTCGAGGTCCGTGGACGACTGCAGGAGGTCGTCGATGTCGTTCGCCGACTTCGGCTGGGCGCAGGTGCCGTCGGCCGCGCGCGGCCCGAAGCAGTAGACGAAGCCGTCCTGCACGGCGGCGAGGCGGCTCTCCTCGGCGACGCGGGCGGCCACCACGTCGGGGAGCGTGCCCGGGGCGTCCCCGGCCCGGAGCAGGATCGACTCGAGCTGCTTGACCTGGAGCGGCGTCAGCTCGGCGCGGCGCGCGAGGAGGCGCTTCGTCGTGTCGATTACGGCGCGATCCCCGACGAACACGGCGTAGGCCTGGTTCGCCGCCGTGCGGCCCCCCTCGGTCCGGTCGCTCACGTCGGTGGACGCCGCCCAGGCCGCCTCGGAGGAGACCGTGGAGAGCCCGACGTAGAGCGAGTTGTAGAGCGAGAGGAACGCGTCCGCCTCGGCGCGCGCGTCGGCGGGGGCCGCGACGGCGGCGGGGGCGGCGAGGAGGAGGAGGAGGGACACGTGGGGCTCCGACAGGGCGCGGAGCTTAGCACCCGCGTCGGCCCGACTCACCCCGCGTTGGCCAGCACCGGCAGCTCCACCCAAAAGGTCGCCCCCGCGCCGTGCCCGCTCGACACGCCGATGGCGCCGCCGTGCCCTTCGACGATGAAGCGGCTGATGGCGAGGCCGAGGCCGAGGCCGCCGCGGGCGCGGGTGTCGGGCACGTCGGCCGGCTGGAAGGGCGTGAAGATGCGCTCGGCGTCCTCGGGGGCGAGCCCGCGGCCGTCGTCCGAGACCTCCACGCGCACCCGCGCGCGGTCCGGCCGCAACACCCGCACCCGCACCACGCCGCCGGACGGCGAGAACTTCACCGCGTTCGAGAGCAGGTTCGTGAGCGCCTGCGCGAGCCGCTCGCGATCGCCGAGCACGCTCCCGTCGTCCACCACGCAGCGCTCGATCGTGACGCCCGCGGCGCGGGCGGCGCCCGCCATGGCGCCCGTCGCCATCACGAGGAGCTCGCCGACGGCGATGGGCTCGCTGCGGAGCGGCATGAGCCCCCCGCGCAGCCGCTCCAGGTCGAGCAGATCACTCAGCATCCGGCCGAGGCGCTCGGCCCCCTCCCGCGCCACGCCGACGAGGCGGGCCGCGTCGTCCGGGAGCGGCCCGGCCACGCCGCCCTCGAGGAGCCCGACGGCCCCGCGGATCGAGGCGAGCGGCGTGCGCAGCTCGTGCGAGACGACCGTGACGAACTCGTCCTTGCGCCGCTGGAGCTCCGAGCGGTCCGTCACGTCCTGCACCGCCACGCCCAGGTGCGCGTCGGGCAGCGGGAAGATGCGCACCACGTACGTGAAGCGCGAGCCCGGCCCCAGCGTGAGCGGGAGCTCGAACTCCTCGGGCACGCCGGTCTGGCGCACGCGCAGGCAGCGCTCGGTGACGTGGTGGGACGCGGCCCACGGGAGGACCTCGTCGACGGCGCCGCCGAAGCGCGCCCGCGTCTCGCTGGTCGTGATGCGCCGGGCCGCCGTGTTGCCGTCCAGGAAGCGCACGACCGGCCGCGTCGGCGGGCCCTCGACGTGCAGGAGGAAGATCGGCGTGGGGAGGTGCGCCAGCGCGGACCGCCACTCCGGCTCGCGCTCGGCGGCGATGGCGAAGGTCGCGAGCCGGGCCACGCTCGCGAGCGTGTCGAGCCGATCGTCGGGCAACAGCCGCGAGACCACGTCCGCGAGGTCGAGCCAGCCGATCGGCACGCCCCGCTCGGTCACCGGCAGGCGCGCCCAGAAGCGCACGAACGGCGGGCCCACCACGAGCGAGTGCCCCGCGAGGCGGCGGTCCAGCGTCGCGTCCGGGACGACCACCTGCCGATCCAGGCCGGTCACGCCGAGGTCGTAGCCGTCGGCGTCGAGCAGGCCCGCGGCGCCGAGCACCGTCCCGTCGAGCGCGCGGAAGCAGGCCGAGCCGCCCGAGACGAACGCGGCGAGTCGCGCGAGATCGGCGAGCGATCCCCCTCCGTCTCCACCCTCGCTCACCGCCTCCACCGCGTTCAGCGCTCCCCGCCTGGCCCAACCGCTCATCCTGCTCCGCGCGGCCGTCCCTCCGGGGCGGGCCACGCCGGGGAGGGTTGCAAGGCTCGTGCCCATGGCCGCGGTCCGGAGTGTACCGGATCGAGACGGCCAGGGGAACGCGTCGTCACCGGTCGGGCGCGCGGCGGGCCTTCAGAGCTGCTGTTGCGTCATCATGACGAACTCGGCCGAGGCGTCGTCCGCGAGGAACGTCCCGAGCCCCACGAGCGGAGCGTACGGGTAGTCGACGCGCACGCGGACGTACATCACGCCGTCGATGTCGACCCACTCGGCGGTGACGGCGCAGCCGTCGGCGCAGGGCCGCCCCGCCTCGGAGAGGAGGAGCTCCGCCTGCTCGACGGCGGCGGCCTCGATCGCGTCCCCGGTGGCGGCATCGCCCTCGATCACCGTCGACCCGATGCGCGCGCCGTCACGCGCGGCGCGGGACAGGAGCTGGAGCAGCGAGACCAGGGCGCTCAGGTCGGCGACGCCGGCGACCACCAGCACGAGCACGGGCAGGCAGAGCGCGAACTCCACCGCGGCGGCCCCGCGCCGACCCGCGCGGCTCATCGCTGCCACTCCATCCGCACCACGATCGTCGCCTCGATCTCCATCGGACCGAGCACCAGCGACGTGAGCGGCGAGACGTCCCGACGCACGGTGCAGCCCAGGCTGCGGCCGGGCGCCTCCCCGAAGCTCCGCACCTCGATCGTGCACGTCTCCGACTCGCAGGCCGCGCCCGTCGCGGCCAGGGCCTCGCGGATGCCGGCGTCGGCGGCCGCCTCGAGCCCGTCCCAGTCCGCGTCCCCGAGCCCCGGGTCGTACAGCGCCCCGACCCGGCAGCCGAGCGCCGCCGAGCTCGAGAGCGCGGAGCGCTGGAACGCGAGCCAGGCGAGGTCCATCACCGCGGCGATCAGCGCGACGAACACGGGGAGGATCAGGGCGAACTCGACGGCCGAGGCCCCGCGGCGCGCCCCCCTCACTGGACGATCGCCATGGGCAGGGAGTTGGCGATGTCCTCGAAGATCGGGACGAGGGCGGAGGAGTCGGTCGTGTTGACGTAGTAGCCGATGCCCTTGGGCATGGTCTCCATGAAGGCGTCGTCGGCCACGAAGGAGACGACCCACGTGTTCACGCCCAGGTCGTCGTACATCGCGTCCGTGAGGAGGTTCGACTCCGTCTTGATGGCCGACGTGGAGTGCGGCACCGCCCCCTGGTACTCGCGCCAGCGCGTCTCGGTGTAGCCCAGCTCGGTGCGGTAGCGCCCGTGCGCGGCCGAGAGCCCGTTGGGCCTCCCGTCGGTGAGCACGACCATGGCGCGGAACGCCGTCGGATCGACCTGCTCCTCGAACATCGTCTCCGCGAGGGTCATCCCCGTGGTGTGGTCCGTACCGGGCTCGTCCGTGTACTCGCGCGGCATGTCGGGGTAGCAGCCGCCCTCGGTGTAGGGCGCCGCGAACTTGTTCCGCCGGCTGTTCCGGCCGGTCGGGCTGTCGGCGTTGAGGCTGCACTCCAGCGGGAACGCGCGCCCGGTGCCGCCCTTGCTGGCCACGTTCAGCTCGCCCCAGGCCGTCCGCGCCACGGCGTCCGTGGCCTCGTCCTCGAGGTAGCGCATCGGGGTGTACTCCCACGCGTAGCGGCCCGAGAAGACGCTCATCCCCACCATGTCGTACTCGCCGAAGCTCGTCTCGAGCACGTCCAGGAACGCGACGGCCGCGGCCCGCGCGTTGGCGAAGTTGCTCTGGCTCCAGGAGCCCGTGATGTCCATGACCAGGATCACGTGCAGCGCGCGCGCGGCCGAGGTCGCCTCCCGGGTGATGTCGGCCTGCTGGAAGCCGAACAGCCGGGCGAGGAACAGGTCCACCGCGTTCTCGTCGGCGCGCGCCACCGCGACCCGCACCGCGTTGGGCCGGTCCTCGGTCTCGGTGAAGGTCGGCGGCTCGGCCGTGTGATCCCACACGCCGAACGTCACCGACTCGAGCGTGGGCGCGGCGCCTGCCACGCGGTTGAGCGTGGTCACGGCCTCGGCCGCGGCCCGCGCGTCGTCGAGGTCCCCGGTGCGACGGAGCCGGAAGAGCGCCGCCTGGCTCGCCGCGTCGGCGACGTCCTGCGTCTGCATCTGCGCGAGCCGGACGTAGGACACGTCGATCGCGAGGGCGCCGAAGCCCAGGATCACCACCAACACGAACGCGAAGAGGATCGCGTACGCACCGCGCCGTCGCGAGCGGTGTCCACCAGCCATGCGCGCTCCCTGCAACTCTTACACGTCAATTACAGCATGCTTACATCCTCAGACAAGCCGCACGCGCACACTTCCGGTGAGCCCGTACGCGGCGCCTCGCCACGCGCCCAGATAGGACGCCGCGATGTCGACCGACCGACCGACCGGCGACGGGGACGTGGGCTTCTCGCTGCGCGATCCCGACGAGCCGCCGTCCTCGCCCCCTCCCCCATGGTCCCGCCGCCTGGGTCGCTTCGCCCGCGAGCTCGGCATCACCGTGGTCGCCGCGGTGGTGCTCTGGATCGGCGTCGGTTGGCTGCGCGCTCCCGACCTGCCCGACGCGGCGCCGGACTTCTCGCTCGTGGCGCTCGACGGCACCCGGTACACGCTCTCGGAGCTCCGCGGGAAGACCGTCGTGCTCAACTTCTGGGCCACCTGGTGCGGCCCCTGTCGCGTCGAGGCCCCGGGCCTCTCGTCGTTTTCGGCCGCGCACCCGGACATCCCCGTGCTCGGCATCGCCGTCGACGGCACGGCGGACCAGCTCCGCGACGCCGCCGCCGACCTCGGCATCACCTACCCCGTGCTCCGCGTGGACGACGCCACGCGCAAGGCCTACGGCGTCGAGACGCTCCCGACGACGGTCGTGGTCGGCCCCGACGGCGCGGTGCGCTCGGCGCACGCCGGGCTGATGCTCGAGACCCACCTCGAGCTCCTCACCCGTTGATCCCGGGTTCGTACGGAGGGTCTTGACGTCGTCGCGACCAGACCTAGCTTGGTGGCATCGATGGCCCACGCCCTCCGTGGAGCCGAGCGTCCGAAAGGAGCCTCGCCAGGCGTCTGCCCGTGGCCTGCCTCCGCCAAGCCTCGGCCAGGAGGAGCGGGCCCCACAGGAGCCAGATGATCCGCGAGACCACCGACCGTTCCTTCCGCGACGACGTGCTGACCGCCGCCGGCGTCACCATCGTCGACTTCTGGGCCCCCGCGTCCGGCCAGAGCGGCGTGCAGGGCCCCATCCTCGAGCGCTACGCCGCCCAGCACCCGGGGGTGCGCGTCGTGAAGGTCAACGCCCAGCGCAACCCCCGACTCGCGGGCACGTTCGGCGTCAAGGAGGTGCCGGCGCTCCTCGTCTTCAAGGACGGGCAGCCCCTCGTGGCGAGCACGGGCGTGCACCACAGCTACGCCATCGATCGTCTCCTCCAGGCCGCGCAGGACCGCGCGGATCGCATCCCGCAGGCCTGATCCGCCTGGGCGCGTCCCCCGCCGGAGACGGCGGGGGCCGGACCCTTCCGGGCTCGGCGCGGGGCTCCTCGGTCCCGGCCGGGGGCCGGGACCGGCCGGCCGAGGGCCGGCCGCCCTCCAGGCTCCTCGCGCGGTGACGCTCGGGCCCGGCGCCTCCGCGCGGCGATGCCGCTCCCCTACCCCTTGATCGCGACCAGCTGGATGTTGGTCATGTCCTCGATCGCGAAGCGCACGCCCTCGCGGCCGATGCCGCTCTGGCGCGTGCCGCCGTAGGGCATGTGGTCGACGCGGAAGGTGGGCGTGTCGTTGATGATGACGCCGCCGAAGTCGAGGGTGCGGATGGCCGCGAGGACGCGGTTGATGTCGCGCGTGAACACCGCGGCCTGGAGGCCGTACTCGCTGGCGTTGGCGGCGGCGAGGGCCTGCTCGAAGTCGTCGTACGGGAGGAAGCTCGCGACGGGCGCGAAGACCTCCTGGTCGAGCACCTTCATGCCCGGGCGAACGTGCGTGAGGAGCGTCGGCCGGTACACGGGGCCCTCGCGACGGTGCCCGGTGACGACGCGGGCGCCCTCGTTGACGGCCTCGTCCACCCAGGCCTCGGTGCGGATGGCCTCCTTCACGTCGATCATCGGCCCCACGTCGACGCGCTCGTCGAGCGGGTCACCGACCACGAGCGCCTCGGTGGCGGCCGTGAGCTTCTCGAGGAAGGGCTCGGCGATGGAGCGGTCCCCGTACACGCGCTGCACGGAGAGGCACACCTGGCCCGAGTTGTAGAAGGCGCCGAGCGCGCAGCGCTTCGCGACGAGGTCCAGGTCGGCGTCGGGCGCCACGATGACGGGCGAGGTGTTGCCGAGCTCGAGGGTGACCTTCTTGATGCCCGCCCGCGCGAGGATCTGGCGGCCGACCGGGGCGCTCCCGGTGAAGGTGACCTTGCCGACGCGCGGGTCGGCTACGAGGCGGTCGCCGACGGTGGCGCCGGAGCCCGTGACGAGGTTGATGCCCCCCGCGGGGAGGCCGGCCGCCGCGAGGATCTCGCAGAGGAGCACCGCCGCGAGCGGCGTGGTGGTGGCCGGCTTGAGCACCACCGAGTTGCCGGCGGCGAGCGCGGGCGCGACCTTGTGGGCCACGAGGTTGAGCGGGAAGTTGAACGGCGCGATGGCCGCGACGACGCCGATGGGGCGCCGCTGCCAGAAGCCGAAGTAGCCCTCGCCGGCGGGCGAGGCGTCGAGCGGGATGGTCTCGCCGTGGATGCGCTTGGCCTCCTCGGCGGCGACCGTGAAGGTCTGCACCGCGCGGTCGACCTCCACGCGCGCGAACTTGATGGCCTTCCCGGCCTCCACGGCGATGACGCGCGCGAGCTCCTCGCGCCGCGTGCGGATGCCCTCGGCGGTCTTCGCGAGGATCTCGGCCCGGCGCCACGGGGCGAGCCGCGCCATCTCCGGGGCGGCGCGGTGGGCGGCGGCGATGGCGGCGTCGACGTCCTCCGCGCGGGCGCTCGCCACCTCGGCGAACACGCTCCCGTCGTACTTGTTGCGGACCTCGATCGGCGGGCCGCCGGCGGTCCACTCGCCGGCGATGAAGAGTCCGTGCACCATGGCAAGCTCCCGGGGAGCCCGCAATCTAGTCCGGTTTCAGGCGGCGGGAAGAGCCCGCGCACCGGCGCCGGCGATTCAGCGGACCTCGAGCTCGGACCACTCCTTCTCCGGTGTCTCCCAGGCGGCGCGCACGACGGTCCACGTGCCGGCCTTGCGCTCGAGGATCACGGCGACCTTGGCCTTCTGCTCGTCCCCGACGAGCTTGTGCTCGAAGCGCGCGGCCGCGCCGTCGGTCTCGCTCTCGGCGCCGCCCTTGGGGAAGGTGTCGTTCTCCGTGTAGCGGTTGCCCCCGACGAGCTCGCCCACCGACGCGCTCTCGAGCACCCAGCCGTGCGACGCGAGGTAGGCCGGCGAGTACCGCACCTGCCACGCGGTGAGGAACGGCCACGCCGTCGCGAACGCGAACCCGAGCGTGAAGACCACGAACGCGATCCAGGTGAGGACCGACGACTTCTCCTTCCTCTCCGCTCCGGACGACGCTACCTGCATGCCGCGCCCTCTATCCGGTCGCGATAGACGCGGCCGATGTCGCCGCGCCCCAGCCGCCGCACGGTCCTCCGTCTCGGCGCCGCCGCGCTCACCGCGGCCGGCGTCGCCGCCCTGGGCGTGGGCGCCGCGATCCAGCCCCGGCGCGTCTTGCGCCCGCCGCACCGCCCCGACGACGCCACGCTGCCGGAGCGGGTGGGCGCCCCGAAGCGGGTCGTGGTCGTGGGCGGCGGGCTCGCGGGCATCGCCGCCGCGACGGCCCTCGCGGAGCGGGGCTACGCGGTCACGCTGCTCGAGGCCGCGTCGCACCTGGGCGGGAAGATCGGCGGGTGGGAGATCGAGGCCCTCGGAGAGCGCTTCCCGGTCGAGCACGGCTTCCACGGCTTCTTCGCGCAGTACTACAACCTGCGCGACCTGCTCGGCGCGGCCGGCGCGCTCGCGGACCTCGCGCCGTCGGCGGGCTACCCGGTCCTCTTCGCGGACCGGCCGCCGGAGCGCTTCGGCACGACCACGTCGGTGTTCCCGCTGAACCTCGCGTCGGTGGTCCAGCAGTCGGCGTCGCTTCGCTTCGCGGACTTCGCGCGGCCGAGCGAGGGGCTGCTCGCGCTCCTGCGCCACGACCCGGCGCGGGACTTCGCGGAGCTCGACGGCGTCGACTTCATCACCTACGCGCGCGAGAACGACATCCCGGAGAGCATGGTCGAGACCGTGCTCCGGCCCTTCGGGGACACCACGCTCAACCGCTCCGAGCGCCTCTCGGCCGCCGAGGCGCTGCGCTTCTTCCACTTCTACTTCCTCGGGAACCCCGAGGGGCTCGGCTTCGACCACCTCGCGCGGGACGTGGTCGTGGCGGTGGTCGACAAGCTCGCGGCGCGGATGCGCGCGCTGGGTGTCACCGTGCGGACCGGGGCGCGGGCCACGCGGATCGAGTCGGCGGACCGGCGCGTCACCGCGGTGCTCGTCGAGCGCGGGCAGGCGCTCGCGCCGGTGACGGTGCCCGCCGCGGAGGTGACGACCACGTGGACGGAGCTGCGGGACGCCGACGGCGCGCCCGTGTTCGTGTCACGCGCCGGGAGAGGCGTGGTCGCCCTCTCCGGGCGGTGTACACACAAGGGTTGTCCGGTCGGGTTGGATCCGTCCGGAGGGTTCCGGTGCCCGTGTCACGGCGGCACCTTCGACGCGCGGGGCGCCGTCACCGGCGGGCCCCCGCCGCGCGGGCTCGATCCGCTCGTGGCCACCGAGGCCGACGGCATGGTGCGCGTGTCCGCGGCGCCGACGGAGGACGAGCGCGTCGAGGCGGACTGGTGTGTCGTCGCGTGCGAGGTGCGCGGGCTCAAGCGGCTCCTCGCCGCCTCGGGCTACTGCGGGAGCGCGGGCCTCGCGACGCAGCTCGCCACGCTCGGGGAGTCCGAGCCCTACGTGGTGCTGCGGGTCTGGCTCGACGCGCCGGTCCGCGCGGACCGCGACCCCTTCTACACCACCGCGGGGTTCCGTTACACCGACTCCCTCGCGATCTACTCCCACTTCCAGGCCCCCTACGTCGAGTGGGCCGCGCGCACGGGCGGCTCCGTCGTGGAGGTGCACGCCTACGCGATCGCGCCGGACGACCTCGCCTCCGAGGAGGCCGTCCGCGCGGCCATGCTCGCCGAGATGACACAGCTGCTCCCCGAGCTGGCGGACGCGCGGGTGCTGCACCACGAGATGCAGCTGCAGAGCGACTTCACGCGCTTCGCGCCGGGGGACTGGACCACCCGCCCGACCACCACCACGAGCATCCCCAACCTCCTGCTGGCGGGCGACCACGTGAAGCTCGACGTGCCGGCCTTCCTCATGGAGGCCGCGGTGATCAGCGGGCGCGTGGCGGCCAACACCATCCTGGCGACGGACGGCGTGCGCGGCGTCCCCATCCCGTCGGTGTCACCGAAGGGGCCCCTCGCCTGAGAAGCACAGGTGCACGTGGTCGTCGTGGCCCGCGAGCGGGCGGACGCCCGGGACCGCGGCGGTCACCTCGGGGTCGTTGAAGAACACGTCGGTGACAGGCGCGTTCGCCATGGCGAAGCGGAGGAACTCGGTGGTGCGCGCCCGGTCGTAGGCGGGGAGGCCCGTGCGGTCGTCGGGGCGGTTCCACCACGCCTCGTAGCGGCTCCCGTCGTCGCGGAAGAGGCGGAGGTCCACACACGCGCCGGTGTGATCGCGGTGCCCGAGCGGGTCGGGGCGTGTGTCGTTGTACCAGGCGAGGTCGCCCACGGAGATCACGCAGCGCGGGTCCCCGCCACACCGGGCCGACCAGCCGTGCGCGAGGCGCAGGAGCTGGACGATCGTGTCGGGCGCGGCCCAGAGGTCGCTCCCCGGCGGATCGGCGCCCCAGAAGTGTGTCCAGGCGGGCCCCTCGGCGACCACCGCGCGCTCACGCTGCGCGGGTGTCACCAGCCGCTCGCGGGCGAGCTCCCCCGCGAACGCCTCGGGGGACAGGCGACGCACCGGGAGCGCCACGCGGCCCCAGTCGGTCCACGCCAGCTCGTGGAGCCCGATGGGGCCGAACAGCTCGGCATACGTGGCGCGGACGCGACGGACGCCCTCCAGCACGGTGGGTGACACGGCGCGGACGGCGGAGAGCTGCGGAACGGGGAGCGTCCGCGTGGCGAAGGGGTAGGCGGCGGTGTCACACGACCCGGCATCGGTGACAGGGCCGAGCTCCTCGCCGGAGGGAAGGTCCCCGGTGACACCCAGCGTCACGAAAACGGCGCCTTCGGTGCCGGTGAGGCGCTCCGCGGGCAGGCATCCGCGGTCGCCCGGGGCGGCCGGGCGCTCCGCGGGGTACCAACCAGCGACGGAGAGCACCTCGACCGACACGCCCGCAGGGCACTCGCCCACGCGGCGGACGAGGCTCCCGTGGGGGAGCTCCCTCGCGCCGGCCGGGGTCGAGAGCGGTGTGGTCAAGGCGAGGCCGCCGGCCGCCACCAGCGCGAGCGGGCAGCTCATCCGATGCCGTAGAGCGCGCGCGCGGTCCCGCCCAGGATCGCGGCGAGCCGGGCCTCGTCGGGCTTCATGGCGAGCAGGCGGTGGAGCTCGCGGTCCCAGGCATAGGGCAGGTTGGGGAAGTCGGTGCCGTAGATCAGGCGATCGGCGCGGGCGGTGGCGAAGGCGGCCGGGAGCTCCATCGGGAAGTACCCCGCGAGCGCCATCGTGGTGTCGAGCCACAACGTGTCGTAGCGCTCGGTCAGCGCGAGGTAGGGCTCGATCTCGTCGGCGCCGAGGTGCGGCACGCAGAGCCGCAGCGTCGGGCAGTCGCGCAGCACCCGCTCGACGCGCTCGACGGCGCAGACCTGGTGCGGGTCGCAGCGGTAGGCCGGGCTCTTGGGCTCGCGGCCGGCGTGCATCAGGAGCGGCCGGTTCCAGCGCGCGCAGGTCGCGTACACCTCGTGGAGCGCGTCGTCGTCCGGCGCGAAGCACTGGACGTGGCAATGGAGCTTGACCCCCGCGAGCCCGGCCGCGAAGGCCTCCTCCAGGATGGCGACGGCTCCCTCTTCGCCCGGGAACACGGTGGCGAGCCCGACGACGCGCGGGTTCTGTCGTGTCACGTCGACCATCCAGCGGTTCATCTCGCGCGCGAGCCCCGGGATGTGCGCGTACTGGAGCGCCACCACGTGCTCGACGCCCCGCGAGAGTTGGAAGTCGATGACGCGCTGGGCGTGCAGCCGGTAGCGGATGGGCCAGCCGTGGGTCTCGAACCAACGCCAGATCGCCTCGAAGAGGCGGTCGGGGAACAGGTGGACGTGGGCGTCCACCACGGGTGGGAGCGCGGCGGGGAGGCGCGCGCCCTCGCGATCACCCAGGGCCGGGAGCGGCGTGGCGAGGATGCCGTCGAAGGAGCAGGCACAGGGGAGCGGCGGGGTGGCTGGGAAGCTCGTGTCCGCGGGTGTGTCGTCGACGCGCCAGGCGCGCACGAGCGTGTCAGGGCGCATCGATCACCACGCGGCCGAGCGTCGGGCCTTCCTGCTCCCAGATCCACGCCCCGTCGGCGAGGGTGATCGGGTAGGGGTTGGCGGCGAGGGCGGCGCCGCAGGGCTCCTCCGGGAGGGCCCACTCGCCGGTCTCGAGGTCGTACAGCAGGAGATAGGGGATGGTGACCACGCCCTCGACCGGATCCGAGGTGTACGTGTCCGCGGTCACCACGATCACGTCTCCGTCGATCGCGACGCCGCGAAGACCTTCCACGGGTGGCGCGACGACCTCCCAGGTCCCGGCGGCGAGGTCCCGCACGAGCAGCGTCCCGCTGGAGGTGAGGCCCACGAGCCGGCCGCCCGAGGCGGCCCAACGGAACGCCGGCCCGAGGCCTTCGAGGCGGTCGAGGCCGTCGGGCCACGGGACCGTCCTGGTGACACCCGTCGCGAGGTCGTAGCGCCGGAGGGGCCGCGCCGGGTACGTCCACTCGGTGACCCACGCCGCGCCGTCGGCCACCACCCCGAGGAGGGACGCCCCGTCGGTCGCTGCGGGGAAGCCCGTGAGCGGCGTGGCGATGCCGGCCGCGAAGTCGACGCGCCAGGCCGTGCTGCCGGCGCGTGAAGCGACGACGATGGCCTCCCCCTCCCCGCCGACGATCGACCAGCGCACGGCCGGGTCGGTCGTGTCCAGCGGGAGCGACACGCCCCGTCCGAGGTCCCCGGTCGTGGGGTCGACGAGGAACAGCGTGGGTCCTGTCACCCACAAAAGCCCGAGCGCCCCGTAGAACACCTGCAGCGAGAGGAGCCCGGTCCCGTCGGTACCGAGCGCCACCACGTCCCCCTCCCCGCGCGCGAGCGCCCGCCGCTCGACGGACACCGGCACCCGGGACACGTTGGCCGCGACGTGGCGGTACACCTCCCGCTGCACGAACCACTCGGTGTCCGTGATCTCCCCGTAGCCGCAGGCCGCGTGCACCTGCCGTGCCAGCCCCTCGTCCCAGGGCCCCTCGTCACACGCGCGCGCGAAGGCCTCCGTGCCCCGTTGCGCGTCGGTGAGGTAGTTGACGCTCTGCTCCACGGACTCCGCCGGGAAGAGCTCCGGGTGGGCCGCGTGGATCCCCTCCTGCTCGTCGAGGGCGTGACACAGCTCATGGACGGTGGAGTGGAAGGGGACCTGGGAGGCCGTGCTGATGTAGATGGGCTCGTGGGGCCCGCGGTACTGCCCCGCGATGCCCCAGGTGTCCGCCCACTCCGTCGACACGATCCGCGCCTCGGGGACACACACGCCCTCCCGGCCGGTCCAACGGGCGAAGTAGTCGATCGCCGCCGCGACGACCGCCGATCGGCCGTCGGTGTCGAGCCCGTCGGGGTCGGTGACCTCCATCTCCTCGAAGCGCGGGCACTCGGCGCAGGCGAGCAGGAGGAGCAACATCGGGCGCAACATAGGCGGGCCCCGCGCGCTCCACAAGGACGGGTGCGCACGGGCGAACCGCGGGCACGCGGTCGCTCCTGGGGCCCAGGTTAACGTCGCGCTCTCGGAGCCCCGGTGAGCGGACGGAAGGGACGCATCGTCGAAGACGCGCTCGCCCGCGGCGCGGACCACCACCGCGCGGGCCGCTGGCGGAACGCCGCCGCCGCCTACGCCGACGCGCTGCGCGCCGACCCCGACAACATCGACGCCCTCACGCTGCTCGGCGGGGTGCTCCTCCGGATGGAGCGCGCGGCGGAGGCGGTCGCGCTGCTGGACCGGGCCGCGCGTGACGCCCCCGCCCACGCGCTCGCGCAGCTCAACCGCGCCCGCGCGCTGCTCCTGCTCGACCGCCCGCACGACGCCGTCGCCGCCTTCGACGCCGCCCTCGCCGCGCGGCCCGGCTTCCCCGAGGCGGCGCGGGGCCGCGCCCGCGCGCTCCTCGCCGCCGGGCGCCCTGGGGAGGCCGAGGCCGCGGTCCGGGACCTGCTGTCGACCCGCCCCGGCGACGCGCGCCTCCACGTCGACCTCGGCGCCAGCCTCCTCGCGCAGGACCGGCCCGAAGCGGCCGACGCCGCGTGGGAGGCCGCGGCGCGCCTCGCCCCCGACCTCCCGGGCCTCGCCGCGAGCCGCGCTGCCCTCGCGCGCGCGACCGGGCTCGCGCGGCTGGCCGCCGGGGCGCCCGACGCCGCAGAGTGGCTCCGCCGCGCGCTCGCGCGGGACCCGACCGACCGCGCCGCGCTGCTGGGCCTCGCCGACGCGCTCTACCAGCGCACGGAGGCCGCCACGCGGGCGGACCTCGACCGGCTCCTCGCGGCCGACGGCGTCGACCACCAGCGCCTCGGCCACGCGATCGAGCACGTACTCGCGGGGCTGGGGGCGTTCGAGGGGGACCCTCCCTCGAACAGGGTCGATGGAGAGGGGCGCTCGAGCGCGAAGCCCCTCCTCCCCCCGGGCACCACCCCCCTCGTCCTCGCGTGGCTTCACCGCACCGTCGTCGCGTCGCCACGCGGGCTCGCGCTCGTGCGCGCGCTCCGTCGCGACGCGCTGGCACGCGTGCACGCGGGCACCGACGTGTCGATCGAGCTCCTGGAGGCCCTCGCCGTCCAGGCCTGGAACACCGAGCACGCCGACGTCGACGCCGCGGACGAGGCCCTCGCCGACGCGCTCGTCGCGCTCCCGCCGAGCAAGCACCACGCCGCCGCGTTCGCGCTGTCGCGGCCGCTCGCCCGCTACCCGCACCCCCTCGGCGCCCCGGGCCTGGAGGCACTGGCGACGCTCGTGCGCCGGGAGATCGTCGAGCCGGCCGAGGAGCGCGCCCTCGCCCCCTCCATCCCCTCGCTCGCGGCCCACGACGACGCGACGTCCGACGCCGTGCGCGCGCAGTACGAGGCGAACCCCTACCCCCGGCTCGTCGGCGTGCACCGGCGCGTCCCCGTGCCGTTCCACGTCCTCGTCCACGGCCTGTTGCCGACCGTGGACGTGCCGGCCCGTGCGCGCGTCCGCGTGCTCGTGGCCGGTGGCGGCACCGGCCAGCACCCCATCTCCGTCGCGGCGGGCATCGAGGGCGCGGAGGTCGTCGCCGTGGACCTCAGCCGCGCCAGCCTCGGCCGCGCGGCCCGGGTCGCGCGCGCCCACGGCGTGCCGGTCCGCTTCGTGCAGGGCGACCTCCTCGCGCTCGGCGACGACGGGCAGGCCGAGGGGGACGGCCTCGGCGCCTTCGACTTCGTCGACTGCGTGGGCGTGCTCCACCATCTCGCCGACCCTCTCGCGGGCGGGCGCGCGCTGGTCGCCCGGCTCGCGCCCGGCGGCCTCCTGCGCCTGGGCCTCTACAGCGAGCGCGGACGCGCCGACGTCGTGGCGGCCCGCGCTCTCGCCGCCGAGCACGGCTGGGAGCCGACGCCCGCCGGCCTGCGCGCCGCCCGCCGGGCGCTGCTCGCGCTCCCCGCCGACCACCCGGCCGCCGGGCTCGCCGCCTCCGTCGACCTCTACAGCCAGAGCGGCCTCCGCGACCTCGTCTTCCACCCCTGCGAGCACCGGTACCGCCCCGCCGAGGTGGCCGGGCTGGTCGACGCGCTCGGGCTGCGCGTCCTCGGGCTGCAGCACGCCCGCCCGGAGGCCGCGCGGCTCTACCGGGCGCGTTGGCCCGACGACGCGGCCCAGGCCGACCTCGCGCGCTGGGACGCCCTGGAAGCCGAGCACCCGCGGCTCTTCGCCGGCATGATCCACGTGTGGTGCGCCCGCTGACGGCGCGTCCGCGCCCGGCGGCTACTTCCCGCGGGCCTCGTCGGGACCCGCGGCGTCCGCGCCCTCCGCGGTCCACCCCGCGCTCGGGCTCACCAGCGCGCCGTCCACCTCCACGAACACGTCGCGCCGCAGCACGCGCGTATTCGAGGGGAGGCCCAGCAACTGGATGAAGTCCTTGGCCTTCCCGGGCCGCCCCTCGATGGAGCGCACGCCGAGATCGACCGCGCCGTCCGGCCGCACGGAGAGGTGCCGGAGCATCGCGCGCGCGTCGACGGTCACGAGCCCCTTCTTGCCCTCGCGCTCGAGCGGGATCGTCTCCGCGGCGAGGACCCGCGCGACGGCGGCCTCGATCTCGGCCCGGGGCATCGGCGCGAACAGCGTGTAGTCGGCGGCCCGCACCTCCCCCATGAGGCCGGGCGCGTGGATCGGCACCTCGGCCACGCCGAGCACGAGGAAGCCCGTCGGCACGGTGCTCCGGAGCCGCTCGAACAGGGCCATCACGTCGAGCCGCTCGGTGAGCACGACGTCCATGTACTCGCCGGTGCTCTCCTCCCCGACCGGGAGCGCCGAGGAGAAGTTCACGCGCGCGTGGGCGTGGAAGCCGCGGCTGTAGGAGACCGGCGCCTTCGCGCGGCGGAGCGCGCGGATCCAGGCGTCCGCGGTCTCGAGGTGGGAGAGCATCCGCGCGTCGCCCGTGCGGCCCACGCGGAAGCGCAGGCGCAGACGCGGATCGGGCTCGACGGGCGACGGGATGTCCCGCCGCACCCACGTCTTCTCCTGCTTGGTGCCCTCGATGCTGCCGCGGAGCATGCTCGCGCAGAGCTCGCGCTCCACGTCGATCACGCCGCACTTGTGGCACTTCTTGCGGCGGCAGTCCTGGGCGTGCTGGAGCTCCGTGGCACGCTGCCAGTCCGCCACGAACCACGCCTTCGGGATGTGGATGTCGAGGTGGTCCCAGGGGAGCCGCTCGTCGATCCGCCGCTCGCGGAGCGCGAAGGCCACGTCGTAGCCGAGCTCCGCGACGGCCTCCATCCAGAGGTCGTAGCGGAGGTGCTCGCTCCAGGCGTCGAAGCGGCAGCCCTTCTCGAACGCGCGCTCGATGAGGTCGGCGGCGCGCCGGTCCGCGCGGCTCACGAGCCCCTCGAGGAAGGTCTCCTCGGCGTGGTGACGCCCGAACTTGATCGCCTTGTTGCGCCCGAAGCGCTGGAGCAGGAGCTTCTGCCGGCGCCCGGTCTCCTCGACGTCGATCTGCGGCGCCCACTGGAAGGGCGTGAACGGCTTCGGCACGAACGTGCTCACGCCCGTGTGCACCATGGCGGAGCGGTTGATGCGGCGGCCCGCCTGCACCGTGCGCTCGCAGAGGTCGGCGATGGCGAGAATGTCGTCATCCCGCTCGGTTGGGAGCCCGATCATGAAGTAGAGCTTCACGTGATCCCAGCCCCGCTCGTAGGCCTGGGCCGACATGTTCAGGAGCTCCTCGTCCGGGATCCACTTGTTGATCACCGCGCGGAGCCGCGGGCTCGCCGCCTCGGGCGCGAACGTGAGGCCCGTGCGGCGGGTCTCCGCGGCCATGTCGGAGAGCTCCACCGAGAAGCTGTCGAGCCGCAGCGACGGCAACGACACCGTGACGTGCTGGGGCCGCGCGCGGGCCACCATCGTCTCGACCAGCTTCCGCACCTGCGAGTAGTCGCAGGTGGAGAGCGACACGAGCGAGACCTCCTCGTAGCCGGTGGCGTCGAGCGTCCGCTGCATGAGCGTGTCGAGGTTCTCGATCGTGCGCTCGCGCACCGGGCGCGTCGTCATGCCGGCCTGGCAGAAGCGGCAACCCTGCGTGCAGCCGCGCAGCACCTCGAGCGCGACGCGGTCGTGCACCTGCTCGGTGAACGGCACGATGTAGCTGACCGGGAACGTGGCGCCGTTCAGGTCCCGCGTCGTGCGCTTGCGGATCTTCGGGGCGCCCTCGACCGGCAGGATCTGCCCGTCCGGGAGCGTCTCGAAGGGGTAGAGCGCGGGCACGTAGACGCCCTCGATCTCCGCGAGCGCCCGGAGCCGCGCGTCGCGACCGCGGTGGCGCCGCATGGCCGCGGCGATCTCGAGCACCACGTCCTCGCCGTCGCCGATCACGAAGAAGTCCATGAAGGGCGCGAGCGGCTCGGGGTTGAACACCGCGGGGCCGCCGGCGAACGTCAGGGGATCACGCTCCCGGCGGTTGGCCGTCCGCAGCGGGATGCCCGCGAGCTGGATCACGTTGAGGATGTTCGTGAAGGTCAGCTCGCTCTGCAGCGTGAACCCGATGCCGTCGAACTGATCGAGGGAGTCCTTCGACTCGTTCGCGAACATCGGGAGGCCACGCGCGCGCAGCTCACCCTCGAGGTCGAGGCCCGGCGCGTACACGCGCTCGGCCCAGACGCCGTCCACGCCGTTGAGCACGGCGTAGAGGATGTGGAGCCCGAGGTTCCCGAGACCGAGGTCGTAGAGGTCGGGGAAGCAGAGCGCGAGCCGGAGGTCGACGGCGGCGCGATCCTTGTGGACCGCGTTGACCTCCGTGCCGAGGTAGCGGCTCGGCTTCTCCACGCGGGGGAGGATCTCGTCGGAGAGGACCTGGGCGAGGTTCATGATCCGCGCCGGCTAACCCGCGCCTCGGGCGCCCTCACCGTATAAAGTCGCGCGGTGACGACCTCCGTACCGCGCCCCACGAACCTGCTCGCGGCGGCGCTCCTGCTGCTCGCCTTCTTCGCCTCGGGCTTCACGACGCTCGTCTACGAGATCCTCTGGACCCGGGTGGTGAGCACGACGTTCGGCGTCACGGCCCACGCCATCGCCACGATCCTCTCGGCGTTCATGGCCGGCCTCGCGCTCGGCTCCCTGATCGGCGGCCGCCTGGCCCCGCGCGTGGCGTCGTGGCGGCTCGGGCCGCTGGCGGCCTACGCGCTGGTGGAGGTCCTCGTGGCCGCCTCCGCGCTCGGCGTGCAGGGCTTCCTGCAGGAGTCCGGCGCGCTCATGCGGTGGATCTCCCTCACCTTCCCCGGCACGGGCCCCCTCGCCCTCGGCGTCCGCTTCTTCACCCTCTCCGCCATCCTGCTCCTGCCCGCCACGCTCATGGGGGCGACGCTCCCGCTGTTCGTGCAGGGCCTCGTCCGCCTCGTCCGCTCGCCGCACCGCGGGATCACCGTCGCCTACGGCGTGAACGTGCTCGGCGCGGCCGCCGGCTGCTACGCCGCCGCGTTCGTGCTCCTCGGGGATCACGGCGTCGCCCGCTCGATCACGCTCGCCGCGGGCCTGAACGTCACGGCCGCGGCCCTCGCGCTCCTCGGGGCCTGGGTCGGCCGCCCGCACGCCCCATCCGCGGCCCCCGAGGAGCCCGACACCGAGCTCCCCATCGCGCCGCGCCTCCTCTACGGGCTCGTCGCCGGCACGGGCACGACCGTCCTCGCGTTCGAGGTGTTGTGGAGCCGCGTCTACCGGCAGGCCTTCCACCTGATGAACCCCTTCAAGGGCTTCGCGCTGGTGCTGGCGATGATCCTCGTGGGGATGGCGCTCGGGAGCCTGCTCCTCGCCCTGCGCCGGCCCGGCCCGCGCGCCGCGTTGGGCCTGTTCGGGGGGCTGCAGCTCGCGCTCGCGGTCACCGCGCTCGCGGGCATCGCGCAGCTCCGCGTCGGGCTCCTCGACGGGCTCGCCGAGCCCGGCCCCGCCCAGGAGAAGCTCCTCGCCCTCACGCTCCTGGTGCCGGCGACGCTCGCCGGCGCCTGCTTCCCCACGCTGGGATCGGCCTACGCGCGCGCCCGCGACCACGCCGGGGCCCGCCTCGGCGTGTTGTCGTTCGCGAGCACCGCCGGCGGCGTGGGCGGGAGCCTCCTCGGCGGCTTCGTGCTGCTGCCGCTCCTCGGCATCCGCTGGTCCGTGCTGCTGCTCGCCAGCGTCGCGGTGCTGATCGGCTGGGTCGCGCTTCGCCACGGCGTCTGGCGCGGGAGCCCCGACACGCCGGGGGCGCGCCGCTCCGACGGGCTCGCCTTCGCGCTCGTCGTGCTCGTCGGCTGGGTGGGCTTCGTCACGGCCGACCAGCCGGACTTCCGGCCCAAGCCCGACCACACGCTCGTCTGGATGGACGACGGGCTCGAGGCCACCACCGTCGTCCTCTACGACCCCTTCGAGCGCCAGAACGTGCTCTACACCAACGGCGTCCCCATCATGGCGAGCTCCCAGGCCGCGCGCGTCGCGCTCCCGGTGATCCTCGCGCCCAAGGCCGACCGCGTGCTCCTCATCGGCTTCGGCACCGGCGCCTCCGCGAAGGCCCTGCTGGACGCCTGGCCCGACGTGCGCATCGACTGCGTCGAGCTCGACGGCAACCAGGTCGCGAGCGCGCCGCTCTTCGGCACCGAGGCCGTGCTCACCGACCCGCGCTTCCACCTCGTCGTGGACGACGGCCGCCAGTACTTCCTCCGCAACCCCGGCACCTGGGACCTCGTCATCGTCGACACGTTCGGCCAGGACGTGAACCAGGAGTTCTACGGTGTCGGCTTCTACGAGGCCGGCCGCGACGCGCTCGCGCCCGACGGCACCTTCTTCATCAAGCTCCCGCTCTTCTCGCTGGGGGAGCCGGTCGACACCGACGTCGTGCTCCGCTCGATCCGCGCGGCCTTCCCGCACGCCTGGGCCGCGCTCGTGCACCCCAAGAGCGCCATGAACGGGCTCGTGGGCCGCCGCGAGCCCCTCACGCTGGACCAGGCGCGCTACCGGTCCGCGCCCGCCGACATCCAGGCGCTCTTCGTGTGGCAGGAGATCGTCCGCGGATTCGTGCCCATCGACGACGCCGCGCTGGCCCGCATGGGCTCGACGCGGCTCAACACCGACGACCAGCCCTGGTTCTTCGAGCACCGCACGACGCCGCAGGAGGAGGCCGCCACCTGGCGCTACCTCGGGTTCCTCACGACAGGCGTCGCCCCGCCCTGACGATGCGCGCCCCGCGTCGCGGACGTTACGAGGGCGCAGTCCGGATGGATGAATGCCGCTCGGCGAGTCGATCGCGCGCCGCCGCGTCTTCTGGTTCCTCATCGCGCTCGTCGTCGGCCCGACCGTGGCCCTGGCCTTCTACGGCCTCGCGGGGCTGAAGGACCAGCGCGACGCCGAGGAGGCCCGCCTCCGCGAGCGCTACCTCTACCAGGCCCGCGTGCTCGAGACCGGCATCGTGGCCCGCCTCGCCGACGAGGACGCGCGCCTCCGGCAGCGGCTCCTCCCCCTCCCCGAAGCCGAGGTCCCCGAGGAGCTGCCGACGCTCGTGAACCAGAGCGTCGTGCTCGCGGAGGCGTGGGTGGTCGGCGATCCCACCGCCCCGAGCGCCGTGGGGCTCGCCGCGGCGGATCTCTCGGCCGACGCCCCCGTCACCTTCCTCGCGATGGAGGGCGACGAAGGGCTCGCGACGCTCGCCGTCTCCCGCGTGCGCGACGACCTCGCGGTCGCCTACCGCATCGACCCCGAGGCCATCGACGCCGTCGTCATCCCGACGCTGGTCGGCGCCCAGTTCCCGTCGGAGCGGGCGGCCTACGGGCTGCGCGCCACTGTGCGCGAGATCGCCGGCGAGCCCGTCTCCTTCGAGCGCCTGCGCCGCGACCTCGCCGAGAACCTCGCCGAGAACCTCGCGGTCCCCGAGCCGCTCGTGGACCGCCCCATGGCGCCCCCCTTCGAGCACTGGCGCATCACCGTGACCGCGCCCGAGGGCGCCGCGCCGGGCTCGCCCGCGCCCACGCTCTGGACCGTGCTCCTCCTCGTGGGCACCGTCGTCACCGGCGTGGTGCTCATGGGCCGCGCCGTCGTGCAGCAGGTGCGCCTCTCGCGGCTCCAGACCGACTTCGTCTCGAACATCAGCCACGAGCTCCGCACCCCGCTGACGAGCATCCGCCTCTTCATCGAAACGCTGCAGAGCGGCCGCGTCACCGACCCCGCGAAGGTCGACGAGTGCCTCGAGATCATCGCGACGGAGAGCGACCGCCTCTCGCGCAAGATCGAGCGCGTGCTCACCTGGGCGCGCATGGAGGCCGGGCGGCGCGTCTACGAGCTCGAGCTCGTGCGGCCCGTGGACCTCGTCCGCGCCTCGCTCGAGGCCTTCCGCGCGCAGCAGCTCCAGGACGAGTCGCACGTGAGCGTGCAGGTCCCCGACGACCTCCCGCTCGTGAACGTCGACATCGACGCCATGGCCGACGCGCTCCTCAACCTGCTGTCGAACGCGCGCAAGTACGGCGGCGAGGACGTGCACATCCAGGTGCTGGGCGCGGCGGAGCGGCGCTGGGTCGTGCTCACCGTCGCCGACGACGGCCCGGGCATCCCCCGCGACGAGCGCAAGCGCATCTTCGAGAAGTTCTACCGCCCGGACGTGCTCGTCTCGCGCCGCACGGAGGGCAGCGGCCTCGGCCTCGCCATCGTTCACGCCGCCGTGGTGGCCCACAAGGGCCGCGTGGACGTGGAGAGCGAGGAGGGCAGGGGCGCCCGGTTCACCATCCGGCTGCCGCGCGCCAGGGGGTGATGGACGAGCGGGGTCTTCTTGGGGCGGGGGGCGGGCCCCCCGCAACGCCCCCCACACTCCCGTGGTGGCCGGCCCCTACGCCAGCATCCCCGGCTCCGCGCTTCCTCCCTCCGGCGGGCCCCCGAACGTGATGAACGCCATGCGCCCCTCGGGCTCCAGGATCCCCCACTTCACCGTCTCGATCCGCTCGATGCCGGCCTGGTGCATCGAGGAGTAGACCTCCTCGGGGGTCACGCGCTCGCGGTTGAGCGCGTCGACGTCGAGGCGCCCGTGGCGCACGAGCACGGTGGGGCGGCCCTCGAACGCCGCCGAGGCCGCCTTCGAGAGGTGCGAGAGCAGCGCGAAGATCGTCACGAGCGCGAACAGCGTGCACACCCCCACCACGGCGCTCGACATCGACGTGATGTCCTGGTTCATCGCGGGGGAGACGATCTCCGGGATGAGCATGAGCGTCACGAGCTCGAACTGGGAGAGCTGCCCGAGCTCCCGCTTGCCCATGAAGCGGAAGCCCAGCATGAGCACGAGGTACACGAACCCGACGCGGAGCACGGTCTCGAGGTTGCCGGTGTCGCCACCGAGCGACGAGACCACGGCGCCGAGCGGCACCGCCGCGATCGCGAGGAGGCCCAGGGCGCGCCACGCCGGGAGCCGCGGCCGGCGCGGCACGTCGGGGGGCGCGGGCGGAGCCGTTTCCATGGGCCGTTGATAGGCGCATGCGGGGCCGGAAAAAGCGCGGGCGGGAGCGTACGCCGCGGAAAGTGTCGCGAGCTGCGGCGGGGGCCCCCGCTCAGCGCACCCGCGCCAACCAGCGCTCCGTCTCCGGCACGCCGGGGTGCTCGATACGCCGCCGCACGGCCAGCGCGCGCTCCAGCGCCCGGCGAGCGAGCGTGGGCTCGTTGTTCGCGAGGTACGCCTCGCCCCACACCTGCGCGGCGTCGGCCTCGCCCCAGGCGTAGGCGCACTCGGGGTGCGAGGCGCGGTCGAGCGCGTCGCGGACGTGCGCGATGGCGGCGGCGGGATCGGGGAGCGCGAGCGCGGCGCGCGCGAGCAGCACGAGCGCGTCGACGTGGAGGAGCCCGTAGCCGGCCGCGGCGGCGTGGTTCAGGCCGAGGGCGGCCTCGTCCCGGGCGAGGGTCGGATCGCCGTCCCGGAGGGCGTGCTCCGCGGCGACGAGGTGGGCCTCGATGATGTACTCCATGTCACCGCTGCGGGCGGTCCACTCGCGGACGATGTCGAGGTGGGGCGCGGGGTCGCCTCCTTCGAGGACAGTGATGCGGGCGAGGAGGCTGTGGAAGCGGGCGACCTCGTCGTTCCACCCGTGGCGCTTGGCCGTTGCAAGGCCGTGGTCGCACAGCGCGTTGGCGGCGGGGAGGTCGCCGAGATCCAGGTGGTGGCGCGCGTGCTGCTCGCCACGCAGCGAGTAGAGGAGCTTGCCCTCGAGACGAGTAGCCTTCGCGAAGCCGGCGCGCGCGGCGGCTATGTCACCAACGCGGTGGGCTGCGGCGGCCAGGAAGGCGCGTCCCACCACCTCGCGAAACGCGTCCTCAGTCTCCTGCGCGACTGCGGCCTCCGCCGCTCGGCGTGCGGCGGGGAGAGCGCCCGCGGTGAGCAGCACCTCGCTGGTGTTCTCCAGGCCGATCGCCGTCTCCTTCGGCTCGGCCAACCGCGCCTTCCAGGCGTCGTCGACCGCGCGCGCCCGCCGCGCACCGCCAAGGTCTCCGAGCCGGAGCGCGTAGAGCGCCCAATCTGCGACGAGCAGGTTTCGGGTCCGCAGGTGCAGGTCCGGGGCCGCGTCTTCGGGCTCCTCCGTCTCGGAGAACGCCCGGAGGATTCGCAGCCCCCGCGCGTAGTCGCCCAGCGCCGCCCCCAGATTCGCGTATCTCCCCATCCCGTGCCAGTAGAGGTCGAACGCCTCCTGCGTCCGCCCCGCCAGCCGCGCCGCCTCGATCAGCGCCTCGTAGCGGTCGAGCACCTCCTTCTCCCGCGGCGGGTTCGCCGGCCGCGCCTCGAGGCCTCCCGCGAGGTGGGCGCGCACCGCCTCGAACACCTGCTTTTGCGGCACGCCCAGGAGCCGCCGGAAGCGGTCGCGCAGGAAGGGGTGGGCGGTCCAGGTGACCGCCGCCCCAGCGCCGTAGCGGAACACGAGCCCGCGCGTCCGCAGGCGCTCCAGGAGCTGGACGAGCCGCGCGTCCCGGCAGCCCACGAGCACGCCCGCCACCGCGCCGCCCGCGTCCACGAGCACCCGCAGGATGCCCACCTCCACCCCGCGCGGGAACACCGAGAGCCGCGCGAGCAGCTCCCGCTCGTCCGCCGGGAGCCGCTCGGCGTAGCTTGCGATCACCCGCGCGAGCTTCGCCGCCTTCGGGTCGTCGCCCGTCACCGCGTCGAGCTCGAAGGCCTCGACGTTCGAGACGTTCCGGTCGGTGAAGTGGTGCAGGTAGGAGCCGAGTACGTCCACGGAGAGCGCGTGCCGGCCCAGCTGCTCGGCAGCGGCGACGAGCGCCGCGTCGGTCCCCTTCACCCCCCACCGCCGCAGCACGGCCACCGCCGCCTCCGGCGGCAGGTCGTCCAGCCGCGTGTCGCGGAAGCCGCGCCTGTCCCAGTCGGCGAGATCGACCAGCGGGAAGCGGGACGTGACGAGCGCGCGCGCCCGCCCGAGCCCCGCCGCCAGCGCCCGCAGCAGCAGCTTCAGCGTGTGGTCCTCGAGCTCGCCGCGGGCCCGCCCGTTGCCGGCCTCCGCCTGCACCCGCTCCAGGCCGTCGAGCACGAGCAGGTGCGGCTTGCCGTCGCGCAGGCCGCGCTCCAGGCGCTCGAGGCGCCCGCCGGGCGGCGCGTCCGGGCCCTCCCCGAGGAAGAGCTGCCCGGCCTCGCGGAGGAACGCGTCGGCGTCGGGCTTCTCGTAGAAGGACCACACGAGCGTGCTTCCGGTTGCGGGCGGGCGGCGCAGCACCTGCTCGATCACCGCGGTCTTGCCGGTGCCGCCGGGGGCCACGAGCGCCCACACCCGGTCCGGGGACGCGACGTCGTGCACCCACGCCGCGAGCTCCTCCACGAGCCGCTCCCGGCCCGCGAAGCGCGGCGCGGGCTGGAGCGCGTGCACCACGCGCACCTCGGGTTGGGGCGCGGGCGCGGACGGCGTCGCGTCGCGGAACAGGTTGCTGATCGCGACGGCCACCCGCTTCGCGAGGTCGTCGGGGGTGGTGAACCGCTCGACGCCGTACTCCTTCTGGAGCCACGCCTTGAACGCCTGGAGCGCCCTGATGTCGGCGAGCACCTCCGCCACCCGGGCGGGGTCGGCCATCACGTTGGGATCGTTGAGCCGATCGCTCTCCTTCACGCCGGTCCAGGCCAAGGTGTCGTCGACCATCCACACGAGCACCGTGCGGCCAGCGGCGCGCGCGGCCTCCACCTCGCGCCTTGTGATGCTCCGCATGTCCGCGCGGTCGGGCACGTGGCCGTAGCGGTGCGCCACGAGGCACACCGTCACGTCGCAGTCCCGCGCGAGCCGCTCGCACTCCGCCGGCGGCGCGCCGGAGAGCGGCCCGAAGCGCTCCATCACCCGCGTCTCGGCGTGGAGGCGCAGGAGCGTGTCGTCGACGGCCTTGCGGTGCGCCTCGAGGTCGAACGCGGTGGACGAGAGGAAGACCCGCTTCATCGTGGCGCTCCGGCCGCGGAGTGTACACCCGTCGCGACGCGGGCCGGGCGGGCACCCGAGCCGCCGACGTCCCCCCGGAGGCGCCCACGTCGCCGCAGCGCGGCAGCGGCTGCCCCGAAAACGACCGAGGGGCCCCGTAGGGCCCCCCGTACCTGCCCGACCGGGCGCTACTCGACCGTGACCTCGAAGGGCTCGGTGAACACGGCCTCGGCGAGCGAGGTGTGGTCGTTGTTCACGAGCTCGAGGTAGAGCGAGTAGGTGCCGGGGGAGAGCCCGGTCACGAGCCCGCTCGTCTCGGCGCTGAAGGTGTAGTAGGACTCGTCCACGTAGATGTGCCAGTGGCCGGTGCCGTCGACCGGGGCGCCGTCGATGGCGGCGGGGTCGAGCGTGAAGTTCTCGACGGTGGCCTCGACGGTGAAGTCGCCGGTGACGGTGTCGCCGTCCTCCGGGGTCGTCGCCGTGATGTCGGGGCGCGTGGCCGACACGGAGAAGCGGGCGTAGTCGACCGCGCCGATCTCGGCGTGATCGTGGTCGGCGAGCCGCACCTCGACCACGTGGTTCCCGGCGGGCACGTGGTAGACCACGAAGCTCTCGTCGGCGTCGTAGTCCTGGTACGCGCCGTCCAGGTACACGTGGTAGTGGCCCTCGCCCTCGACCGCGGTGCCGCCGACGTCGTCCGCGGAGAGCGTGAAGTTCGAGATGCTCACGGCGCCCTGCACCGTGGCGGTGTTCAGCTCGGCCGCGAACACGGTGTCGTCGAGCGAGATCCCGTAGGCGCCGGCGCCGACCTCGATGGACACGGTGTCGGACACGACCGGGAACAGCGAGGTGTGGTCCGAGTTCACGAGCTCGACGGTGAGGTCGTGCACACCCTCGGACAGGTCGGCCACGGTCGCGCTCGCCGCGTCGGTGCCGTAGTCGTAGTAGGTGCCGTCGACCGAGATGTGGTAGTGGCCCTCGCCCCACACCGCGGTGCCGCCCACGTCGTCCGACATGGCGAAGTCGGAGATGGTGAGGCCGAGCTCGGCGGAGGTCACGCCGAGGATCTCCCCGCCCGTCGGCGAGTCGATCGAGACGGTCGGGGTGGTCTCGACGTTCACCGTGATCTCGGCGCTGTACTCGAGCTGCGTGTGGTCGTTGCCCGCGAGGACGACGCCGATGGTGTGCGCGCCCGCGGCCAGGCCGGTGACCGTGTAGGAGGTGGCCGCGGTGGCGTCGAGGTAGGCGCCGTCCACGAGGATGTGGACGTGGCCCTCGCCGTCGACCGGCGTGGTGTCGCCGTTGGCGAGCTTGTCCCCGTCGAGGACGAAGTTCTCGACCGTGTAGTCGACCGTGACCGAGGAGTAGGTGGTCGCGCCGGTCGGCGTCGTGATCGCGACCGCGGGGAGCTCGCCCGCCGTGTCGGTGTCCGTGTCGGTGTCCGTGTCGGTGTCGGTGTCCGTGTCCGTATCGGTGTCGGTATCCGTGTCCGTGTCGGTGTCCGTGTCGGTGTCGGTGTCGGTGTCGGTGTCGGTCTCCCGCTCGATGGTGGGGTCCGTCTCCGACGAGTACTTCGGGTCCTCGGCCTCGCCGGTGCACGCGGCGAGCACGAGGAGGGGCAGGGCAAAACGCATGACGTCTCCAGCGAGCGCGTACTCTGCCTCGACTGTCCCACGAGGGCAAGCCTCCGGGGCGCGCGCGGCCGCGCGGTGCGGGCCCCGCTACCGCCTCGATCTGTCCTGCCCCGCTCAGCGTGCCGCGGCGCGCACGCTCACGACCTCCAGCACCGCCCGGAGGCGCGCGTCAGCGTCGCCCGCCTCGAGCGCGAGCGAGCGCACGCGGCCCTCGATCTCGGCCACGTCGACCTCCACGTCGGCGGCCACGCGCTCGACGGGGTCCTGGCGCGCGCCCGCGTCCACCAGCCGGCTCACCCGCTCCGAGAGCGCCTGCCGCTCCACCACCACGCGCAGCCGGTCGAGCTGGACCTCGAGGTCGGCGAGCCGTGTCGCCAGCAGCGCGCGCACGCCCTCGACCCGCGCGCGGGCGGCCTCCTGCTCGGCGATCGCGGCGGTGAGCCTCGACGTCTCCACGTCCTCGGCCGCGCGCCCCATGCGGACGTTCGCGTCCACGATGCGGGCGCGGACCTCGCGGATCTCGGCGAGCCGCCCGTCGGCGACGCGGAGCGCCCGGTCGAGCTCCTCGAGCCGCAGCTCCAGGTAGGCGCGGTGCGGCGTGTTCTCGACGATGCGGTCCCCCGCCGCGGTGACGAAGGTGCGCGACAGGAAGCGGCGGAGCGCGAGGGTGGCCCGCTCCACGGGCCAGGACGCGGGGGCCAGGACGCGGGGCCGGGTGGCGGGGACCAGGAGCGCCTGCAGCGCGATGGCGAGGCCGACCGCGAGCGCCATCGCGAGCCAGCCGGGCGAGCCGGCCACGAGCGCCACGCCGAGCGCGATGAGGGCGACGGAGCCGATCGCCGCGTTCAGGTGCTGGGGGGTCCAGCGCGCGGGCAGGAGCGGCGTGTCGTCGGGGGGGACGGCTACGAGCCCCGCCGCGACCGCGGCCCGCACCTCGGCGAGCTCCTTCCCGGCGGCGCCGTCGAGCCCGTCGAGCTCCCAGAGCCCGGTGCGCTTCAGCGCGCGCACCCACTCGGCGGCGGGCGCGGCGGGCCCGAGGCGCGAGAGCAGCTCGTGGTCGACGACGATCCAGGCGTGCGGGTCGGCGGAGCTCGGCATCTCCTCCCGTTCTAGCACGAGGCGCGGACCGAGCGCCCGCGCCTTGTGGACGAGCGCCGGTCGCCATAGGCAGCGCCGATGCACATCCTGGGCGTGTCCTGCTTCTACCACGACGCCGCCGCCTGCCTGCTCTCGGACGGGCGGATCGTCGCCGCGGCGTCGGAAGAGGCGTTCACCCGCAAGAAGCACGACTCCCGCCTGCCGGTCGACGCGATCCGCTACGTGCTCGGCGAGGCCGGCCTCCGGCCGTCGGACGTGAGCGCGGTCGTCTACTACGACAAGCCCATCCGCAAGCTCGACCGGGCCCTGCGCACGTCGCTCGACACCTTCCCGGCCGGCTTCGGGCACTTCCTCCGCAAGATGCCGCACATGGCGGGCGTGCAGCTGCGGCTCCCGAAGGAGCTCCGCAACGAGCTCGACTACGGCGGGCCGGTCCTCTACTCGGAGCACCACCTCTCCCACGCCGCGAGCGCGTTCTACTGCTCGGGCTGGGAGGACGCCGCGGTGCTCACCGTGGACGGCGTGGGCGAGTGGGCCACCTCCTCGTGGGGCCACGGCCGGGGCGGCGTCCTCACCCTCACGGGCGAGACGCGCTTCCCCCACTCCCTCGGGCTCCTGTACAGCGCGATGACGCTCTACCTCGGCTTCAAGGTGAACTCCGCCGAGTACAAGGTCATGGGCCTCGCGCCCTACGGCGAGCCGCTCTACGTCGACAAGATCCGCGAGCTCATCCACGTCGCGCCCGACGGCACCTTCCGCCTCGACATGCGGTACTTCGCCTTCGACCTCGGCGAGCGCATGTTCAACGAGCGGTTCGAAGCGCTCATGGGGCAGCCGGCGCGGCCGCTCGAGCGCGGGGAGCTGACCCAGTTCCACAAGGACGTGGCGCGGTCGCTCCAGGTCGTCGTGGACGACACGATGGTGAAGCTCGCCACGACCGTGGTGAAGGAGACCGGGCACAAGAGGTTGTGCCTCGCGGGCGGCGTGGCGCTCAACTGCGTCGCGAACGGCGAGATCCTCCGCCGCGCCCCGGTCGAGGACATCTACGTGCAGCCGGCGGCCGGCGACGCGGGCGGGGCCATGGGCGCCGCGCTGATGGCGTGGCACCAGCTCCTCCAGAAGCCGCGGCTCCCGCGCCTCGCCTCCGTGTACCTCGGCCCCGGCTACGACGAGGACACCATCCGGGCCGTGCTCGACGAGGAGAAGGCCGTCTACCGCCGCTTCGACCGCGACGCGCTGCTCGCGGAGACCGTCGAGCAGATCGCCGCCGGCAAGGTCGTGGGCTGGTTCCAGGGCCGCATGGAGTGGGGCCCGCGTGCCCTCGGCCACCGGAGCATCCTGGGCGACCCGCGCCACCCGGAGATGCGCACGATCATCAACATGAAGATCAAGATGCGGGAGGGCTTCCGGCCCTTCGCGCCGTCCGTGCTCGAGGAGCAGGTCTCCGAGTGGTTCGAGCTCGACCGCCCCTCCCCCTACATGCTGCTCGTGGCGCCGGTGCGGAAGGACAAGCCCGCGCTCCCCGCGGTCACCCACGTGGACGGTTCGGCCCGCATCCAGACGATCAACCGCGACCAGGACGCGCTCTACTACGACCTCGTGAAGGCCTTCGGCGAGCGCACGGGCGTCCCCGTGCTCGTCAACACGAGCATGAACGTACGCGGCGAGCCGATGGTCAACTCCCCGCTAGACGCCTGGCGCTGCTTCATGCGCACCGAGATGGACGTGCTCGTGGCCGGGCCCTTCGTGCTCCGCAAGGAGGACCAGCCGAAGATCGCGCTGAAGTCCGCCGCGGAGGAGTTCGGGCTGGACTAACTCCGGCCGCGGAGCGCCTCCTCCTCCCTCCGCAGCCGCAGCACCTTCGCCTCCGCCACGATGCGCGCCTTCCGATACTCGTCGGCGTTCGCGGGCAGGCTCCACGTCGCCGCGGTGGCCTCCTCCTCGGCGCGGCGCGCGGCCTCGAGCTCGATCTCGGCCTTCTGGAGCTCGGTGAGCGTCTGCGGCGCCGTCGCGGGGTGCAGGAGCGCCCCCTGCGCGGTGGCGACCGCCGGGAGGCCCTCGACGAGCTTCGAGAGGCTCTCCGCGCTGCCGCTCACGCCGTCCACGCGGGCGCGCAACGTGGCGAAGCGCTCGGCCTCCTCCACGGCCTCCGCCGCCCGGATGCCGGCCGCGAGGGCGGACGCAAAACCCACTGGCCAGGCGCTCGCGCGCCAGCACTTGTCGTCCCACTGCGCCTCGAAGGCGAACAGCTGCTTCTTGAGCGTCGTCAGCGCGGTCACGTATGCGTCGATGTGGCCCTTGTCGTTCCGGAGCTTCAGCCCGAGCTGGAACCACACGATGCCCACGACGGCCACCGAAACGAGGCTCTCCACGCCGGCGTCCACCCACGCCAGGTACGCCACGAAGCCGAGGAGCGCGATCGGCACCGCCACGAGCGTCGCGCGGAGGCGCTGGTAGCTGCTGTTCATCGACTCGAGCAGGCTCTCGTACCACTCGATGCGCGCGTGCACGGCGTCGGCGTAGCGCAAGAGCAGGCGCGCCACGCCGGGGTCGCCCTTCCCGACGAGGTCCGCGGGCGCGCCGAGGCGCTCCACGAAGATCCGCGAGTAGGCCACCACCGCGGCGCGGCTCGGGCGCTGGGCGGTGCCGCTGCGCGAGCGCCGCCAGCCCGGGAAGAAGTGCCACGTCTTCTCGCGGGATCGCTCGGCGATCTCCGCGAAGGCGTAGTCCGGGAGCTCCCGGTCGGGGGGCATCGGCTCGGCGGGCGGGGCCGGCGTCGGCGTCGGCGTCGGGACGAGCACGGGGGCGGCGTCGGCGGGCATCGGCGGTCCTCCTACGGCAGCTTGCGGGCGAGGTCGTTCGTGTCGGGGAGCGGCGTGGGGCGGTCGCGCTCCACGCCGAAGGTCAGGCCGGCGAAGCTCACGAAGGAGCCCGGCTCGTCGGCGGGCCACGCGCCGCCGGCCTCGAGCGTGAACCACACCCCCTGCATCACGCGCACGTCGCCCCCGACCGTCGCGTGCACCTCCCACTCCGCGTTGGCGAGCGGCGCCCGCACGAGCACCTCGGGCGTGAGCGTGAACCGGGCCCAGTGGAAGCCGAAGCCGCCGCCGAGGTCCACGGTCTGGACGGGCGTGTCGGTGTGGAGGTCCTCGAGCGACAGCCGCGCGAGCCCCACAAGGCTCCACTTCTCGCGGACGTAGCCCGGGGCGAACCAGAGCCGCACCACGTCGAGCTCCGTGTCCTCGAGCACCGCGCCCGGCGACCGCACGCCCGCGCCGAGCGCGAAGTCGACCAAAAAGCCCTCGCGGTCGGTGAGGATGTCCTCGCAGCCGGCGAAGGCCTCTTCTCCGTCGACATCCGAGAGGTACTGCCCCAAGGTGCCGTACTTCGAGGGGTTCTTGGCGATGTCCGCGATGGTCTTCTTGACCGTCTTGTCCAGCGCGGCCTTCTGGTCGGCCATCGCGGCGTCCGCGGACGCCTTCAGGGCCTCGATCGTCTTCGTGAGCGCCGCGTCGGCCACGCGGTCGCGCGGGCCCCGCGCCTCGGCGGTGCGGAAGTCGGTGCAGAGCGCGGCGGCGTCCGGCGTGCGGGTCGGGTCGACGGCGGCGCACGCGGCCTCCCACTTGCCGAGCGCGTCGTAGACCTTCGCGGTCTCCGGCAGGGACGCGCTCACCTTCTGGTTCACGGCGAGCGCGAGGCGCGAGAGGTTGCCGATGGTCGACACGCAGGCGTCGCCGTCCGCGGGCACGTCCACGATGCGGTTGTCCGCGAAGGCCTTCGCGTAGGCGTCCAGGAACGCGCCGGTGGCGCTCTTCTTCGGGGGCGCCGCCCAGAACGTCGTCCGGTAGGCGAGCGCGCTCCGGGCCACGTCGTCGTCGTCCGTGAGCGTGGCGAGCGAGAGGTTGGAGTTCCAGAGCACGGACTCCCAGCCGCCGGCCGCGTACTTCGCGAGCGTGAGGCGCTTGCCGACGCCGCCGAGCCACGCGGGCGAGACCTCGATCGCGTAGGAGTCGGAGAGCGCGCCGTCCTCGAACGCGCCCCCGAGCGAGATCGCGAGGTCCGCGGACGTGGAGGGCGTCTGCACGTCGTCGACCGTCGCGCCGAGCACGACGAGCGCCGCGGCGCTCCCCGCCTCCGAGGAGGACGTCGCGCCGCTGGTCGTCTCGTCCGAGCTCGCCTTGTCGCTCCCGAAGAGGTCGAGCGCGTGCGCCGGCACCGCCAGGAGGAGCGCGATCACAGGAGGTTCACGAGGAAGGTGTAGACGACGAGTTGGTTCGGGTCGGCCACCGCGCTCGCCGGGAGCTCCTTGGGCACCGTGCCGCCGCGCAGGTACAGCGTGGCCGCGGTGTTGTCGGTGTTCGGGTTGTCGTCGCGCACGGTCGCCACGACCACGAGCGTCTTGCCGTGGAGCGTGCTCCCCTCGCCGATCTCGAGGCCGGCGATCTGCGGCGCGTGGGCGAGCGGCTCCCCGTTCAGCGTGACGCTCGCCCCCGACGGCATCCCCATCCCGACGACCACGTCGAGCACCACGTCCTGCCCGTCCGTCACCTGGTAGAACGAGACCTTCGAAACCTGCTTCGCGCCGGTCAACTCGGACATTCCGCCTCCTCGGGGTCATCCCGACGAGGCGAATCCTACGTCGCGAGCGCTCGCGATGTGCGCCCGTCCCGCTTCTTCGCGTTCACAGGACGCGAACAGCGCGGTTCGGCCGACCGCTACTCCCCGAGCCGCCGCCGCGCCTCCGCGACCCACGGCGCGCGCTTCGCCGCCTTCGCGACGTACTTCTCGAGGTGCGGGCGCGCCTCCTCGTCCCGGCCGAGCGCGTGGAGCGTGTCGGCGAGGAACCACCAGGTGTCGACCGGCACCTTCTTCATCTCGGTCGCGGCCGTGAGGTACTCGAGCGCGCCCGCGAGATCGCCGGCGCGGAGCTTCGCGACGCCCCGGAGGCGCGCGGCGGCCGCGCTCACCGGCAGGAGCGGGTCCACGAGCGCGAAGAGCTCGAAGGCGTCGGCGGCGAGCAGGCGGTCGCCGAGCTCGCCGATCTCGTCGCCGTCGGCCGCCCAGTACGTGGAGGGCCCGATCTGCAGCGCCCAGGTCGCCTCGGTGGCGCCAGGGCGCTTCAGCCACAAGCGGCGGGGAGACGCGACGAGCGGCTCCTTCGTCACCGTGTCGGCGGTGGCGCGCACGAGCGCGTCCGAGCCGGTCAGCGCGACGATCGCGCCCGGCTGCGCCTCGGGGTTCACCTCCGCGGCGTCGAGCCCCAGGTCGGCCCACACACCCGCGAGCGCCACGGGCCACTCGAGCCGCTGGAGCGCCTCGCCGGCCACGGTCGCGATCTGCCGCAAGCTCGCCTCGGCGAGCCGGCGCACGGGCTCGAGCGCGGAGGTGTAGCCGACCACCGACGCCACGCGGGCGATCTCCGCCTGCGTGTCGGGCTTGATGCGCGTGTCCGCGAAGAGCGCGACGACGCGGGCCTCGAGCTCGGCGTCGCCGTTGACCGCGGCGCTCGCGGTTAGCCGCCAGAGCCCCACACACGCGCCCTGGCGCACGTCGACGCGCGGGTCGCGCATGGCGCCGAAGATGCGGCTCGTGGCGTCGGGCACGCCCAGCGTCGCGCACACCTGGAAGACGCCGGGGTTGATCCCGGGGTCCGCGCCCCGGATCACCGCCCAGAGCGCCACGCGGTCGGCGTCGGGGATCCCGGCGGCGCGCCCCGGGAGGCGCCAGCGGGACAGGATGTCGGCGGCGGCGGCCGCGGCGCCGAGGCGCACGCCCGGCGACGGGTCCTGCACGGCGAGCGCCACGAGCTGCGGCAGGTGCGCGGGCGTGCCGGTGGCCGCGAGATCGCGGGCGCCGGCCGCCCGGACGGCGAGGCTCTTGTTGGACAGGGCGGCGACGGGGTCGGCGGTCTCGGACATGCCGGGGACCGTAGCACCGGCGGGCCGCGCGGGCGACGCCCCGGGTGGGGGGGTCCTGGAGGGTGTCGGGAATTGATGATTGACACCTACGGCCCGCCGGGACGGCCCGGCCCCAATCCCGGTTAGGAGCCCCGCATGCCGACGTCCACCGGGCCCCTCGCGCGCCCCCTCGCCGCGCTCGCCCTCCTCTCCGCGTCCGTCCTCGGCGGCTGCACCCCGGACGTGATCGCGATGTACGAGGCGGAGAAGTCCGCCGTCCTCGAGGTCGCCACCGAGCGCCCCTCCGACTGGGAGCCCGACGTCGTCCTGCACATCGCCGGGCCCGCCTTCGAGGAGGCCGTCGAGACGGCCGTGAAGGCCGCGCTCGCCAAGGAGCAGGAGCCGATCGTGATCCCCATCGCCTTCGGCGTCGAGGCGAAGCTCCGGCCGGTGTTCTCCGTCGAGGAGGCCGCGCTGAAGGCGAGCGACGCCTGCCCCGCCTGCCTCTCCTTCGACGCCGTGCTGGTCGGCAAGGCCGCCTGGTCGGTCGGGCCGGCCTCGGGCACGATCCCGCTGGACGTCGGCGCCCAGGGCGTCTTCGCGCTCGAGGTGGCCGACGGGCACATCATCCAGGCCACCCCGCGCGCGGTCACCGCCGTTCGCGTCCGGGTAAAGGATGTCGCGGGCTTGAAGGTCAACCCCTCGAAGGCGATTCAAGATCAGCTCACCGCGCAGCTCGCGGGTCGCCTGCCGAAGATCCGGGTCGTGGACATCGACACGAGCGCCCTCCCCCTCCGCGACCTGCGGCTGCGGAGCCAGGGCGGCGCCGTGCGCATCGAGGCGCTCACGAACGTCGCGGGCGCCAAGCCCGTCGGCGCGGTCGACGCCCCCGCCGACGGCGTGCGCCTCGGCATCTCGGAGACCGCGCTCATCGGCCTCGCGCGCCGCGCCGCCTTCGAGAAGGGCGAGCTCACGCTCGACGTCTACGCCGACCCGCTGGAGATGAACGTCGAAGGTTCGGAGTTCACGCTCGACCTGCGGCTCTGGCGCCTCGTGGGCCGCGGCTGGTGGCGCGACTACCGCATCTACGGCGACCTCCAGGTGCAGGGCGGCGCCGTGCGGCTCGTGGCGAAGCGGGTCGAGGATCTCGGCAAGTCCCCCGGCGCCGGCCTCGTCGACCCGCTGGCCGCGCTGTTCGAGGGCAAGATCCTCGAGGCCATCACCGACTCGGTCACGCGCTCGCTGCCCGCCACGCAGCGCCAGGACCTCGGCGTGGTGCAGCTCCGCGCGGAGACGACCGCGGTGAGCGGGCGCGACGGCACGCTCGTGGTCGACGGGTCGCTGCTCGTGCGCTCGCCCGACGGGCGCAACGGAGACGGAGCGAAGCACAAGTGAGCGGCGGGCGCGCAGCCGCCGGCCTCGCCGTCGCCGCGCTGATCCTCGTGGCGGCCGAAGGCCTCGCCCGCACCGCGGACGTGCCCAGCGCGGCCCTCCCCACCGGCGACCCCGTCGAGGGGTCCGTGCTCCTGGACGGCGACCCCTGGCTCCTGTGGAGCCTGCGCCCCGGCGAGCACGAGGAGGTCGGCGTGCCCGTGCGGGTGAACGCCCTCGGCCTGCGCGATCGCGACCGCGGCCCCAAGGCCGGCCCGCGCGCGCTCGCGCTCGGCGACTCCAGCGTCTACGGCTTCGGGGTGCGCGACGGCGAGGTCTTCACCTCGCTGCTCGAAGGCCAGCTCGGCGCCGAGTTCATCAACGCGGCCGTGCCGGGCTACTCGTCCTACCAGGCGCTCAACCTGCTCGACATGCGGGGCTGGGCGCTCGAGCCCGACCTGCTCGTGGTCGGCACCCTCTGGTCCGACAACAACTTCGACAGCTTCTCCGACGCCGATCTGCTCGCCAGCTACGCCGGCTGGGAGGCGTCCGGCGCGAACCGCGCCCGCCTCCTGCTCGAGCGGTCGGCGCTCTTCCGCTGGCTCGACTGGACCGTGCGGGTCGCGCCGCAGCGCACCCGCGCGCGCAAGGTCGGCTGGCAGGTGGGCGGCGACGATCCACGCACCGGCGCCCGCCGCGTCGACATCGCCGCCTATGCGCGCAACCTCGACGCCTTCTGCGCCCGCATGCACGCCCGCGGCGGCGGGGTGGTGTTCCTGCTCCTGCCCAACCGCGAGGACGTCGAGCCCCTCTCGGGCGATCCCGCGTGGGCGCCCTACCGGCGCGTCATGCGCGAGGTCGCCGCCCGCTGGGGCGCCCCGCTCGTGGACGCGCCCGCCGCCTTCCGCGCCAGCGGCCGCAGCGCCGACGCGCTCTTCCTCGACCAGATGCACCCCACGCCCATCGGCCACGCGCGCCTCGCCGACGCCGTCGCCGTCGAGCTCCGCGCCCGCGGCTGGCCCGCCGCTCCGCTCACGCTCACCACGCCCGCCACGCCGCTCCCCACCTTCGCCGACCCCTTCGAGGGCAAGGGGCGCGAGGAGAAGGCCGGCAACTTCCCGGGCTCGCCCGGCGCGGGCGGTCCGGGGCCGGGGGGCTGAGGACGGGCAGCCGCTCCGCGCTGCGTCGGCCGCGGTGCCTCCGGCGGATGTCGGCGGCACCCGAGCCCCCGACGCCCCTCCGCGGCACGACGTCGCCGCAGCGGCGGAGCCGGCTGCCCAAAAGATCGGAGCGGGCTACTTCTCGAGCCCGTCCCGCAGCGCCAGCAGCGCGCGCTTCCAGCGCTCGTCGAGCGTGGTGCGCAGCGCCTCGTCCTCGAGCGCGGAGCCGATGTGCTGCACGTTCAGCACGGTCTCGCCGCCGTCACGGACGACCTGGAACTGGGTCAGCGTGCCCTTCCAGGGGCCCTGGGAGTGCTTGTCCCAGGTCACCTCGAGCTTGGCCGTGGGGCGGAACACGTGCAGGAGCCCCGCCTCCTCGACCTGCTTGCCCTCGGACTCGACCTTCAGCACGAAGCGGCCGCCCGGTCGCGGGTCCACACGCCCGTCGGTGCCGAGCCAGCCCGCGAGCCCTTCGGGAGTGGTCAGCGCGTTCCACACGGCGCGGGGGGTGGCCGCGATGCTGATCTGACGGCGGATCGTCGACATGGGACCTCGGAGCGCGACGCTTAGCGGCTTTGGCACGCGTGCGCACGGAACGCGCGCGTGGGACGGCGCGCCACGAGCGGCCGCCGGCTGGACGCGGATAGGGGGTGCGGGATGGGAATGCTCACGCTCCTGGCGGCGTGCAACGGCCCCGTGCCGGACCGCGTCACCCACGTCGACGCCGATGGCGACGGCTTCGTCGTGGGTGACGACTGCAACGACGCGCTCGCCGGGGTGCACCCGGGGGCCCGCGAGGTGCCCGGGGACGGGCTCGACCAGGACTGCGACGGCGTGGATCCGCTCGCGCTCGGCACGCTCGACGGCGAGCAGGCCGACGAGGGCTTCGGCACCCGCGTGCTCGCCACCGACGATCGCCTCGTGTTCGGCGCGCCCTTCTTCTCCGCGGGCGGCGTCGGCGCGGGTCGGGTCGCCACGAGCGACGGCGCCAGCCTCCTCGGCGAGGACGGCGCGTTCCTCGGGGCCGGGCTCGCCGCGCTCGCCGACGGGACCGTGCTCGTGGGCGCGCCGGGCGCCGGCCGGGTCACGACGCTCGCGGGCGACGTGCTCCTGGAGCTCGAGGGCGCCGGCGGCGTGCTCGCGGCGCGGGGAGCCGCGTGGGTCGCCAGCACCGCGGTGGGCGTGGTCGACCACACAAGCGCCCGCACCGACTGGGATCGGCGCCCCGACGCCCTCGCGATCGACGCGGCCGGCGCCGTGTGGGCCGGCTTCGCGCGCGGGGAGGGCGCCGTCCGCTCCGGCGCCCGCACGATCACGCGCGCCGCGGTCGGCGACGAGGCCGGCTACGCGCTGCTCCTCGCGGACCTCGACGGGGATGGCGCCGAGGAGCTCGTCGTCGGCGCCCCGGGCGCGGGCGTGATCTACGTGCTCCCGCCCGACGACCTCCCGGCCTCGCTCGCCGACGCCGCGGCGATCGGCCCCGGCACCGGCCGCTTCGGGGCCGCGCTCGCGGCGGGGCCCGACGGCACGCTCTACGTCGGCGCGCCGATGGCCGGCGACGGCGTCGAGGGCGCGGTGTACCGGGTCCGGGACGGCGCGGCCGAGCCCTGGCTCGCCGGCGCGACCCCCGGGGACCAGCTCGGCGTGGCCCTCTCCTTCGGCCGCGGCACGCTCGTGGCGGGCGCGCCGGGGGCGGCCGGCGCGACGGGCTCGGCGCGGGTCCTCGTCCCGTGAGCGCCGGGTCGGGCCGCTCGGCCGCCGGCGGCGGTCCTCCGGGCTGGCGTCGCGTGCCCGGCGGCCACGAGGTCGGCGAGGGCCCCACCCTCGTGCTCCTGCCCGGCATCCGCGGCGACGCGCTGGAGTTCGAGCGGTTGGTCCCGCGCCTCCAGGGCTGGCGGATCCGCCTCGTGGACCTCCCCGACGCGGGGCCCCGCCTCGCCGACATCGCCGCCGCCGTCGCGCGCGACCTGCCCGCCGGCGCCTGGCACGTCGTGGGCGCGAGCTTCGGCGGGCTCGTCGGCTGGGCGCTGCCGCCCGACCGCGTCCGCACCCTGACCACGATCGGGACGCTCCCGCACCCCACGCCCCGCGCGCGCCGCATGCGGCTCTACGCCGCCGCGCTCCGCCGCCTGCCCCACCGCGTGTACCACGAGCTCTACGCCCCCCGCGCCCGCGCGTCGTTGCAGGAGGACGGCGCCGACGACGCGCTGCTCGACGCGGTCCGCCTCCCTCCGCGGGACGTGATGGCCGACCGCCTCGCCGCGATCGCGGGCTGGGGCCTCCCCGCGCGGCCGCCCGGGCGCGCCCACACCTGGCTCTGGGGGGCCACGGACCGCTTCGTGCAGTGGTCGCCCGCGGACGTGCGCGACGCCGGCCTGGAGCCGCTGGTCGTGCCCGGCGGGCACCGGCCGCACCTCTCGCACCCCACCGAGGTCGCGCGCTGGCTGCCGACGCCGTAGGCGCGGCGGCCGCCCGCCTGGTCGCGACACCGTAGCGCCCGGTCGGTCACCGAAGGTCACGACGGGGCCGGCACGCGAGCGAGCCCCCGTGGAGGAGCCCACGAAGCTCCCGCTTCCGACCTGGATCCTGCCAAAGATGCGTCAGGGACGACGCGAGCGTCGAGGTCGCCGGCTACCATGCGTGTCGCTCCGAGACGCGCATGCTCCTCACGGTCCTCCCCCTCGCCCTGGCGGCCAGCCCCCCGGGGCTCATCGCCCCCCGCGGCCCCTGCGGCACGCCCGCCTTCCTCCCGACGCTCGGCCCCGCGCCGTCCCTCCCCCCGCCGCCGCCCTCGCCGTCCACCGAGAAGGAGCAGCGCGACGCCTACGGCGAGCTCCCCAACCAGCTCGTCGGCGAGAACTTCGTCGTGAAGTGGGGCAGCCGCGGCGGCGTCGACGAGTCCGACGCCGCGGCGCTGCTCGACGCCTTCGAGCACGCCTGGAGCCAGGAGATCGACGGGCTCGCGTTCCCCGCGCCCTCGGGCACGGACCGCTACCTCTTCAACGTCTACATCGGCGACACCGGCGACGGCGCGCCCGACGGCTACGGCACCTCCGGCTACTTCAACCGCGACCGCGACAACTACCCGATGATCGTCGTGAGCGCCGAGACGTTGAGCGACCTCGGCTGGGCCCAGGGCACCGCCGCGCACGAGTTCTTCCACGCCGTGCAGGACGTGACCGGCCGCTACGACTACGAGGGGGACAGCGCCTGGTACTGGGAAGCCACGGCGATGTGGATCGAGGGCGAGGTGCTCGAGGACTACGAGGAGTACGTCGTCTTCCTGTACGGCTACGCGCTCCTCCCGCACCTGCCCGTCTACTTCTTCGACTACCCCGACTCCGGCGCGCTCCAGGAGTACCACCAGTACGGCGCGATGATCTTCCCGCGGTACGTCTCCGAGATCGCCGCCGACGCCGACGTCGTGCGCGACTCCTGGGTGGAGGACCTCGACGCGGAGACGCCGCAGGACGCCCTCACCGAGCTCTTGGCCGAGCGCGGCGTCGCGTTCGCCGACGTGTTCGGCGACTTCGCCGCCCGCAACGCCACGTGGGACTACGCCGACGGCGAGCTCTACGAGCGGTGGGTAGACTGGTACGCCGACTACTACCGCAGCGACGATCACCGCGTGGTCGCCGACGTGGACGCCGACGGCACCGACGGCCTCGTCGACGCGCCCGAGGACACCCTGCCCGGGCGCTACGGCTACAACGTCGTCACCGTCGATACGGACGGGGACGCCGACTACCGCGTGCGCTTCGAGGCCCCCGTCGAGGGGTCGAACGGCAACGACGCCGACTGGCGCGTCACCGCCGTGGTCGACGCGCCCGGCGGCCCCCGCTACACGAGCATCCCCGTGACGGACGGCGTCGGCGAGGTGCTGCTCACGGGCCTCGACGGCGCGACCGTGCACCTCGTGGTCGCGGCGGTGCCCGCGCGGGCGCGCTCCGGCGAGACCTTCGCGTGGTCCTACGAGGTCACGCCCGAGGAGCCCGACCCCGGCGAGACCGGCGAGCCCGGCACCCCCGACCCCGAGCGTCCGGGCTCGCCCGACGAGACCGTCGAGATGGCCGGCGGCTGCGGCTGCGCGAGCGGCGGCGACGCGGGCTGGCTCGCCGGCGCGCTCGTGGCGATGGGGCTCGTGGCGCGGCGGAGGAAGTAGGCGGGGTTCGGGGCTCCGTCTTCTTGGGGCGGGGGGCCCGGCCCCCCGCAACGCCCCTGGTTTTGCGTGCCTGAGGGTCAGGGCGCCGCGAGGCACACCGTCGCCGGCCGCTGCGGGTTGCAGATCCGCCCCTCCACCGCCGGCGCGATCCCGTCCGGCTTCGCGGCCAGCGCGTCCAGGACGAGCTGCTTCAGGTCGGGGTTCGGCCGGGCTCCCGGGTTGGCGGGGGGCTTCGGGAGCATGGTGTAGCCGTCCTGGTCGCCCGAGGGGTCCACCAGGTACTCGGGCACGACCGCGACGAGGCGATCCGTGGGGGCGATCGGCTTGCCCGTCGACAGCAGCGTGAGCCGCGTGCCGCTGCCGGCCACGGGGTCGTGCAACCACGCGAAGCCGCTCACCTGGAGCCAGTGGCCGTTGCCGGTCCACTCCTGCACCGCGCGCGCCACCACCTTCTCGAGCGTGGCGCCGTCGATCTCGATGCGCGCGAGCGGCATGGGGTAGGCGAACATCTCCTCGATGTCCTGGCGGCGGATGGGCCCCGGCGCGAGGTCGCGGTTGAGCCGCAACGACCCGCTGTTCACGAGCGCGATCTGCGCGTCCGGGAACGCGGCGCGCGCCACGTCGGCGATCCAGTTCCCGAAGTTCGTCTCGAAGCGCCGGATGTCGAGCTCGGCGGCGGTCAGCGGCACCTTCGTGCGCGCGAGCTCCATGGCGAGGCAGCCGACCGGCTCCTCGTGCGCGCCGCAGAAGTCCCGATCGTGCTGGGCGACCCGCGCGTCCACGATCGCCTTGACGGCCGGGTCCTCGGGGATGTCGGCGGACAACGTCCGCAGCTCGGCGTCGTGCGTGATCCCGCCGGGGCCGCGACGGAGCGTGATGCGCCACGCGCTGTGCGCGTCGGCGTCGGCCTTGTAGACGGGCCGGCCGCCCTCCTCCGCGCGCACCTGGTTGTGCTCGTGGCCGCCGACCACGAGGTCGGGCCCCTCGGCGGCGAGCGCCCGGAGCATCGCGAGGTCCTCGTCGACGGACTGGTGCGTCAGCGCGACGACCACGTCGGCGCCGGCACGCCGCAGCTCGGCCGTGAACGACCGCGCGGTGCCGACGGGATCGTCGAAGCGCTCGACGTAGGCGGCGCTCTTCCGGTTCGTCGTGATGCCGAAGAGCCCGACCTTCAGGCCGCCGCACTCCACGAGGTCGTGCCGGACGAGGTTCCCGAGGTGCGGGCCGGGGAGCTGCCCCTCCGGCGTGTCGTCGGCCGCGACGAACTGGATGTTCGTGCCGAGCCACCGGAACTGCGAGCTCGCGATGGTCGCGGCGAGCCCCGGCCCGTCCTTCATCTTCCCGGCGTCGAACTCGTGGTTCCCGAACACCACGTACATGCGGCGGTCCTGCGCCGCGGGGTCGCCGTCGAGCGCGTCGAGGACCTCGACCATCTGCGCGCCCTTGTACGTCCGGCTCAAAAGCGACGGGTAGAGGAAGTCGCCGGCGTGGAGCAGGAGCACGTCGCCTTCGGCCTCCAGCTCCTTCCGCACGGTGCGCAGCCGCGCCATGCCCCCGGTCCCGTCGGCGTTCGGCTCGATCCGGTAGGTGTCGTTCACGGTGAGGAGCGTGCAGGCGGGCGCCGCCGGGGCGGGCGGGGGGGCGACAGCCGCGGGCTCGCGGGCGGCGCAGGCGAGGAGCAGGAGGGCGAGCAACACGGCTCCGGTGGGGACGCGACGGTAGCCCACGTACGCCGCGGTTTCCACCTTGTGTCTCGAGGGGCGGTGGTGCCGGATCCGGCGTCGGAAGTCGCAGGATGTCCGCGCATCCTCCGACCTTGGACGGTATTTCCGGCCGAAGTCGCAGGATGTCCGCGCATCCCCCGACCTTGGACGCTATTTCCGTCCGAAGTCGCAGGATGTCCGCGCATCCCCCGACCTTGGACGCTATTTCCGTCCGGAGTCGGAGGATGTCGGCGCATCCCCCGACCTTGGACGGTATTTCCGGCCGAAGTCGGAGGATGTCCGCGCATCCCCCGACCTTGGACGGCCGCCGCCCCGCCGCCGCCCCGCCTCCCTCGCCGCCCCGCCGCCGCCCCGCCGCCGCCCCGCCTCCCTCGCCGCCCCGCCTCCCTCGCCGACCCCACCACCCGCGCCGTCCCGCGCCCACGACCCGTGCCGCCGGCGGGGGTCCGGCCTCCGGGCGCGCCCAGACACGCCCGGAGGCCATCTGCGAGGCGGCCTGAGCGCCGCCGACGCCGGCGGGAACCGCCGGGAGACGGTTGCTCACGCCACCCGCACCTCCCCTCCCCCCACCCGCCAGGTCGTGCGCGTACACGCCGCCGCGAAGGCGTCGTCGTGGGTCACGAGCACGAGCGCGCCCGGCCACGCGGCGAGCGCGTCCTGGAGCCGCTCGATCGACGGGAGGTCGAGGTGGTTGGTCGGCTCGTCGAGCACCGCCAGCCACACCTTCCGCCCGAGCCCGAGCGCGATGCCGAGCTTGCGCGCCTCGCCGTAGGACGGCTCCTCCGAGGCGAGGAGCCGCGCCGGGTCGACGCCGAGCGCCGCGACGAGCTGGAGCACCTCGCCGCGCCGGTCGGGCGGCAGCGCGCGCGTCTCGTCGAGCCACGCGCGCCCCTGGCCCGGCGGCAGCTCCTGCGGGAGCACGAGGATCCGCTCGGCCGGCACGCGCGCGCCGGCGAGGAGCGCCGCGATCAGCGTGCTCTTTCCGGCCCCGTTCGGCCCGGCCACCCGGATGCGGTCCGCGCGCCCGACCCCGAGCGAGAGCGCGCCGGTGACCCGCGTGTCCCCCGCCCGCAGCTCCGGCACGTCGAGCGTGAGCAGCCAGGGCGTGGGCGCGGGCGTCCAGCCGAGGAACACGGGCCGGCCGAGCTCGCTCTCCCAGGCCGAGCCCTCCAGCGCGGCGCGGGTGCGCGCGTGCTCCGCGCGGAGCACCTCGACGTCGCGGCCGATCCGCGCGCTCGCGCGGTCGGCGCGGAACTGCATCATGATGCCGCGCGCGTCGCTGTCGTTCTTGTCCTTCATGCGGGCGCCGGTGCTGCGCTGCGCCTCGGCCGAGGCGTGCGTCCGGCGCGCGTCCCCGAGCCGGCCGCGCAGGCGCCGCTCCGCCTCCTGGAGCCGCGCGTGCGCCTCGCGCCGCCCCGCCGCCTCGGCCTCCCACGCCGCGCGCGCCGCGGTGTACCCGCCGGGCCAGAGCCGCAGGTCCCCGTTCACCCGGAGCGTGGCCCCGCATACGGCGTCGAGCAGCGCGCGGTCGTGCGACGCGATCACCCCGATGCCGCGAAAGCCGGCGAGCGCGGACACGAGCCACGCGCGCCCGTCGGCGTCGAGGTGGTTGGTGGGCTCGTCGAGCAGCAGGACGTCGGGGTTCGCGGACAACGCGCAGGCGACCTGCCAGCGCTTCCGCTCGCCCGGCGAGAGCGTGGGCCAGCGGTCGACGTCGGCCGGGTCGAGCCCCAGCCGCGCGACGAGCCGCCGGTCCCCCTTGTCGGGGGACCACGCGAGGTCGAGCAGGTTCGGCGGCGGCGCCTCCACGCCCTGGTCGCAGCGGAGCACGACGGCGTCGGGCGGATCGTGGCGGATCCGCCCGGCCGTGGGCGCGTGATCCCGCGCCAGGAGCGCGAGCAGCGTGGACTTGCCGGCCCCGTTCGGGCCGACGAGCGCGGTCCAGCCGGGGGCGAGGTGGAAGCGGGCCCCCGCGAAGAGGGGGGCCGAATCGGCATGGGCGAAGCCGAGATCGTCGGCGGTGAGTGCGGGCACGGAGCGCTCCGAGTCGTGGGTCGAGACATCCGTCCGCGGCGGCGTGGCCGCGGAGGGGAACAGGACTCAGACGCTCAGCTTCAACGGCGTGTGCTCCGACCCGAGTTGGCTATCCACGCCCGGTCACGCGCGCCAGTGTTCGCGAACACCGCCCTTTCGAACCGGGCAGTCCTGTTGTAGGATCGCTCCGACCGCTCGTCCGTCGGCGGCCCAATCGTGCTTCGACCTGGAGGAAACGCCATGATCCGATCCCTTCTCCCGCTGCTCCTGCTCGCCCTCCCCCTCGGCTGCACCGCGCCGAAGGACGAGGAGACCGGCGACACCTCCGCCGATGCGGACACCGACACCGACACCGACACGGATACCGACACGGACACCGACACCGACAC
>CAYWGD010000001.1:235992-285146 GCA_964457335.1 uncultured Enterobacteriaceae bacterium | reverse complement strand
CGGACACCGACACCGACACCGACACGGATACCGACACGGACACCGACACCGACACGGACACCGACACCGGCGTCGATCCCAACAAGGTGCGCGGCTGGGTGAACCTCTCCGACTTCGCGACCGGCGCCATCATCGAGGGCGCGACCGTGACCATCGAGGGCGCGAGCACCACGTCCGACAGCAGCGGCAACGCGAGCGTGGACATCACGAAGAACACCACCTCGGAGGCGACCATCTCCGCCACCGGGTACCTGACCACCCACCTCTGGCTCGCGGCTGACGAGGCGGGCGACTGGTCGCTCAACTTCGGCCTCGCGTCGAGCGCGCTCATCGGCGCCGTCGAGAGCGGCTTCGGCATCACCTACGACACCACGCTCTCCACCGTGATCGTGTCGGCGCTGCAGTCCGACGGCGCGGGCGGCTGGGAGCCCGCCGCGGGCGCCACGATCGAGCTCGACGTGGCGTACCAGGGCGCCGTGCACCAGGGCCCGTCCGGCTTCGCGCCGGGCAACATGCTCGAGGAGGGCGGCGCCACGTTCGTCGCGTTCGCCAACACGGCCGTCGGCACCGTCAACGTCACGGTCACGCCCCCCGCGGGCAGCGTGGGCTGCGTCACGTTCGCGTCGGGCTCGCGCCTCGACAACCAGATCGTGACCTACGCGAGCGAGCTGTCGTCGGTCGTCTTCCTCTGCATGTGAGCCGGTCCGCGGTTCGAGCCGAGGTCTGGGCAGCCGCTTCGCGCCGCGGCGACGGCGCTGCCCCGGACCACGCCGGCGGTTCCGGTGCCCCCTCGGGGGAGCCGGAGCCGCCGACGACCGCCCCCCGCGCGGACGTCTCCGCAGCGCGCAGCGGCTGCCCGACCGATGGCCCGGGAACGCGCCCCGGCGCAACGAAGCGCCGAGCCCGCGGTTAGAATCGCGCTCCCCCCGAGGAGCCCGCCCCCGTGGACTGGAAGCCGCTCTTGGACCCCGCCGTGCCGTACCGCGGCGCGCTGCGCACGGCGGGGCAGGTGGAGGAGCGCGTGGCGACGGCGCGCGCCCGCTTCCGGGGCTTCCTCGACGCGCTCGCGCGCCTGGACCGCGCGGCCGCGGGCACGCCGCCCGAGCCCGCGCCCAGCTTCGGGGCGATCCTCGCCGCGGCCTTCGGCCCGGGGGACGTGGCGACGGCCTGGCGGCGCTGGCGGGCGCGCGCCGACGAAGGCCCCGGCGAGCTCGAGCGGCTGGAGCGCGGCGTCGAGGAGTCGCAGCGGCAGGTGTCGCAGGTGGCCGCGTGGCTCGACGCGCTGGCGCGCGAGGAGGCCGGCATCCACGCGGAGATGGAGGCGCTCCGCCGGGACGTGGCCGACGCCGCGGCCGACAACGCGCTGGCCGCCCGACGCGCCGAGGACCTGCGACGCGCGCTCGACGCCGTCGCGATCGCGCAGGCGCGCGCGCTCCCGGCCGAGGGCGCGGCCCTCGACGCCGACGCTGCCGTGCTGGAGGGGCTGTTGGCCGCCCGCGCCGCCGACGCGCGGCGCTTCGAGTCGGCCGCCACGCGGCTCTCGGCCGTGCTCGCGTTCGGGACCGAGGCGCTCGCCTGGTGCGCGCGGCTGCGGGCCTCGCTGGAGCGCGTGCACGCCGACGGCACCGACGTGCTCCACGAGCTCGACCTGCACCTCGGGCGGCTCGCCGCGGAGGCCCGGGCGGCGGACCTCGGCGCGTCGCTCTCGGCGGGCATGGACGCGCTCCGGGCGTCGGTCGGCCGCGTGCACGTGCAGGCCCGCGAGGGCGTGGACCTCCTGATCCACCGCCTCGACGCGCTCGCCGAGGCGCCCGATCTCCTGGCGCCCGCCGACCCGGCGCGCGCCGCCGCCGAGGCCGAGATCGAGGCGCTCCTCGCCGGGGCGCCGCGTGCCTGAGGGCGCCGCCGAGCCGCTCGTGTTGTCCGCGGCCGACGCGGGCCGGTACGCGCGCGACCTGGGCCGCGCGCTCGACGCGCTGCGGCTCAACCGGCAGTACCCCGACTGGGAGCGCGTGCGCGACCACCTCGCGGAGGCGGCTCGCGCGCCCGCGGGGCTGCGGATCGACCGGGCGAGCGGGCTGCCGGTGCCGCGCGAGTGGATCCGGGTGCGCGTCGAGGCCGAGATCGCCGGGGCCGCCGCCCACGCGGACCAGGTGGTGCGGGCGCTCCCGGCCCGCGAGGTGCACGTCGCGCTGCGGCACCTGGCCGGCGACCGCGCGTCCTACGCCGTGCGCGTGGACCGGCTCGACGTGGCCACGGCGACGATCGCCCGGTACTCGCTGGTCGTGGCCGATCGGCCCGGGCGCGTCGTGAGCGAGGGCGAGCTCGCGCTCCACGCGGCCGACCGCTTCCGCAAGCAGCTGGAGCTCCTGTCCACGCAGGACGCGGCCCTGGCCTTCGCGGTGCTCCGCGACCAGGAGGGCCTCGACGTGGAGGAGGTGGTGCGCGGCGTCATCGGCCCCGCGGCGCTGCCGGGCGCGTGCGGGCCCGCACTCACCGACGGGCTCGCCGGGCCGATCCTGAGCGCGTGCCTGGAGCGCGCCTCGATCGACCTCCCCGATCGGCGCGTGGACGATCCGCTCGCCGGGTCGGTGGTGCTCCCGGCGGCGAAACAGGCCTTCGGCCTGTCCCGGAGCCGCAAGTGGGCGGCGCCGACCGCGTGCGTGCCGGCGCTACGGGCGTGGCTCGCGGCGCGCGGCAGCCGGGGGCTCGTGTACGGTTACACCCCGGAGGCGCGGTGAGCCGCAAGCGCGAGCGCGAGGGGCGGCACGTCTCGGTGGGCGGCGCGGCCGCGGACGAGGTGCTCGAGAGCCTCGTGAAGCAGTTCGCGGACCGCTACGCGTTCATCCGCGAGCTCATCCAGAACAGCCTCGACGCGGGCGCGGCCCGCATCGACGTGCGCGTCACCTACGACGGGCGCGAGCTCCGCGTGGAGGTGCAGGACGACGGCGAAGGCATGGACCGCCCGATCATCGAGGGCTACCTGCTCACGCTGTTCCGGTCGACGAAGGAGGAGGACCTCACGAAGATCGGGAAGTTCGGCATCGGCTTCACCTCGATCTTCGCGATGGAGCCCTTCGAGGTGGTGGTCGACACCGGGCGCGACGGGGTGTGGCACCGCGTCACGTTCGACGAGAAGCGCGACTACACGCTCTCGCGGCTCGCGGACCCCTACGAGGGCACGACCGTCACGCTGCGGATGGCGCGCGCGCGGGCCGCGGCCACCGAGGACGCGCGGCGGATCCGCGCCGCGGCGGAGCGCTGGTGCCGCTACGCGGACGCGGCGATCACGACGTCCGCGGAGGGCACCGATGACGAGTGGGGGGCCACGCCGGTCGCCGCGCCGTTCACCGTGGACGCGCCGGTCGTGGTCACCGAGGAGCGCGACGGCTTCCGCGCGGTGCTCGGCCCCCACCCCTCCCCGACCCCGCCCGTGGGCTTCTACAACCGCGGCATCACGCTCTGGGAGGCCGAGGACGGCGCGATCCCGGGCGTGACCTTCCGCGTGGCGGGCCGGCACCTCGAGCACACGCTCACCCGCGACAACGTGATCCGGGACCGGCACTTCGAGGTCGTGATGGATCAGCTGCGCGCGGCGGCGGCGACGCGGCTCGCGGAGGCCGTGCACGCCCACGCGGCGGAGGCGGCGCGGGCGGGGGACGTGGCGCGCGCGGCGACGCTCTTCCGGTCGATCGGCGTGTCGGTGGCCTGGGAGTGGCGCGAGGACGCGCCGGTCGTGCCCGGGGTGGGCCGGCCCCTGGCGCTCGGGGACCTCCGGGGCGGGCGCGGCTGGCTCGGGCGGCTGCGGCGGGAGGCGCCGACGGTGTGGTGGGCCGCGCCGGGCTGCACGATCGGAGCGGCGGCGGCGCGCGGGGGCGCGGCGGTGGTGCTCGCGGAGACCGAGGACGACCCGCACCTCGACTGGGCCGTGCGCGTGGTCGGGGGCACCCGGCGGGCCGCGCGCGAGGGCTGGTTCCTCGCGACGCCCGCGCGGCCGGAGGGCCCCGTGGCCGCGCTGTTCGCGGCGGCGGGCGTGACCTGCGCGCACCTCGACGGCGCCGGGTCGGCGGGCCGGCTGGCGGTGGCGCTCGCGGAGCCGTGGACCCTGCGGGAGGGCCCGCCACCCGCGGCGTCGAAGGGGGCCACCCTGCTCGTGGACCCGCGCCATCCGCTCGTGGCGCGGCTCGCCGCGCTTCCGCCCGCGGTGGCGGCGCCGCTCCTGCTCCACGCCGCGCGCCTGGCCGCGGGGCTGGCCACGTCGGCGAAGTCGACCGCGGACGCGGTCGTGGCCGCCCTGCCGCGGGATGCGGAGGCGGACGCCCGCGCGCCGAGGACCGTCGGCGCGGACGCGGCGCCCGCGGGAGGCCCGTCTTGAGCGAGGAGGAGGTCCTCGCCAGGGGGCGCTTCCGCGTCGACCGGCGGCGCGCGCTCGAGAAGATGGAGAAGTTCCAGCTGGCGAACCCCCTCGCCTACACGCTGGAGCTCGTGGCCGCCGCGGTGGCGGCCGGCGCCACGCGGATCGAGATCGAGAACGACAGCGACGACTTCGTCCTCCGCTGGGACGGCGACGGCCCCACCCGCGACGAGCTCGACGCGCTCTTCGACCACCTCTTCGGCGGCGCGGCCTCCCCGCGCGCGGCGATGCTCCAGCACCTCGCGCTCGGGGTGCTCGGCGCGCTCGGCCAGTCCCCGAAGTGGGTGCACGTGGACCGCGAGGGCGTGGGCGGGCCGCCGCTCCGGCTCGCCGTCACGAACCCCGCGGAGACGCGCTCCGTCGAGCACGCGCACGACGGGAAGGGCACGCGTGTGCACGTCCGGCAGCGGCTCTCCATGGCGAACCTCGCCGAGGCGCTGCTCAGCCCGTTCCAGCACGCCGCCGAGGCGCGGCTCGTCCGCGAGCGCGCGCGCTGGTGCCCCGTGCCGGTCCTGCTCGACGGGGTGGCGATCCCTCGCCCGACGCCGAAGGAGCCGCTCGGGGGCTGGTCGGGCGAAGGCGAGCTCTGGCTCGTGCCGGACCAACGCGCGCGGATCGACCTCGTGCGGCGCGGGGTGGTCGTGGGGACGGTCGAGCGCGGCGTCGGGCCGCTGGGCGTGACCGGATGGCTCCGCGCGGACACCGTGGAGCTCGACGCCTCGCGCGCGAACGTCGTGGAGGACGGCGCGTGGGAGGCCCTCGGGCGCGCGATCGACGAGGCCGTCGGGCGCCTCGTCGCGGGCACGGCCGAGCACTTCCGGGCGCGCCTCGCCTCTCCCGACCCGGGCCCCGCGCGCGCCCAGGCCCGCGGCGCGGCCGTCTGGCTCGCGGCCCACCGTCGCCCGCTCGGCCCGTACGCGGAGCTCCCCCTGCTCGTCGACCTGGCGGGGCGCGCGTGGTCCGTCAGCGAGCTGGCGGCGTTCGAGGGCAAGAAGGGCACCGTGGCGGACTCGGCGCTCGCCGAGCCGGGCCTCCCGGTCGTGCTCTTCGCGCTCACGGAGTCCGCGACGCTCGACGCGCTGGCGCCCGGGCTCCCCGACCTCACGAGCTGGCTCCGGACCCGGGCGGAGGGCCGGGAGCGGCGGCGGCAGGCGGAGGCCGAGCGGAAGCCGCCGGAGTTCCCGCCGTCCATCCACCAGCGCCGCTTCCGCGACGGGCCGCTGCGCGGGGCCGTGCGGTTCGAGGGCGGCGCGGGGACGTCGCTGCGGGTCTCGTACCGCATCGAGGGTGTGCAGGTGCAGGAGACCCACCTCCCCTCGCCCGCCGGCCTGATGGCGGCCGTCCTCGACCACCCCGGCTTCACCCCCGACGACGCCTTCAAGTCCGTCCGCGAGGACGAGGTGCGCGCGGCCGCCGAGAGGCGCCTGCTCGCGGAGGCGGCGGCCTTCGCGGCGGACCACGTCGAGCGCATCGCCCGCGGCGCCAGCCTGTCTCCGAGCGCCATCGCCGTGCTCACGGCGGCCGTGCGCGCGGCGGGCGCGAAGGCCCGCACGGACCTCGCGGCGCTCCTGGCCTCGCGCCCCGAGGACCGCCTCCTGCGCGCGCCCGCGTTCCCCTGCGGGGACGGCCGCCGGCTCGGGCTCCCCGAGCTGCTCGACGCGGAGTGGATCGTCGTCGCCTCGCTCCCGCCCGACTGCCCGTCCGCGCTTGCGAAGCAGGTGCTGGTGGTCCCCGACGAGCACGCCCCGACCTGGCTCGGCTGGCTCGGGCGCCGCGCGCGGGACGGCCGGCAGACGCTCGCGGAGGAGATCCGCGGCGCGCAGCGGCGGGCCGGCCCGAAGCGGCCGGCGCGGCTCGACGGGTCGGGGCCCCGGGTGCCGGTCGAGGGGACGCGCACCGGCGAGCTCGGGCTCTCCGGATCGACGCCGGAGGCGCGCATCGAGCTCCTGCGCGACCGGATCCCGGTGTGCACGGTGTGCCCGACGCTCGGCCTCCCCGGCGTGGTCGGCGTGATCGACGATCCCGCCCTGCCCGTGAACGTCGCCCACGACGCGATCGCGAGCGCCGACTGGGTCCCGCGCCTCGTGCGGGACCTCGGCCCCGCGGTCGACGCGCTCGCGAAGGCCGCCTGGGACGCGGCCGGCGAGCCGCCCGAGGCCGTGCTCGCCTGGATCGCGGCGCGGGGCGAGGCGCTCCCCGACTGGGCCGCCTCCCGGACACTCGCGACGGACGCGGGGGGCGCCACGCTGACGGTCGCGTCCTTGCGGGCGCGCGCCACCGACCGCCGCGCCGCGCGGATCAAGCTCCTCTCCCACCCGGTGGGCGAGGTCCCGGGCTTCGAGGACGCCTTCGTGGTGAGCCCGGCGCTCCGGCGCGCGCTGGAGGCCGTGGGCGGCCGGGCGGTGCGCGACGCGGACCCCGACCACGCCAGCGCCGCGCGCAACCTCGGCGCCTACCTCGCGCGCCCGGACGCGGACACGCCCCGCGCGCTGGCCGAGCGCATCGAGGAGAAGGACGGGCTGCGCTGCCGGTGGCTCCTCCCCGCGGATCCCGAGCGGGCCGGCATCCTGCGCGTGGAGGCCCGGTGGCGGGGCCGCGTCCTCACGCACTGGGAGCGCGGCGAGAGCCTCGGCCTCCTCGGCGTGCTGGAAGGGCCCGGCATCGCCCCGAACGCGGGCCTCACGATGCTCCGCGATCCGAACATCCTGACGCCCTGGTACCGCCACGCCCGGAGCCGCTTCGACGACGTGTTGCGCGACGCGCTCGACGCGCGTGGGGACGGCGTCCCCGCGGAGGAGCGGGCCGCGTGGCGCGCGATCCTCGCCCGCCTGGAGGGCGTCGCCGACCGCTCCAAGTCGGAGACCGGCCTGCGGGACCGCCTCGCGCGCCGGCCGCTCTTCGAGCGGCTCGACGGGACGCTCGTGTCGCGCGAGCAGATCGCCGCGGCGCGCGAGGCGGGGCCCGTGCTCACCGTGCCGGCGGGCACGGCGCGCGGGCCGGCCGACCTCGACTGGTACGTACGCGACGAGCCGTGGACCGCGCCCGCGCTGGGCGTGCTCGCGTCGCGGGTGCCCGCGGGCGGGCCGGCGCTCGCGGCGTGGCGCGAAGGCGAGGCGCGGCGGCGCGCGCTGGCGCCGCGGGAGGCGAAGGTCGGCGGGGACGTGCTCGTCCGGGCGAGCGTCGAGGCGCCGGGCCTGGCCGGGGAGATCGGGCTCGTGCCCGCCGGCGAGGGGCACGCCGACGGCATCGTCGTGCAGCCGCTCGTCGAGGGGCGGCCGCTGGAGGTGCTGCGGATCCCCTTCCCGGCGCCGGTCGTGGCGGTCGTGACCGGCGCGGCGGTGCGGCCCGACCGGGCCTTCCGGACGTGGGAGGGCGCGGAGGCGGGAACGGCGGCGATCGGGGCCGCGGCGCGGGCGCTCGCGGCGTCGGCGGGCGCGACGTTCGCCCCGGGCGCGCCGCCGGCGCTGCACGCCTGGCTCGTCCGTCACGCGCTCGGCGAGGACGGGCCCGGCGCGGCCCTGGCGCTGTTCCCGCTGCTCGGCGGCGGGGCGTCCTCGGCGCGCGACCTCGCGGCCGCCGCGGCGCTCGGCGGCGTCGGCGTCGTGGACCCGCGCACGGGCGGCGGCGGACTCGTGGCCGGCCCCCAGCCGGTCCTCGCCCCGCCGTGGATGCGGGAGCTCCTGGCCGCGCGGTTCCCCCTCTCGGACCTCGCCCCGATCGTCGACCGCCACCGGAGCCGCCGCGCGCCGTCCGCCCCCGCGCACGCCGTGGACGTGCCCGGTGGCCGGCTCGCCTGGAGCGCGGACACCGACGCCGTCGACGTGCTGCGCGGCGGCGTGGTCCTCGCGACGGTGCCCGCCGGCGGCGTGGTGCCGCTCGTCGGCTTCGTGCACGCCGAGGACGCCGAGGTCGATCCGCTCTGGCGGGGCCTCCTCCCCGGTCCGAGGACGGACGCGCTCCGCGCCCGCCTCCAGGAGGCGGCGCGCATCGTGCTCGTGGGCCTCCTGGACGACGTGGCGCGCCACGAGCGCGTGGCGTCGCCGCAGCGCCCCGCGCTGATGCGGGCGCTGGCCTCCGTCCTCGACGGCGTGTCCGGCGAGGACGTGCTGCGGGCGCGCGCGGCCGGGGATCCGCTCGTGGCGCGGCTCCTCGCGCTCCCGCTGTTCGCGGACGCGAGCGGCGGGGCCGGCGGCGTCGACGATCTGCTCGCCCGCCCGAACGTGCGCTGGGTGGAGCCGGGCGTGGCCGGCCAACCCCTGCCGGAGCGGGGCCGCGTGTGGTCGCTGGGCGGCGCCGAGCGGGCGCTCGTCGGCCGGCTCCGCCCGCTGGTCGACGCGACCGAGGCGCTGCGCGCCGAGACGCGCGGGGCGCAAAGGCGCGCCGCCGCCCGGGCCGCCCCGCCCACCCCGCCCGGGAAGGTGCCCACCGCGACGCTCCCCGCGCCGTTCTGCGGCGTGGTGTGGCTGGGGGAAGCCGGCGGGGTCCAGGTGCGCGTGGGCGGCGCCGTGGTGGAGCGCGTCACCACCCCCGTGCCGGGCCTCGCCGGCTGGATCGAGGGCCCGTTCGACACCGACGACGCCTTCTCCACGGCGCGGCTCCCGCCCGACGCCCGCGTGGCGCTCCGCGGCGCGGCCGCCGAGCTCCTCCAGCGCGAGGCCGGCGAGCGGCCGGAGCAGCTCCACGCGCGGCTGTCCGAGGCGCTCGCGGCCCGCGGCCACGACCACGGTGCGCTGCTGGACGACCCGCTGTCCCCCTGGGAGCTCGTCCCGGTCCTCTCCGACACCGCCGGTGAGCCCCTCGACCTCCGGGCGCTCCTGCGCCTGCGCAAGGGCGCCAGGCGGCTCCTCGTGGGGCCGGAGGGCGCGGCGGGGACGCGGCGCGGCGAGCGGGTGATCCGCGGCGGGACGGAGATGCTGGCGCACCTGCGCGCGTGGTTTCCAGGCACGCCGGTCGAGCACGTGAGCGAGGCGGAGGCCCAGCACGCGTTGCGCAAGCGCGAGGAGGAGGTCCGCAAGCAGGCGGGGGCGCGCTCCAAGCGGGAGCGGGCCCTCGTCGAGCGCGCGTGCAAGCTGTGGCAGAAGTGGGGCGGGGGCAAGCCGCCGGAGGACGCCATCGCGGCGAGCGTGGCCGCCTGGGCGGCCGGCGGCCGGGCCGGCTGGCCGCCCCTGCTCGACGCGGACCTCGAGGGCCCCTGGGCCGCGCTGCTCGCCTTCGCGGCGGAGTCCGCGCTCGCGGCGGAGGACGCGCCGGAGGCCCGGCTCGGCCGCGTCGCGGGGCTCGCGGCGGCGCTCGCGGAGCGGTCGCCATGAGGTGGCTCGTGGGGCTCGCGGCCCTCCTCGCCGCCGGCGCGAGCGCCGGGACCCTGGCCGCGCGGGACCCCGAGGAGCACTTCCGCCCCGAGGAGCTCGCCTGGTCCGCGCCCCGCGCGCCCACGGCCGACCTCGCGGCGGTCGCCGCCGACACGCTCCGCGCGCTCCGCGAGATGAAGACGCCGCCCGCGCCCGGCTACCCCGCCGCGTTCGCCGGCCCCGCCGAAGCGACCCTCGACTGGCTCGTGCGCGTGGCCGCCGCGGACGCCGCCGCGGAGGCGGACCGCCTCGCCGACCCGGCCTTCCTGTCCCGCTGCCTCGCCACCTGGCGGTGGGTCCCCACGATTCCGCGCGCCGGCGAGGAGCTCCGCCTCACCCGTTACCTCGTCTACGACGTGGAGGGGCGCGCAACACCGGACGCGGCGTTCACCCACGCCTTGTGGTCATTGCCACACGACGAGGCGGGGCTCGGCGCCGAGGAGGCCGAGGCGCGCCGCGGCTCGCTCGACCGCTTCCGGTACACCCGCCAGGACGTGTCCGCCGGCGTGTACCGGGAGGGCGGCGCCGCGGCCGGGCGCGCCGACCCGCTCGTGTGGCTCTCCCACCGGAACCACGAGGGGGCCATCCTCCAGGGCACGATCGCCGTGACGCTCCCCGGCGAGGCCGCGCCGCGCCTCTACAACGTCCACCGCCACAACGGGTTCCCCTACGACCGCGGCGTGCGGGACACCCGCCAGCAGCGCCGCTACTGGTACTTCCGCGCGATCGACGCGGTGCGCGGCTGGGCGCGCGAGCCGGTCGCCGGGCCCGCGCTCCGCCCCTGGGTGTCCGTCGCCGGGGGCCTCGACGCGCTCGGCTTCGGCCGGGTCATCGCGTTGCGGACGGCCGACGGCCTGCGGCTGGTCGTGCTCGCCGACACCGGCGGCGCCTTCGAGGGGAACCTCTCCCAGCTGGATCTCTACACAGGGTTCCACCCCTCACGCGCGGCCTTCGACGCGGCCACCTCCCACGTCGGGGACTACGCGGCGGCGTGGATCGTGGCGCCGAGGAAGGACACACCTGGTTGTAACCCCGACGGTTGATTGTCCGGGCAGCCGCTCCGCGCTGCGTCGACGTCGACGCCTCCGACACGCGTCGGCGGTTCTCGTGCCCCCCCCGCCTACCGCTCCCCCAACAGCTCGGCCGGCAGTGGCGTGTACCCCCACCCGTCCTCGCCCCGCCGGGTGGCCTCGCCGGTGATCCAACTGTAGACGGCCATCGGCACGGCGCCGTTGACCGCCACGTCCACGCGCGCCCCCGAGGTGACAGGCGCGCCCCAGAGCCCCACGAAGGCGTCCTTCTCGTGGAACGACTCCCCCGCGTGCCGCCCGGGCACCTTGGTGTTGTACCCGACGCCGTCGCGCGGGAACAGGTTGACCGTGCCGGCGCGATCGGTGTCGTAGAGGTGCGCCAGCTGTGTCACGGCGTCGGGCCGCGCCAGCTCCGCGGTCGCCGCCCGCCACTCGTCCTCGGTGCACCACGAGGTGACATCCCCGCGCGGCGCCGCTACACACCGGGCCCGATCCGCGGACCGGTCCTCGCCGCCGTACGGTGACACCCGATCCAACCCCAGCGGGTCCGCGCCCTCCCACCCGTACCAGGCGCGATCGCCGCGCCGCTCGATCGTCCCCACCGCGGTGACACCCCCGCGCGGCCCCAGCACCTTGACCACCCCGCCCGCCGGGTCACACGCGGCCTCGCGCACGACGAGGTAGTCGAGGGTGTCACCCAGGCGCCGCAGGATCTCGCCCACCACGTCCACCTGCCTCCCGGCGAGCGTGCGCAGCGCGCGCAGCTCGCTCAGCACCGGCTGCCGCGCCCAGTTGTCACCCTGGTCGACGAAGAAGTCCATCATGTAGTTCCCACCCGCCGTGGACGCGACGACCACGTCGTAGCCGCGCATGGACGGCGGCCGGAGCCGGTGGGTGAGCTTGGGCCCCTCGCCCTCGTCGGACGAGATCTTGCGCACCTCCAGCTTCACGCCCGCCTTGGCGAGGCCCCCGATCACCTCCTCTTCGGGGGACACGATCCAATACACCGGCGAGAGGCCGTGGTCGCCGGCCATGCCGTAGAGCGTGCGCTCCGCGACGCCACCCTCCGTGTAGGCCGACGCGATCCGCCCCAACCAGTGATCCAACCGCACCAGCTCGCCCGTCGGCCCCACGATCTCGTCCGCGAACGGCCCCTTGGCGTGCGCGAAGTGGTCCGGCCAGGGGTTGTAGTAGAGCAGGTAATCGGGGAGCCCGGCCGGCTCGAGCGCGGCGAGCTCGTCGACGAGCGCCCGCACCGCGTCGCGCTCCTTGGCCTGCGCCCAGCGGTCGTACCACTCCCAGGGGTGGTGCGACGCGCGCAGGATGGCCTCCCGCTCGAGCAGCGACGCGCGGAGCTCCGCCATCCGTCGCTCGTTCTTCGCCCGCTCGCGCAGCTCGCCGACACACCGCACGTCGCCGAAGTCGCGCAGGGCCTCTCCCAGCGCGAGCGACAGGAACCCGTCGAAGCTGTACCGCGCCGCCTCGTCGTACTGCCCGCCGCAGCTCATCGTCACGAGCCGGTCGAAGCGCGAGAACAGCGTCCGCATGCCCGCCTGCCGGGTCAGCGCGGTGAGCTGCAACGCGTCGTTCCCGTAGAAGTACCAGGGTCGCCCCTGCTGCACGCCATCGAGGGTGTAACCGCGGTCCACGAAGTGGAAGTTGGGGATGCCCGTGGACGCCTCGCCGGCCACAGGCGCGCCCGTCTTGGCGATGGGCAGGTTGCGCACGCTGATGGTGGGCGTCGTGGAGATGCCCTGCCGCACGAAGCCCGGAGATGTCACCACCCCCGCGAGGTAGGGGAGCAACCCCGCGCTCCCGTTTTCGGCCGCGTGCGCCAGGTACCCCTCCGTCATCGCCGGCGCCGCCTTGGTCGATCGCAAGCGCGGCTTCCGCGCCGCCAGGGCCTTCCCCTCCGCCTGCACCGCCGCGAGGAACGCCGGCTCGCCGCGCGCCAGCGCGTCCACGAGGTGCCCCTGGAGCCCGTCGACGACCACGTGCACCGCGTGCCGCCGCGAGCCCTGCCAACGCAGCCACACCCACCCGTCGGGCCGCCCCGGCTCGAGCAGCGCGTCGCCGAGCCACGCCGCGAGCTGCCGCTCCCGCTGCACCCGCGCGGAGAAGATGCCGTAGTGCTTGCACACCTCGCCGTCGACGAACTCGATGAGGGTGAGGGTGACCGCCTCCAGCGTCTGCGCGTCGGCGAGCACGTGCCCGACGGCGTCCTTGATGTCCCCCGGCTCCATCTTGGCGGCCAGCCCCGAGAGCAGCTCCTTCACGATCGGGGCGGCCCGGGCCGCGCGCTCCGCGAGCGCGTCGTCGTCGGCGCCGGCGCACGCGAGGCGCTCCGACCCCGGGTCCGGCGCGCCCTGGAGGTACACCGCGTCGTAGAGCGCGAAGAGCCGCGCGGCGTCCTCGGCGGGCAGGCCCACGCCGCCGCCTCCGGCCTCCTCCTCCGGCGGCGCGAACGAGAACAACGAGTGCTCGTAGCCGGGCACGCCGGGCACGGGCTTCACGTTGGCGCGGGCCCAGGTCGCGAAGTCCTCCACGTCGGGGCGGTCGTAGGTCTCCTTCACGAAGATCGCGAAGGGCACGAGCTCGTCGACGAAACCGTCCGCGGCCAGCCGCGCCTCGATCCGGCGCTTGACCTCCGCCTCGAGCGGGAGCGTCGCGACCCAGGCGCCGATGCCCGCCCGCGCGACGCGCGGCGCGGCCCACTCGACCGGCACCTTGAGCGACCACTTCGTCACGTCGTAGGCGTCGCGCAAGAGCCCGCTCACCTCGGCGTACACGGGGTCGCTGCCCGCGGGGGGCGGCGCGGGGCGATCGACGGAGAGCACGGTCAGCGCGAGGGCGGCGAGGCCGATGCCGCCGAGGAGCCAGCGTCGGGACATGGGGAGCTCCGGTCGGGCGCGGTGTACCACGCGGCGGTCCGGTCGTGGCGCCTGGGCGCGCCGCCCGCCGTCAGGCGCGCCGCCCCTCCGCCACCGGCGCCCGCTGCGGCCAGTCCCCCGTCAGGAGCGCCACGAAGAACAGCGGCCCGATGAGCGCGTGCCCGAGGTTCTTCAGGAACGCCGGCCGGTTCTTCTCCCACACGGAGTGCCCGGCGAGCTGGATGCCCCACGCGAAGACCGCGATCGCCACCACGACCCACCCGGGCGTCACCCACGCGAGCGGCAGGCAGAGCCCGAACAGCACGCCCATCAGGAGCCCCAGCCGCACGTTCAGCGTCAGGTACCACCCGGTCGCGAACAGCCAGCCCACGTGCCCGAGCGAGAGCGCGTAGCCCCCCGCCCCCGGGATCTCGACGAGCCGCACCCAGTCGAGCATCGCGATCACGTGGAACACGATGAGCGGGATCGCGATCTTGTGCGTCAGGCGGTTCATCGGGTGCCGATGCCCGTCCGCGTAGTCCTGGAACCAGCTCACGAGGCGCGCGTCGAGCATGGGCCGCTCCCGAATGCGCACCTCGGTATCCGCGGCCTCCGACCGCCGCCACCACCACGCGAACGAACGCCCCCGCGTCGCGCGGCGCCCGGGCCCCCGCTACGTTGCGGGGCACGGAGGCGCGCATGACCTTCTACGGCGTCAAGCGGATGCCCTGCACGATCTGCGGCGAGGCCTTCCCGCTCGTGAGCGGCGCCATGAACCACCCCGCCGACGTGCTCTGCGACGGCTGCGTCCTCACGCTCTACGACCGCTCGCGCACCGAGCCGCTCGCCACGATCCGCGCGTCGCTCGAGGCCCGGATCGCGCCGCGCATGGGGATGATGCCCGACACGCTCGCGCAGGCCATCGTCGACCGCGTGGAGCGGCTCGACGACGTGGTGAACGACCGGGTCGAGCTCGAGAACATGCTCTCCCGGCGGGGCGTGCTCGGCGGGTAGCACCCGAGCCGCCGACGCCCGCGCGCGGCGCCGACGTCTCCGCACCGGCCGCGCGCCGCGCGCCGCGCGCGGTCCGGGTGCCCCGAGCTAGCCGGGAATCCAGCCGACCCTGGACGTGAACGTCGCGGAGGAGACGGTGACGGCGCCGTCCCCGCCGTCGTAGGGCTCGAAGAGCACGTCGGTGAGCGTGACGGTCGCGTCGGCGAGCGGCGAGCCTTCGCAATCCTCGCTGTCGATCGCGGTCACGTCGAAGGTGACGGTGCCGGCGGTCACCGACCAGTCGCGCGTCACGACGGGCTCGGCGTCGACGTCATCGGTGCAGGCGTAAACGCTCACGTTCGTCCCGACCTCGGCGACGACGTGCACGGCGGTCTCGGGCAGCGCGACGTCGACCGACTGCGGGCCGCTCGCGCACGCGTCCGCGACGAGGTGGAGCCCGGCCACGACGTGGATGCGCACGGTCTGGTCCGGGTCGTAGGCGTCCATCTCGATGTCCCCGCAGCCGAGCGTCTCCGTGAGCGTGGCGGGAAAGTCGCTGGGGAGCATGGCCGGCGGCGCCTCCCCGGTGTCGGCGGTGTCGCCCGTCTCGGGCCCGGCGGTGTCGTCCTTCGCCATGGGGCAGCCGATCAACGTGAGGAGCAACAGGGACATGGGGCCTCCGTGAACCCTGTATCGCAAGCAAGCCGCATGCCGCCTGCCCGCCGGTGGTATCGTGCGCCGCATGTCTGGCTCCTTGCTCTTGGGGCAGGGGGGCTCCGCCCCCCCGCAACGCCCCCCCGAAACGCCGATCGGCTCCCCGACCCCGGCGAGCCCCCTCGCCGTCGCGACCCTGCTCCTGCTCGCCGCGCTCCCGACCACGCTGGCCGGCTGCGCGCCCGAGGGCTGCCTCGCGGGCGGCGAGGACTGCATCGTCCCCTCCCCCTGCCAGGAGCTCGCGTTCACCTGCGAGGACGGCAGCTCCGAGGTGTACGTGCTCGGCGCCGGCGACACGTTCCCGACCGAGAACGACACGCTCGCCTCGCCCGGCGACATCGTGCTCGCCAACGAGCAGGTCGTCGTGGTGATCGAGGCGCTCGACCACCCGCACTACATCGGCGCCACCGGCGGCGCGATCGTCGACATGTACAGCCGCGGGCAGGCGAACGACTCGCTCCGGCACTTCTTCCAGGCCACGGGCGTGCTCCCCGGCGACGCCGTGAACTACACGTCCGTCGAGCTCCTGGAGGAGGGCGACATCAAGGCGGTGCAGCTCCTCGGCACCCTCGACGGCTACCCGGACGTGCGCGTCGCCACCCGCTACGAGATCCGGCCCTGCGAGCCCGGCGTGCGCGTCCGCACCGAGATGATCAACGAGACGCCCGACGCGCTCTCGTGGTTCCCGACCGACGGCGTCTACTTCGGCGACCGCGGCAACCTCCCCTTCGTGCCCGGCCCCGGGATGGGCTTCACCTACCCGCCCTTCGGCCTCACCACGCTGCTCGACGGCTTCCGCGACGTGCCGTTCATGGCCACGAACGCCTACGCCGCGCCCGGCTCCGACGGCGCCGCGTCCTACGCCGCCGTCGCCTGCTCCGAGGAGGCGATGTCGGGCTTCCACAGCGTGCAGATCTCGACCGTCGGGCAGTCGCCGCGCATCGTCCAGCCGCGCGACTACACGATCTACGAGCGCTTCTTCGGGCTCGCGAACGGGAGCTCCGTGGCCGGCGCCGTGGACCTCGCGCTCGAGCTGCGGCGCCAGCTCTGGGGCGAGACCTACACCGAGCTCTCCGGCACCGTCGAGGCGCCGGGCGGCGTGCTCGGCGAGGGCATCCGCGCGAGCGTGCTCATCTCCGAGGGCACCGCGTCGACGCCCGCCGAGGAGCGGATCCCGTGGACGCACGTGAAGCCCGACGCCGACGGCAACTGGACCGTGCGCGTGCCCACGGGCCGCTCCTACGTCGTCACCGCGGAGGCCTTCGGCCAGCTCGCCGCCGAGGTGGAGGTCACCGTCGGGGACGACCCCGTCGAGGCCCCCGCGCTCACGCTCGACGCGGCCGGCGAGGTCACCATCGACGCGACGATCGACGGCGAGACCGACCACGTGCTCGTCTTCGTCGTCCCCGCCGACGACGCCACCGAGACCGCGACCACGGGCGAGATGTTCGGGCACTTCGGCGCGTGCGCCCCGCTCCTCGGGAACCCGCACGGCCCCTCCCCGGCCTGCAACCGCGTGCTCGTGAACGGCCCCACCACCGTCGCGGTGCCGCCCGGCACCTACGACTTCTACGCCGTGGCCGGCCCCTTCTCGACGCTCGCGGGCGTCCGGGGCGTCACCGTCGCCGCGGGCACCGGCCAGTCGGTCGCGCTCGACCTCGAGATGCTCGACCTGGAGCCGACCGGCACGCTCTCGGGCGACTTCCACGTGCACGGCGGCGCGTCCTTCGACAGCTCGATCCCCGACGAGGACCGCGTGAAGGCCTTCCTCGCCTCGCGCATCGAGGTCGTGGCGACCACCGAGCACGACACCGTGTGGGACTACTCCGCGGCGGCCGCGTCCCTCGGCGCCTCCGACCGCATCGCGCTCGTGAGCGGCACCGAGTCCACCGGGCACGTCCTCTTCCCCTTCCGGAGCGACTACGGCTTCCCGCTCGTGGTCGGCCACTGGAACTTCTGGCCCGTCGCGTTCGACCCCACGGGGCCGTACCGCGGCGCGTCCTGGGACGAGCTCGCCGAGCCGGGCGCGCTCTTCACGCGGCAGCGCGACGAGGGGGGCTTCGACGCCGACGCGGGCGTCATCCAGCTCAACCACCCCATCGGCGGGCTGCAGTTCGGCCGCAACTACGGCTGGATCAGCGCGACCGGCATGGACATGACCCAGCCGCCGAAGGAGGACTACGACGGCACCGGCCAGAGCCTGCTGCTCCACACGCCCGACGGCGCCGACTACAGCAACGTCGACTTCGACGTGCAGGAGGTGATGAACGGCACGAAGAACGAGCTGCTCCTCCCGTACCGCGCGTTCTGGTTCTACCTGCTGAACCACGGCATCGTGCGCGCCGGCACGGCCAACAGCGACTCCCACACGCTCACCGAGAACGTGCTCGGCACGCCCCGCACGCTCGTCTGGACCGAGACCACGCTCGACGACTTCGATGTCGCCGTGTTCAACGAGGACCTGCGCGACGGCCGCAGCATCGGCACCAACGGCCCCGTGATCGAGGCCACGGTCACCGACGCCGGCGACACCCTCTCCCCGTCCGTGCACCCCTTCGAGGCGGGCGGCGACGCCACGCTGAACGTGACCCTCCGCGCGGCGCCCTGGGTGCCCGTCGAGGAGGTGCGCGTGATCGTGAACGGCGCGGTCGCGCGGACGTGGACGAGCGAGATCGTGAACCCCGCCGATCCCTTCGGCGCCGATGGGCTCGACCGGCTCGACGTGAGCGTGCCGCTCTCCGAGATCCTCCCCGCGAGCGGCGACGCCTGGATCGTGGTGGAGGCCGGCACCGCGCTCGCGGACAACGCCGACCTCGACTGCGACGGCATCGTCGACACCGGCGACAACAACGGCGACGGCGCCATCGACCGCGACGACGTCGACACCAACGGCGACGGCGTGCTCGACGGCGACGACGCCGCCGCGCCGCCCATCGAGGACGACGCCGGCTGCCTCGACACGGTCGGCCCCCTCGCGGAGCCGCCCGAGCCCGAGCGCGGCACGGCCGCGTGGCTCTTCCGGCAGGTCACGCCGCCGCACGGCTACCCGATGTCCTTCACCAACCCCTTCCTCGTCGACCGCGACGGCGACGGCACGTTCACGGGGGTGGACCAGTGATCCCGCTGCTCTTCGGCCTCGCCTCCCCCGCGCTCGCCGGCCCCTGCGACGCCGACGCCACCGGGCTCGGCGTCGGGCCCGTCTCCGTCGGCTTCCAGGACGGCGACCTCGGCGTCGCGCGACGCCTCTGCCCCCGCACCGCCGCCGGGCTCTCCGCGGGCGGGCTCGCCGTCGTCGACACGGCCAACTTCTACGGCCACATCGCCGCCGGCGGCACGCTGGAGGGCAGCTGGGCGATGTCGGAGCGCACCGAGCTCTACGCGACGCTCGAGGCCTTCCGCTACGACACGGTCATCACGCCCATCCCCGCCACCTACGCGGGCTTCGGCCACGTGGGGCTCGGGGCGACACACCGCTTCTGGGAGAACGAGAAGTGGGGCGTGGGCGTGCACGGCCGCGCCGTGCTCCCCACCGCGATCGGGCTCTACCGGAACGCATACCCCCTCGGCCTCGACGTGGGCGTCGGCGCCACCTTCGCGGCAACCCCGGCCGTCACCGCCTTCGCCGACGTGGGCGTGCTCGGCTCGGCCGCCGTGATCACCCGCGGCCCCGCCCTCCCGCGCGCGGGCGCCACGGCCGTGCTCGGCGCGGAGCTCCGCCCGGCCCGCTGGTTCTCGTGGACCGCCGAGCTCGCCTCCGGCTTCGGCTACGCCGAGGCGCTCGACCACCTCGCCGCCGGCACGGCGTTCCGCTTCGGCGTCGGGAAGCGCGTCGGCATCGAGCTCGCCGCCGCCTACCCCTTCGCCGGCCGCGAGCGCGCCCTGGCGTCGGGCGAGCTCCGCGTCGACGTGCGGCTCGGCAAGCTCCCCGACGGCGCGGGCCCCCGCCCGGTGCCCGCCGCGCCGACTGATACATCTGATACGTCTCACACGCCGCCCCCGCCGCCCGGGTGATCGTCCCGGAATCCGAACGCTGCGGCCCGCCCCGCCCCGCTGCCGACCGGAGCGTCGGATCGTAGGCTTCCTCCATCCAAGGAGCCTCCATGCCCCGCACCCCCACCCGGGTCGTCCCCTCCCAGCCCACCTCCGACGGCGCCGGCGTCAAGCTCCGCCGCGCCATCGGCACGCAGGCGCTGTCGCTCGTCGACCCCTTCCTGATGCTCGACGAGTTCCGCTCCGACCAGGCCGGCGACTACATCGCCGGCTTCCCGAGCCACCCGCACCGCGGGTTCGAGACGGTCACCTACATGCTCGCCGGCGCCATGGAGCACCGCGACAGCGTCGGGAACACCGGCCGCCTGGGGCCCGGGAGCGTCCAGTGGATGACCGCCGGCCGCGGCATCGTGCACTCCGAGATGCCGAAGCAGGAGGCCGGGCTCATGTGGGGCTTCCAGCTGTGGGTGAACCTGCCCGCGGCCCGCAAGATGGACCCGCCCCGCTACCAGGACATCCCGCCCGAGGCCGTGCCCACCCACGAGCCCGCGCCCGGCGTGCGGATCCGCGTCATCACGGGTACGTCCGGCGAGGTCGAGGGCCCCGTGCGCGGCATCGCGACCGCGCCGCTGATGCTCGATGTGTCACTCGAGCCGGGCGTGACACACTCGCTGCCCACCCCCGTCGGGCACGCCGTGTTCACCTACGTGTTCGAGGGCGCCGTGTCCTTCGGCGCGGCCCCCGTCCCGCGCGGCGACACCGTGCTCTTCTCCGACGGGGACGCCGTGTCCGCCACCGCCGGCGCGGAGGGCGGCCGCTTCCTGCTCCTCGCCGGGCAGCCGCTCCGCGAGCCGATCGCGCGCTACGGCCCCTTCGTGATGAACACGGAGGCCGAGATCCACCAGGCCTTCGCCGACTTCCAGGCGGGCCGGCTCGGTCGCTGACCGGTGACGCCCCGGACCGTCGCGACCGTCGCGCTCCTCGGCGCGGTCGCGCTCTCCGGGGCCGCGGGGCTGGTGAACCAGGTCGCGTGGCAGCGCGCGCTCAAGGTGTTCCTGGGCGGCAGCGAGGCCGCCAGCGCGCTCGTCGTCGTGGTGGTGTTCCTCGGGGGCCTCGGGCTCGGGGCCGCGCTCGCGAGCCGGTTCGTGTCACGGCTCCGGGATCCGCTCCGGGCGCTCGCCCTCGTCGAGATCGGGCTCGCCGCCGTCAACGCGGGCGTGTGCGCGCTCCTCGCCCGCGACCTCGGCGACAGCGTGTTCGCGGTGCAGCGCGCCGCCCTCGCGCTCGGCGTGCCGCTGCGGGCCGCCTACGCCGTCGCGGCCACGCTGGTGCTCGGCGTTCCCTGCGTGCTCATGGGCGCCACCACGCCGCTCGCCGCGGAGGTGTGCGGGCGCACGCTCGGCTGGCGCTCGCCCCGCCAGCTCGGGGTGCTCTTCGCAGCGAGCACCGGCGGGAGCGTGCTGGGCGTCCTCGTGGGGACCGCGTGGCTGCTCCCCGCGCGCGGCCAGGCGTGGACGCTGCTCGCGGCCGCCGGCGCGAATCTCGCCGCGGGGTTGGCCCTGGGTCTGGGCAGCCGGACGCGCCCGGGCACCGCCGCGGCGGAAGACCCGGGCGTGGCGCGCCGCCGCGGCGACGCCGGTGCCGTCGCGGACCTCACCGGCTCCGGTGCCTCCGTCGCGCACGACGCGGCCCTGGCGTTCGGGCTGGGCGCGGTGTCGCTCGCCTACGAGATGTACCTGCTGCGCGTGCTCCCGCTCCGCCACGAGCCGCTCCCCTACACGTTCGGGGCAGCGCTCCTCGGCGTGCTCGTGTGGTGGAGCGTGGGCGCCGCGCTCGCGGCGGGGAGGCCACGAGGCACGGTCGGGGGCGGCCTCGCGCTCCTCGCGGGGGCGCTGTTGGCGGCGGGGCCGTTCTGGCTCGTCGACGCGCCCTTCGCGCTCGACGACGTCGCGGGCCTCGCGACGTTCCCGCTCGCGCGGGCGCCGTACTTCGTGCCGTTCCTGCTCCAAGGCTGGCTCTTCACGCGGCTCGCGGCTCGCGCCGCGCGGTCCTGGGGCGCGGACGTGGGGCGCGTGTACGCCTGGAACACGGTCGGCGCTTGCGTCGGGACCGTGCTCACCACGCTGGTCGGCTACGCGCTGCCCGTCGCGTTCCTGTTCGCTGCGATCGTGCTCCTGGCGCTGTCGCTGCGGGTGCGCGAGGCCAGCGTGGCGGCCGGCCGGCCCCGCCGCCCCTGGATCCCGCTCGGGGTCGCAGCCGGCCTCGTCGCCGTGGGGCTCGGCGTCGACACGAGCCGCGTCACGCTCGCCGAGCGCGCCTACGTCGGCCCGGACGGCCACGTCGCGGTCGACGCCGAGGGCAACGTCGCCTGGGACGGCCTCTGGCACTCGCGGCTCTCGCGTGACGGCGACCACGTGGGCACGCGCAACTGGATGGCCGCGGTCGTCCCCTGGCTCGTGCACGCGGGCCCCGCCGCCGGCGAAGGCCTGGACGTCGCGGTCCTCGGCCTCTCCATCGGCGTCACGGCGTCGACGTTCGCGCGGTCCGACACCGTGGCGTCGGTGGTCGGCTACGACATCAACCGCGGGCTCGCCCGGCTCTTCCGCGACTTCCCCGACGGCACGCTCGGGGTCGCCGCGAACCCGAAGGTGCGCGTCCGCTGGCAGGACGCGCGGAGCGGCCTCGCGCTCGACGCCCACCGCTACGACATCGTGCAGTCGCAGCCGCTGTACCTGCGGCAGGCGGGGAGCGGGCTCCTCAACTCCCTCGAGATGATGCGGCTCGTCGCCGCCCGGCTCGCCCCCGGCGGGATCTTCTGCCTCTACTCGAACGGGACCCCGGAGCAGGCGCTGCTCCTACGCGCGACCGCGGCCCGGGTGTTCCCGGGCCGCGTTTCCTTCCTCGACGGCTACCTGCTCCTGCTCTCGAACGAGCCGCTCGACGACCTCGACGCGCGGCTCCGCGCCCGCTTTGCCCGCGCCGACCCGCTCCTCGACGAGGTCCGCGCCTTCCCCGCCACGGCCACGGCGGACGCGGTCCTGGCCCTGCGCGACCCCGACCTCTCCTGGGACGCCGGGCCGCTCGTCACCACCGACGACCGGCCCCTGGTCGAGTACCCGGGCCGCCTCGCAGCAGAGGTGGCCGCGCTGGGGCTCACCGGGCGGCTCTCCACGGCGCCCCCCGCCGCGGACTTCGCGAGCGGGTCCGTCCCCTGAGGACGCGAGAGAGCCCTCCCGCGGGGGGAGGGCTCGCCGACGGGACGGGGGGGGCGTTGCGGGGGGGCGAAGCCCCCCTGCCCCAAGAGAATTACCCCGCCGCCACCGCGACCATGCCGCCGAACGCCGCCGCGATGGCCGACACGATCGCCGTCGCCACGCTCCACCACGCCGCGGACGCCGCGGTCTTCCGGGCCTCCTCGGCCTGGTGGTAGGTCTCGTCGCGGGCCACGAGCAGCCGGCGCTCGACCTCGTCCCGCAGGGCGCGGATGCGCTTGCCCACCGAGTCGCGGGCCGCCTCCACCTGCTGGATGATCCGCTCCGCGTCCTGCTCGGACAGGTCGCGACGCGACGCGAGGATCGACTTGATCGTGTCGCGGTCCACCGCCTTCACGCGCTCGGCGATGGCCTCCGCCCCGGCGCCCGGCTCCTCGAGGAGCCGCTCGACGTCGGCGCGGATGGTCTCGTAGTCCATCCCGGGCCGCTGCACGGACTCGAGGTACGCCCGGACCTTGGCGGTCGCGCGCTCACGCGCCGCGGCCAGCTCCGGTCCGGCCCGACGCCCCCGCGCCAGGATGCTGTTCGCCCACCCCTCGACGGTCTCGACGATGCGGTGCGCCTCCTCCTTCGAGATGTCGGAGCGCTGCGACAGCACCGTCTCGATCGTGTCGCGGTCGATGGCGCGCACGCGATCCCGCAGGGCGCCGAAACCCATCGACGGCTCGACGAAGAGCCGCTCGAGGTCGCGCTTGATGCCCTCGGGATCGAGCGCCTCCTTGCCCGTGGAGCGCAGCCACTCCTCGACCTTGTGCCGCGTGTGCAGCGCCTCCTCCTTGCTCTTGCCGCCGAGGCGGAGCGCGGTGTCGGCGACCACGCTGACGCGGTCCTTGTCGGAGAAGGCCTCGTCCTTGATGACGCGGAGCGCCTCGTCGACGCCCTGCGCCACCGCGGCGACGTCCCGCGGCGCGAGGTGCCCGCCCTGCTGACGGGCGCGGAGCACGCTCACGACCGTCTCCCGGCCCATGATCGGCTCACCCTCGTGCTCGGCGACGGCCTGGAGCTCCGTCTCGTCCAAGAGCGTCTGGATCTCGCGGCGCACCGCGGCCGGCTCGATCGGCTTGGGCGCGAGCTGCTGGACGTAGCCGCGCACCTCGTCGCGGACGCGGTCCATCCGCACGTCGCGGAAGAGCTCGTCCTTCACGGACCGCGTGATCCGCGCGGCCATGTCGGTCGCGCGGCTCTCGTCGGACTTGCCGAACACGCCGGTCATCCCCGACCAGGCGCTGCGGAGCCCGCCGCCCACGGTGCGCAGGAGCGTCCCGACGAGCGACCACGCCGCCGTGGCCTGCACGGTGGTCATGACCAGGTAGAACAGGGCCCAGATGACGAGCCCGATGATGGCGCCGATGAGCGCGCTGATCGTGAGGCTGAGCTCGACGGCCAGCCAGCTCGCGAAGAAGAGCGCGACGCTCGCGGTGATGAGCGCCCAGAGCCCGATGCCCGCGGTCACCTTGCGGGCGCGCTGCCCGAAGGTGGTGACGCCCTCCCGCGAGACGCCGCGCTCCTCGCCCTCCTCGTGCGGGCCGATCTTCAGCGCGCTCACGCCCGCCGCGAACGACAGGTTGGTGAGCAGGAACTGGAAGCCCACGGCGAGCACCAGCCCGGCCAGGATGGCGAGGAAGAAATACGGGCCCGAGAAGAGCTGAGTTGCCTCGTGAGGCGTGAGCACGAGCGGCGATGGGTCCTGCGCCCGCGCGGGCCCGGTGAGCAGGACGGCGACGAGCGCGGCCGCGCCGCCCCGGATTGCTGGACGATTCATGGTCCCCCCCGAACAACCAAGCTAGGCAGCCGGCCGCGTCCGGGAAGCGGCGCCGGACCCGGTCGGTCAAGAATCTCCCGCGGACGAGCGTGACGGTCGCGGTCGAGGTAATGTGGCGGCCCGCTTCGGAGGCTTCATGCTCGTGCGCCCGCTCCTGGGGTCGCTCCTCCTCGGCGCCTTCCTCGGAGGCTGCGACGCCCCGGGCAAGGACGCCGACGACACCTCGCCCGGGCTCCCGACGGACCCCGTGATCGGCGTCGCCAACTTCGACGACGACGACGGCAACGGCGCGGGCGACTGGGACGACGCGGGCGCGGACGGCGACGACGACTACGTCAGCGTCGACCTCACGGGCTTCGGCGACCTCGAGCTCTCGCTCGTCGGCGAGGGCATCCGCGTGTGGCAGGACGGCGAAGTCGTCCTCGACGAGGACGGCGCCGAGGCCACGATCGCCGGCGGCACCATCGGCGTGGAATTCGGCGACCTGCTCGTGTCGGGCGTGCTCACCGTGGCGCCCGTGGACGCGCCGGAGACCGCGGTGTCGCTGACCCTGCGGTCCGCCCCGCTCATCGTGAACAACCACATGCAGTACGCCGAGCGCGTCATGGCGATGGAGGGAGGCGGCAACGACGCCTTCGTGGAGGGCTTCGCCAACGTGCTGGGCGACGCCTTCTTCACCGGCGCGCTCCGCAGCTACGACTGGGACGTCTGGGTGCAGGACGAGCTCGAGTTCGCCACGCTCACCGCGCCGGGCAAGCGGATGGACGTGGTCATCGACTCCATCCGCAGCAACAACGATCGCTACCTCGACCAGTTCCCCGAGGACGAGCTCCAGGCCCCCGGCACCGCGGTGCGCACCTGGGGGAGCGGGCGTGCCACCTCGCAGGACTCCTTCGGCAACCTCGAGGTCTCGCCGCCGGTCACGGTGGACGGCGTCGAGTACCCCTTCGGGCGCGTGTACTGGGGCGAGACGGGCTCGTGGGGCGTCACGAACGACCTCGCGGAGATGCTCGAGGCGCAGAAGGTGCAGGACCCGTTCCAGCTCGACATCCGCTGGCTCTGCGTCGGGCACGTCGACGAGTTCTCGAGCTTCGTGCCGGACCCGAGCGCGCCCAAGGGCTTCCGCTTCCTCTACGCCGACACCACCCTCGGCCGGAGCTTCCTCGCCGGCCTCGACCCGAGCGAGAGCCTCCCGCGCTACGGCACGGACCACGGCTACGACACGATCGGCGACATCGTGAACGACCAGGGCCTGTGGTCCTACAACGAGGACCTGCAGCGCGACTACCTCGACCCGAACCTCGACATCTTCAAGGCCGAGCTCGGGCTCGACGACAGCGACATCATCCGCATCCCCGCGGTGTTCGAGGAGAGCGGCTACTGCGGCGGGGCCGCGCTCTCGCTCATCCCGGGCACGGTGAACCTCGTGGTCGCCGACCTCGGGGACGGCGCGACGCACCTGTTCATCCCGGATCCCTTCCTGCGCGAGGACGAGGGGGACCAGGGCGCCGACCCGCTGATCGCCGAGGTGGAGGCGCTGTTGCCCGACAGCCTCACGACGCACTGGATCGACGACTGGGACTGGTACCACATCATGTGGGGCGAGGTGCACTGCGGCAGCAACACCGAGCGCACGCCCCTCGACGACTGGTGGACCGCCGCCGCCCACCTGCTGGAGGCCGAATGAGTTTCCTGATGTTGGCCCTCGGCTGGGCCCTCGCCGCCGAGCCGGCGATCGACCTCGGCACGGACGCGCCGGCCTCGCTCGCGACCTCCGCGCGGGACGTGCTGGCCGCCGCGGACGCGCGGACCGTCGCGGGCTCCTCGCTCGCCGACGCCCAGCTCGCCTCGCTCGCCACCGACGGCGGCTGGCGGGTCCGGGCGCGGGCCGCCGCGGCGCTCCAGTGGCGCCAGGATCCCGCCCTCGCCTCGCTCGTCTCCACCGTGAGCCCACAGCCCACGCGCTCCGGCACGCCGCGCTTCGTGGAGCGCGGCCTCCGGGACCCGGACGCCGCGGGCCTGCTCGTCGAGCGGCTCCTCGCGCGCACCGACGCCCCCTCCCACCGCGAGGCGCTCGTCGAGGCGCTCCGGCTGAGCGGCGGGGACTGGAGCGAGGCCGTCGCGGGCATGCTCGCGACCGAGCCGGACGCGGGCGTGCGCGCCCAGCTCGCCGCGACCCTGCGGGACGCGGACGCCGACGCTGCGCACGCCGGGCTCGCCGTGGCCGCCGCGGACGCCGACCCGGGCGTGCGCGCAGCCGCCATGCGGGCCCTCGCGGGCCGCTCGGACGGCGCGGAGCATGCCGCCCTCGTGATCGACGCGCTCCGCGACGGCGATGCCGGCGTGCGGGCCTACGCGGCGCGCGCCGCGGGCTGGCTGGGGCTCCCCGCGGCCTGGGACGGCGTGGTCGGGCTCCTCGCGGACACCGACGCGGACGTGCGGCTCCAGGCGCTCGGCGCGCTCGGCCGGCTCGACGCCGCGCGGGCCGCTGCGCTCCCCGCCGTGGCGCGGCTCGCCGACGACCCCGACGCGCGCGTGGCGCGGGCGGCGGCGCGCCTCCGCGACTGATACAGGTGAGACGTATCGATACGTCTCACTTCGATCCAGGTTGAAGCTTGCTCGCCATGGTGCTCGACGCGCCCGGCCGCCTCCTGGTGGCGCGGGAGCTGCCGTCCCCCCTCCCGGGGCCCGGGCAGGTGCGGCTGCGCGTGCTCGCGTGCGCCGTGTGTCGCACGGACCTGCACGTCGTCGACGGCGAGCTCCCCGACCCGGCCACGCCGCTCGTGCCGGGCCACGAGGTGGTCGGCCGCGTGGAGGCTCTGGGGCCCGGGGTGACGGGGCTCGTGGTCGGAGATCGGGTCGGCGTGGGCTGGCTCGGGCGCACCTGCGGGGCGTGCCGCTTCTGCACCACGGGGCGGGAGAACCTGTGCGAGGCCGCGCGCTTCACCGGCTACACGCTGCCGGGCGGCTACGCCGAGGAGATGGTCGCGGACGCGCGCGCGTGCCTGCCGCTCCCGCCGGCCTACGACGACGTGTCCGCCGCGCCGCTCCTCTGCGCGGGCCTCATCGGCCACCGCGCGTTGCGGATGACGGGCGCGCCCCAGCGGCTCGGCATGTACGGCTACGGCGCCGCGGCGCACGTGGTCAGCCAGGTGGCGGCCTGGGAGGGGCGCGCCGTGTACGCCTTCACCCGCCCCGGGGACGCGGCGGCGCAGGCCCTCGCGCGGGCGACGGGCTGCGTCTGGGCCGGCGGCTCCGACACCCTCCCGCCCGAGCCGCTCGACGCCGCCATCCTCTTCGCGCCGGTCGGCGCGCTCGTCCCGGCGGCGCTCGCCGCGGTGGATCGCGGGGGCGTCGTCGTGTGCGCGGGCATCCACATGTCGGACATCCCGAGCTTCCCCTACCGGCTCCTCTGGCACGAGCGCACGTTGCGGTCGGTCGCGAACCTGACGCGACAGGACGGGCTCGACTTCCTCGCCCTCGCGCCCCGCGTGCCGGTGCGCCCGCACACCGAGGTGTTTCCGCTGGCGCGCGCGAACGAAGCGCTCGACGCACTCCGGCGCGGCACGGTGAACGGCGCCGCGGTCCTCGTGCCCTGACCCGCCTTCCAGACCGAAGAACGGGCCTTATCACCTGACTCATCCCGGAGGGTGGATGATCCTGTTCCTGCTCGCGGCGTGCGCGGGGGTGCGCGGCGATCTGGCGGAGGGGCTCGTGCTCAACGAGCTGTTGGCGATGAACGTGGCCTCGAACACCGACGAGATGGACCAGTTCGACGACTGGCTGGAGATCTTCAACGGCAGCGACCAGACCGTGGCGCTCGAGGGGCTGTACCTCTCGGACGACCCGTCGGCCCCGTCCCGGTGGGCGCTCCCCATGGACGAGTCGATCGAGCCCGGCGCGCACCTGGTCGTGTGGTGCGACGGGGAGCCCGAGCAGGGCGCGCTGCACGCGCCCTTCAAGCTCGGCGGCACGGGCGAGTCGGTCGTCCTCTCCTTCATCGACGGCGAGGACGTGACGATGCTCGACCAGGTCGACTTCGGCGAGCAGCTCGCGGACACCGCGTGGGCGCGCAAGACCGACGGCGCCGTGGAGTGGATCGCGGCCGCGCCGACGCCGGGCAAGTCCAACGGCAAGTGATCGGCGCGCGGCTCCGGGGGGCGCGCCGCGCCTCACCGCCGGACGGCCGACGGGATAAGCGGCGCGGCCATGACGCCCGACGAGATCGCCCGCATCCGTGAACGCCTCGATGTCCTTCAAGCGGAGGTCCTCGACGCGGGGGCCGTGAACGTGCGCGCCGAGGACCTCGGCCCCGTCGCCAGCGCTGCGGACGAGGACGAGGCCCCCTTCCGCGAGATGGACCAGTCCATCGCCTCGAGCCGCAACCGCGCCCGCGCCGAGCAGCTCGCCCGCATCGCCGACGCCCGCCGCCGCCTGGACGAGGATCCCGACAGCTTCGGGCTCTGCGAGAGCTGCCAGGACCAGATCCCGCCCCGGCGGCTCGCGCTGTTGCCCTTCGTGCGGCGCTGCGTCGACTGCCAGTCCGCCGACGACAACAGGAAGGCGCGGCACGTCCGGCGCAAGGTCACCGACTACCGGGACTGACCCGGGGCGGCGCCCCGCGCCGGCGGCCTACACCGGCTCCTTCTTCTTCGGCGCCTCGACGGTCACGCGCGTCGTGTGCACCACGACCTCCTCGCTGATGACCGTCTTCGGCTCGCCCTCGAAGACCGGCTCGGCGCCCGGCTCGAAGCCCGCCGCCTCGGCCTCCCCGAGCACCTCGGGCTGGAGGGGCCTGGCGGGCTGCGGCGGCTGGGCCTGCGCGACCGGCTGCGCGGTCTTCGCGACCGGCGGCGGGGCCTGCGCGAGCGGCTGCGCGGTCTTCGCCACCGGCGGCGGGGCGCCCCGCTGCGCGGGCTGCGCGACCGGCTGCGGCGCCTGGGTCACCGGCTGCGGAGCGGCCGTGCTCTCCACGTAGGCGGCCGCGTGGTCCGTGCGGCGCCGCCCGAAGAAGCGGGCGTGCTCCTGCTCACGCTGGGCCACGTCGCCGCCTCCGAAGGGGGCGTGCTCCCGCTCGGGCGTGAACGCTCCCGCCTCGTAGTCGGGGAGCGTGTCCGCCGTCGTGATGGTCACGTCTTCCAGGTAGACCCGGTCGATCGTGTCGTCGAGCCGCGCGCGCCCGAGGGGCACCACCGCGTCCCGGGCCTGCCCCGGCCCCGGGAGCCCGCGATCGAGGTGCACGATCATGTACCGGGCCTTCATGGCGCGCGTGTCCACGAGGAGCTCCCGCACCTCGCCGAGGCGCCGGCTGTCGGCGCCGAACACCTCCCAGCGCCGGATGTCCGGGCTGCCCTCGGCGACGCGGTAGTCCTTCAGCTCGCCGAGCGTCGCGAGCCCGGGCTGCTTCGCCTCGTGGCTCATCCGACCTCCTCGAGCTGGAGCGTGACCGTCTCCGGCGCGAGCAGCTGCCCCTGCACCTCGGGCAGGCGGTTGTTGCGCCAGAGCAGCCAGCCCACCACCACGATCAGGAGCGCGAGCGCCACCAGCCACGGCAGGATGCTTCCCCGGGGGCGTTGCTCGATGTCGATGTCCGCCATTCCCCACCTCCGCGAACGGAGGTCGCGACCGCTCCGCGCGGCGCGCCTCCCCTTCCGTACCTGTAGGCACGGAGGGCGGGCACGCGCGGTCGTCGGGCGGCGCCGGGAGGTGGAGGCTCCGCCGCCGCGCGGCGGAGCCCGAGCGGATCAGACCTTCTCGGTCTTGCGCCCCGTCATGCCGCGGTCGCGGTTGCTCGCGGTCGCCTTCCCGCCCATCTTGGCGGTGAAGTCCATCAGCTTCTGCTCCGCCACGTCACGGCTGTAGCCGTAGCGCTCCTGGAGCTTCCCGAGCACCTGGTCGCGCCGGCCGGCGGTGGCGTCGAGGTCGGCGTCCGTGAGCTTCCCGAACATCTCGCGCACGTTCGCCTTGTACTGGCTCCAGTTGGTCTGGATGCGATCCCAATTCATACACGACTCCGTTGGAGGAACGCCGGTGGTGTCCGCCGGCCCGGATCAGGTAGGGGCGGGCCCGACAAGGTCAATCGATGTCGCAACTTGAAAGCAAGCGTTCGCCCACCGATCCCGCGTTGCGGAGGCAGAGCGTCGACCGCCGGTGGACGGCGTCCGTCGGCACCGCTAAAGGGGCGGCCCCATGCCGCCCCGCCGCCACGCTCCTCCCCTCCCCGTCCTCGCCGAAGGCCCCGGCTGGCTCGTGGTCGCCAAGCCCCCGGGCATGCTCGTGCACCGCTCCGAGCAGCTCCCCTTCGCCGAGGCCGCCCTGCAGGTGGTCCGCGACCAGGTGGGCCGGCACGTGTACCCCATCCACCGCCTCGACCGCTCGGCGTCCGGGTGCCTGCTCTTCTCCACGGAGAAGACGCTCGCGGGCCCGCTCTCCGCGGCCATGTCGTCGCCCGAGGCCCGCAAGACCTATGTCGCGTTCGTGCGGGGGCACTTCGCCGCCGAAGGGGAGGTGCGGGTCGACACCCCCATGAAGGACGACAACGGCATCCTCAAGGAGGCGTCCTCCACGGTGTGGTGCCTGGGCCGGAGCCGAGAGCCCCGCTGCTCGCTCCTGCGTGTCGAGCCCCGCACCGGGCGCTACCACCAGGTCCGCCGGCACGTGCGCGACCTGCACCACCCCATCCTCGGCGACACCGACCACGGCGACAGCCACGTGAACCGCTGGTGGCGCGAGACGTACGGGAACCGCCGCCTCGGGCTCCACTGCGCGTCGCTCACCCTCCCGCTACCCGACGGCGGCACGCTCTCCGCGACCTGCCCCCTGTTCGCCGACCACGCGGCCCTGTGGTCCACGCTCCCCTGGTGGGAGGAGGCCTGCGCCGCCTTTCCCGCCCTCACGCTCCCGCCCCTCCCGTTGCGCGACACGCCGCTGGACGAGTAGCCGGCTTCGCGCGCGCTCCGGGGGCGCCTCCCGCCGGGGACGCGGCTGCGCTACGTGCGCGCATGCGCGACGTCCTCGACGAGCTCCTCACCCTCCTGCGCCTCGAGCCCATCGAGGAGCGAATCTTCCGCGGCCAGAGCCAGGATCTCGGCTGGGGCAACGTGTTCGGCGGCCAGGTGCTCGGCCAGGCGTTGTCCGCGGCCGCCCGCACCGTGCCGGGCGCGCGGCCCGTGCACTCCCTGCACGCCTACTTCCTGCGCACCGGCGACGCGCGGCGCCCCATCGTCTACGAGGTGGACCCCATCCGGGACGGCGGCAGCTTCACCACCCGCCGCGTCGTGGCGGTGCAGGGCGGCCACGCGATCTTCACGCTGGCGGCGTCGTTCCAGCTCGAGGAGAACGGGCTCGAGCACGCCACCGACATGCCCGACGTGCCCGGCCCGGAGGGGCTCCTCTCCGAGCTCGACATCGCCCGGAAGTACGCCGACCGCATCCCCGAGCCCTTCCGCCCGATGGCGGTCGCCGAGCGCCCCATCGAGATCCGCCCGGTCCAGCGCGTCAACCTCCTCGACCCCAAGCCCGCGCCGCCGCGACGCCAGCTCTGGTTCCGCGCGACCGGCCCGCTCCCCGACGATCCCGCGGTGCACCGCTACCTGCTCGCGTACGCCTCGGACTTCAACTTCCTCGTCACCGCCATGCTCCCGCACGGCGTCAGCTGGCTCACGCCCGGCATGCAGGTGGCGAGCCTCGACCACGCGATGTGGTTCCACCGCCCCTTCCGCATGGACGATTGGTTGCTCTACGACGTGGAGTCGCCCTCGGCGGGCGGGGCGCGGGGGCTCGTGCTGGGCCGCTTCTACACGCGCGACGGCCGGCTCGTCGCGTCGGTGGCGCAGGAAGGGCTGATGCGCGATCGGCGCTGAAGAGTTCCTCGCAGCCGACGCGGGGAGTGTGGCGTTCCGCCACGACCCGGCGGGCGGCCGCGTGGCGAATTGCCACACGCATCGATAGAGTCCGGACGTGCTCCCCCTCCGCGCACGTCCCCGAGCCCTGCGCGCGCCGGCGGGACACGCGAGCGGCCGGCGGCCGGCGGTCGGGAGCTCGTCGTGAGGGCGACCTGGGGCCTCGTGCTCCTGCTCGCGGCCGACTGCCCCGCGGAGGTCGAGGCGCCCAGCTACCCGCAGATCCTCGTGCGCGCGCTCCGGGCCGCCCAGGCGGGGGACCCGGACGCCTGGAGCCTGTGTGACCAGCTCGAGGTCGGCAAGGGCCGCGGCGAGTGCCGGCTCGAGGCCTCGCGGGTGGTGCCGGACCGCGGGGCCGCCTGCGACGCCATCGTGAAGGCGCACTGGCGGAACGAGTGCTGGTTCGAGTACGCCGAGGATCTCGGGGAGCAGGCCCGGTGGGAGGAGGCCGTGGCCGCCTGCGAGCAGGCGGAGGACTACGAGGGCCACTGCGCCCGCCACCTCTGGTGGACCTCGCTGCAGGCGGGCACGGCCGAACCCGCGCTCCGGGATCGGCTGGTCCGGGCCTTCCCCGAGCACGACGACGAGATCCGCCGCGCCGAGGCGGACTACCAGGCCGTCCTCGAGCAGATGCGCAGGGGCGACTGGACGGCGCCGGGTCAGCCGGCGCCCTCGGCCGGCGCCCGGGACTGGGAGCGTCGCTTCCGGGGCGAAGGTGCGGTCGATCCGGAGCTGTGCGCGGGCGACGCCACGTGCCTCGAGGTCGCGCAGCGGGTGTTCGCGGACCGGTGGCGGCGGGCGCTCGAGCGCAACCCCGAGAGCCGGGACACCTTGTGTGGGGACGACGCCGCGCCGGCCATCCGCCTGAGCACGGGGGGCTCCCCTGCCCTCGAGGCGTCGCTCGCCCGGATCCGCGAGGAGCACTGCGAGGGCGGCTCCCCCGGTTGATCGCGGACGTCCCGTCGTTCCGCGACGTGTGGCACGCGCGCTACGACTCGTAGATCCGCCGGGCCCCGCGGCCCCTCCGGGCAGGCACGCGGCTTGCTCTCCGCTCCGGCATGCGCCACCTCCGCCTCGCCGCCGCCGCCCTCCTGCTGTTCTGCGCCCACGCCGCCTGGATCGTCGTCGACGGCCTCGCCGACGATCCCCTCCCCGCCGACGTCGCCGTCGTGCTCGGCACGACCGTGTGGCCGGACGGCACCCTCTCCGAGCGCCTGGAGGCGCGCACCGCGGCCGCCCTGCGCCTGTACGAGGACGGGCTCGTGCGGCGCGTGCTCGTCAGCGGCGCGACGGGCGTGGAGGGCCACAACGAGGCGGAGGTGATGGCGGACTGGCTCGTCGCGCGCGGCGTGCCCCGCCGCCACGTGCTCGTGGACCCCGAGGGCTGGAACACCTGGGAGACCGCGCGGCACACGCGCGAGATCCTGGACCGAGAAGGCTTCGCGACCGTCGTGGCCGTCACGAGCTACTACCGCCTGCCGCGCACCGAGCTGGCCCTCGACCGCCAGGGCGTCGACGTCATCGGCACGCGCCGGGCCGACCTCATCTGGGAGCCGCGCGAGCTCTGGTCGATCGCCCGCGAGGTCCCAGCCATGTACGCCTACGTCCTGCGCGACGTGTAGTACCCTGACGCGATGATCGCCCTCCTTCTCCTCGCGTGCGCGCGCACCGACGTGACGCAGACGCACACCTCCCGCCTCGCCATCCGGACCGAGGACCCGGAGACCATCGCGTGCGCCACGGAGCCGACGTGGAAGCGCGTGGCGACCCAGTCCCGGAGCGCGGCGGCCGAACACGCCACCGTCACGCTCGGCGGCGGGAACACCGGCGACCGCTGCGAGGTGCGGCTCGAGCTCCGCGCGCCGACGGGAGAGCGCCTGCTGAAGGTGACCGTCCCGCCCTCCCCGGGCGCCGGGGCGACCTCGAAGGCCAGGGCGACCGCCGAGGCGCCGGCGAGCGAGCTGCAGCTCTGGGTGGCGGCGATCGGCCCCGCGGACGCCACGACCGCGTACACGAGCGAGGTCGAGGTGGTCGAGGTGACGGAGGTGGAGCCCGACGCCGCCAGGACACTCCCCATCCTCGGGCGTTAGGCCGCCACGCCGCTACGCCCCCGCCCAGGGATCCTTCGCGGCCGCCGCCGCGGCCGACGTCGGCGCGGAGTCGTAGCGCGGCGTCCGACGGCCCCGGATCGCCATGCCGATCCCGCCGAGCAGGAGCCCCACGCCGAAGGAGCTCCACATCAGCACCGGCACGCTCACGGGCTGGCTGAGCTTCCATGCGGCGAAACCCAGGTCGAGCTGGAGCGCCGCCTCGAAGGTGCTGTTCTGGATCGTGAACGCGGTCGCGGTGACCGCCACGAGCGCGACGATCGTCCCGAACACCCAGCGCATCGCACCCTCCTGACGTGGCGCGCGCGCGCCCGTCGGCCTCCTGTTACCACCTCGGACAGCGTCGGGCGAACCCGAGGGACGCCCGGGCCGCCGTCGCCTCGCGCGAGGGGAAAAACGGCGAACGCCACCCGGCCTCGCGGCAGGGTGGCGTTCTTCGGGTCAGGCGCCGTTCGAGCCCCCGACGACCTTACTCCCCGCGCCGTACGATCCCCTCGCCGGCTTGCGCACGGCGAGGGGCTTTCGCCCACGCGGGGGGCGCCGCGGCTGACGCCGCCGCGCTACTCCCCGCGCTCGCGCATCCGGCGCGAGAGGTCGCCCATGATGTCGCCGAGGCGCGCGCTGGAGTCGCCCTGCTTCTTGAGGATCTCGCGCATGTCGCCGCCCTTCGCGCGGTCCACGGCCGACTTCTCGGAGAGGCTCACCTTGCGGTCGTGCGCGTCGATGTTGATGATCTCCGCGTTGATCGCCTGGCCGTCGGCGTAGGCCTCCTGCCAGTTGGAGCCGCCGCTCGAGAGCTCGGAGTGGTGCACGAGGCCCTCCACGCCGTCCTCGAGCTCGACGAAGACGCCGAAGTCGGCCTTGTGCACGACCTTCCCGGTGATGACCTGGCCGAGGTAGTACCGCGAGGGCACGGACAGCCAGGGATCCTCGGAGAGCTGCTTGATGCCGAGGCTGAAGCGCTCGTTGTCCACGTCGATGTTGAGGACGCGCGCCTCGACCTCGTCGCCCTTCTGGAAGCGATCGGAGGGGTGCTTGACGCGCTGGCCCCAGCTCATGTCGGAGATGTGCACGAGGCCGTCGATCCCCTCCTCGATGCCGATGAAGACGCCGAAGTCGGTGATGTTGCGGACGCGGCCGCGGACGATCGTGCCGACCGGGTACTTCTCGGCGATGAGCTCCCAGGGGTTCGGCTCGAGCTGGCGCATGCCGAGGCTGATGCGCTTGTTGTCGAGGTCGATCCCGAGCACCTTGGCCTCGACGATGTCGCCCTGGTTGACGAGCTTCGACGGGTTCTTGATGCGCTTGTTCCAGGTCATCTCGGAGATGTGGACCAGGCCCTCGATGCCGTCCTCGAGCTCGACGAACGCGCCGTAGTCGACGATGGAGACGACCTTGCCGCGGACGATCGCGCCGACCGGGTACTTGTACTCGGCGTCCTCCCACGGATCGGGGCGGATCTGCTTGTAGCCGAGGCTGACGCGCTGGCTGTCCTCGTCGAACTTGAGGACCTTGACCTCGATCTGCTGCCCGACCTCGAAGATCTCGGAGGGGTGCTGGATGCGGCCGTAGCTCATGTCCGTGATGTGGAGGAGGCCGTCGATGCCGCCGAGGTCCACGAACGCGCCGTAGTCGGTGATGTTCTTGATCGTCCCCATCATGATGGCGCCGACCTTGAGCGACTTCAGCGTCTCCGTCTTCTTGTCCTCGCGCTCGCGCTCGAGGAGGACGCGGCGGGACAACACGATGTTGCCGCGCTTCTTGTTGAACTTGATGATCTTGAAGTCGTGGGTCTCGCCGATGAGGCGGTCGAGGTTCTTGACCGGGCGCAGGTCGACCTGGGAGCCGGGGAGGAACGCCTTGACGCCGATGTCGACGGCGAGGCCGCCCTTGACCCGGGAGATGATCTGGCCGCGCACGGTCTCGTCGCGCTCGACGGCCTTGGAGATCTCGTCCCAGGCCTTCATCAGGTCGGCCTTCTCCTTCGAGAGCTCGAGGAGACCGTCCTCCTCGCCCATCTGGTCGAGGTAGACGTCGACGGTGTCACCGACCTGGATGGTGAGCTCGCCCGCTTCGTTGGTGAACTCCCTCCTGTTGATGACGCCCTCGGCCTTGTAGCCGATGTCGACCGTCACCATCTCGTCGCCGATCTCGATGACCGTGCCCTTGACCACCGACTGCTCCCGCACGGAGCGGTTGCCGAGGTAGTCGTCGAAGAAGGACTGGAAGTCGTCACGGCCGATCTGGTCGAGAGGGGCGTCGAGGTCGATGGATTCGTAGTTCATGAGGGGTTCGATCCGCGCCGGAGTGCCGGCGGACATGGGAAGCGAGGAGGAGGGTTGGGACGCGGCCGGCACCGCCGGAATGGAGGGGCCGTCCTCGAAGCGTGGGACATCCTCAGCTTGTCCCACGTCCGACACCCGCACACCGCGGGGGTGCGCGGACTATCTCAGGCTAAGGGCCGCGTCAAGAGGTCAAGCGGCCGCGTGCGGGCGCGCCGCGAGGAGCCCTTCCGACGAGTACCACGCCAGTGCGTCCCGGTGCGACCCCACGGGGTCCCGGAGCGAGAAACCGAGCTCCCGTCCGGCCTTCTCCCGCGAGACCTCCGCATTCGAGGCGCACGCGCGGACAACCTCGGCGGTGAGCTGCGGCGGGCGGCCCGTCAGCCGGCCCCACGAGCCGGTAGCGCTCCCCTCGCCGGCCGAGGCGCCGGTCACGACGGTCCGCATGCGCGCTCCTGGCCGTGCGGAGGCACGCCGTCGGGGAGGGACGCGGCACCGTCCGCGTGGAGGGCCTCGGCGCGGCGCCCGAGCGCCTCACCGGTCGCGACGAAGCCGCGTCGGACGGTCCCGCGCTGCGTGGCGAGGACCAGCGGCGCGAGGAGGCCGCGGAAGGTCTCGGTGGAGACGTACACGCAGCCCCCCGGCGCCGGGCGCAGGAGCTGCCGGCGGGAGGCCCGGAGCAGGAGACCGCGCCCCCACCCCATGCCCCACCGGAGCTCCCGGCCCTCGTCGAGCACCTCGATGGTCCCGGGCTGGAAGTGGATGGCGGGCCGGTCCGGGCGGAGCCGAACGTGCAGCACGACCCGCTCGCCCACGGCGAGGCGGCCGTCCACGCGCGGGACGAAGGGGCTCCAGGCCGGGTAGGCGTCGAGCTGGGTCAACACGCGCCAGGCGACCTCGGCCGGGGCCGCGATCGCGGTCTCGGTGGCCACGGTGTCGTCGCCGCGCACGCGCGCCGGGTCCGCCAGGACGAGGAGCCGCGCCGGGACGAGCACCGCCATCAGGCCGAAGGCCACGGCGTCGGCGAGGCCGAGCTCGCCGCGCTCGAGGACGAACGGCACGTGCGTGGCGACGTGCGCCACGTCCCCCACCAGGAGCGCGAGGAGCAACACGCGCCAGGTCGTCGCGCCGCCGAGGTCGAGCGCCAGCCACTCGGCCGCCGCGATCACCAGGTAGGTCGCGCCCAGCCACCGCACGAGCACGGCCAGCTCGGGGGGGAGCACGAGGTCGAAGCCCGTGGCGAAGGCGACGGGGGTGGCGACGGCCTGCACCCCCGCCACGAGCGTGACGAGCGATTCCAGCCGGAAGAGGGCGCGGAAGGGGTTCATGGGGTCGGCCCGCTCTAACTCCGCGGCGCGGGCCCGCTTGCGCGCGCCGCCGCAGTAGAGCCCGCGCCGCACCCCCGTCAGCCGCCGCAGGCCGCCTCGACGTCCGCGACCGTCTTCGGGCATGCGGCGGTCAGGACGTCGGGGTCCCCCGCGGTGACGAGCACGTCGTCCTCGATGCGGATGCCGATGCCGCGGTAGGGCTCGGGGGCGGACTCGTCGTCGGGCGGCACGTAGAGGCCCGGCTCCACGGTCAGCACCATGCCCGGCACGAGCGGGCGCGACGCGCCGTCGAGGTGGTAGGCGCCGGGGTCGTGCACGTCGAGGCCGAGCCAGTGGCCGGTCCCGTGCATGTAGTAGCGGCGGAACGCCTCCTCCGAGATGAGCTCGTCCACGTCCCCCTCGAGGAGCCCCACGTCGACCATCCCCTCGGTGAGCACGCGCACGGCCGTGTCGTGCATCGCCTTGTAGGGGCGGCCGGCGCGCGCCTGGTCGATGGCCGCGAGCTCCGCGGCGAGCACGATCTCGTAGAGGCGCCGCTGCGGCGCCGTGAAGCGCCCGCTGACCGGCCACGTGCGCGTCACGTCGGCGGTGTAGTTCTCGTACTCGCAGCCCGCGTCCACGAGGCAGAGGTCCCCCGCCCGGAGCGGCTCGCGGTTGGTGATGTAGTGCAACACGCAGGCGTTCTTCCCGCCGCCCACGATGGTCGTGTAGCCCGGCCCGTTCCCGCCGCGGCGCCGGAAGAGGCCGTCGATCTCGGCCTCGACCTCGTACTCGGCCACCCCGGGCCGCCCGAGCCGCATCGCCGCGATGTGGGCCTCCGCGGTGATCGCGGCGGCCTTGCGGAGCGTGGCGATCTCGGCCTCGTCCTTGTGCAGCCGGAGCTCGCCGAGGAGCCGCCGGGCGTCCACGAGCCGCGACGGCATGGCGACGCCGTTCCGCGCGGCCACGCGGCCGAGGCCGGAGATGGCGCGGAACACGGTCTTGTCGCGCTCCCCGTCCTCGCCCCAGGCGTACTGGAGCGTGTCCCAGCCCCCCACGAGCTCGCCGAGGCGCGCCCCGAGCTCGCTCCAGGGGAACGCAGCGTCGGCGCCGAAGCGCTCGCGCGCCCCCTCGACGCCGGCGCGGAAGCCCGTCCAGACCTCGCGGGACCGATCCTTCGGCTGCACGAAGAGGACGAACGGCTGGTCCGCCCCCGGGCGGAGGAGCGCGACCGACTCCGGGTCCTCCCAGCCGGTCAGCCACCAGAGATCCGAGCTCTGCCGGTACCGGTACTCGGAGTCGCCGTTGCGGAGGTGGTGCGCCGCCCCGAAGACGAGGAGCGCGTCGGCGCCGAGGGCGGCGAGGACGCGCGCGCGGCGCGCGGCGTGGACATCGCGAGTGGAAGCTTCCATCGGGGGCGCCTATCCGGGGGGCCGCCCGTTGCCAGCGACGGCGGCGTGCCTACGCATCGGCCAGCAGGAGAGAGGATGCCAATCCACGAGCGGCCGGCCGCTCTCGCGGTGTGCCCGCCGCTCGAACCAGGTCCCGACGCGGAGGCGGGCGCGCACGACGCGACGCCGAGCAAGCGCGACGAGAGAGGTCGCCCGGCGGTGGCGGTGCTACCATGCCCGTCCCCCCTGCCGACCAGGACCATGGAGCGATACCACCTCACCCGCTCGCTCGACACCGAGGGCTACGCCCTCGAGGTGCACGAGATCGAACAGCACGACCCCCAGCAGATCGCGGTCCTGACCGAGCTCGACCTGCTCACCTACTCGGAGCCGACGTTCTCGAGGTACACCCTCGGCGCGTTCCTCCGGTTCGGCCGGATCTTCACCATCACCGCCGACGGGCTCGTGATCGGCGCGTGCCACTGCATGCGCAGCTTCGAGGACCCGGACGAGGTCGTGATCTTCAACATGGCGCTCCGGCCCGGCTGGCGTGGCCACGGCCTCGGCACGCGCTTCATGTTCCACCTGCTGGAGAAGCTGCGGGCGCGGGGCACGCGCACCGTCGCCCTCGTGGTGGCCGCGAGCAACGGCCGCGCGATCGCGGTCTACCGCCAGAAGTTCGGCTTCGAGCACGTGGACACGCTGCCCAACGAGTTCAACAACGGGCAGGAGTACCTGCTCATGCGGCTCGACCTGGAGAACGGCCACAACTGACGGCGCACGCGGACGATCAGCGTCCGACGGCCTTCAGGAACGTCTCGCGGATCGCCGAGGGCGCCGCGTTGTCGGGCAGGTACGCGACCGGCCCGTAGAGCCGCACGAGGTTCGCCCAGCGCCGCGGCTCGCCGTCGAAGTCGTGGGAGAACACGGCCGGGAGCCCGAAACCCGCGGCGCGGACGGCCTGGAGAATGTACGCGCCCTGGTGCTCCTCCAGGAAATGCCGCGCGCGAACGGGATCTCCGTTGAACCGCTCCGCGGTCTCGGCGAGGTCGCCGAGGAGCTGCCCGGGCGACACGCGGTCGAAGCGCATGTCGAGGAACACGAGATCGTAGGGGTGCTCGGCGAGCAGCGAGAGCGCCGACGCGCCATCCCCCGCCCGCGTGAAGGCGAAGCCCTCGGTCAAGAATCGTCCCAGGTTGACGGTGTACTCCTCCCCGTCCTCGACCACGAGCACGTTCACGCGACCGTCCATTCGACCTCCACCGGCGCCGCCTCGACGCTCGGGAGCTGCACCACCACCGCCTTTCTCCCGTCCGAACGCGCGTCCACGCGGATGGACCCGCCGTGGCGGTTGATCAGGTCGACGGCGAGCCCGAGCCCCCGCCCGATGTATCGCCCCCGGATCATCGCGTTCGTCAACGTGCCCGGCGCGTCGTCGATCACGGCCACCTCGACCCAGGCGTGGCCGGTGACCGGATCGTCGAAGGCGCCGAGCTCCACGTCGAGGCGCGTCGCGCCCGCCGCGAGCGCGTTCCGGAGCAGGTTCGCGAGGATGTCCTCGAGGTCCGCGCGGAACATCCGCACGGCGAGCCCGGTCTCCCGCTCCAGCACGCCGAGCTCGGGGAGCGGCGCGCTCGTGAAGCCCGGCTCGGAGCCCACCCGCGCGTACACCGCCCGGACGCGCTCCGGATCGACCGGCAGCACGCAGATCTCGCGGACGATGCGGCCGACGGCCTGGTAGCCCTCCCCGTTGATCACGGCGGAGAGCGCGCGCAGCTCGTCGGGCTTCGGGGGCCGCCGGGTGCGCGCGAGGCGCGCCAACGCGCGGTGCATCGGGCCCAGGATGGGGTCGCGGCGCCGCAGGCCGAGGCGTTTGCCGTGGCGCCGGCCGAGCGCCTCCAGCTTCGCGAGGTAGCTCCGGAAGTGCGCGAGCAGGTCCGGCGCGCGGGCCCGGAACGCCTCCCAGGGCCCAGAGTCGCCGCGCTCGAGCGCGTCCGCCACGTCGGGGAGCACCGTGGTGTTGTGCTTCAGCACCTCGTGCCGCAGCGCCGAGAGCAGCGTGGCGGCGTCGTGCCAGCACTCAGGCGCCCCGTCGAGGAGGTCGCGGAGCGTGCGCGCCGTGCGGTAGCGCGCCCACGCGAGGAGCGGCACGCCCACGAGCAGCGCGACCACGGCCACCACGCCGACGCGCTGCGCGAGCACGCGGGCCCGGACCTCGGCGCGGAGCTCCGCGGCCGCTGTCGCGTTCAGCGACGCGCGCCCCGGCGCGGAGGCGTCGTAGGCGGCGAGCTCCTCGCGCACGCGCCCCCAGTCCTCCCGGGCGGCGGCGAGGTCCGCGAGGTGGAAGTGTGCGTCGGCGGAGCCGCGCGCGGCGGCCTCGGCGTAGAGCTCCTCGGCGGCCGCCACGTCGCCGCGGGCGCGCGCGAGGTCGGCGAGCTGGTTGAGCACGGCGGGCTGGTCCGGATCGGCCTTGCGGCTGCGCTGGAGCCAGGTCTCGGCCTCCCCGGGGGCGCCGGCCTCGCGGGCGAGCCGCGCCCGCGTGTTCAGGAGCTCGGGGGCGTCGGGCGCCACGGCCAGCGCGGCCTCCAGCTCGGCGATGGCCTCCGCGACGCGCCCGCGGCGCGCCAGGACCCGCGCGATCCGGTAGTGGTCCTCGGCGGCGCCGGGCAGCGCCGGGGCGGTCGACGCGGGGAGCCGCGGGGCGGCGGGCGGGACGCGCTGCAGGGCGTCGAGACGGGCGCGCACGTCGGCGGCGGTGGGCCCCGTCGCCCCGGCGGCGAGGGCCGCCTCGAAGGCCGCGACGGCCCGCGGCCAGCTCTCGATGCGCTGCTCGAGCTTGCCGAGCGCGACCTGCACCTCCACGTCGCCGGGCCGCAGGACCGCCGCCTCCCGGAGCTCCTCGACGGCCTCGCGATCGCGCCGTCCGCCGTACGCCTCGGCCAGGAGCATCCCGAGCCGCACGTGGTTGGACGCCTCGTCCGGCGCGAGCGCGCCCGCCAGCACGGCGTGGATCTCCGCGTCCTCCCAGGCGCCCCGGCGCGCGAGCACGTCGGCGAGGAGCGCGTGGGCCTCGGCCGAGCGCGGCGCCGCCGCGACGACCGCCCGCGCCTCCACCTCCGCGTCCGCGAGCCGCCCCTCCGCGAACGAAGCCTGCGCCGCGGCGTACCGGGGCGCGAGCTCGATGGGCAGGGGCTCCGACCCGCCGAGGGCCAGCGCCTCGGCGGCGCGCTCCACGTCGAGCCGGTCGAGCCGCGCCTTCAGCTCCTCGGCGACCTCCCCTTCCGGGTAGCCCGCGACGTAGCCGCGCCAGAGCTCCTCCGCCTCGGCGACGCGCTCCGCCGCGAGCAGCGCGCTCCCGACCGCCACGACGACGGCCCCCTCGGGCTCCCCGCCCTGGAGCAGCGTCCGGTAGCGCTCGTAGGCCGCCACGGCGGCGTCCGGGTCGGTGGCCGCGAGCAGGCGCGCCTCCTCGCGGAAGGGCGTCGGGTCGCCGAGCCGGAGCGTCTCCAGGCGGCGCCACAACGCGAGGGCCTCCGCGGGGTCCCGCGCCTCCACGAGCCGCGCGAGGGCCTCGACGGCGTCGGCCTCCTGGCCGAGCCCCCGGTAGACCGCCTCCGCGCCCGCCCGGTCCCCGGCGGCCTCCAGCACGCGCCCCAGCCCGAGCGCCGCCGGGAGGAAACCCGGGTCGCGCCCGAGGACCAGCCGGTAGGACGCGGCGGCCTCCTTGTACTGCCGCGTCTCCTCGAGCTCGACGGCCTGGAGGAAGAACGGCCGCGTGGCCGCGTCGAGCGCGTCCTCGGGGGCGGCGAGCGCCAGGGCGAAGAGGAGCGCGATCACGGCTGCTTCAGGGCAGCCGGCCGAGCCGCTGCGGAGGCGCCGGGGGCACGGAGGAGCGTCGGCGGCTCGGGTGCCCGGGTGGAGCTAGGCCTGTCCACCCTTCAACTCCCGCACCTTCAGCCCGAGCTGGTTGAAGCGGAGCTGCACCTTCCGCGCGCACTCGGGGTCGCCCATCAGGATGCGGGCCATCGCGGCGAAGTCGCCCTCCTCCTGTTCCCAGAGCTTCATGAAGTACTGGCGCTCGACGTCCTGGGCGAGGTGGTTGAGCGTGCCGTCGGGCCGAACGACCACGGTGCACTTCCAGCCGGTCTCCTCGGCGGGCGTGTCGACGTGCACCGCCCGCAAGAGGTCACGGAGCAGCTTGGGGCGCACCTGGACGACGTCGCCTCGTCCGCCCACCGGCAGGCCCACGAGCTCCGCGAAGGTGAACGTGAGCGCGTTCTCCACGGTCATGGCGAGCTCCCGGAGGTTGCCGGGCCAGCGGTGGCGCCGCAGGAGCCGCACGGAGCGCTCGGGGAAGAGCAGCACGAGCCGACCGGGCTCGGGCGCCGGGAGGTCCCCGCCGGTGACGACGACCAGGTCGCCCTCCTCGGGCATCCCCGCGCGGCGGCGGTACTCGCCGATCAGCGACTTGAGCTGCGGGCCGTCTGCCACGTGGCGGGCGGTCCAGCCCAGGAGCCGGAGCAGGTCGCCCCGGCGCTCGGCGAGCGGCGGCAGCGCCACCGTGCAGGCGGGGTTGAGCCGCATGTAGAGGTCGCGCCGGAAGCGTCCCTGGCGCACCATCGCGGAGAGGTCCTCGTGCGTCGCGACGACGAGCTTCACGTCCACGCGGCGCTCGAGCACGTCGCCGATGCGGACGACCGTGCCCTCCTGGAGCACGCCGAGCAGCATCTTCTGCGCCTCTTCGGAGAGGTTCCCGATCTCGTCGAGGAAGAGCGTGCCGCCGTCGGCCTCCTCGAACGCGCCCTTCCGGTCGGCCACCGAGCCCGTGTAGGCGCCGCGCGCGGAGCCGAAGAGCGTGGTCCCGACGAGGTCCTTGGGGATCGTGGAGAGGTCCACCGCCACGAACTTGCCCTTGCGACCCGAGCGCGGGTGGATGTAGTGCCGCGCGAGCAGCGACTTGCCCGTGCCCGTGGGCCCGCCGAGGATGACGGGCAGCCGCCCGCGGGCGAGCACCTGGAGGCGGGCGCGGACGCGCTGCATCACCGGCGCGCGTCCCCAGAAGATGGGCCCCTCCGCGTCCTGGCCCCGTCGCGACTTCAGCACGTTCTCGATCTGGACGCGCAGGCTGCGGGCGTCGACGTACTCGTCGTCCAGGAAGTAGGTGTACTCCTCGGCGTCCAGGCGCTCGGCCGCGCGGTCGATGTCGAGGTCGTCGCGCGAGGTCATGAGCACGACGGGCAGGTCCGGGAGGTGCCGGCGCAGCCGCACCAGGATCTCGAGCCCCTGGCGGCGCCGGGCGCGGGACACGGTCTTGTCGTCGGCGCCCGTCGGCAGCCCGACGAGCTCGGCGGCGGGGATGTCGAAGTTCACGTCGAGCAGCACGAGGTCGATGGACCGGCGCTGCTTCTTCAGGATCTCGGCCGCGGCCTTCCAGGAGCGCGCGGGGCCGAGGTACTCGTGCTCGGGGATGGCCCGGCGGCAGAGGTCGACGTAGCGGTCCTGGTCGTCGATCACGAGGATGGTGCCCATCAGCCCCTCACGCGCGCGTGCAGCGCCTTCAGCTCGTCGGCGACCTCCCGGGCGAGGCGCGCGGTGTCCTCGAGGGCGGCGGCGTCCAGCGTGTCCAGCGTGGCGGCCCGGACCGCGAGCGTCGCCATCAGCGCGTCGACACGCTCGACGCCCGCGGGGGCCAGGGGCGCGCGCAGCTCCCGCCAGAGCGTGGCCGCGTCCACGACGCCGTCCGGTCCCTTGCGGGTGCGCAGGAGGTCCTCGCGGAGCGCGTCGCGGAGCGCCTCCGCGGTCGCGCCGGGCTCGAGCCAGCGCGCCTGGAACGCGACGTACTTGCCGAGATCGTGCCGCGCCCGCGCGGCGGCCTCGAGGAGAGACATGGCCGCCCCATTATCCCCTTTGCAGCGGCGCGGGCCCGTGTGATACTGCCTCAACCTCCGGAGGTGGGCTCATGCGCCTGCTCGCGGCAATCACCCTCTCACTCGCGACCGGCTGCATCGCCGACGTCTCGATCGACGTCGATGGTGACGGCGACGGCCTGCTCGACGCCGAGGAGATCGAGCTCGGGACCGACCCCGCCAAGGTCGACTCCGACGGCGACGAGTACGACGACGGCGACGAGGTCGCCCAGAACACGAACCCCGCCGACGCGGCCGACAAGCCCTACCAGGCCGGCTGGCCCATCGACGCGTGCCGCAACGACTTCGCGGACGCGGAGACCGGCACGTCCGAGGGCGACATCGCGGCGAACTTCGCCCTGCCCGACCAGTTCGGCGAGACCGTCAAGCTCCACGACTTCTGCGGCCAGGTCGTCCTGGTGATGGGCGCCGGGTTCACGTGAGGGACGTGCATGGCGGAGGCCGGTGGCCTCCAGGATCTCTACGAGACGTACAAGGATCAGGGCTTCATGATGATCACGGCCCTCGACGGGTCGGAGCCGGCTGATCTGCTCGACTGGGCCGACGAGTACGGCCTCACCCACCCCGTGGTCGGGGACGGGAGCGGCGAGTTCTACTGGGCCTACGGCGACGGGGCCTGGCCGATGCCGGTCGTCATCAACCGCGGCATGGTGCTCGAGTCGGTCAACGATCCGGGCGGCTACCACTCCGTGATCGAGGGGCTGATGGCCGGGTAGCCGGCGATCCGCGGCGGTCCGGCCGGGCCCCGCGCCCGGCCGTCGCATTTTTGGGCCGTGGCACGAGCCCGGCCGTCACGATGTTGTCAGGCCGAACGCCCGGCGACCGGAGCGGCGGCGCGCGCGCTATCATGCCGTGCCTCCCGAGGTCCCGGTGCGCTGGCTGGCCGCTCTCTACACGCTCCTCTGGTGCTTCCCGGCCTTCGCCGGGGTGGTGTGGGTCCCCGCCCCTCCGCTCGCCGGCGACGGAACCACCCAGACGGCCGTCCGGTTCTACGTGGACGACGGCCAGAAGATCCGCATCAAGGCGGACAGCGGCAAGACCGGGCCGGCGGTGGCCGGGCCGGACGGGGTGTGGACGGTGCCGTTCACGCCGCCGCGGGTGTCCTCCGCGGGGACGGTCACCTTCAAGGTCACCGCGGGCGGCGCCGAGTCGACCTTCGAGGTGCCGGTCGTGCCGCCCTTTTCGGGCTCGCTCTCCCTCGCCTTCGATCCCCCCGTGCTCCCCAGCTCCGGCACCGCCGTGGTGAAGATCGAGCCGCAGGGCAGCTCGCGGGTGGCGACCACCGGCCGCCGCTTCCTGCTGGTGGCCTCGGCCGGCACGCTCGAGGCCGTGACCCCGGCCGGGAACGGCACCTGGGTGGCCCGCTACACCCCACCCAAGGGCCTCACCGCGCCGCTCTCCGTGGTGTTCGGCGCGGCCGACGCCGCGGCCCCGGACCAGGTGTACGGCTCGGCCGTCCTCCCGGTCTCGGTCAAGCGCTCCGTCAGCTTCGACGTGCAGCCGGGCTCCTCGAACGTGCTCAAGGTCGGCGGGCGCCAGTACGGCCCCCTCACCGCGGCGCCGTCGGGCAAGGTCGCGTTCGACGTGGACCTCGACCCGCGCGAGCCCAAGGGCGACCTCCGGAGCGTGAACCCCGACACGTCGAAGGTCGACAAGGAGGTCGACCTCCCCGTCACCGCCTCGACCGCCCTCGCCTTCCTCCCGCTCCCCGCCACCGTTCCCGCCCAGGCCGATCTCGCGGTGCCCGTGCGGCTCGTCGTCATCGGCTCCGACGGCGAGGCCAAGACCGCCGGCACCGCGGTGAAGCTCACCGCGTCCGCCGGCTCGGTCACCACGCCGGTGCTCGAGCGCGACGGCTGGACCGCCACGTTCACGCCCCCGAGCGCGGCCGGCGAGGTCACGCTCACCGCCGAGGTCGACGGGGTGAAGGCCGAGCGCAAGCTCACGCTCATCGCCAGCGTCCCCACGGTCACGCTCACCGCGGCCGACATCGGCAAGACCGCGACGAGCTTCTCCGTGACCGCGCGCGTCAAGGACGCGCAGGGCACCGGCGTGGTCGGCAAGCCGCCCGTGCTCACCGCGCAGGGGGCGACCGCCAGCGGCTCCGCGAAGGACAACAAGGACGGCAGCTACACCTTCCCCTTCAAGGTCTCCTCCTCCACGAAGAGCGTCCGCGTGTTCGCGGCCCCGAACGTCGCGGTGTCGTCGATGCCCACCGCGCGGCTCGTGGCGTGGCCCGCGTCCCCGATCGTGGCGGCCAACGGCACGGACGTCGTGACCATCACGGTCGTCACCGTCGACGCCTTCGGCATCCCGGTCCCCAACGTGGACCTCAAGGTCGGGGCCCCGCGCGGCGACGGGAGCGTGCCGCCCACCGCGAAGACGGACGCGCGCGGCATGGCGCGCATCCCCTTCACCGCGGGCAAGGCGCCCGGCGTCGCGAGCGTGCGCCTCGAGGGCGCCGGGCTCGTCACCGAGGTGCCGCTGTTCCAGGCCAAGGACGGCGCCGGCGCGATGCTCCCGACCGGCGGCAGCCCCGCCGACGAGGCGCAGGTCGCGAAGTGGCAGTCCGCCGCGGCGGAGCTCAAGGTGCTGCGCGAGGGCGTCGTCCCGCCCTCCGGCCCGCCTGCCCTCGTCGCGATCTCCACGGTGCCGCCGTACACCACGCCCGGGGCCGCGATCCTCGTGAACATCCGCGTGACCGACAACGCGGGCGTCGGCGTGGGCGGCAAGAAGCTCGCCATCACCGCGTCTCCCGCCACCGTCGGCCAGATCACGGACAACCGGGACGGCACCTACACGGTGCCGCTCCAGCTCGCGGCGGGGCAGGACGGCCCCATCGCCATCACCGTGGGCGCGGACAGCGCCACCGGCACGCTCTCGCTCCCTACGCTCGCGATGGTGGGCTCGCAGCCCCAGGCGACCGCGGGCGGGCCCGCGCCGCGCAACACCGGCGGCGGCACCGCGACCGGCGGCGGCTCGGGCGCGCGGCTCCCGAAGGCGGCCGCCTCGAACGCCGAGTGGGCCAAGGTGCGGCTCGGCGGCGGCCTCATCAACGCGCGCGGCAGCTACGTGATGGAGAGCGACGCCGGCGCCCAGCTCCTCGGCGCCGCCGACTACGCGACGCCGGGCGCGGGCTTCTGGGGCGTGGGCGCCGAGCTCGTGTGGCTCCCGCTCCAGCAGTCCTGGGGCGGCCTCGGCCTCGACGTGCGCGGCCGCGGGCAGCTCGAGTGGTTCAACGTCGGCGAGAACCCGTACGTCAACGTGCAGCGCGACGCGATCCTCGCGGTGCGCTACCGCAAGGGCCTCGTCAGCGTGTTGTCCGTCGAGGGCACCCTGGGCGCGCACTACACGACCGGCGTGCTCTTCCGCTACGCCGACGCGGGCCGGACCCAGGCCGAGCTGCTCAACTTCCCGCTCTTCGGCGTGCGGGCCGGCGCGCTCCTGTCCTTCGAGACCGACGACCTCTACGGGTCGCTCGAGATCGCCGAGACCTTCGTCCCCTTCCCCATCGACACGCACGCCGAGCTGATGCTCGACTGGCGCGTCTCGGACAGCGGCACGACCGTGCGCTTCGGTGGCGGCTGGGACTACCGCACGATGACCTACGAGGCCGAGGGCGACGGGGAGACGGGCACGGCGTCCGTCACCCAGAACCAGTTCACGATCCGGGTGGGGGCGGGGCAGATCTTCTAGCGCCAAGGCGTCGCGCCACGTTGGGGGGGCGTTGCGGGGGGGCCTCCGTCCGCGTGCGCCGGGCGGGCGGCCCGAGAACCGCACCCCGGGGCCCCCGGTGGGTCCTCCCTACGGGCTGCCCCCCCACCGGACCCGGGGCGCACGGGCC
>CAYWGD010000001.1:56237-235982 GCA_964457335.1 uncultured Enterobacteriaceae bacterium | reverse complement strand
CCCCCCCCCCCCCCCCCCCCCCCCCGCCCCCCCCCCCCCCCCCCCCCCCCCCCCGCTCCCACGCCCCCCCGCCCCAAGAAGACGAGCCTCTAGAGCGCCTTCCAGCCCACCGACGGGATGCCCGAGCCCGCTGGCGGCGGGTTGGCGCCGACCATGTAGAGCGCGCGGCGGTTGGCGGCGTTGTCCACGCCGTCGCCCGTGGGGACCGCGAGCAGCGATTCGCCGAAGCCGTAGTAGAAGATGGGGTGGCTGTAGCCCTTGGCGCGCAGCCACTTCGCGATGGACTGGGCGCGGCGATACGAGAGGTCCTTGTTGTGGGCGGAGTCGCCCACGGTGTCGGTGCAGCCCGCGATGTAGAGCTTCACCGGCACGATCGCGCCGTACTTCTCGATCACGTCGTGCAGCTGCGCCAGCGTGTGGTGCAGCTTGTACTCCTCGGACGCGGGGATGTCGGCGGAGTCGGACGCGAAGAGCACGTCCTCGTGCGGGATGTCGAGGAACCAGGGCGAGTAGGTGAAGCCCGCCCAGGCGTTGCCGCTGTTGAGCTTCACGTCGAGGAGAACGACCTCGCCGGGGTCGCCGACGAAGGGCACGTCGACCGCGCCCGGCCCGCCGGAGAGCGGCACGGTGCGCTGGTCGAGCACGGCCTTGCCGGCGCCGTACGCGATGATCTCCGCGCTGTCGACCGGGGCCGTGGTGTGCACGGTGACGGTCTTCTTGTCGAGGTCCGCGGAGGCCTTGGAGAGGTCGATCGAGAGCTGGCCCGAGAACTGGTAGTCGACGGGCACGTTCGTCTCGGTGACGTTCCCGTCGGCGAAGCTCGCGCGGATGAAGGCGTCGGCGTGGGTGACGCGCGTGTCGCGCGGCCACTCGAAGCGGAGCTGCGTGCCCGCGGGGACGTTCTTCTTGTTGAACTCGAGCGTCTTGCCGCCGACCTCGATGGACACGTAGAGGTTGGCGATCGTGCGCGTGGGCGTCACGAGCAGGGCCGGGTTCTCGCCGGGGCCGGGCGCCGGCGTGTAGCCGAAGTTGAGGTCCTGGGCGGAGGCGCCCTGGACGAGGAGCTGGAGGAGGAGCGCGAGCGCGAGCGGAAGCATGTCCACCCCTAGAACGGCGCGGCGCTTCTCGCAAGCCGGTCGAGAGCGGATGGGATCGAGCCGACGGCCGGGGTAGGATGTCTCGCCACGAAGGAGACCTCCATGCGCCTCTTCCCCCTCCTCGCCCTCCTCATCGGCTGCCCCGCGGAGGAGGCGACCGACAAGCCCGAAGGCGACGCGGACACGGACGCGGACACGGACAGCGACACCGACGCGGACAGTGACACGGACACCGACACGGACACCGACACCGACACCGACGTCGAGCCCACGCTCACCGACGTGCGCGAGCAGATGCAGCAGAACGCGGACGGGTGCCAGGACGTCGAAGGCACGCCGGTGCCGGGCGGGGCGCGCTACTTCTGGGGCGAGTACCTGGGCGACGTGGCGAGCGGCTGGACCGGCCAGGAGGCGGCCTACGTCTTCGCCAACGACGCCTGGAAGGACGTGGGCGGCGCGGACTGCGTGGCGTACTGGAGCGTCACGGGCAGCTTCGGCAGCACCGGCTCCTGCCCGACCTGCGACGTGGGCGTGGAGGTCACCGCCGTGTACGACGCGGTGAACTCGACCTGCCCCGAGGCGATGTGGGGCGAGGACTTCGCCACCGCGTACGCCGTGGACCTCGGCACCGACGGCGTCTCCACCTGGTACTACACCTCGAGCGCGGAGCTCTTGGGCGTGGGCGTGTGGAACGACGACGTCGGGATGAACTTCCTCACCGAGCGCGGCTGCACCTGGTTCTGACAGGTCCCAAGCGAAACGGGGGGCCGTAGCCCCCCATCCCTGTCACGCCTGTCCCTGTCAGGCCGCGCGGCGGATCAGATCTGGCCCGTCACGTCCACGATGTGCAGCTGGCGCCAATCGGAGCCGCTGTTGGGGAGCGCGGTGAACGCCAGGAAGGTGCGACCACCCGCGGTCACCACCGAGGGATCGCCGACCGCGGACAGCCCGGTCTTGATCTCCTTGGTGCCGGAGCCGTCGAGCTTCACGACGTACACGCTCCCGTCCTTGGCGGGCGCGCTCGACGTGTAGAGCACGGCGGACTGGTCCGGCGTCAGCGCGGGCTGGGAGCGCAGCGGCAGGCGGATGTCCTGGGCGATGATGCGGCGCTCGCCGCCGACCGGCATCGCCGCGATGTCCCAGCGGTCGTCGCCGCGCTCGTTGGTGAAGTACACGACCTCGGACTTCGCGTAGCGCGGCCGGCTCTGGTCGCCCGAACCGCCCTTGAGCGGCGCCTGGGAGCTCGAGCCGACGGCCCACGTGAAGAGGTCCTCGGTCCCCTGGTTCTTGCGGGAGTACACGAGGGTCTTGCCGTCGGCCGAAAAGCGCGGGGCGTTCTCCGGCACGTCGGACGGCACGGTCACCGAGACCTTGTTGGTCGCCTGGCTGAACAGGTAGATGTCCCCCTGCCCCGTGGCGCTCGACGTGAACGCGAGCGTGCTCCCATCCGGCGAGATGGTCGGCCACGCGAGGTTGCCCGGCGCCTGGGAGATGTTGAGGTACTCCGCCGGCGACGAGCCGCCCGGGCTCAGGAAGTAGATTCGCGTGAGCCCACCCGGGTTGGCCGCCTCGAAGAGGACCGGGCCCCGGGGGTGCCAGTTGGGGTTGGCCGCGTAGCTGCCACCCGCGCTGAAGTTGCTGCTCCCACCGGGGATGACCACCTTCTGCGGGGCGGACGGGTTGCCGTTGGCGACCTTCACCACGTAGAAGTCGACCTTGTCCGAGTTGTTGTTGACCTCGAAGGCCAGCCACGACCCGTCCGGCGACCACTGGGGGTTCCCGGCGTGACCACCGCCCACCCAGGTCACCTCGGCCGCGTGAGCGGGCAGGGCGAGCGCGAGCGTGAGGGTCAGAATCATTCCTTCCTCCTCGATGCGGACGGGGCGATCGTGAAGGCGACCTGGCCCCAGGGGTACATGCGGAACGTGTCGGACTGGGCCCCACCCTCCAGGGTGACGGCGCCCTTCAAGCTGCCGAGATCCACGAGCGCGTAGGAGAGGCTGGCGGCGCCGCCTCCCATCTTCACGTCACCATCCAAACGCTGGTACGCCGCGCCGTCATCCGCGAGCCCGGCATAATCTCCACACGCCCCGTCGGCGCAGCCGCTGTCGACGCCCTGGACGACGCCGCCGCCCGCGCTCCAGATGGGCCCGGCCGCGAGCCAGACCTTCCCGAAGCGCAGGTTGGCCGCGAGCCAGCCGTAGCCGAGGTGCATGCTGTTGCCGGACGTGAGGTACTCCTCGCGCTCGGCGAGCGGCTCGCCGTCGCGCGTGGGGGCCCCGAACAGGTTGTGGTAGCCGACCTCGGCGATGACGCCGAAGGTCTTGGAGAGGCCGATCTCGAGGCCCACGCCGAGGCGCGCGCCGCTGCCGCCGAAGGCCGCGGCCTGGAGCCCGCTGTCGGCGGAGAGGCTCCCGTCGTCGACGTCGCCGGCGGAGGTGAACGCGACGCCCACCTGGGCCCGCGGGCCGACGTAGGCGAGCTTGAAGGCCTCCTTGGGCGGCGCCGCCGGCGGGCCGACGCGGAGCGTCGCGACCTTCTCGCCGAGGGCCACGTTGACCTTCGTGTCGCCGATGCTGTACTCGCCGGCCGGGAGGAGGCCGGTGTAGCCCTTGCCCGCCTCGAGCTGGGCCTGGGCGAAGGTGACGCTGGCGCGCTGGTCGGGCGCGAACGGCGGGACGGCCGGGGTGAGCGTCCGGGGGCCCTGGTAGCGGCTGTCGAAGGAGATCTCGACGCGGCCGTAGTTCCGGTCGACCTCCCCGAGCCACTCGAGCGCCTCCTTGGTGGGGTCGAGCTTGGCCGCGCGATCCACGCGGGCCCGCGCGGCGGTCATGTCGCCGAGCGCGCGCGCGGCCTCGCCGCCGAGCATGAACTCCCGGTAGGTGATGACCTCGCCCTTCTTCTCGAGCTCCTCGAGGCGCTTGAAGCTCGCCTCGACGGCCGGCCAGGCGTTGCGCGCCGCGAGCTTGCGCATCTCCTCGCCGATGCGGGTGTGCTCGGCCTTCTCGACCTCCCCGGCGTGCGCGACCGGGAGGACGAGGGGGGTGAACGCGAGGGCCGCGAGGAGGGGGAGAAGGCGGCGGGTGGCGATCATGAGGCACCTTTCCGTGGGGAACCAGCAGGCGGGGACTGCCAGGGGTCCAGCAGCGAGCGGGTATAGGGGTGGCGGGGTTCGTCGGTGCGGAGGTCGAGCTCCTCGATGACCCGGCCCTCCAGCATGACCACCGCGCGGTGGCAATAGTGGACGGCCGCATCGAGATCGTGCGTGACGAGGATACACCCGGCGTCGGGCGGCAGGTTGCCGATGAGATCGGCGAGCACGGAGGCACGCCGGTCCGGATCGAGCCCCGAGGTCGGTTCGTCGGCGACGACGAGGCGCGGCTCGAGCGCGAGCACCCGCGCCAGCGTGACGCGGCGCTGCTCGCCGCCGGAGAGCTCCCGGGGGAGCGCGTCGTGCCGGTGAGAGAGCCCGAGGCGGGCGAGCATCGCGGCCGCGGCGGCGCGCGCGTCTGCCTGGCTCTTGCGCCCGAGCACGGTGAGCGTCTCGACGACGTGCTCGAGCACCGTCTGCTGCGGGTCGAGCGCGGCCATCGCGTCCTGCGGGATGTACTGGTAGGCGATGCGGTGGCGCTGGCGCTCGCGCTCCGCGAGCTGGTCCCAGCGGTGCGCCTCGATCCACACCTCGCCCGTCGTGGGCGCCTCGAGCCCGAGCACGATGCGCGAGAGCGTGGTCTTGCCGGAGCCGGACTGGCCCACGAGCGCGACGACCTCGCCGCGCCGCACCTTGAAGTCCACGCCGCGCACCGCCTCGACGATGCGCGCCTCGCTCCAGGGCCAGGGCCCGGGGATGCGGAAGGTCTTCACGAGCTCCGCGACACGCACGACGAGCTCGTCGCCCACCGGGCGCGCGGCCGCGCCGCCGTCGATCGGGAGGGGCGCGCCGCTCATGCCGACGCCCCGCGGTTGGGCGGCGTAAGTCGGATGACATGATCCGCGATGCGGTCGACCGTGTCCTCGTGGTGCGAGATGAGCAGGATGCCGCAGTCGTGGGCCTTCCCGACGGTCAGGAGCAGCTCGACGATCTGGCGCCGGAGCACGGGGTCGAGGCCGGTCTCGGGCTCGTCGGCGATGAGCACCCGCGGCTCGGACGCCATCGCGATGGCGAGCGCGGCGCGCTGGCACATGCCGCCCGAGAGCTCGCCCGGGAGGGACCCGGCGACGTAGGTCGCGAGCCCCACCTCGTCGAGCAGCTCGCGGATCACGGCCCCGAGCTGCGAGGGCGGGACGGGCGACTGGCGGCGGGCGATCGCGATCTCCATCTGCCGGCCGATCGTGCGGCCCGGGTTGAGCGCGCTCGACGCCGCCTGCGGCGAGTAGCTGAGGTAGCCCCCGCGCAGCGACTCCGTCTCGCGCAGGAGCGCCTTCTGGGCCGACTTCCCCTTCCCCACCACGCTCGCGAACCAGTCGCGCTCGGAGAGCGCCGGGTAGTGCAGCGACCCGGCCACGAGCCCGGGCTCCACGTCGAGCACGCACATGCAGGCGCGCGCGGTGAGCGACTTGCCGGCGCCGGAGGGGCCGCAGAGCGCGGTCACCTCGCCCGCGAAGACCTCGACGTTCACGCCCTCGACGAGGATGCGGTCGGGCGCGCGGATGGACACGCCCGCGAGCGAGAGCAGCGACGCGCGGCTCCCGGCGCTCATCGGGCCCTCGCCGCGGAGGAGAACATGAGGGCCATCACGGTCACGAGCCCCACGAGCCCGAGGCCGGTGATCAGCGCGTGCTGGGTGGGGACCTCGGGGAGCACGAGGCTCGGATACCCGACTTCCAGGAGGTTCGCCCAGGACTTCACGTCGTCCGCGTGGGTGAAGCTCGACTGGTTCTCCTGGGCCGCGAGGTAGGAGAGCGCGATCTCGAGGAAGGTCACCTGCATGGCGGTCTCGGCCGCCTGCCGCACCACGACGGGCCGCAGGTTCAACGCCACGATGTGGTACAGGAACACCCGCGACCAGGAGAAGCCGTGCGCGCGCAGCGCCTCCACGAAGCGGGCGCCGCCGAGGCGCTCGGCCACGGAGGCGGCCTCGTCCATCGCGCCGGGGCTCGCGAGCACGGCCCACGCGAGCGCGAGCGGCAGGAGCCCGCGGTCGCCCGCCGGGATGAGGAGCGCGACCACCAGGATCACGACCATGCGCGGGAGGCTCCCGACGATCTCGCCGAAGGCCTGCACCACGGTGTCGACGCGCGCGCTCCCGACGCAGCGGAGGAGGCCGCCCACGACGCCCATCACCCCGACGAGGAGCCCCGCGAACAAGGACGGGAAGAGGATCACCGCGGCGCCCTGCTGCGCGTACTCGAGCAGCGGGCGACCGCGCTGGTCGGTGCCGAAGGGCGGCGCGTCGGCGAAGCCCAGGTAGACCTTCGAGAGGTCGGGCATCGCGAGGTGCTCGGGGGCGCCCAGGCCGAGCACCAGGAGCACGATGAAGCACGCGAGCGCGACCGCGAGCGCGACGTTGCGGGGGATCATCCGGCCACCTTCGCCATCTCGGGCGCCGGGAGCGCGACCGGCGGCGCGCGGCGGACGACCAGGGCGACCACGATCTCGGTCGTCGCCTGGACGAGGAGGAGGAGCCCGGAGAGCGCCGCGAACGCGGTGGCCGCGGCGAGCACGACACCGAAGTCCTGGAGCAGCGTGCCGCCCCAGAGGAGGTCGCCGATGCCGTTGATGCGGAGGACCACCTCGACGACCACGGTGCCGGAAAGGAGGTGGAGCACCCGCGCGCGGAGCTGCCCGGCGAGGGCCGGCGCCACGTTGGGGAGCATGTTCGCGAGCGCGCGCTCGCCGCGGAGGAGCGCGACACCGACGTAGCGCTGCTTGCGCTCCGTGCGGAACAGGGCGCGGACGCCCGAGGTGGCGCCCGCGAAGGCGCCGTCCGCGAAGCCGAGCACCAGCGCGCCGAGCACGATGCGCAGGCGCGTCGCCTCGACGTTGAAGCTCTCGGCGCCGTAGCTGAGCTCGACCATCGCCGCGCAGAGGAGCGCGAAGACGACGGCGGGCACGAGCCCGATCGTGTTGGCGGCGGGGTCGGCCTTGCGGGGCAGGAGCCCGGTCGCCGCGCCGATGGAGCCGAGCACGAGCGGGACGAGCCCCGCGAGCATGAGCGCCGTGGTCGTGGGCACCGCCTCGGCGAGCAGCTCCGCCACGGGCACGCCCTGCTGCACGCGCCAGCTGTTCCCGAAGTCCCCCGAGAGCGCGCCCTCGACCCAGGCCGAGAAGAACTTCCAGGGCCCGCCGTCGAGGTTCCAGCGCGCGGCGAGCGCGTCGGTCCCGCCGCAGATCTCCCGCGGGCAGATGATCTCCGCGGGATCGCCGGGGAGCGCCCAGATGAGCGCCGTGATGATCGCGGGCACCGCGAACGGCAGCACGATCGCCGCCACGAGGCGCACGGCGGGCCGGAGCCACCAGGCCTTCATCGCGCGCCCCCGGAGGAGGCGGCTCGGCCCACGCGCGGGCACCCCGCCGCGCGAATGGCGCGGCAGGACCCGGCGACGGTGTGGGTCGGCTGGCTCGGCGACATGCGGATCGTGCTCCTACGGCCCGTACTTCCAGGAGTCGATCTCGGTCCAGTAGTAGTACGGCGCGATCGTGTTCCCGCGCACCTCGGTCCGCCAGGCGCTCTTCGTGTCGAGCTTCCAGAGGAAGAGGTAGGGCAGGTCGTCCGCCAGCATGGAGTGCAGCTTGTGGTACGCGTCGTCCGCGGCGGTGTCCGTGCGGGCGGCGTTGTACTCGGCGATGGTCTGGTCGACCTGGGCGTTGCTGTAGTTGAAGATGTTCAGCGTGCCCTTGGCCCCGGCGCGCGTCTCGAAGAGGTCGTTGACCTCCTCCACGACGCCGAAGGACCACTTGCCGACGAGGATGTCGAACTCGGTCGCCTTCCCCGTGAGGACGCGGCGGTTCCAGTCGTCGACCGTGACCTTCGTCTCCTGGCGGTCGAAGCCGCCGGCGCCGAGCTGGTTGGCGATCTGCGTCAACAGGTCGGGCGCCTCGTTGTCGAGCGGCGCGAGCATGCCGATCTGGAGCTGGATGGGCTGGCCCTTGAAGTGCCAGCGGCCGCCGATCTGCTGGAGGCCCGCCTCGGTGAGGAGCTTCGAGGCCGCGGCGCGGTCGCTCTTCTCCTTGGTGGGGACGGAGCGGTTGTAGAAGGGCGAGGACTGCACGAACGGGCCCGAGATGAACTCGCAGGGGCTGTTCTGCTCGCCGGGCTTCACGCCGATGGAGAGCTGGCGGAGGTCCGTGCGGTCGATGATCAGGTTGAGCGCCTGCCGCACCCGCTTGTCGGCGAGCGCGCCCTTCTTGGTGTTCACCGCCATGAACCACCAGGAGCGCAGGTCGTAGGACTTGAGCTGCAGGTCGTCGGAGGCGGACACGTCGGCGCGGAGCGGCGGCGGCACGGCGAGGATGCCCTGGACGCCGTTGTTGCGGAGCGTGACCACCTGGACGACGGGATCGCCGCCCTCCTGGAGGGAGAGCTGCGCGATCGAGGCGTTGTGGTGCGCGTTCGGGTAGGCCTCGAAGGTGACGCCGCGGCGGCCCTTGTTGCCCTTGTACGGGCCCGAGCCGATGGGGTGCGCCGAGAAGTCGAGGTCCGGCGAGATGGCGGTGTTGCCGCCGAAGGGGGCCTCGGGGAGGAGCGGGAACCCGAGTCGCTCCTGCGGGTTGTGGAAGACCTTGGTGAAGCGCACGAGCGCCACCGTGGGCGACTGCGCCTCGCAGCCCGCGAGCACCGTGCGGTAGCCCGCGGCCATCGGGCTCGGCGTCTTCGGGTCGAGCATCGCAGCGACGGTGAAGCACACGTCCTTCGACGTGACCGCCTTCCCGTCGTGCCACTTGAGCCCCGCCTTCAGCGTGAGCTTGTAGGCCTTGCCGCCCTCGGCCAGCTCCCCCTTCTCGACGACGCGGCTCATGATCCGGTTGTCGATCGGGCTGTGGAAGTAGATCCGGTCGAACACCAGCTCCTGCGAGCGCCAGTCGACCATCGACTGCGCGTACAGCGGGTTGATGGTGCCCGGGAGCGACTCTTCGTAGAAGCTCAGGACGGCACCCGTGGAGAGCACCGCGCCGGCGAGCCCGACGGCCACCATCAGGTGGCGCGCGCCCTCGAACTTCGATTCTGCTTCCTCGTGACCACGGCGGGGCATCGTGAGACTCCTCAGTGCATGGGCCGGCCGGGTGCGGCATTCCGGCTCAGGCGAATGTGCAACGCATCCAGCGGGAGGCGGGCCGCCTCCAGGCCGGGAACTTCTGTCAGCAGCCCGTGCACGAGCTCCTCGGCACGGACGGAGTTCCGGTTGCCGGCGTCCCACGCCGCGACCGAAAGAAGGAAGAGCGGGTCGCGGGCGGTGCCCGTGGTGCGGTCGAGCGCGTTGATGCGCAGGCGCCCGCCGCTCTCGCGATCGTCGAGCTTCCAGGCGGCGCGATCGGCGGCGCGCAGGAGCCCGACGCGCGCGAACTCCGCGAACGGGCGGTGGAAGCTGTCCTCGCGGCCCGACGCGGCGGCCATGGCCGCCTCGATCGCCTGGCCGAGGGCGGCGCTCTCGTCGAGGATGCAGTCAACCTCGATCCGACCGCCCTTCGTACACTTCGCGATCGCGACGGCGTACGGGCTGTCGCTGGCGTGCGCCGCGACGGCGGCGCCGCCGTCTCGCTCGAGGTCCGCGAGGAACAGGGCGTCCCCGGCGGTGGTCATGGCCGACATGAACAGGAACGTATCGGGGATCGCGACGCCCGACGCGGGCTCGTGCGTCTCCGGTGGGAGCCGCCACGGATCGATCCACACGCGGACGGCCGCGGCGTTGTCCGGCGAGGCCGCGAGCGCGGCCGCCTCGTGGGCGCGGGCGAGCGCCCAGAGCGTGCCGGGGTCCGCGGCGTCCACGGAGGTCTCGACGCCCTGCTCGGGGAGCTTGAAGTGCGGCAGCGTGCCGGCGTCCGGCACCTTGCCGGCCTCGACGGCGCTCGGGGCGCCGGGCGAGCCCTGCACGGGCGCGTCGGGCGGCCAGGCGGCACCGGCGTCGACCCAGGACTTCCACGCGGCGTCGCGCGCCGCCAGGCCGTCGACCTTCGAGCCGCCGGCGGCACCGAGCTTGCCGCGCAGCGTCGCGTCGCCGAGGAGCGCGCCGGACACGCCGAGCAGGTAGCTCGTCTCCGCGGGATCGGTCGGCTGGGCGTCGACGCCGTACACCTGCGCCGTGGAGCCGGCCGCGAGCAGCGCGGCCTGCCGGTAGATCGCGGCGTACTCGGCGTGGAGCCGCGCGAGGGCGGCGGCGTCCTTCTCGACGGCGAAGGCCGCGAGCGGCTCGACGCGCTTGCCCTGGAAGAAGCCCACCCAGCTGTCACGCCCCTCGAACGGCGCACGCGCCGCGTCGACCGCGAGGCGCACCTGCCACGTCGTGGCCAGAAGCTCCGCGGGGACGGCGCTCTGCGAGGCCGCGGGGGGCGGCGTGGACACGTCCGACTGGCCGCCCGAGCAGGCGACGAGCAGCGGAGCGAAGAGGATCAGCTGTCGCAAAACCGCCTAGCCCCCCTCGCAGAACGCGCGGTTCCCGGAGGAGGAGACACAGAGCGCCATGGCGGTCTTGGTGTCCTGCTCGCTCGCCTTGGCGTAGTCGAGCCACTCGCGGGCGTAGTCCTTGGCCTGCCCGCGGTACTTCGCGGCCTTGGCCTCCTTCTCGTCGGAGCGCTCGCCCTCCGCGAACTCCTTCTCCGCCTCCTGCCACAGCTTGTTCGCGGCCTCGGCCCGGAGCTTGTAGAGGTTGAACACGCGCGTCTTGTACGTCGTGCCCGACCACTTCGACTTGTTCTCGAGCGAGTAGTCCGCCCAGCGGATGACGCCCTGCGCGCGGCCCACGCCGCCGCGGGACAGGTGCAGCGCGTACTTGAAGCAGAGGTCGGGATCCGAGCGGTCGATGTCCTCGAGGTGCCGCTTGATCAGCCGCTCCCACTCCTGCTTGTCGCCCTTGTTCTCGGCGTTGGAGATGAGGAGACGGGAGATCTTGTCCTTGGTGGTCTGCTGCGCCTCGCTGCCGATGCGGGCATCGAGGCACTTCCCCTGCCCCGCGCGGAGCTGGCCCATCATCGCGGCGGGCTCGAGCTTCACGAGGTCGGTGCAGGAGTCGTCCTGCGGGGCCGTGGCGACGGCGGCGTTCCCCGCGGCGGGCGTCGGGTTGCTCGTCGTGGGCGGCGTGCCGCCGGTGGACGGCGGCAGCGAGGCCGGAGCCGAGCCCGTGCTCGGCGGGAGGCTCGTGGGCGAGGACGGTCCGCCGGGGCGCATGCCGCCGCTGGCGGTGGCCGGCGGGGTGCTCGTGGGCGTGGCCGGGGTGCCGGCCGCGGAGGGCGCGCCGGGGCGCATGCCGCCGCCGGAGGTCGGCGGGGTGTTCGCCGCGACCGGGGTGGGAGTGCTGGTGGGCGTCGACGCGACGGGGGAGCTCGTCACGCTCGATCCGCTCGTGCCGCCCGAGCCGTTGCTGCCCGAGCCGCCCGCGGACGGCGGCGGCGCGTCGACCGGCCGGCTGTCCGCCACGGGGCGGCTGTCGGCGACGGGGCGGTCCTCCGCGACGGGCGGCGGATCGGCCGGCGGCGGCGCCGCGACGGCGCCCCCGACGGGGCCGCTGTACTGCGACAGGCTCGCGAACGGCGACAGCGCGACGGTCGGCTTCAGGTCGAACCAGCCGAGGCGCGCGTCCGCGGGGAGCGGGCGGCCGGCGGCGTCCTTGAGCGCGCCGGGGCCGGCGGCGGAGCCGTCGACGAGGCAGGCGGCCCAACCGTCCTGGCAGGGCATGGCGGGGAAGGTGTTGTCGAAGCTCGACCACCCCGCGGCGAACGCCGGGAGCGAGAGCGCGGCGAGCACGCCGAGGGAGGCACAGAACCGGCGCATGGAGGAGGGCTCCGTCACAGCAGGTGTCACTTGGGGGGCTCTTCGGTGGTCGGCTCGCGGGGGAGGTCACGGCCGAAGCTGATGACCGGCTCCTCGATCGTCGTGTCGTCCATCTCGATCTTGGGGAGGGAGAGCTCGACGACGTTCTTGCGCTTGCGGACCTGGTACTGGAAGACCTGGGTCATGTACCCGGGGGCCGAGATCTCGAGCTCGAGCGTCATGCCCGGCGTGAAGCGGAGCTCGCTGCCGTCCGGCATGTAGAGCACGCTCGCCTCCCAGGAGCCGTCGACCGAGTTGACGCGGTGGCGGTCGGCCTCCTGGGGGTGACGCACGACGGCGGTGGAGATGGGCTTGCGCTCGGCGTCGAGCACGATCACGCGGACGGGGACCCCCTCGGCCTCCTTGGCCGGCTTTGCGAGGGCGACGCCGGGGAGGAGCATCCCGAGCAGCGTCACGAGCACCGCGAGCAGGGCATTCACGCGCATTCTCAACCTCCGAGCTGGGACTTGAGGACGGGGTCGGTCACGGCGGCCGCGGCGGCGCCCTTCTCCCCGATGGCCGCGTACGCGCGGGCGACCGCGTCGCCCGAGAGGCCTTCGAGGAGCGCGCGCGCCGTGGCGGGATCCTTCTCGGCGATGCCGAGCGCGGCGGTCGCGGCGGCGTCCGTGTAGCCGTCGGCCGGGGCGCCGAGGCGCACCGCCTCGAACTGGGTGAGGCAGGCCTGCCCGTCGCCGTCCACACACGTCGCGAGGGCGCGCGTGGCCTGGACGCGCCAGCCCTGGCCGGGGGGCGGCACGGTGATGGCGTCCAGCAGGCTCGTCGCGATGGCGGTCTCGCCGACGGCGGCGGCGCGGCCGGCCCACAGCAGGAGCTGGTCGGCGCCGTCCTCGCGCGTCTCGGCGTACGCCTTCACGAGATCCTCCACGCTGCGCACGGCGATGCGGCGCTTCCCGAGCGCCCAGAGCGCCTGGGCTTCCGCTAGACCCGCGACGAGCGGGTTCGCATCCCCCATGACCTCCAGGTACGTGGACGCCGTGGTCCCGACGGGCCCGGCGTCGGCCTTGGCGGCCTCGAGCAGCGTCTTCGCGGCGTCGCGGTTGCCGTCCGCGAGCTCGACCTCGGCGGCGAGGAGCTGCCCGGCCGGCAGCCCGCTGGCCGCGGCGAACTCCTTGACCTTGTCGAGGTCGCCGGTCTCGATCGCGACGAGCGCGCGGCGGAGCTTGATCTCGCCCGTCTTGTCGGCGGCGGTGGGCTCGGCGGCCGCGAGCAGCGCGTCGGCCGCGGCGAAGTCGCCCGCGAGCACCTTCATGTAGGCGGCGCCGGTGGCCACGCCCACGTCCGTGGGCGCCTTCTGGGCGGCCGCGTCGTACGACGCCGCGGCGCCCGCGAGGTCGCCGGCCACGAGCTTGGCGTCGGCCTCCTCGACCATCTTCGCGGGGTTGTTCAGCAGCTGTTGGACGATATTGCAACCGCCCAGCGAAAGCAGCAGGAGGAAGGCAGACATCGGGGGAAGACTCCGTCTGCGCGCGAACCCGGGGTCCGCGGCGCGGGACCGTTAAACCACAGCTCCCGGTCGGCCGCAACCACGACCGTGCCGCTGCGAGGGGCAGCCCATCGACGCGAGCGTAACGCGCCGGAGCCTGTGTTATCCTCCGCGCCGCGTCACGAGCCGGAGCGAATGGAAGCCCAAGCCGGGAGCCGGCACCTCGAAATCCTGCTGCTCCACGAGCTATCGGCCGGGACCTTCGCGAGGCTGTACCTCGCAGAAGCGCGTGCGCCGGGCGGGATCGAGCGGATCGTCGCCGTCAAGATCCTGCGCGAGCAGTGGAACGAGTCCGCCGAGGTCATCAACCGCACTCGCGACGAGGCGCGGCTCCTCGCCCGCCTCCGCCACAAGAACATCCTCCGCGTCGAGGACCTCTCGGAGATCGACGGCCAGCTCGCGATCATCATGGAGTTCGTCGACGGGCTCGATCTGAAGCAGCTCGTCGAGGCGCTCGCGAAGAAGGGGCAGAAGGTGCCGCCGCGCGCGGCGCTGCAGATCGCCGCCGAGGCGGCCTCCGCGCTCGAGGCCGCCTACTTCAAGGTCCCCTACGGCCTCGACGCGCCGCTGCACGTCGTACACCGCGACATCAAGCCGTCGAACGTGATGGTGAGCGTCGAGGGCGAGCTGAAGGTGCTGGATTTCGGCACGGCGCGGTCGAGCCAGGCGTTCCGCTCGGTGCAGACCGGCGCGCTCCGCTTCGGGAGCCTCAAGTACATGTCGCCGGAGCGGCGCGAGGGCGACCGCGGCGAGCACTCGGCCGACGTGTACGCGCTCGGGCTCATGCTCCTCGAGATCCTCAAGGGCGAGTGGCTCCCGCTGCTCCCGATGGACGTGCAGGAGCACGACGAGGCCGTGGCGGACGAGATCTCGCGCCTGGGCTCGCTCGGGATGCCGAACCGCGAGTGGGACATCGCGCTCCGGCAGGTCCTCCTCCAGATGCTCTCCGGCGACGCCGCGCAGCGCCCCAACGCCGAGCAGGTGGCCAAGCTGCTGCGCGCGTTCGCGGAGCAGGCCTCTGGCGACAACCTCGACAGCTTCGCGCACGACACCGTCGCGCCGCTCGCCCGCCAGGTGCGCGGCAACCTGACGGGCGGCGCGCTCGCCGGGACGCGCTTCGTGGTCAACTGGTTCCCGTCCGACGGGCCGTCGCGGAGCTTGTCGCCCACGGCCTCCTCGCAGGGCGCGGCCCCCGCGGCTCCGCGCCCCGCCCAGAACCTCGCGCCCTCCCGGAGCGCGGTGCCCGGCCCGGCGGCGAGCCCGAAGCCCGCCGCCGCCCCCTCCCCCGGCCCGGCGCGCCCCTCCCCCGCGGCGCAGCCTGCATCCGCCGCCCCCGCCACGCGCACCTTCGACGAGGACGAGGAGTCCCCCACCTATGCGGGCGTCGCGGGCGGAGTGGGCGCGTCCCCCACCTACAGCTCCGGCATCCGCCCCGAGCCGGCGCCGGTGGCGCGCAGCGCGCCGGCCGTCCAGGTCTCGCCGGCCGCGCGCCCCGACCCGCGCCCCGCGAAAGGCGGCAACGGCATGGCGATCGCCGCCGGCGGCGCCCTCGTCGTGCTCGCGCTCGGGTGCGCCGGCCTGCTCGGCGCGGGCGGGGTGTGGTGGTACCTCGGCACGCAGCCCGGCACGGTCCCCACCGCGGAGGCGCCCGCCGCGCCGGCCGCGCCATCCGGGGCCGCCGCCACCGGGGGGGCCGCCGATCGCGCCGCCGTGCCCAGCGGCACGGCCCCGCTCACCGTCGCGATGCAGGGCGCTCCGGTCCAGTGGATCAAGGTCCACACGGTGCTCGGCCAGCAGGTGCTCGCCGGCCAGGAGTCCCTCGACGGCAGCGTGGCCGCGGACACCTACGAGCTCTCGCTCAAGCAGGTGGGCCGCCCCGCGCTGAAGGGATCGATCACCGTGCCGGCGTCGGGGCTCTCGCTCGCGTGCCGCCCCGGCAAGGAGGCCACGGTCGAGTGCGCGGGCGGGCCCGCGGCGATCGTCCTCCGGCCCTGATCGGGCGCCGGGCGCCCTACCCCTTCCAGTGCTGGAGCGCGAGCGCCTGCACGAGGCTCTGCTCCTGGGCGTCGGCCTCGGCGAGGAGCTCGACGCGCACGTAGTCGCGGCCGTCCATTCCCACCTCCTTCGACTCCGGGAGCCCGGCGAGGGCGGTCCGGAACGCGGGGTCGTCCGGGTAGCAGTAGAGGATCCCGAGCTCGTCGAGCACCACCTGGTCGCCGAACTTCCCGCGCACCCAGAGCTGGTGCCGCCCGTCGTGCCACACGAGCGCGGCGCGGTCGATCAGCGCCTGCCGCGCGAGCTCGGGCTTCACGTCCATGCGCACCCAGGTCTCGGGCTTCTGGAGCTGCCCGGACTGCCGGTCGGTGAGCTTCAGGTACCGGACGGACCAGGGCCCGTCGAGCGCGTCGAGGAGCGCGAGGTGCGTCGCGGAGAGCTCCTCGGGGGGCACGCTGACCACGAGCCGGGTGGAGCCGTCCGGCGCCACCTGCGCGCGGAAGGAGCGGGGCGGGGTCCAGCCGTCGGGCTGGCCCTCGACGGTGACGGAGGAGGCCTTGGGGGGGAGCGTCGACATGGGGCCCAGGTCTATCCCGCGAGCGAACGGAGGCGGGCGCGGGATCGGAAGGCTCCGGGCGCCCCCCGCCCGAAGACGGGCGGGTCGGCCCCTTTCGGGCGCGCGGCGGAGCCGCTTGGTCCCGGCCGGGGGCCGGGACCGCCCGCCCGGGGGGCGGGCGCCCTCCAGGCGCCTGGCGCGTCGCGGCGTGCGCCCTCGCCCTCGACGAGCGTCGGCTCCGGCAGAGGAGTCGGGTCGAATACGACAACCGTCCTCAGGAGCGGCACCGAGTACGACAACCCGGCGGGCCCCCGCCCACCGCCGTCCCCGGGGCTCCGTGAAAACGGGTGTTCGTCCGTTCCACCATGCGCGAGCCGGGCCCCCGGCGGCCCCGCTTGTCGTACTCGGTGCCGCTCCTGGCCGCGCGTGTCGTATTCGAGGCGGCTCCTGGGGCCCGCTCCGGGGGCCCCCGCCCCCCACTCGAGGCCCCCCGCGCGCGCCCCGCGCCATCACGCGCCGACCAAGGACGCGCCCGGGGGCGGGTCCGACTCGGCGCGGGTGGGAGTGCCGCTCGGAGCGCCCGGCGCCGGGGCCCCGCGCGCGCCCCCGGCGCGCGTGGGGGTAGGCGCCGGGGGGGGCGTTACGGGGGGGCTCCGCCCCCCCGTCCCAAGAGGATCCGCTTGACGCCGCGCCGATCTCGCGGCATGGGGGCGCCGTGTTCCCTTCCCGCTACCACGTCCGGAACGTCCTCGTCGAGCCGAACCTCGTGCTCGCGCCCATGGAGGGCGTCACCGACCTGACGTTCCGCCGCCTCGTCCGCCACATCGGCGGCGCCGGCCTGACCGTGACGGAGTTCGTCGCCAGCGAAGGCCTGCGCCGCGGCTCCGCGAAGATGGAGGAGATGGCGCGCTTCGACCCGGACGAGCGGCCCGTCGCCGTGCAGATCTACGGGCGCAACCCCGAGGCGATGGCCGAGGCCGCGAAGATCATCCAGGACCAGGGCGCCGACATCTGCGACATCAACATGGGCTGCCCGTCCAAGAAGGTGTGCGCCCACTCGGGCGGCTCGGCGCTGCTCAAGGAGCCCGAGCTCGCGAAGCAGATCGTCCGCGCGGTGCGCGCCGCCATCGAGATCCCGCTCACGGTGAAGATGCGGAGCGGGTTCGACGCCACCAACCGCAACGCCCCCGAGGTCGCCCACATGTGCCAGGAGGAGGGCGTCGAGGCGATCACCATCCACTGGCGCACCCGGGCGGACCTCTACAGCGGCACCCGCGCCGTCGACAAGATCGCGGAGGCCAAGCAGCGCGTGCGCATCCCCGTCGTCGGCAACGGCGACATCGTGGACTTCGAGAGCGCCGCCCGCATGTTCCGCGACACCGGCGTGGACGGCGTGATGATCGGCCGCGGCGCCATCAAGAACCCCTGGGTGTTCCTCCAGGTGGGGCAGCAGATGCGGGGCGAGGCGCCGATGGTGGTCACCGCCGAGGTGAAGCGCCGGGTGCTCCTCGACTACTTCGAGTCGATCCGCGAGGAGTTCCGCACGGACCACGGCGCGCTCGGCCGCATGAAGAAGATCGCGAACTACTTCACCCACGGCCTGCCGCACGGGAGCGCGCTGCGCGTGGCGTTCCTGCACAGCCGGAGCATCGAGGAGGCGGTCGCGCACACCGAGCGCTACTTCGATCGCCTCGCCGTGTACGAGGCCGGCGGCGGATGGCAGCGCGACGCGACCGACCCCGCCGAGGAGATCGCGGCCAGCGCCTGACCTCGTTTTCGCCCCTGGGCGGGGGTGACACTCGGCTGTAAGTGGGAGCCACTGCCCACCCCTGCCCCGAGGACTATCCTTCCCCCGTGCGTCAAACGCTCGTCCCAGGCGCCTTCGCCGCCCCCGCTGCGGGCGAATTCCGCGCGACGGTCACCGGCGCGTCCGGGCGCGTGTACACGCTCGGGCCGGTCCCGATCGGCATCGGCGGCCAGGCCGAGGTGTGGCCGGCCGAGGACCCCGACGGCGCCCGCGTCGCGGTGAAGATCGCGCATCGCTCGGTGACGGCCGCCGCGGCCGTGAACCAGGAGATCGGGCTCCTCGAGGCGCTCACCCAGGCCGGCTACCCGCACGCCGTCACGCTGCTCGACCGCTTCGAGGCCGACGGGCGCCCCGGCTTCGTCATGCCGCTCTACCCGGCCGACGCGGACACCCACGTGGCGCGCGTCTCGGCCGAGGGGATCGAGGCCGTCCTGGGCGTGGCCGCCTCCCTCGCGCGCACGCTCGCCGCGCTGCACGCCGTCGCGCTCCCGGGGCACGAGGGCCGCCTCGTGCACCGCGACGTGAAGCCGGACAACGTGCTCGTGGACGCCGAGGGCCGGCTGCGGCTCGCGGACTTCGGCGGCTCGCTGGTGGTCGACAACGTGGGCTCGCTGGAGCTCGGCGTGTTCGGATCGCCGCTCTGGGCGCCCTTCGACCAGATGCTCCCCGGCCTGCCGGAGCCGAACCCGACCTGGGACACCTACGCCGCGTGCGTGATGCTGTTCTGGTGGGTCACCGGCGGGCGGCCGGCCTACCAGGCGGATCCCTCGCCGATGCTCACCGAGCGGGGGCGGGCCACGTGGGCCGCGCTCACCACGCTCGGCGAGGACCCGCCCGACCGCATCGCCGCCACGCGCGCGCTGTTCGCCGCCCGCGAGGGCACCCGCGCGGCCGAGCTCGTCGACGTGCGCGGGCACGGCGCCATCCAGGACGCCGACCGCGCCGCGCTCGCCGAGGGCGTGCTCCGCCTGGCGGACCCCGCCGTGTACGGGGAGGCCGCCCTGGCCGACGCCGCGCGCGACCTCGCCGACCTGCTCGCCCGCGGCCTCTCCCCGCTCTCGCACCCCTCCCCGCCCAACCGCTACTGGCGCGCCGCCGACCTCGCCGACGAGCTCGACGCCATCGGCGCGCGGCTCGCCGCGGCGCGGACGGCGCACGTGGAGCGCGAGGGGATCCAGGCGGAGCGCGCGGGCCTCGTCGCGGAGCGCGCCGGGCTCGAGGCCGAACGGGCGGGCCTCCGGGCCCAGGCGCGAGCGATGGGCCGGCCCACGTGGCGGTGGCGGGTGGGCCTCGCCGCGGTCGGCGCCGTCTTCGCGGCCGTGCCCGCGGTGCTCGCCTTCGTCGCGCTCCGCGAGTCCCCTGCCCCGGCGACGGAGGCGCGCTCGAACCCCGACACCGTGGAGGTCGCCGCGGGCACGACCGCGCACGGCGACGTGTGGAACGTGGGCGAGGAGGACGAGCGGCCGGTGCGAGACGTGCGCCTCCCCGCCTTCCGCATCCACCGCACCGAGGTCGCCAACGCCGCCTACGACGCCTGCGTGGCCGCGCGCGTGTGCGCCCCGCTGGCGTGGCGCGACCCCGACTCGCCGTTCCACCTCGACAAGGACGGCGGCGCACCGTTCCGCGCGCTCGCCGGCGCCGACCAGCCGGCCGTCGGCGTGACCTGGCAGCAGGCCGTCACGTACTGCGCCTGGGCGGGCGGCCGCCTCCCCACCGAGGAGGAGTGGGAGAAGGCGGCGACGGCCGCCACCGGGAACGCGGCCGCGGACGAGAAGCGCCACTGGCCCTGGGGTGGCGAGGACCCCGACTGCACGCGCGTGAACGCCGCCGCCTGCGGGCTCGCGCGCACCGTGCCGGTCGACACGCTGCCGGCGGGCGAGAGCGCCTGGGGCGCGCGCCACCTCGTCGGCAACGTGTGGGAGTGGACGAGCGGCAGCTACCAGGTGGTGCGCCGGCAGCTCTTCAAGAAGACCACCGAGGAGCACAAGGTGCTGCGCGGGGGCTCCTTCGACTCCAAGCCCGCGGCGCTCCGCCCGACCTTCCGCCGCCACGTGGACGCCGAGACCGTGTCGCCGCTGCACGGCTTCCGCTGCGTGTTCGACGCGCCGCCGTAGCGGCTACGGAAACGCCGCCTCGTAGTCCACCACCGCCGCCTCGATCACCGCGCGGGCGTGGGCCGCGTCGTAGATCGCGTCGATGGCGACGGGCTGCTTCCCGGGCTCGAGCTTGTAGGTGAGGAAGTAGTGCCGGAGCCGGTCGATCAGGCCCTTCGGCAGCGCGTCGAGCTCGCGCACGTCGCCCCACACCGGGTCCTCGTGCAGCACCGCGACGATCTTGTCGTCCGCCTCGCCCGCGTCGACCATGCGGAGGCCGCCCACCGCGCGCACGCGCAGGAGGATGTCGGCGCGATCGATGGGGCGCTCGCTGATGACGCAGACGTCCAGCGGGTCGCCGTCGCCGCGCGTGGCGCCGGGGCAGAGCGCCGCGACCGTCGCCCCGCAGTAGGTGTGCGGGAAGAAGCCGTACAGCGTCGGCGGCAGCGACGCGGTGCGCTGCGGCCGGTCGACCTTCAGGTAGCCCGTCGCCTTGTCGACCTCGTACTTCACCTTGTCGAACGGGGTGATCTCGATGTAGGCGTGGAACAGGTCGGGGGCCCCCGCCGAGAGCGGGAGGCCGTGCCAGGGGTGAGGCCGGTGCGGGAGGTACGGGCGCATCGACGGGTCCTATCCCGGCCGCGCCGTCGCGATGCGCGCCGCCGCCCGACGCCGCGACCGACCGCGTCGGGACCGCGCGCCGACGCGATCGCGCGGGGTTGACGACGCGCGCGAACGGCGTAGGCTGGGCCGCCCTCCGGAGGAGCCATGTCCATCGAGGTCCGCCCCATCCAGCTCCCGAAGGACGCCGGCACGTTCCTGGACGTCTGGTGGCGCATCTACGCGGGCGATCCCCACTGGGTCCCCCCGCTCCGCTACGAGCGCAAGGCCTTCCTGGACCCGGCGAAGAACCCCTACTTCAAGGTCGGCACCGTCCAGTGCTTCCTCGCGTACCGCGACGGGAAGCCGGTCGGCACCATCTCCGCCCAGGTCGACCACGGCTACCAGCGCATCGAGGACAAGGTCGGCTTCTTCGGCTTCTTCGAGTTCCCGGACGACCACGCCGTCGCCAAGGCGCTCCTCGAGGCCGCGCTCGACTGGCTCCGGGGCCAGGGCATGCAGCGCGCCATGGGCCCCTTCAACTTCAACACGAACCACGAGTGCGGGCTCCTCGTCGAGCCGTTCGACAGCGACCCCCTCGTGCTCATGACCTGGAACCGGCCCTACTACCCGGCCATGTACGACCGCCTCGGCCTCGCGAAGGCCAAGGATCTCCTCGCCTACTGGCTGGTGAACGACGGCCCCTGCCCGCCGCGCATCGCCGCGCTCGCCGACCGCTTCCTGGAGCGGCACCCCGAGGTGAAGATCCGCCCCTTCGACGTGTCGGACTTCGACGGCGAGTGCGCCCGCGTCCACTCCATCTACAACTCGGCGTGGGAGGACAACTGGGGCTTCGTCAAGATGACGGACGAGGAGTTCCTCTACATGGCCAAGGGCGTGCGCGAGATGATCGACCCGCGCTACTGCTACATGGCCGAGATCGGGGGGCGCGCCGCCGCCTTCTCCATCACGCTCCCCGACTACAACCAGGTGGTCAAGCCGATGAACGGGAGCATCTTCCCCTTCGGCTGGTGGCACTTCCTCACGCGCAAGTCGAAGGTCGACCAGATCCGCATCTTCGCGCTCGGCATCCACAAGGACTACCAGCACCTCGCCCTCGGCGCGCCGCTCTACAAGCGCACCTGGGACGCGGGCGTCGCCAACAAGGTCAAGGGCGCCGAGGCGAGCTGGATCCTGGACGACAACACCCGCATGCGCGGCGCGCTCGAGAAGCTCGGGGCGCGCGTCTACAAAACCTACCGGATCTACCAGCAGGAGCTGTAGGCCGGCGGGCCCTGGCGCTGCGGTCTCCGGGCAGCCGCTCCGCGCTGCGTCGGCCGCCGTGCCTCCGGCGGGCGTCGGCGGCTCGGGTGGCCCAGGCGAAGACCTACTCGACCGTCACGCTCTTCGCGAGGTTCCGCGGCCGATCGATGTCCCGGCCGAGCGCGAGGCCGGCGCGGTAGGCGATGAGCTGGAGCGGCAGCACCGTGAGCAGCGGGCTGATGAGCGAGCGGGTCTTGGGGACCGCGATCGACACGTCCGCGAGCGCGGCGCAGGCGTCGTCGCCCTCGGAGTGCACGATGATCGTGCGGGCGCCGCGGGCCTTGACCTCCTGCACGTTCGAGAGCGTCTTGTCGCGCATCACGTCGTCCGGGACGATCGCGACGACGGGCGTGTTCGCGTCGATGAGCGCGATGGGCCCGTGCTTCATCTCGGCCGCCGGGTAGGCCATGCACGGGATGTAGGCGACCTCCTTGAGCTTCAGCGCGCCCTCCATCGCCACCGCGTGCGACACGCCGCGCCCGAAGAAGAAGACGTACTTGCCGCTCGTGCAGAGCTCGACCGCCTGGGAGATGTTCCCCGGCTTCTCGAGGTAGCGCGCGACGAGGTCGGGCACCCCGAGGAGCTCCTCGCCGAAGCGCCGCCCCTCGTCGGCGGAGAGGAGCCGCGTGCGGCCGAACATCAACGCCGCGACGAGCAGCGCCGCGACCTGCGACGTGAACGCCTTCGTCGAGGCCACCGCGATCTCGGGCCCGGAGTGCACGTACACGCCGCGGCCGCAGGTGCGCGCGATCGTGGAGCCGACCACGTTGACGACGCCCATGACGCGCCCGCCCTTGACCTGGACCTCCTTGATGGCGCCGAGGGTGTCGGCGGTCTCGCCGGACTGGCTCACGGCGAGAAAAAGCGAGCCCGGATCGATGACGGGGTTGCGGTAGCGGAACTCGCTCGCGATCTCCGCGAAGGCGGGCACGCGCGCGAGCTGCTCCATCGCGGCCGCGCCCACGAGGCCGGCGTGGTAGCTCGTGCCGCAGCCCAGCACGCCCACGCGGCCGATGTTCACGATGTCGCGCGTGGAGAGGTCGAAGCCGCCGAGCTTCGCGCCGCCGTCCTCGGGCACGACGCGCCCGGAGAGGCAGCGCCGGAGGCTCTCGGGCTGCTCGTGGATCTCCTTGAGCATGTGGTGCCGGAACTCGCCCTTGTCGGACCACACGAGGTCCTCGGCGAGCTCCTCGAGCGCGTGGCTGATGACCGCGCCGTCGAGCCGGGAGAGGTCCCAGCCCTGGGCGGTGATCTTCACGATCTCGCGGTCCTCCAGGTACATCACCTGCCGGGTGAAGCCGGCGATGGCCTGCGGGTCGGACGCGAGGAAGGTCTCCCCCTCGCCCTTGCCCACCACGAGCGGCGAGCCGTTGCGGGCGGCGATGATGAGGCCGGGGTGGTCCGCGAACACCACCGCGATGCCGTAGGTGCCCTGCACGGGCTGGAGCGCGGCGCGCACGGCCTCGAGCGGATCCCCGCGGTAGAACTTCCGGATGAGGTGCGGGAGGACCTCGGTGTCCGTCTGCGAGCGGAAGTGGACCCCTTCCTCCTCGAGCAGCGCCCGGATCGCCGTGTGGTTCTCGATGATGCCGTTGTGCACCACGGCGATACGATTCGTAGAATCGACGTGCGGATGCGCGTTCGGCTCGGTCACGCCGCCGTGCGTCGCCCAGCGGGTGTGCCCGAGCCCGGTCTTCCCCGGCTCGGACGGGGACACCGCCTCGGCGAGGTTCGCGACCGGACCCACCCTCCGCGTGACGTGCACGCCCCCGTTGACGAGCGCGACGCCTGCGCTGTCGTATCCGCGGTACTCCAGGCGACGGAGTCCTTCGAGGAGGACGGGCGCCGCGGCCCGCGCTCCGATGTAGCCGACGATCCCACACATGGCGCGCTCCTAACCGCGCGGCAGGTGGATGTGGATCACGCCCTCGGTCTCCCCCCAGGCGAGCGGGAAGGAGTACCGGAGCGCGCCGACGATCCGCGCCGCGATGCGGAGACGTGCTCCTGCAAGCCCCGGGCCACCCTCGGCGAGCCAGCGCTGCACCTGCGCGAGCGACCAGCCCGCCGACTGTTCCGTCGCCGGCACCCCGCCGATCGCCAGCGCGACGTGATCGGCCCGCGCCTCGATCGTCAGGCTCCGGTGGGGCAGGAGCGAGAGCGCGCGCTCCAGCACCTCGGGCGGCCCCTTCGTGCGGATCTCCGTCCCGCAGAACATGGCGGTGTACGGCGGCACCACGCCCGTCTCCGAGAGCGTGTTCACCAGCGTCGCGAGGCGGTCCACGGCGGCCTCGAGCCCGGGGCGGGGGTTGGTCTCCTCGGCGAGCTCCACGAAGCCCTGCACCGCCGTGATGGGGCTGCGGAGCTCGTGGACGATGCCGGAGAGCAGCAGCTCGCGGTCGATCAGCGTGCGTACGGGATCCATCGGTCCCACCTACGCCGCGGGGCGCGCGCCGCCTACCTCGGCAGGACCTCGCGCAGCGCCAGGAGCGCGGGCTCGGGCAGGTAGCGGGTGACGTCGCCGCCGTTCGAGGCGATCTCCTTCACGAGCGAGCTCGAGACGAAGATGTTGCGCGGGTCGGTCAGGAGGAACACCGTCTCGACGTCGGGCGCCATGTCCATGTTCGCGAGCCCGGTCTGGAACTCGAACTCGAAGTCCGTGACCGCGCGCAGGCCGCGCAGGATCACGCGCGCGCCGATGCGGCGGCAGTACTCCACCAGGAGGCCCTCGAAGGTGTCGACGCGCGCGCGCGGGATGTCGGCCACGACCTCGCGCAGCACGCGCTCGCGCGTGGCCAGCGGCAGCGTTCGCTGCTTCCGGGCGTTGTGGCCGATGGCGACGACCACCTCGTCGAACAGCGTGGCGCCGCGCCGGATCACGTCGAGGTGCCCGTGCGTGACCGGGTCGAAGCTCCCTGCGTAGACGGCGATGCGCGTGCTCAACGGCCCTTCTTCCTCCGGTTCCACCAGCCTTCGGCCTTGTCGCCGTAGTAGCGGTTCAACAGCGCCCGGAAGCGCTCCTGCTCCCGCATCTCGTCGAACACGGGGTCGACGCGGATGTCCTGGCGGAACTCGATGTTGTGGAGCGTATCGAGCCTGCGCATGCCCGCCAGCGACTTCTGGAGGAAGCGGTAGCTGCGCTCCTCCTTGCCCATGGCGGCGTAGATCTTGGCGCGGTGCAGGTCCGCGTAGGGGTCGTCGGGCGTGATCGTCTCGAGGCGCTTCATGATGTCGAGCGCCTCGTCGTAGCGACCCTGGTGCGCGAGACAGACGGCGAGGTTGTTGAGCGCGTGGTCGTCGTCCGGGGAGAGCGAGAGCGCGATGCGGTAGAGCTCCTCCTCCTTCGGGTAGTCCTTCTCGCGCTTGTACACGAGCGCGAGGTTGTTCCAGCCGGCGGGCTCCGTGGGGTAGAGCCGCGTGAAGCGCTCGTAGGTCTTCCTGGCCGCCCCGAAGTCGAACGCGAGGTACTCGTAGTAGGCCCGGATGGTGAGCCCGGTGGGGTCGTCCGGGTCGAGCTTGAGCACGTCGCGCGCGAGCTCCAGCTGCTGCTGGATCTCCTCGGCGTCCTTGCGCGCGTCCTGCGTGTCGTACCAGTCGGTCAGGCCCCAGCCCTCGTCCACGTGCACGGCGATGGGCTTGTCCTCCTCCGCGTCGGCGTCCGCCTCCTGGGCGAGCTCCTCGCCGTCCTCCTCGGCGGGCGCCACGGGCTCCTCCAGCGGGGGCTCCTCGCCGCCGGCGTCCGGTGCGGGGGGCGCCTCGGCGCTGCGGCGCGCCTCCTCGCCCTCCTTCTCGCCGTCCCGCACCTCGTCCCCCACGTTCTGGCCGCCGCCGATCTTGTCGCGCGGGCCGTCGTGGCCGGGCTGGAGGTAGTAGCTCTCGATGGTGTCGCCGGTCCGGGGGCGCGACGCGGTCGGCGCGGGCACCCCGTGCTCCTTGCCGTCGTACTGGCCCTCCAGGAGCCGCGCGATGTACTCAGGCGACGGCTCCCAGCCGGCCGAGCCGCCGCCGTCCGTCGCGAAGAGCGAGTACAGGAGCCCGATCTGGAGCACCAGCACGGTGGTGGCCGTCATGATGAGCGGCAGCACCACGTCGCCCTGCTCCAGGTGGAAGCGCGCGAACCGCGACTGCGCGAGCGGCGCGACGCGGACCTCGAGCTCGCCCTGCTTGACCGCGACCGAGTCCCGGGCGCCGAGCTTGTGCACGCCGTCGGGACCCTCGACCTCCCAGCCGCCGGGCACGCGACGCGCGCGCAGCGGGACCGGCGCGTCGGGGAGGAGCTCCCCTTCCCCCACGCTCACGCGGGTGTCGATCGGCCGCTCCCCGAGCCGCAGGGTCAGCTCGAGGGCGTCGGTCCCGGCGCCGCGATTGGCCGGGGGCGCGGGGCGCTGCGGAGGCCGAGGTGGGTCCATCGACGAGTCGGACACCCCGACAAGGTAGCTCCTTCCGGCGGGGACGGCGCGGATCCTGCGGGGACGCGGGGGCCCGACCACGGACGGACGCGGGTGGCGCGGCGGGGGGCGCGCGCTTACCAGAAGCGGGATGCCAACCGCCGCCGTCATCATCATCGGCAACGAGATCCTGACTGGCAAATTCGCGGACGAGAACGGGCCTTTCCTGGTTCGACGGCTCCGCGAGCTCGGCGTCGACCTGGGCCGGATCGTCGTCATTCCCGACGTGATCGAGGTCATCGCCGCCGAGGTCCGCGCCGCCTCCGCGACGTTCGACCACGTGTTCACGAGCGGCGGCGTGGGCCCCACCCACGACGACCTCACCTTCCCCGCCGTGGCCGCCGCCTTCGACCGCCCGCTCGAGCGCAACGCCGCGCTGGTGAAGGTCGTGGAGGAGCGGAGCCGCGGGCCGGTGACCGTCGCGTCCTACCGCATGGCCGAGGTGCCGGCGGGGGCGGAGCTCTGGTGGGACGGCGACGTGCTCTACCCCCTCGTAGTGATGCGCAACGTCGCCATCTTCCCGGGGGTCCCCGCGCTCTTCCGCCTCAAGTTCGAGGCGGTCGCGCACCGCTTCGCGGGTGTGCCCGTCGTGAGCCGGCGGCTCGTGACCGAGCTCGGCGAGCCCGAGATCGCGGACACGCTCACCACCGCGGCCTCGCGCTGGCCCGCCGTCGCGATCGGCAGCTACCCGCGCTTCGAGACCACGCCCCACACCGTCATCGTCACGATGGAGGGGCGGGACGCCGCGGCGCTCGACGCGTGCGAGGCGTGGCTGTTGGAGCGGATCCCAACGCGATCGTCCGCCGCGCCAGCGTAGAGAGCGCCAGGCCGTCGACCTCGGCGGCCGGCACCCAGCGCGCCTCCTGGTAGCCGCCCGCGGGCCGCGCGTCCCCGGACGCGCGCGCCGCGAACACCGTGGTGTGCAGCGTCAGGTGCGAGAACTGGTGCGTCACCACGCCGAGCGCGACGGCGTCGATCAGCGTGAGCCCCACGCGCTCCGCGAGGGCCGCCCCGAGGTCCGGGCCCGGGCCGCCGGGGAGCTCCCAGAGCCCCGCGAGCAGCCCCTGCTCCGGGCGCCGCGCGAGCAGCAGGCGGCCGTCCTCCCGGATCTGCGCGGCCACGGCATGCGCCTCGGGGACCGCCGCCTTCGGCGCCTTGGCCGGGTAGCGCTCCGGCGCGCCCACCCCCTGGCAGGACGACCGCACCGGGCACGTCAGGCACAGGGGACGCGACGGGACGCACACGGTCGCGCCGAGCTCCATGACCGCCTGGTTGAAGTCGCCGGCCTCCCCCGGCGGGAGGAGCGCGCCCGCTCTCTCCCAGAGCCGCGCCTTGATGCGCTTCGGGTCCTCGGCCCACGCCATCTGGCGGCACAACACGCGCTCGACGTTGCCGTCCACCACCGGCGCGTCGAGCCCGAGCGCGATCGACGCGATGGCCCCGGCCGTGTACGGCCCGATGCCGGGGAGCTCCCGCAAGCCCTCGACCGTGCCCGGGAAGCCGCCCGCCGCCGTCACGGCGCGCGCGGCGGCGTGCAGGTTGCGGGCCCGCGAGTAGTAGCCGAGGCCGCTCCATCGCTCCAGCACCCGCTCGAGCGGCGCGGCCGCCAGCGCCTCGACGGTGGGGAAGTCCCCCATGAAGCGCTCGAAGTACGGGATGACGGTGTCCACCCGCGTCTGCTGGAGCATGATCTCCGAGACCATCGTGCGGTAGGGGCTGACGTGCTCGCGCCAGGGCATCCGGCGGCGGCTCGTGCGGTACCAGGCGAGCAGGGCGGTCACATCCATGCCGCGCGGTCTATCCGGCCGGCTACGTTGCCCCCGCGCCATGTACGGACCGCCGCCCGATCCGAGCCAGATCTACGCCCCGACCGGCATCTGGTCGGCGCCCGGCGCCTGGCTCGCCTGCGTCGTGTTGGGGCTCGCGCTCGCGTGGCTCGTGGGCCCGCGCCGGCCGTTCCTGTACGTGCTCGGCCTCGTCGTCGCGCTCACCGCGCCGCTCTCGACCTTCCTCCTCACCTACGTGTGGGGCGAGTTCCCAACCATCGACAAGGCCGGGAGCCTGCTCTTCTACCTGGACGGCGTGCACTGGCGCTTCTGGGACGCCTCCGACCCCGCGGTGCGCCTCATCGGCGTGCACATGGGGCACCTGTGGATCACCGCGTTCTTCGACCTCTTCATGGAGCCCTTCGCCGCGTTCAACGCCCAGGCGATGCTCAACCTCGTGCTCGGCTGGTACTGCGCCTACCTGCTCTTCGAGGAGCTCAGCGGCGACCGCGAGGTGAGCCTGCTGATGGCATTCCCCTTCGGGATGGGGCTCCACCTGTTTCGAGACATCAACTGGTATACGATTGAAAAGTCAGGCGTATACTGGATCCCGCTCTACGCCTGGGCGCTCGTCCGCGCGTACAGGCGCGGCGGCTGGTGGATCGGGATCGCCGCGCTCGTGTACGTCGGCACGTTCTTCTACAACATCTACCTGGGCGTCCTCTGCGCGGGGATCGGCGCCCTCGCGCTCTTCTCGCGGGACAAGCGCGTCGCCGCCGCCGTCGTCGCCAGCGCCGTCGCGGCCCTCCCGCTCGTGTGGCTGCAGGCCCGGCTGCTCCAGGGCGAAGGCACGCTCGGCGACCCCGAGACCTTCCTCACCCAGCGCGCCGCGCTCGACGTCGTCGAACTCTGGCCGCCGCGCTGGAACCGGCTCGAGGCCTGGCGCGCGCTGAACGTCGTCGCGCTGGTCATCGCGGCGTTCGGCGCCATCCAGAAGAAGAACCTGTGGTTGAGCGGGGTTGCGCTCGTCTTCTTCGTCCTGTCCCTCGGGCCGACCAACAACCCGGTGTACCTCGCGCTCGCCGAGGTGCCGGGCTTCTGGCGCATCGCGAAGCCGGAGACGTTCTTCCACGTCACCTGGCTCGCGCTCCTCGCGATCGGGGCGCGCCGGTTCGCGGACGCGAAGCCGAGCCGCCGCGCGCTCGCCGGCTGGGGCATCCTCTTCGCGCTCGGCTGGCTCGTGTCCGTGCGGACCCACCCCGTGTACCCGCGCTTCACGATGCCGATCGACCTGACGCTGTCGGATCGATGGCAGCGGGGAGTGCCGGGCGGCGACGGCGGGTAGGGCTACGGCGCGGTGCCCGGCAGGACGAACACCGAGCCCGCGCCGAAGGCGTCCCCGTCGGCGCCCGGGGCCCCGATCAGCAGGTCGGGCAGCGCGTCCCCGGTCAGGTCCACGCCGCCGGCCAGCGCGTAGCCTGCGAGCCAGGCCTCGCCGTCACCCTGGAACACGGCCGGTGCGTCGGACGCGAGGGCGCTGCCGGACACCGGTCCGTAGAACAAGTACGCCAGGCCGCTCGCCCGATCGAAGCGCTCGGCGTTCGGCGCGCCGACCAGGAAGTCGTCCTTGCCGTCGCCGTCGAGATCCCCCGCGCCCGCCACGCGCCCGCCGAAGGTGTCGCCGGGGGCTTCGCCCTCGATCGTGGCAACGGCGGAGTCGAGATCGCGTCGCCCGGCCCAGCCCCCGCCGTGCACGACGAACACCTTCCCGCGGCCCTCGTCCTCCGCCGAACCGTCACCGTACAGCCGGGATCCGAGGACGAGATCGTCGTGACCGTCGCCGTCCACGTCGACTTGCGACGCGATCGAGCCCCGCTCGCCGATGCGCCAGCCGCTCGCGTGCCCCCGGAGCACGATGTCGGCGTCCGTCACGACGGAGCTCGACGGGACGGGCCCGAACCACACGTACGCCGCCCCCGCCCAGGGCGCGTCGCGCGCCGCGAAGCCGGACGCGCCCACGAGCAGGTCGTCCGCGCCGTCGCCGTCGAGGTCGCCGGCCGAGGCCACGAGGGAGCCGAAGTGGATCGGGTTGCGGGGGGACTCGTAGAACCGCGCGGCGGCGTCCGCCAGCTCGCCGCCGTTGGTGTCCGTGCCGGAGACGACGTGGGCCGCGCCGCCATCCTCGACGCCCACGCCAAGGTCCGCGATCCCGTCACCGTCGAGGTCGCCGACATCGGCGAGGCTTCGCCCGACGCGGTGGTACCACACCTCGCCCGTCCAGCACGCCCCGTCCGACAGCCCGCCGTAGCCGGTGACCCGCTCGAAGCGGCACACCGTCCCCTCGCCCGGCGCGCTCGCCACCCAGGCTTCCGCGCCGTCCCCGTCCGAATCCCCGACGAAAGCGAGCCCGAAGCCCGCGTTCGCGCCCTCGGCCCCGCCCTCCACCAGGGCGAGCGCCGCGGAGGCCAGCGAGAGGTCGCCGGTGATCGGACCGCGGATCCCGTAGATCGCCCCGCCGAACGCGGCGGCATCCGGGGTCGACGGGGCGCCCACGAGAAGATCGCTCGCGCCGTCGCCGTCCAGGTCGCCGACCGCCACGGTGGCGCCGGCGAGGTCGGCCTGCTGCTCGCCGCGGAGGCGGTAGCCGGACGGGAGCCGCGTCTCCCCGGACCAGCGTGCGGCCGGCTCGAGGTCGACCTCGACGCCCGTGTCCGTGCCGCTGTCGGCGTCCGCGTCGGAGTCGGCGTCGGTGTCCGCGTCCGTGTCGGTGTCGGTGTCGGTGTCGGTGTCGGTGTCGGTGTCCGCGTCGGCATCCGAGTCCGTGTCCGCGTCCGCGGGCTCGTCGGCGACACAGTCGCCGCGCTCGGGGTGGGTTCCCTTCCCGCACTCGGAGCCGTCCCCCTCGACGGTGCACGCGGGCAGGGCCAGGGAGAGCAGGATCACGAAATCCTCGGTGAGGACGCCGAAGGCGGCCCCGCGTGAGGTGTAGCACGACGGGTCGACGAACGGCCACGCGACCCGCCGACGCACCTCCCGGGCACGACGTCGCCGCACTGGCGCGCGTCTTCGCGCGTCCAGGTGCCCAAACCCACCATCGGCACGCGGCGGATCGGCCGCATCCGCGGTAGGCTCGGCCGATGATCTACTACCGACCGCACGGGAACGAGGTCGACGTGTTCCGCGTCGCCGCCAGCCGTCGCCTGCCGGTGCTCCTCAAGGGCCCGACCGGCTGCGGAAAGACCCGCTTCGTCCGCTACATGGCCGAGCAGCTCGGGCGCCCGCTCATCACCGTCGCCTGCCAGGAGGACCTCGCCGCCGCCGACCTCACCGGCCGCTTCCTCCTGGAGGGCGGCGCCACGGTCTGGCGCGACGGGCCGCTCACGCGCGCGGTGCGCGAGGGCGCCATCTGCTACCTCGACGAGGTGGTCGAGGCGCGCTCCGACGTGATGACCGTGCTCCACCCGCTCACCGACGATCGCCGGGTCCTCCCCCTCGATCGCCTCGGCGAGGAGCTGGTGGCGCCCGACCCATTCCTCGTCGTGATCTCCTACAACCCCGGCTACCAGTCGGTCAGCAAGGAGCTCAAGGAGAGCACACGCCAGCGCTTCGTCTCGCTCGCCTTCGACTACCCGCCTCCGGGCGTGGAGGCCGAGATCGTGCAGGCGGAGTCCGGCTGCGCGGCCGACGTGGCGCAGCTCCTCGTGAAGCTCGGCCAGGGCTCGCGCAACCTGCGCTCCCACGGCCTCGGCGAGGGCGCGTCCACGCGCCTGCTCGTCTACGCCGCGTCGCTGGTCGTCGCCGGGCTCTCGCTCAAGGACGCCGCGGAGGCCACGCTCGTCGGCTCGCTCACCGACGACGCGGAGATGACCAAGGCCCTGCGCGAGCTCGTGCGCTCGGTCCTCGGGTAGCCCGTGGCCGCGCCCACCGTGTCGGGCGACGAGACGCTCAAGCAGACGATGGAGGAGTACGGCGTCACCGCGGCCGAGCTCGGCCTCGCCGCGGACTCCGACGAGGAGGCCGAGGCCGCGCTGCTCGCGCGCTTCCTCTTCGAGCCGCCGCAGCGGCAGGCGATCGGCGGCGAGCGCAACGGGCTCGCGCTCGACAAGGTGGTGCGGCAGCTGACGGCGTTGCTCCGGATGATCTCCGGGCGCACCTTCTCGGTCGCCTACTCCGACCCGCCGTCCACGGACAACCTGAACGTCTACCTGCCCCGCGCCGTGCCCGCGCCCGAGCAGCCGGACCTCGATCTCTTGCTCTACCGGGCGATGGGCCTCGTGCAGGTCGGGTTCCTGCGCCACGGCATCCTCCAGGAGCGCGCGATCCTCGCGGAGATCCACCGGGACTGGGTGCTGCGGAGCTGCTACCACCTGCTCGCGGCCCGCTACGTCCTGCGCAAGTGGGGCGAGGAGTACCCGGGCCTCCGCGACGACCTGCGCCGCGTCGCGCTCCTCGAGAAGGCCGGGCAGATGCGCGTGAACGTCACGCCCGTGCCCCGCGACGGCATGCCGGGCGCGTTCGTACCCCTCTACGAGGGCCTCGCCACCTGCCTGAACTGGCGTACGCCGGGGCCGGAGGGCGACCCGGCGCGCGCCGCGATCCGGTTGGTGGATTCCCTGGATCTCGGGGCGGGGGGCCGGCCCCCCGCAACGCCCCCCGTCTCGTCGCAGCTGACGACCGTGCTGCTCCGCGAGGCGCGCACGCTCCGCGAGCACTTCCGCCGCTTACGACTGGGCCCCCCTCCCCTGCCCTGGTACCTCGGGATCATCCGCCCGGAGTGGATCCTCGCCGACCTCGCGCGCGACATCGCGTACGAGCAGGAGTGGAAGAAGGGCAACAAGCCGCTGCGGCAGCTCTACGAGGCGATGGCGCGCAACAAGGGCGGGCCCGGCGTGCCCCCGCCGCCCGCGCCGGACGCGCCGAAGCAGGGCCTCCGCGCGCGGCTGTTCGCGAAGCTCGCCGGCCCCGACACGTCGAAGGCGCCCGCCTACGGGAAGCTCCGCGACGAGCACGTGGAGCAGCAGAAGGCCGCCTCGAACGTGCAGGCCGAGGACGAGCTCGCCACGCCGACCAGGCCCGGCGAGGACGGGAGCCGCGAGTACGACGAGTGGGACGACGCCGCCGGCGTGTACCGCTTCGCGGCCGTGAAGGTGCTGGAGGTCGAGGCGTCCACCGGCGCGCTCGGCGGCTACGAGCGCATCGTCCAGGCGAACCAGCGCCAGATCAAGGAGATCCGCCGCCGCTTCGCGTCGCTGCGCGTCGAGGAGCGGTGGCTCCACGGCCAGCGCGACGGCACCGAGCTCGACCTGAACAAGGCCGTGCAGGCGCTCACCGACCTCGCCGCGGGGCAGCAGCCCGACGATCGCGTGTACGCGCGCTTCGTCCGCGAGCGGGAGACCGTCGCCATCCTCACGCTGGTGGACCTCTCGGGCTCCACCCAGGGGCACGTCATCCACCTCGAGCAGGAGGCGCTCGTGCTCTTCGCCGAGGGGCTCCGCACCCTCGACTTCCCGCACGCCTTCTACGGGTTCGGCAACACCCACCCGCAGGAGTGCCACCTCCAGCGGATCAAGGGCTTCGACGAGGGCTACGGCGAGGCCGTGTACAAGCGGATGGGGAACCTGCGCCCGAACGGCGCGACCCGCCTCGGCGCGTACCTGCGGCACGCCGGCTGGCTCCTCGCGAACCGGCCGCAGTCGCGGCGGGTGCTGATGCTGGTGTCCGACGGAAAACCGGAGGACCGGGGCGAGTACCGCGGCCGGCAGGGGCTCAAGGACACGGCGATGGCGGTGGCGGAGATCCGGCGCCTCGGCGTGCACGTGCACTGCATCAGCCTCGACGCCGCGGAGGGCGCGGACGTGTGGCTGCGCGAGGTGTTCGGCGCCGGCCGCTACCTCCTCCTCGACGACGTGGACGCGCTCCCGACCCGCCTCCCCGAGGTGTTCCGGGGGCTCGTGCGCTGAGAGGCTGGCGGCCTACGAGCCGTCGGGCAGCGTCACCACGCCGAACCACCAGGCGTGGAGCGCGCGGATCACCTCGACCAGCGCGTCGAAGCTGCCGGGCTTGCTGACGTAGCTGTTGGCGCCGAGGGAGTAGGTTTTCAGCACGTCCTCCTGCGTGCTGCTCGTCGTGAGCACGACGACGGGGATGCGCCGCAGGTCGGGGTGGGCCTTCATCTCCGCGAGGGCCTCCCGGCCGTCCTTCCGCGGCATGTTCAGGTCGAGGAGGACGAGCTCCGGCCGCGGCGCGTCGGTGCCCGACCAACGCCCGCGCCGCAGGAGGTAGTCGAGGAGCTCCTCGCCGTCCTCCACGAAGACGAGCGGGAGGGTGTTTCCGCACGTCCGGAAGGCGTGCTCGATCAGGAGGCGATCGTCGGGGTCGTCTTCGGCGAGGAGGATCGGTCCGTGTCTCGTCAGGGGGCGCACCCCGGATTTCTCGTCCCCACCGGGGCCCGCGGCAACGTCGCCACGAAGCACGCTCCGGCGCTCGGCGAGCTGCGCGCCGTGATGCGCCCGCCGTGGAGCTCGACGACGCGCTGGCAGATCGCGAGGCCGACGCCGGTGCCTTCGTAGCGATCCCAGGGGTGGAGCCGCTGGAAGACCTGGAAGATCCGCTGGAGGTACTTCGGATCGAAGCCGATCCCCTGGTCCTCCACGAGCAGGCGGAACCAGCCGGCGCGGGAGGCCTCGTCCACCTCGTCCCCGGCGTCCTCCGCGTAGACGCGCACACGCGCCGGCTCGCCGGGGCGATGGAACTTGATCGCGTTCTCGAGCAGGTTGACGACCAGCTGGCGGAGGAGCCGCGCGTCGCCCGAGGCCGTCGGGAGCGCCTCGACCTCCACGGTCGTCCCGTCGGTCCGCCCCTCCAGCAGCTCGTCCCGGACCTCGCGCACGAGCGCCTCCATGGCCACGGGCTCCGCGACCACCTCGGCCCGGCTCACGCGGGCGAAGGTGAGGAGGTCGCCGATGAGCTCCTGCAGGCGCTGCGCGGCGCGCCGCATCCGGAGCAGGGCGTCGGCCGCGGCCGGGGGGATGCCCGCTCCGAGCTCGTCGGACAGCCGATCGCCGAAGGCGATGATCTTCCGGAGCGGCTCCTGGAGATCGTGCGAGGCCACGGCGGCGAAGTTCTGCAGCTCGCGGACGGACCGCTCCAGCTCGGCGGTCCGCTCCTGCACGCGATGCTCGAGCTCCACGGTCTCGCGCTGGAGCGCCGCCTCGGCCTGCTTCTGGGCCTCGATGTCGGTGAGGGTGCCGACCCACTCCGCGACCCGCGCCTCGACGCGCTGCGGGAGCGCGCGCCCGAGGCTCCAGCGCCACACCTCGTCGCCCGGGCACCACATGCGGAAGCTCGCGGTCCACTCGCTGCCGCGCGTGAGCGCGGTGGACCAGCTCTCGATCGTGCTGGAGCGATCGTCGGGATGCAGGCACAGGACGAGGTTCCGGGCGAGCGACTCGCCCAGGACCGCCGACGGCCACCGGCCGTTCGTGTAGGCGAGGCGGCCCTCGGCGTCGGTGGTGAACACGACCTGCGGCATGGCGTCGGCGAGGAAGCGGTAGCGGCGCTCGCCCTCGCGGAGCGCGGCCGCGTCGCGCTCGGCGCGGAGACGCGCCTGGATCTGCAGCCCCTGGATCCGGTGGAGGAGGCCGGAGAGGAGCACGCCGGCGCACACCACGAGCCAGGCCGGCGAGCGCCACCACGCGGAGACGGGGAGGCGGTCGTAGTACACGACCGTCCAGGTCTGCCCGGCGACGCGCAGCTCCTGGCGGCTCTCCGTCGCGCCCCTGGGCACGTCCTCGGTGTCGTCGTAGAGCACCCGCCCGACGCGCGGGTCGGGGTCGTCGTAGGCGCGCACGCCGAGCTCGTCGGGCACGTGCCGCGCGCCCTCGAAGACCTCCCGGATGCGCACGGGCGAGTAGACGTAGCCCTCGAGCGCGGCCCGCCGATCCGCGACCGTCGCGAGCGACGCCCCGGTCGCGTAGTGCGGGAAGAAGATCAGGAAGCCGGGCTGGCCGGCCATCTCCTCCTGGACGAGCGTGACGACCTCGGAGGCGACGCCCCGCGCGGTGTCGCGGGCCTCCTCCATCGCGCGGCGCCGCAGGGGGTGGCTCGTCATGACGTAGCCGAGGGCGCGGCGGTTCCCCCGGTCGGGCGGCTCCAGGAAGATGATGGCGGCGTCGTCCTCGCTGGCCGGGGTGGGCCAGACGCGGAACTCCGGCTCGCCGTCCTGTTGCATGCGCGCTTCGAGCGCCGCGACCTCGTCGGGGCCGACGCGTTTCGCGTAGCCCAGGCCCAGGAGGCTCGGGTGGCTCCGGCGCAGGTCGAGCGCGCTCACGTACGCCCGGAACTCGCCGAGCTCCACCTCCCTGCTCGCCTCGAACAGTCCGAGGACGCCGCGGAGCAGGGACACGGTGAGGTCGAGCCCGCCCTGGAGGTCGGCGTTCGTGCCCTCGACGAGGCGCAGGAAGCGCTGCTCGGCGGTCGCCCGGTCGTACCGCCACACGCCCAGCGCCGCGACGAACACGAGCAGGAGGTTGCAGAGCAGGAGGAGCCGAGGGCCCGCGAGCGGCAACGACTCCCGCGCGCGGCGCACGTTTCTCCCTCCCCCTCTGGACCTAATCGCGCCAGGACGCGGCGCTGCGCCGGGGATCCGCTATGTTGCGCGGCCGATGCTCCGCACCGTCCGGTCGCTCGCTGCGGCTCTCCTCCTCGCCGGATGCGGCGGAGCGTGCGAGACCGCCACCTGCCTGGCCGACCGCGCCGTCGCCGACTGGGCGGGGGATCCCGCCGCCGTGACCGCGCGCGTGACGTCCATCCCGGACGAGTTCACGCGCACGGTGGTGGTCGGGCGCCTCTGCGAGGCCTACCCCGGCGCCACGCGCGCGCTCTGCGCGTCCCTGCCCATGGGGCCGAGCCGGGAGCGCTGCGACCGGCTCAACAGCCGCCCCCACCTCTCGGTGGTGCCGGGCGCGGCCGCCATCGGCAACAGCGCGGCGACCGGGGGCGTGCCCAGCGACGACGCGCCCGCCCCCGAGCTCCCGATGGCCCCGCCCACGCCGAGCTTCCCGGAGGTCCGGCTCCCCCTCCCCGCCCTCCCCGCGGAGGTCCCCGACGCCTGCGCGGACGTGGCGGACCGCGGAGCGTGCCTCGACCGCGCCGCGGCCAACGCGGTGATCGCGGGCCAGCCGGGCGTCGCCGACGCGATCTGCGCGCGGCACGCGGACACCCGGTGGGCGGACGAGTGCCGGTTCAGCTCCGCGGAGGAAGGCGTCCGGGCGCGGCGGGGCGAGGCCTACCCCGCCGCGGCGGTGCTCTGCGGCGCGTCGTCGCGCTTCGCGCAGGAGTGCTGGGCGCACGTGCTCACGCGGCTCCCGCGGAACATCCCCCTGCCGAACGCGGCGAAGCCCAAGGCGCGGGCCGCGATCGAGCTCGCGGCGACCATCCGCCGCACCTGGGAGGGCGCCGGCGAGAGGGTCGCGGACGTGCACGTGGGGCGCTTCTGGGCGCTGTACTTCGCGAACGTGTACCGCCGCGCCGCGGAGGTCGACGGCACGCCGCTGGACGTGTACCCGGAGGAGGCGTGGCCGCACGCGCGCGCCGCCGCGACCGTGCGACTGCACGCGCTCGGCCGCCTCCAGGGCGGCTACGCCGAGCAGCTGACGCAGCTCCGGGAGGCGCTCGCGCACCGCAAGGTGGTCTCCACGGGCCGCGGCGAGGGCTCCGACCTCGTGTACGTCCCCGAGCTCGGCGCGCCGGTCACCGACGGCCCCACGGTGTCGTTCCTCGGGGCGCCCCGCCGGGCGCTGGGCGCCGACGAGGAGCAGGACCTGCGGATGTGCCTCGTGGAGAGCGCCGCGCGGACGGCGACGCCCCAGGTGGCCCTGCTCCGGGAGGCCGCCGCGGGCGACGATCCCAGGGTGGCCGCCGAGGCGCGCCGCCTGCTCGAGGAGCTCGCGAAGCGGCCCTGAAGAGGCTGAACGGCCGGCGCGGGCGAGCGCCGGGCCGCGCCCGCGAGGGGCGGCGGACAGGATCTGTCCGGGCCCGGGGTGGGGCGGACAGATTCTGGCCTACCCGCGCGCTATGGTTCGCTCCCCTCGGAGTCGGCGGTGGGCAGCATCCAGATCCTCCTCGGCAAGACGCGCGTGCGGCGGCGGCGGGCCGTCGCGCGGAGCGAGCTCTCCGGGGTGGACCGGCACGGTGTCCCGAACTTCCTCTACGTGACGGACACGCTCCGCAAGGCGGAGACGGTGCGGTCGGAGTTCGTGCGCTACCGCGACGGCGCGAGCTTCGTCCCCACGGTGGTCACGCTCTCCCGCCTCCTGGCGGACCTCGCGACGCGCCACGGCGACGGGCGGACCATCTGGAGCCCGGGCGGCGCGGCGCTCGTGGCGGAGCGGCTGATCGCGGCGGAGGCGGGCTCGTTCCCCTGGCTCGCGGCGCTCGGGGATCCCGAGCGTGTCGGCCGCGCCGCCGCGACGCTGGCCCAGGAGTGGGACGAGGCCGACCGCCCCGTGCTGGACGCGCGGCCCGAGCTGACGCGCTTCCTCGCCCGGCTGCTCGACGCGCTCGCCTCCGACCGGGCGCGTCGGCCGCACGGGGACGCGCTCCGGCAGCTCGTGGGCGCGCTGGAGTGGCCGTCGGAGTCGCTCGGCCAGTGGCTCGCCCGACACCACGCCGTGGTGGTGGACGACGTGTTGCACCCGAGCCCGCTGCGGCGCCGCGTGCTGGTCGCGCTCGCGCGGGCCTGGCGCACGCGCGGCGCGCACGTGGTCCTCGCCTTCGAGAGCGGCCGGGATCTCGGCGGGGCCGAGGTGGCGGGCTTCTTCGACTACCAGGACGACGACGCGGTCGCGTTCCCCCTCCGCCCCTTCCAGGCCACCCGCGCGTTCCGGCGCGCGTTGTTCGAGGCGCTGGTGGCCGAGGGCGGCGAGGCCGACCTCGTGGTGGTCGGGAGCGACGGCGTGGCCCGCACGGTCGACCCGGGCGACGAGCCGGGTGATCCCGAGCCCGCGGACCTCGCGGACCGGCTGTACGCGGACGCCCCCGAGGACCTGGCCGCCGAGCCGCCGCCCCGCGCGCCGCGGCTCGTCCGCTTCTCGGACCCCGCCGCGGAGGTGCGCGCCATCGCGCACGCGGTGAAGGAGCGCCTGCTCGGGGGCGCGTCCCCGGAGGACGTGTGGGTCGCCTTCCCGGGCCTCCCCGGGTACCTCCCGCTCGTCCGCCGCACCTTCGAGGGGCTCGGCATCCCCTACGAGGTGTCCGCGGGGCGGCCCGTCCGCGCGCGGCCGGTGGCCGAGCTGCTCGTGGTGGCGGCACGCTCCGCCGCCGAGGGCCACCCGCTCGGGCCGCTGCTCGCCGCGCTCGCGTCGGGGCTCGTCGGCGCCGTCTCCGAGTCCGACGCGCTGGCGCTCGCGCGCGCCTGCCGGGAGCGCGGGTTGTCGCGCGGCCACCCGGCCTCCTGGGGATCGCGGCTCGCCGAGGCCGAGCGGGCACGCCACGCCGGTGCCATCGAGGCCCTGGGCGCGTTGTGCACCCGGCTGGCCCCGCTCGCGCGCCCGATCGCCCCCGCGGCCTGGCGCGACCTGTTGGCCGAGGTCGTGGAGGAGTGGGAGGTGGTGACGCGCGCGGGGGCCTCGGAGGATCCCGCGGTGCGCGCGGCGTCGCTCGGGGCGGTCGGCCGGGTGCTCGCGGCCCTGCAACAGGCCGCGGACGACGCCACGGCCGTCGATCCCGGCCCGTGGGACCCGATCCGCCTCGCGCGGCTCCTCGACGAGCAGCTCCAGGCCGCCCAGCTGCCGGATCCGGAGGCGGGGCCGGCCCGCGTCCAGGTGGTGGGCATGCTCGAGCTGCGCGGCGTCCACCCGGCCTGGCTCTGGGTCGGCGGGCTGTTGGCCGACGACTTCCCGGCGCGGCCGCCGGAGGACTTCCTCCTCTCGCGCGTCGCGCGCCGCGCGCTCGACGGCCTCGATCCCGGCGACGAGGCCCGGTACCTCTTCGCGTCCACGCTGCGGAACGCGCTGGCGGAGGGCCAGTCGCTGACGCTCTCCTGGCCCGCCACCCGGGACGACCGGCCGGTGGCCGTCTCGCCGCTCGTGGAGGACCTCCTGGAGGTGCCGTTCGGCGGGCGCCCGCTCCGGACCGCGGTGGAGGCCGGCGTGGTGCCGCGGGTGCCGGCCGGGCCGCCCGAGCTCGACGCGCTGCTCGGCGAGGCCGCCGCGACCGGGGCGGACGCGGGCGCCTGGGCCGCCTTCGCGGCCGCGCCCGAGCGGCTCGCCCGCATCGCGGAGGTCGTGTCCGCGCGACGCGACCCGGAGGGCTTCGGCCCGTGGGACGGCGTCCTGCACCGCGCGCCGCCCGTGCCGGAGCGCCTCGGCGTGACGCGCTTCGAGGAGTACCTCGCCTGCCCCTCCCGCTACTTCCACCGCGCGCTCCTCGGGCTCGCGGCCGAAGGCGCGTGGGACCCGGACCTCCCGCGCTCGGACCAGGGGCGCCTCCTCCACGCGGTGCTCGAGGACTTCCTGAAGCGGGTCCGCGAGGACGGCCTGCCGCACCTGCGCGGGCTCGACGGCGACGCGCGGGCGCGCTGGGCGCGGGTCCTCCACGAGGTCGGGACGGCCCGCCTCGACGGGGATCCGCTCGTCACCGGGCTTCTGCGCCCGCTCTCGGACTGGCACCGGCGCCGCTGGCTCGCCGGCCTCGTAGACGACGCGCCGATGGGGCTCCTGTCCGCCTGGCTCGACGCCGAGATCGCCAGCGAGCTGCCGACCACGCTCGACCGCGCCGAGCTCCCCTTCCGGGGCTACGCGGTGGGCCCGATCGCGCTCGAGGGTCGCGTCGACCGCGTCGACCGCATCGAGGGCGGCGGGTCGCTGGTCCTCGACTACAAGACGGGCCGGGCGCCGGCCGCGGACGACGTGCGCGCGGGCGTGAAGATCCAGGGCGTCGTGTACCTCGATGCCGTCGCGGGCGGCACGGGGGCCGCGGTGTACCAGGAGCTGCGCGGCGCCGACGCGCTCGCCATGGCCGGCTGGGTGGGCGACCCCGAGACGCTCGCGGAGCTGGGGGTGCCCGAGAAGCGCGCGGTCGCGCTGGGGCCGGAGGAGCGCGCCGCGCTGACGGCGCACCTCGCGGCGTCGGGCGAACGGCTGGAGCGGGGGGTGTTCCACCCGAGCCTCGCGGGCCCGGACCGCGCGGGCTGCGGGTGGTGCGAGTTCCACCGGTCCTGCCGCGTGGACCACGTGCGGAACGCGGCGCTCGCCGCCCGGGGGGACCCACGGTGGCAGGCCCCGCTCCTGCCCGCCGACGAGACCGACGAGGAGGGGGAATGATCGCGCTCGACGTCGAGGGGGGGCGGCTCGTCATCCGCTACGAGCGGCTCTCGGAGCAGCAGCGCGGCGCGCTGGTGAGCGACCGGGAGGTCGCGGTGAGCGCGGGCGCGGGCGCGGGCAAGACCTCCACGCTCGCGGCGCGCTTCGTGTCGCTCTTCGCGCGGCTCGTGGACGCGGGGCCGCCCCCGGACATCGCGAGCGTGCTCGTGCTCACCTTCACGGAGAAGGCCGCGCAGGAGATGCGGGAGCGCTGCTACGCCACGACCGCGGCCGTGGCCCGGCAGCTCCGTACCGAGGCGCCGCGGCTCCAGGCCGCGGGGCTCTCTGCCGCCCAGATCGCGCGGCTGCGCTCCCGGTGGGAGGGCCTGCGGGACCGCTTCGCGGGCGCCGCCATCTCGACGTTCCACGGCTTCTGCGCCCGGGTGCTGCGCGAGTTCCCCGCCGAGACCGCCACGCCGCCCGGCTTCACCATCCTCGAGGAGGGCGACGCCGCGCTGCTCGTCGACGAGTCGGCCACGCTCGCGGTCGACACCCGGCTGGAGGCGCACGACCCGAACATCGGGCTCCTGCTCCACACCTTCGGCGGGCGCGCCGGGCTGCTCGAGGTGGTGCGGGCGCTCCTGCGCGCCCGCGGCGAGGTCGAGCCCACGCTCCGGGACTACGCCGCCGGGCGCGTCGCGGAGGCCCAGCTCGTCGCGCGCGCCCCGCTCTCGGGGATCGAGGCCCACAGCTTCCTCGTCGAGCGCTGGACCCCCTTCGTGGACCGCCTGCTGGCGCTCACGGAGGGCCTGGAGACGCCGTTTCTGGCCGCGGTCGCCGAGGTGCGCGCGCGCGTCGCGGCGCTCCCCGCGGACGTGCTCGCCCGCTACGAGGCCTACGCCGCCGCCCTCGGCGTGCTGGAAGGCTCCAAGGGGATGCGGAGCCTCGCGCACCACAGCGCCACCGGGAAGAAGGCCGACTGGGGGCCGCGCTTCGCCGCGTCGCGCGACGCGCTCGCGGCGCTGCAGGAGGAGCTCTCCTCCTGGACCGACCGGCTCGAGCACCTCGGCCGGCTCCCGAACCGGCACGACCGCACCCTGCTCGAGGTGCTGATCGCGCTGGGCGCGGTGGTCCTCGACGCGAGCGAGCGGCACGCCGCCGCGCTCCGCGCCGCCGGCGCCGTCGACTTCACCGAGCTCCAGCTCCGCGTGCGGACCGCGTTCGCCGCCGACGGCCCGGTCGCGGCGGAGCTGCGGCGCCGGCACCGCTTCGTGATGGTCGACGAGTTCCAGGACACCGACGGGCTCCAGTGGTCGATCGTGGAGGCGCTCTCGCGCCCCGAGGGGGCGGGCGACGACCGGCTCTTCTTCGTCGGGGACGTGAAGCAGGCCATCTACGGCTTCCGCGGTGGCGACGTGCAGGTGTTCAACGCGGCGCGCCGCACCGTCCGACACGCCGTGGAGCTCTCCACGAACTACCGCAGCCGGCCCGAGCTGATCGACTTCTTCAACCGCGTGTTCGCCGACGTGCTCGGCCCCGACACGGAGGATCGCGCGTCCTGGGAGGCCCCGTTCGCGCCGCTCGCCGCGGGCCGGACCGACGCCGGCGGCAGCGTGCGGGTGGCCACCTACGAGGCCACGGGCACCGACCCCGCGCGCGAGGCCGCCTGGATCGCGCGCCTGCTCCAGGAGGAGGTCCTCGCCGAGCGCGCCCCCTACGCCGGGATGGATCTCCACGACCTCGGGAAGCACCCCTCCCCGCCGGTGGCGATCCTCCTGCGCCGCCGCCGCCACCTGCTCACCTACGAGGCGGCGCTCCGGGCCCGCGGCATCCCCTACGTGGTGGTCGGCGGCGTGGGCTTCTGGAGCCGCCCGGAGGTCGTGGACGTGGCGAACGTGCTCCACGGGCTCGCCCGTCGAGACCCGATCTCGCTCGTCGGGGCGCTGCGCTCGCCGCTCTTCGGGCTCACGGACCAGGACCTCTGGGACCTCGCGGACGCGGACCTCCTCCGCCGCTTCGCGGACGTGGAGATCGTGGAGGACCTCGAGGGGAAGGCACGCATTCGCGCGGCGCACGCGGAGTGGCGCGCGCTGCTCCACCTCAAGGACCGGGTGAGCGTCGCCGAGCTCGTGCAGGCCGTGCTCGTGCGCACGCGCCAGGCCTGGGCGCAGGGCTTCGCCGCCCCGGGCGGCCGTGGCGCGGCCAACCTCGAGCGGCTGCTCGCGCTGGCCGACAAGCACGAGCAGCGCGGCGCGGGCCTCGACGCCTTCGCCGCGTTCCTCGTGAGCCGGATCGACGCCGACGCCCAGGACGCCGAGGCCGCGGTGCCGGACACCTCGGCGCGCGTCGCGATCCTGACCGTGCACGCGAGCAAGGGGCTCGAGTACCCCGTGGTGGTGCTCCCCGACCTCGGGGCGAAGTGGTCGGTGAACGGGGGCAGCGGCGTGGTCCGGCGGCGGGTGGAGGATCGCTGGGAGCTCGCCTGCCCCGTGCCGGACCGTTTCGGCCCCGTGGACCGGCTCGCGCGCCCCGGGCTCCTGGACCTCCTTCGGGCCCACGGCGCCGAGGTGGAGGCCGCGGAGGCGCGGCGGCTCTTCTACGTCGCGTGTACGCGGGCCCGCGACCACCTCGTGCTCGTCGGCGCCCGGCGCGCGAAGGCGCCCGCGATGGAGCGGGCCGGCTCCTGGTCGGACCTCCTCCACGCCCACGAGGCGCTCCGGCCCGACGACCCCGCCTGGCTGGCGCGGGACACGCTCGCCGAGGCCGTCCCCGAGCCCGCGCACGCCGCCGCGGCGCCCGCGCTCCCCCCGCCGCCGGCCGATCTCGCGCGCCGCCTCGCCCCGATCACGTCGGCGCCGCGGATCGAGGTCTCCCCCAGCTCCCTCGCGAAGTTCGCCGAGGATCCGGCGGCCTGGTACCGGGCGCAGGTCCTGCGCATCCCCGACCTCGCCGCACCGACCGGCGGCCCTCCCGGCGAGGGGATCGTCGTGGCGGCGGCGCGCGGCGAGGTCCTGCACGGGCTGCTCGAGGACAACGTGCTCGACGACGAGGCCGCCGCCCGCGCCCGCTGGGAGGCGACCGCGTACGGAAGGGGCCTCCCGCCGGAGGTCGTGGAGCGGAGCTGGCCCGGCGTGGCCGCGCAGATCGGGGTCCTGCGCGAGAGCGCGGACGTCGCCGCGGTGCTCGCGGCCCCCGGCTACGCGGAGCTGGCCGTCCGGCTGACCCGGGGCCGCGTGACGCTCGACGGGCGGATCGACCGCCTCTGCCGCGACCCCGCCGACGGCGCGTGGATGGTGGTCGACTTCAAGTCCGTGCGCGCGAGCGCCGAGGGCGCGGAGGTGCTCGCCGAGCACCGGGCGCAGCTCCTCGCCTACAGCGTGGCGGCCACCCACGTGCTGGAGCAGCAGCCCCACTGCGAGCCCGGCCAAGGCCGGGTGCGGCGCGCGGGCGTGCTCCTGACGCGGACGGGGCGGCTCCACCGCCTGCCGGACTGGACGGACGCCGACTTCGCCGAGCTCGATCGGCTGCTCGACGGCGTGGCGGCGTCCTTCGGGGTGGAGAGCCGGGCGGCGCGCTGACCGCGAGGCCGCCCGCGGAGCAGAGGTCGGACGCTACTCGTCCTCCTCCTCCTCCTCCTCCTCGTCCTCCCAGTCCTCGTCCTCCCAGTCGTCGTCCTCGTCCTCGTCCTCGTCTGCGTCCTCGTCGTCCGCGAGGTCGTCGTCGCCCTCGAGGTCGTCGTCCTCGTCCTCGTCCTCGTCGTCCTCCCAGTCCTCGTCCTCCCAGTCGTCGTCCTCGTCGTCGAACTCGTCGTCCGCGGGCTCGTCGTCTTCGGGCGCGAGCTCGACGACGGGGGGCACCGTCGGGACCAACGGCCACAGGCGTTCGGTGATCATGCTTCTCCGTAGGTGGCGCTGCTTTAACCGTCAGCTCCGTTCGGCGGCGAGGTGCAGGAGGAAGGAGCGGGCTCGCCCCCACGCGCTCGCCGCGGCCCCGCCCGACCAACCCGCCGCCGCGCCGCCCCGGACGCCGTAGCGGAACAGCTGCCAGGGGCGGCTCACGTTGGCGAGGCGACGCTCGAGCTCGTCGACGTGCGCGGGCGGCGAGGCGGGATCGTCCTCGGCGAAGTGGCACTGGAGCGCGCAGCCGAGCCCGGGGAGGAGGTCGAGCGGCTGGATGGGGCGCTGCGCGCTCACGCCCGAGTACCAGATGCGCCCGCCGAAGCCGACGGCGCCGTCGAGGCCGAGCACGGCGCACGCCGCGAGCCGCGCGTGGAGCCCGCCCTCGCCGACACCGACCACGAAGCGCGGCCGCCCCTCGGGCAGGAGCACGCGGGCCGCGCTCACGTCGGCGATCGCCTCGGGATCCGACGGGCCGTCGGCGGCCTCCCCCTCCCGGCCGCGGGCCCGCCACCCCAGGTCCGGGACGACGACCGTGAACCCGGCGGACACGAGGAGCCGCACGGCGGCGTCGAGCTCCAACGCCTCGGGGGGGGCGTTGCGGGGGGCCCTCCCCCCGCCCCAAGAGCCCGGAGACCCGAGCAACACGACCCCGCCGCGCGGAGCCGCCGCGTCGTACCGCGCGGTCGGCATCCCGGAGCCGGCCACCAGCGGCACCGGCGTCACGTGCGATCCCCGCTCATCGCGAGGCGGCCGTACACGCGCATGAGCCGCGCGGGCAGGGCGTCGAGGCGATCGATGACCGTGTAGGCGACCTCGCCGTACATGCGCGCGAGGTACGACGGGCCCGTCGGATCCACGGTGACGCAGTAGGGGTGGATGCCGAGCTTGCGGGCCTCGCGGAGCGCCGCCCGGGTGTCGTCCTGGGCGTAGCGGTCGTAGTAGTGGTCGCAGCCGCAGTCGAGCGGCTTTCCGTCGGAGAGCAGGAACAGGAGCCGCACGCGGGCGGGCTGCTTCAGGAGCTTGGCGGTGGCGTGGCGGATGGCCGCGCCGTCGCGGTTCTCCATCTTGAAGGTGATGCGGCCGATGCGCTCGCGGGCCCGGTCGTCGTAGGGCTCGGCGAACTCCTTGGCCACGTAGAACGCGACGTGGTCGCGCCCGTAGCCGGAGAAGCCCCACACGGCGAAGGGGTCGCCGAGCGCGTGGAGAGCCTCGGCGGCGACGATGAGCGCCTCCTTCTCCACGTCGATGATCCGGCGCGCGGAGCCGTCGGCCGACTCGTTGGTCGACGAGGACATGTCGAGGAGGAACGCCACGGCCACGTCGCGCTCCTCGCGCTCGCGGCGCACGTAGATGCGATCCGACGGCTCCTTCCCGAGCCGCATGGCCACCTGGGACTCCACGACGCGGTCGATGTCGAGGTCCTCGCCGTCCACGAGCCCGCGGTGCTTCACGAGCCCCTGCGGGCGCATGGCCTCGAAGCGGCGGCGGAGCGCGTCGATGTGGCGCTTCTCGCGGCGCATCACGTCGTCCACGAACGCGCGGGAGCCCTCCTTGAGCCGCTGCTCGCGCACGGTCACCCAGCGCGGCTTGTAGTCCTCGATGGCCGTGTCCCACTCGCGGTACACGAACGTGCGCGCGGCGCTCGCGACGTCGGGGTCCACCGGGAGGCCCTGGGCCGCGCGGGTGGGCGCCTCGGGCGTGGCGCGATCCTCGACGATCGCCCCGCCCGGGTTGGGGTTGCGGTCGAGGACGGCCTCCATGTCCTCGTAGCGGGTCCCCTCCTCCTCCCGCTTCTCGGCCTCGCGCGCCTGCCGCCGGGCCTCCGAGGGCGAGAGCGGCTCGCCCTGCTCGCGCATCTGCTGGAGGAGCCGCTGGGCTTCGTCCTCGACGCGGCGCTCGTCTCCGCCGGCCTGCTCGGGCCGGATGCGGGGGGCGAGCGGCGGCGGCTCGAAGACGGGCTCCGGCTGGGGGAGATCCCCCTCGGGGCCGGGGCGCTGCCTGCGGGAGCCGTCGCCCGTCTCGCGGCGCTGGCCGTCCTCGGCGCGCAGCATGAGCGCGTCCACGCCGGGGTAGGCGTCGCGGACCGCCTCGGCGACGTGCGCGACGTCGAGCTCGTGGATGCGCCGCAAGAGCTCGACCAGGGGCGCGATCGCGGCCTCCTCCGCCACCCCGATGGGGAGCGGCGGCAGGCCCCAGGCGTGGCGGGCCAGCGCCTCCACGGCGCGGGCGGCCGGCCCCTTCGGATCGGGCCGCTCGCCCCGGAAGGACGCGCCGAGGCGGTCGATGTCGCGGGCGACGCCGGGGTACGCCCGCCGGATGCGGGCCTCCACCCGGGCGTCCTCGAGGATCTGGAAGAGGTCGCGCGCGAGGGAGCGGTTGAGGAACGCGCGGAAGTAGCGCTCCAGCTCGGCCTCGCCCTCGGCGCGGTCGGGCCACGCCCCGCCGAGGCGGGCGAGCTCGAGGTCGAAGGTGCCGAACTCCAGGTAGCCGGCGCCGAGCGCGGTCTGGACCCGGTAGACGAGGAAGTCGCGGTCGTCCCCGTAGCGGTCCACGCGCTCGGGCAGGTAGACGTGGTGCCCGTCGGAGAAGGCGCTGCCGGAGCCGGGCCGCACCTGCACGTCCTCGCCGCAGTGGGCCCGGGCGTAGAGCGTGAGCGTGCGGTTCACGTCGGCGAGCGCGACCCCGCGCTCCAGCTCCCGCGCGGCGGCCTGCCCCACGCCGGACTCCTGCCGCAGGAAGCTCTCGGCCTTCTGGTGGGACTCGCCGTGCAGCGCGAGCGCGCGGGCGACGAAGGCGCGGAGCGGCTCGTCCTCCATCGACGGGAGCAGGTCGGGGAGCGTGCGCGCCACGAGCGGCAGCGCGGCGGCCCGCACGCCGAGGACCTCCCGGAGGAGGCGGAAGTAGGTCGGGCGGCGCTCCCGCTCCACGCGGGCGAGCTGGTCGGGGAGCGTGAGCGCCAGGACGCGCGCGAGGTCGCCGTCCACGCGGGCGACCAGGACGACGAGGTCCCCGTAGGCCTCGGCCTCCGGCACGCCGAGCCCGGCCTCGACCGCGCCGCGGTAGCGCAGGTACGCCCGCAGCGCGCCGCCGTGCAGCCGCGCGAGCCCCATGACCGGGCGCGCCTGCCGCAGCCGCGTGTCGAACTTGCCCAGCGTGTCGGCGAGCACGCTCTTCAGGTTGCGCTCGGCCAGGCGACCTCCCTGCGCAGGAACGTAGCCCCCCGCCGCGGGCGGGCGGGGCTCGCGATCAGAAGAAGTCGGCCACGATCTCGTCGATGGTGCGCTGGAGATCGCGGTCGTCGGTCAGCGTGCGCGTGAAGGCCGCGCGGCAGGCGGCGCGCTCGTCGACCCCCTCCGCGAAGAGCTTCCCGCAGTACACGAGGAGCCGCGTGGACACCCCCTCCTCGAGCCCGCGATCCGTCAGGTTGCGGATCTTCTCGGCAACCTTGACGAGACGGGACGCGCGGTCCCCGTCGATGCCGGCCTCGCGCACGAGCACGTCGCGCTCGATCTCGGCCTGGGGGTAGCGGAAGTCGATGGAGAGGAAGCGCTGCCGCGTGGACGGCTTGAGCTCCTTCAGGACCGACTGGTACCCGGGGTTGTAGCTGATCACCATCATGAACTCGGCGGGCGCGCGGAGCACGGCGGCGAGCCGATCGATGGGGAGGATGCGGCGGTCGTCCGTGAGCGGGTGGATCACGACGAGGCTGTCCTTGCGGGCCTCGACGACCTCGTCCAGGTACACGATGGCGCCGTGCCGGACGGCGGCGGTGAGCGGGCCGTCCACCCACACCGTCTCGTCGCCCTGGAGCAGGAATCGTCCCAGGAGGTCGGAGGCGGCGAGGTCCTCGTGGCACGCCACGGTCACCAGCGGGCGGCCGAGTCGCCACGCCATGTGTGCGACGAACCTCGTCTTTCCGCAGCCCGTCGGCCCCTTGAGCAGGACCGGCAGCTGAGCGCGCCACGCGCTCTCGAAGAGCCCCACCTCGTCCCCCGCGGGGAGATAGAAGGGCTCTCGGGGGACGAGGTAGTCTTCGACGCTCGGGGTTAGCTGACGCACCCCCCGAAGCTAAGTGGCGTCCTCGTCCCCGGCCACACCACCGGAGAGGCCCATGACCCCCCAGGAGCTCCACACCCTGCTGCAGGACGGACACCCCGGCGCGCTGCGCCTGCTGTCGCCCCTCGGCCGCCGCGCGGCGATGCCGTTGGGCATCCCGCAGCAGTCGGAGCAGGCCAAGGGGGTGCTCCGCAACGCGACGATCGGGCAGATCACCGACGGCAACGGCAAGCCGCTCGCCCTCCCCTCGCTGGAGAAGCACTTCCGCGGCTTCGCCGACACCTCCTCCCTGCTCTACGCGCCGCAGGCCGGGCTCCAGCCGCTGCGCGAAGCGTGGCTGCGCCGCCTCGCCTTGCCGGCAGGCACCCCGGCGAGCGTCCCGGTGGTCACGACGGGCATCACCCACGGCCTGTCGCTCTGCGCGGACCTCTTCACCGGCCCCGACGTGCCCGTGATCCTCGCGGCCCCGTACTGGGACAACTACGAGATGATCTTCACGATGCGGACGGGTGCGCCGCTCGTGACCTACCCGGTGTTCGACGACGGCTGGCGCTTCAACGTGGCGGGCCTCGCCGCGCGCCTCGCGGAGGTCGCCGGCCCCTCGCTCGTCGTGCTCAACTTCCCGTCGAACCCCACGGGCTACTCCCCCTACCCCGACGAGGTCGACGCGATCGTGCGGCTCCTCGCCGCGCACCCGCACCCCGTCTGCGTCGTGTGCGACGACGCCTACAACGGGCTGTTCTTCGACGCCGCGCTCTACGGGAAGAGCCTCTACGGCGCGCTCGCCGCCGCGCTCGACCCGACGCGGGGGCTCGTCTGCAAGGTGGACGGCGCCACGAAGGAGCTCGTGTTCTTCGGCGGCCGGGTCGGCTTCCTCACGTTCTCCGCGAGCGGCGGCGCCGCGGCGGCCCTCGCGGAGAAGGCCGCGGCCATCCTGCGCGGCACGATCTCGAGCGTGTCGCGCCCCGCGCAGGCCGCCGTGCTCGGCGCGCTGGCCTCCGACACCGTGGAGGCCGAGCAGGCGGAGGTCGTGGCGACGCTCCGCGAGCGTTACGGCGTCCTCCGGCGGTCGCTGGAGGCCCACGGCCTCGCGCCCTGGCCGTTCAACAGCGGCTGCTTCGCGCTGCTCGCGCTGCCGGACGGCACCAACGCCGAGGAGGTGCGGCAGCGCCTCATCCGCGATCGCTCCGTGGGCGTCATCGCGGTGCCGAGCGCCAACGCGCTGCGCATCGCCTTCTGCTCCATCGAGGCCGCCGACATCCCCGACCTCGTGGAGCGCATCGTCGCGGGTCTCGGGTGATCCTGCTCCTGCTCGCGGGGTGCCTCGACGAGCTGCTGGAGTCGCCGTACGTGCTGGCGACCGGGCTCGGCGAGGTGCGGTCGATCGCGCCGGGGCTCGACGGGCGGCTGCTCGCGGCCACGTCGACGGGCCTGTACGCCATCGACGGCGAGGGCAAGGCGGAGCGGGTCGGGGAGCCGGCCGTCGCGGTGAGCGTGCACCCGGGGCGGACCTACAGCCTGGACGAGAAGGGCGTCTCCTGGTGGAGCCCCGACTACAACGACTCCGGCGGCATCGTGGGAGAGCCGCCCCCCAGCGAGGTGGACCTGCTCGCCGGGTACGACGAGCTCGCGACCCTCCAGCGGAGGGGCCTCGTCCTCTGGCCGCTCGACAAGAAGTCCATCCCCCGCGACGTGGCCGTCCCCGAATCCCGCGCCGTCGCGCTCGGCCCCCCGAGCACGTACCTGGTCGTGACCCCCACCACGCTCTACACGGTGAGCGCGGAGGACGTCGCGACGCCGCTGGTGACCGGCCTCACCGACGCCCGCGCGGCCGCCACCGACGCGAACGGCCGCGTCTACGTCGCCCAGGGCGCCCCGACCGAGCTCTGGCGCGTCGAGCCCGTCCCGGGCGGCCCCGCCCGCCTCGTGTCCGTGGCGAAGTACCTGGGCGACGTGCGCGATCTGCACTTCGGGATCGGCGGGCTCCTGCCGCGGGAGAACCTCTACATCGCGAACGGAGCCGGCAGCGTGGACTACGTCCGGCCACCCTGAGCCCGGGTTAAGAGGGGGCATGGAAAAGCTCCCCACCGATCTGCTGGGCGCCATCGACGACCTGCGCCGCGAACGGAACGCGATCATCCTCGCGCACTACTACCAGGAGCCGGACATCCAGGACGTGGCCGACGTGATCGGCGACTCCCTCCAGCTCGCCCGGGCCGCCCAGAAGGCCGACGCCGACGTGATCCTCTTCTGCGGCGTGCACTTCATGGCCGAGACCGCGAAGATCCTGAACCCCGACCGGATCGTGCTCATCCCCGACCTCGCCGCCGGCTGCTCCCTCGCGAGCGGCTGCCCCGCGCCGGCGCTGCGTCGCATGAAGGAGAAGCTCCCCGACCACAAGGTCGTCTCCTACATCAACTGCTCGGCCGAGGTGAAGGCGGAGAGCGACATCATCTGCACGTCCTCGAACGCCGAGCGGGTCATCAACTCCTTCGGGCCCGACGAGAAGATCCTCTTCGCGCCCGACCGCAACCTCGGCGCCTGGCTGCAGAAGCGCACCGGTCGCGACATGACGCTCTGGCAGAGCACCTGCATCGTCCACGAGACCTTCAACGAGCGGAAGCTCGTCGAGCTGATGAGCCGCCACCCGAACGCCAAGGTGGTGGCGCACCCCGAGTGCGAGCCCTCGATCCTCGACAAGGCCGACTTCATCGGCTCGACCTCGGCGCTCCTCACCTACGTGGAACGTACGGACGCGCCGGCGTTCATCGTCGCGACCGAGCCCGGCATCCTCCACCAGATGAAGAAGGCGGCGCCGCACAAGGAGCTCCTCCCGCTCCCCGGCATGCAGGAGAACTGCGCCTGCAACGAGTGCCCCTTCATGCGGCTCAACACGCTCGAGAAGATGTACCTCGCGCTGCGCGACCTCCAGCCGCGCATCGAGATGGCCGAGGATCTCCGCCTCCGCGCCCTCGTCCCCCTCGAGCGGATGATGGCGCTGGGGTAGGTCTGCTGGTTCTTGGGGCGGGGGGAGTTCCCCCCGCAACGCCCCCCGGCGGGGGGCGTTGCCCCCCGCGCCCCGGCGCTCCGCGCCCCTACCCGCACGCCCCGGCGTCCGCGAAGACGTACACGTAGTCCCCCGCGTACGGCTCGACGGGCTCGTGGTTGGCGTTCGAGAGCTCGACCTTGAGCTGGTACTCGAAGCCGGGCTCCACCTCGGGCACGGTGAGCGTCTCGGCGCCGTACATCGTGTCCGGCGCCTCCTGGCCGTTGATGGCGAGGTCGATGTGGCCGGTGCCGGGCTCGTCGGCGGTCTCGGTGGGCTCGACGAGCGTGAAGTTGAGCACCTCGGTGACGATGACGAGGGGCGCGTTGCACACCGTGGCGCCGTCTTCCGGCGAGACGATTCGGATCACGGGGCCGGAGCCCGTGTCGCCGGGGGTGCCCGTACACGCGAGGAGCAGGGAGAGGAGCATCACGGCCTCCCGATACCCCCAGCCGCGGCCCGTGTCACGTTTGCGCGCGGCCCGACGGCGGCGCACGTTGTCGCGATGGCGCTCCTGCTCCTCCTCCTCGGCTGCTCCGGCGGTGACGACGGCAAGGAGACCGGCACGCCGGCCCCTCCCCCGCTCGACGAGGCGGGCGTGGCGCTCCGCGGCGACGCCGGGGACCTCGCCGGCAGCGCGCTGGGCGCCGGGGACCTCGACGGCGACGGCGCCCAGGAGCTGATCGTGGGCGCGCTCGGCGGGCGGGTCGCCTGCGTGGTGGCGCCGCCGTTCGACGCGGCCGACGCGACGCTCCGCGACGCCCCGTGCCTCGGGCAGGCGGAGGACTACGACTTCGTGGGGCAGGCCGTCGCCGGCGGAGACCTCGACGGGGACGGCGTCGGCGAGGTGCTGATCGGCGCGCCGGGCAGCGACGCGGGCGCCTCGGACGCGGGCGCCGCCTGGCTCGTGACGGGCCTCCCCGCCGCCGACGCAGCGGTCGACACGGTCGCGACCGCGTCCTGGTGGGGCGCGACGGCCGCCGACGGCGCCGGGAGCGCGGTCGCGTTCGCCGGGGACACCGACGGGGACGGCGTCGGCGACCTGCTGATCGGGGCCGCGGGCAGCGATCTCGGCGGGCGCGAGGGCGGCGCCGTGTACCTCGTGTCCGGGGCGTCGTCGGGCTCGCTCGCGGACGCGACCGCCGTGATCGCGGGCGGCGGCTCCGACACGAGCCCCACGAAACACGCCGAGGGCGTGCTCGGGGACGGCGTGGGCGCGGCCGCGTGCGGCGGGGACCTCGACGGCGACGGCCTCGACGACGTGGCCGTCGGCGCGCCCGGCTGGGACGGCGGGGGCGACAACGCGGGCGCGGTCGCGATTTTCCTCGGTCCCGTCGCCGCCGGCGCGCACGCGCTCGACGCGGCCGACGTGCTGCTCGCGTCGACCCGGGCCGGCGGCTACGCCGGCGGCGCGCTCGCCTGCGGCGGGGACACCGACGACGACGGCGCCGCCGAGCTCCTCGCGGGGGCCGACACGGACGGCGGCGGCCGCGTGTACCTCTGGGAGGGCGCAGGCGCGCTGGAAGACGGCGCCGTCTTCGTCGGCGCGGACGCGGAGCAGGCCGGCTACGCCGTGGCCTTCGTGACCGGCGGGGTGGCGATCGGCGTGGCCTCGGCCGACGCGCCCGAGACCGACGCGGGCGGCGTGGTGGTGCTCGGCGGGCCCTTCGCGGCGGGCACCCACGACCTCGCGGACGCCGACGCGCGCTGGGCCGGCGAGGCCGGCGGCGACTACGCCGGCACCGCGCTCATCGGCCTGTCCGACATCGACGGCGCCGGCGCGCCGGGCCTCGCCGTCGGCGCGCCCTACAACGCCGACCCGGCGCCGATCGGCGGGGCGGTGTACGTGATCGGGGGGGTCTGAGGGGCCGTTGGCGGCGCCGGGGCGGGGTCGGCGCGTGGCCCATCTCCCCTGCAGGCGCGCGACGCTTCAGCGCCACGCGAGGGCGGGGGCGTTGCGGGGGGCCGGTGAGGCCCCCCGCCCCAAGAAGAAGCTACTCGACCGTCACCGAGATCTCCGCGACGGCGGGGGGCTCCAGCGCGTCGCCGTCGGTGTAGCGGAGCTCGGCGGTGAGGGTGTGCGCGCCGACCTCGTCCAGCGTGAGCGTGAACTGGGTGTCGCCGGTGGTGAGGACCTCGGCGCCGTCGACCGACACGGCGACGTAGCCCTCCGGCGCGCCCTCGTTGTGCTTGGCGGGATCCTGGAGCGTGAAGTCGTCGACGACGAGCGACACGGACACGTCGCCGGCCGCGACGGTGGCGCCGTCGGTCGGCTGGAGGAAGTCGATGGTGGGCGCCTCGCCGGCGGTGTCGTCGACGGCCTCGCCGGAGCAGGCCCAGAGCAGTGGGAGAAGGAACATGCGCGCCTCCGCGCGCCACGTAGCCCGTGACGCGCGCCCCGCCGATCCGCGCGGCGGACTGGTACCTCGTCGCGGCTGAACACCCGACTTCCGGCTTGCTTGGAAGCTCGGTATCGCTGCCCCGCGGAGACCGTGGTGAAGGGGTCCTGGCACCGATCAATTATGACTTACGACGATCTCGGAGCGTGTGTGAAGGTCACTCTTTCCCGCCCCGCGAAGGAGGCGCCGGCCGCAGGTCCGCAGGCGCGCAAGCACGCCGCCAAGGCCCCACGACGCAGCTTCCTCGCCGGCCAGCCCGAAGCTGGTGATCTCGCGGCGGCGGCGCCACGCTTCGGCTCGGAGACCGGCCGCCGCCTGATCGAGGTGCCGCCCTCGCCGCCGGGTGCCCGCGCTTCCCCGTGGGGAGACGCGTTCCCGAGCCCGACCGCGGAGGTCCCCGCCTTCGGCGCGGGGTTGCCGGGGGCCCTGGCCGCGCGCGCCGCGAGGACGGCCTGGCTGCTCGGCGTCACTCCGGGCGCCGTGGAGTTCCGCGCGGGAGCCCCACCCGGCACCAACGGCGCCGTCGAGCATCTCCCGCACGGGGATCGGGTGTACCTGGCGGCCCATGCTTCCCCGCAGACGCTGGCTCACGAGCTCGCGCACGTCGCCCAGCGCCAGCATCACGGGTTGGCTTCGACGGAGCGCGCGCACAGCCACCCGGAGGACGCCGCGGAGGCGGACGCACGACGCGCCGCACTCCACGCGCTCGCCGGGAGGAGCTACAGCGTCGCCGAGGCGCCGCGCGCGCGCCTTGCGGCCGACGTGGCAGAGCCTCAGGAGGCCGACGGCTGGCAGCGTCGGGCGGTGCTCGTCGCCGACCGCATCGTCGCCACCGGGCTGAGCCTCGCAGAGGCCCAGGTTCGCGCCGGATTGCTGGGCGCGTTGTGCGCGGTGACACGGGTGGGCGATACCTGGAGCATCGCCACGCTCCGAAGTCGGACGATCCCTTCTTCCTCGGTGAGCTCGCGGCCTTTCCGACGGCCCGGCCCGACATGCACGTCGTCGCGCCCGGGTTGGGGGAGCCGGTGAGCGTCGTGACGCGTGACGTCGACGAGATCGTCGTCCGCATGGACGGCGGCGCCACGGTCCTGCTGCAGCGCGAAGGGCTGCTCTGGGTGAGGCGCTGATGCTCGGGAGCGACCTCGCCCGCGAAGAGCCGCGCTGGCACACGCCGCTGCCGCCCGGGGTCCCGGTCGGCCTCGTGCGCGAGCTGCCGGAGGGTGCGCCCCGCTGTGGGAGCTGGCGCGCGTGGGTCAGGGCAGCGCCCACTTCAGCGTGTGGCGCCAAGACGCCGACGACGAACTACTCGAGGACGACGAGAACAAAGGGGTCTACCCCATCTCGCTCGCCGGGCAGCCGCCCGATGCGCTGGCGCGCGAGCTGCTTCCCCTGGAGGCCCGTCTGCGCGCCACTCGGCCGGGGGTGCCGGTGGTGTGGACCTGGGCGGGCAGCTTCTACTCGAGCGCGGTGCGACTCGTCATCCCCGACGGTGCGGCGCTGCCACAGCGCGTGAACGTCTGGATCACCCACGCGACGACCGTCCCCTGCACCCACACCGAGGCGCCCGACTGGCGTGGCCATCGAACGCGCTGGGTGGATACGGACCTGACCGCAGCGGCGCTCTGGTGGAGCGTCGGGCTCTCACGCGACGAGCTGGAGCTGAGCCCAGATCTCCTGTGGAGCCCCTGGCTCGAGCACGACCCCTTCGAGCCCGGCGCGGTGCTGGGCGGCGTCCCGCTCGCCACCTGGCGCGCGCTCAACCGCGCGTTCTACCTGGAGGTGGCCGCGGAGCTCGATGCGCGCTGGAGCAGGCCCATCCGGCTGCTCGGGCGGACCTGACGTGGACCTGGCGGCGCGCGGGCGGTCCTGGTCGCCAGCAGGGAGCGCCGTGTGGCCCCGATCGGACATCAAGAGGACGTTGGACTGAACGCCACGGTCAGTCCGAGCTACCAGAGCTGGAGCAACGACGTTGTTTCGGATCAAAACCCCTGCGACGAGGCACGAGGACGCCGCCATGGACTTCGACCTGGCCCGCCACACCCAGCTCCTCGCGGTCGGCGGCTCCCGCGCCTACGGGATCCACACGGCCGGCAGCGACGTCGACGTGAAGGGCGTGGCCGTGCCGCCCGCCCGCTACCTGCACGGCTTCCTCCACCACTTCGAGCAGGCCGACGCGCCCGCCGACCTCGCCCCGTTCGCGGCGCTCCTGAACCCCGAGGAGCACGCGGCCGTCGGGGCCTCGAAGCTCGAGGGCGTGGTGTTCGAGCTCCGGAAGTTCGTCGGGCTCGCGGCGGAGGCGAACCCCAACATCCTCGACCTCGTGTTCTGTCGGGACGCGGAGGTCCGCCTCGCCACGCCCCTGGGGGAGCGCCTGCGCGCGGCGCGGGGGCTGTTCGTGACACGCAAGTGCCGGTACACGTTCGCGGGCTACGCGCACGCCCAACTCAAGCGGATCCGCGGCCACCGCGAGTGGCTGCTCAACCCGCCCAAGGCCGAGCCGACACGGGCGACGTTCGGGCTGCCCGAGGGCAGTCGCGTGCTCCCCCGCGATCAGCTCGGCGCCATCGACGCCCTGATGGAGCGCGGCACGAGCGCGGAGGAGCTCGGCCTGTCCACGGGCGCGATGGAGCTCCTCCAGCGGGAGAAGTTCTACCGGGCGGCGCGCACGCAGTGGGAGCAGTACCAGCATTGGAAGCGGAGTCGGAACCCCGCCCGCGCGGCGCTGGAGGAGAAGCACGGCTACGACACGAAGCACGGCGCGCACCTCGTGCGGCTGTTGCGCATGGGCCGCGAGATCCTCACCACCGGGCGGGTGAACGTGTGGCGTGGGGACATCGACCGCGACGAGCTCCTCGCCATCCGCGCCGGCGCCTGGAGCTACGACGCGCTGATCGCCTGGGCGGACGGCGTCGAGGCGGAGCTGGACGGGCTCTACGCGACCTCGCCGCTGCCCGTCGAGCCCGACCGGGAGGCGATCGATCGGCTGTGCGTCGAGCTCGTGGAGGCCGCGCTCGCGGGCGGCTAGCCCATCCGCAGGAGCAGCGCCGCGGCGTACCAGCCGGAGCCGGTGGTGGGCGCCAGCACGATCTGCCCGGGGCGGAGCTTCCCCTCTCGGCGAAACGCGTCGAGCGCGACGGGGATGGCGGCGGACGACACGTTCCCCACCGTCGGGAAGTTGGTCAGGATGCGCTCGGGCGCGACGTCGAGCGCGCGCGAGAGCAACGACTGGATGCCGGCGGTGCCGGAGTGCGGCACGACCCAGTCCACGTCGGCCATGCGGAGGCCCTGCCGCCCGAGCACCGCCGCGCTCGCGTTCGCGAAGCTCGTGGTGGCGAGCTTCTGGAGCTCCTTCTGCTCGATGTGCGTCACGACGTGGCCCGACGCGTCGATCTCCATCGCCGCCCACTGGCTCCCGTCGGTGGCGAGCTCCACGTCGAGCACGCGCGTGCCGCGCTCGCCCCGCTCCACCACCACGGCGCCGGCGGCGTCGCCGAAGACGAGGGTGGCGCGGCTCCTCGGGCGGGCGCGCCGGGAGGTGGTCTCCGCCGAGACGACGAGGCCGCGGCGCAGGCGCGGGTCCTGGAGGAACCCCCGCGCGACGCCGATGCCGTACACGAAGCCCGCGCACGCGGTCGACACGTCGAACGCGAACGCGCGCGTGGCGCCGAGCAGCGCCTGCACGCGGGGCGCGAAGTCGGGGAGGAAGCGGCGCTGCGTCCAGTTGGAGAGGACGAGGAAGTCGAGGTCGTCGGGGCCCACGCCCGCGTCGGCCATCGCGGCCCGCGCGGCCTCGGCGGCCATCAACGGGATGGACTCCTCGTCGCTCGCGATGCCGCGGGTGTACACGCCGAGCCGGGCGATCTCCGCGTCGGTGGCGGGGCGATCGAGGGGCGGGAGGTCGGCGTTCGAGAGCATGGCACGGGGGAGCCAGGTTCCGAGGCCGGTGATCGAGACGGGCGACATTCAGGGCTCCTGGAAGCGTGCGAGCGCGGCGGCGGGGCCGTCCCAGCCGTCGGGCGCGCGGTGGAGGACGCCGGCCTCCGTCACGATGCTGCCGACGGCGCGGCCGGGGCTCGTGACGAAGTCGACGGACGGGACGAGGCGATCGACCGGGCAGAGCACGACGACCTCGGTGGCGCGCGACGCGATGTCGTTCGCCCCGCCCGACCCCACGAGGAGCCGGCCGGACGCGAGGCGGGTGCTGTTGAGGTTTCCGGCGCGGTCCACCTGCGCGGCGCCGAGCACGGCGAGGGACCGCGCGTCGGCCCCGCAGGTGACGGCGCCGAGCGCGTCCTCGACGTCGGTGTGGCGCGCGGCGCCGTCGACGTGGGCGTGGGAGAGCAGGTAGTCCCCGGCGTCGGGGTCGAGGTCGTAGAGCCCGATCTCCACGACGAGCCGCACCTGCCTCCCCTCCTCCGCGAGCGTCCGCTTCGCGAGGCGCGCGGCCTGGAACGACTGGCCGATGCCGGCGAGCACCACCGGGTAGCCCCCGGCGCGGACGCGCGCGGCGACGTGGTCGGCGGCGAGGCGGACGACGTCGTCGGGCTCGGACCGCGCGGGCGGCGGCGGCACCGGCCAGTCGCGGAGGGCGGCGGCGGGGTCCGGCGCGTCGAGCACGCCCGCCTCGAACGCGGCGAACGCGCGGTCGTCCGCGCCGATGCGGCGCCAGGCCTCGTACCAGCCGAAGTCGTCGGGGTAGCCGACGGCGTCGACGCTGCGCGGCACGAACGACGGCTGCGGCCAGGCGCCGCCCGGGGCCTCGCACACCGCGCGCACGCGGTGCGGCGGGATGGGGAGGAGATCGCGGTGGCGGCGCAACTCGCCGGTCGGGACGATGCGCTCCACGGTCGCGACGACGCCCTCGCGCGCCCCGAGCGCGGCCCACGCGCCTTCACAACCCGGCGGCGCGATCAGCACGTTCCCCTCGGCATCGCCGAGGACCCCGTGCACGAACGCGACGTCCGGGCGCATCGCGCGGACGAGCGCCACCCGCTCCCCGTCGATCTCGACCTCGCGGTAGCGGTCGCCGAGGGCGGCGGCCATGTCGGAGCCCACGAGCGACCGGGTGACCGCCCACGGCTCGCCCAGCGCCCCCGCGCGCAGGGCCGCGACGTAGGAGAGCAGGGACCAGTGCTCGAGGACCGCGCCCTCGTCGGCGAGCCGCTGGTAGAGCGGGTTGGGGCGGGGCGCGGGCCAGTGGTCGCCGAAGAAGCAGCCCACGTAGCGGCGGCCCAGGCGCAGCCGGCCCAGGAGGTGGGCGCTGGAGTGGAAGCCCGACGCGGAGAGGACGAAGCCCGGGGCCCGCCCCCGGAAGGCGCGCGCGACGGCGAACAGCGCGGCGTTCGCGCGGAACGGGTGCGAGCCGAAGTGGAGGTGCATGCCGGGGCGGACGTGCGCCGCCACGGCCTCGTCGACGGAGAGGATCCGCGCCACGCTCAGGCCCGGTACAACGCGCCGCCGGAGTTCATCCCCGCCCCGACGGCGAGGGAGAGCACGAGATCGCCGGGCTTCACCACGCCGGCGTGCCGGTGCCACGCGAGGGCCGCGGGGATGCTGGAGCTCGCCGAGTAGCCCGTGTCGCCGCCGCGCCAGAGCACCTTGTCCGCGGAAAAACCGAGCCCGTCGGCCAGGGCGTCCACCGCCTGGGCGTGCATCTGCGACGGGAGGAGCCAGTCCACGTCGGAGGGCGTGAGCCCGTTCCGCGCGAGGAGCGCCCGCCCGTCCGCGAGGAGCATCTCCATCGCGGCCTGCGCGGCACGGCTGCCCCGCACGATCACCGAGCGGCCGTCGGGGCCCCAGGACTGGAGGTCGCCGAGGCCGACCACGGTGGAGCCCCGGTAGTCGACGATGCCGGCGTCGCGCGGCCCGTCCTGCTTGCGGACGACGACGGCGCCGGCCGCGTCCCCGATGATGAAGCAGAAGGCCGAGCGGTTCGACGGCGCGGTCGCGAACGGGCTCCCCACGTCGGACGCGACGAGCAGGCCGGCGCGGTAGTTCGGGTTCTGGAGCAGCGTGTCCAAGAGCTGCAGCGACCGCAGGAAGCCCGTGCAGTACGCGGCCTTGATGTCGAGGCCCATCAGGTCGTCGCGGCCGAGGTGCTTGGAGACGAGCGGCGCCAGGTCGGCCACCACCGGGTTCTCCGGGTCCGGGTAGTGGATGCCCGGGATCGTCGAGCAGGAGGACACGAGGACGACGTCGATCTCGGCGGCGTCGACGCCGGGCTGGGCGAGCGCCATGTCGATGGCCGCGCGCGCCATCGTCCACGTGTTCTCGCCGGGGCCGCACCACGTCCGGGTGCGCATGCGGCTGTCGCGCGCGAGCGCGTCGGTGTCGTCCGCGATCGGGAACTCGCAGCGGGCGAGGTACGCGGCGTTGTCCACCACCTGCGACGGGTACACGTACCCGGTGCCGACGATGACCGAGGCGTGGGAGAGGTTGGTGCGGGCGTTCGCCTCGGGCTTCATCGGGACTCCTTCCGGAACAAGAGCGCCGTGTTGTGACCACCCATGCCGTAGCTGGCGGCGATGCCCGCGGGGCACGGGCGCGCGGCCCCCACGTTGGGCTGGTGCCAGGCATGACGCTTCTGCCGGGCCGGGTCGACGTTTGCCGTCGGGATGACAAAATCGTTTGCGACCATGAGCGCGGCGGCGGCGGCGTTCACCGCGCTCGAGGCGCCCAGCGTGTGGCCGTAGATGGGCTTGGTCGACACCAGCGGCACCTCGGCCGCGCGCGCGCCGAACAGGCGGCGCATGTAGTTCTCCTCGGAGAGGTCGGAGACGCGCACGCCGTTTCCGTGCCCGACCACGAACGCCACCTCCTCGGGCGGGACCGCGGCGTCGCGGAGCACGCCGGCGATCACCTCGGCGGGGCGCACCCCCACGACGTCGACGTGCGTGGGGTGGTAGCCGTTGTTGCCGTACCGGTACCCCGCGAGCTCGGCGATGATCGCGGCGCCGCGGGCCTCCGCGTGCGAGCGCGACTCGAGCACCAGCGTGACGGCGCCCTCGCCGAAGGCGTTGGCCGAGTGCCCCGAGAAGGGCGTGATCGCCTGCGTAGGGTCGGCGTCCTCGCGGGTGTGCAGGCTCGCGTCCCGGTACATCGCGAAGAGCGGGGGCGCGAGCGACGCCTCGTGGCCCGTGGCGAGCGCGACGTTGCACTCGCCGTACACGATCGACCGGTACGCATGCCCGATCGCGACGGAGCCGGAGGAGCACGTGGACGTGTACGTGTACGCCGGGCCGCGCACGTGGAAGATCGACGCCGCGATGCCCACCGCCTGCCCGGGCAGCCCCCCGACGAGGTCCCCGCGACCGTAGTTGGCCGCCCCGGCGTCGCCCTCGGCGACGACGCGGTCGTACCAGTACGCGAACGCCGGGCGGGCCACCCCGTCGAACAGGCCCACGCGCTCGAGGTCCTGCTCCTCCAGGCGGAGCCCGGCGTCCGCGCACGCGCGCGCCACCGAGGTGACGTAGAACCGCACCTCGCGCGGCCACCGCTCCCAGAGCCGCTCGGCGACCTCCCCGACCGCTTTCCCGGCGTCGAGGTCCCGTACGACCCCCATCGGGATCCGCCCGCCGCCGCCGCAGGGATCGGCCTCCAGCGAGAGCTGCGACCGCCCGTTGCTGACCTGACCCCAGAACGTCTGCCGGTCATCGCAACCGGGGAGCACCAGTCCCAACCCGGTGACGACGACCTGCTCCGTCTGGCGGGGTGGGGTCATCAACGTAAGTGTACCAGCAATTTGGGACGTTACATAGTCGGGAGTCCCTCGCGACGAAATGTCGCGAGCGATCTGTGTACGCCTCGCGTGCTACGCTGCCGCGATGGACCAAAACACGCCCCCCTCTTCCGCGCCGTCCGCCACACGCGGCCGCTCGATCCTGCAAGCGCTCAACACGATGAAGGAGGGCGCCCAGACCCTCTTCAACGATCCGTTCACCGGGCCGCTCGGTGAGCGGCTGCGGGACGCGCAGCGCGACGTCGTGCTCGAGCGCGCCGAGATCCTGATCTGGATCTCGGTGTTCGTGATGCCGACGACGATCTGGACCTTCGTGTACTTCCTGGCCCGCCCGGGTTTCGGGCTGGCGGTCGCGATCGTCCTCACGGCGGTCGCCGGGGTGCTCGTCCAGCGCGCGCTCATCGTGCGCGGCTTCTTCGACAAGCACTACCACCTCGCGATGCTGCTCCTCGTGGGCGGCATCTTCGGCCCCACCGGCGCGGCCATCGTCGAGGTGTCGCGGAAGAGCCAGGCGGACTTCTTCTTCACCTTCTTCTTGATCTTCTTCTCGTTCACCGCGCTGTTCCCGGCGAACGCCTCCTGGATCCTCGCGACCGCCGGGACGCTCATCGCCAGCTACGTCGGCGTGCGGGTGTTCCGGCCGGAGGGGCTCGTCTTCGACGCCGAGCTCATCTCGAACCTGATCTACCTCTCCGAGCTCACCTTCATCGGCGTCGTGCTCAACCGCGTCGTCGTCTCGCTCTTCTTCGACGAGCGGCGCGCGCGCTTCGAGCTCGCCGGGGCGAACGAGGAGCTCCGCGAGCTCGACCGCGCCAAGTCCACCTTCTTCTCCAACGTGAGCCACGAGCTGCGCACGCCGCTGACGCTCATCCTCACGCCGATCGCCCACCTCTTGAACACGCGTGCGCAGGAGCTCCCGGCCGACGTGGTCAGCCGGCTGGAGGGCGTGCGCGGCAACGCGCAGCGGCTGCTCAAGATGGTCAACATCCTCCTCGACTTCTCGAAGCTCGAGGCGGGGAAGGCCGCCGTGATCGTGAGCGACTTCGACCTGCGCGACGTGGTCGAGCACATCGCCAACCTGTTCGAGGGGACGGCCGAGCAGCGCGGCGTGCGCCTCGTCGTCGACGTGGGCGACGCGCCCATCCCGATGCGCTCGGACCTCGAGAAGCTCGAGCAGAGCCTCGTGAACCTCATGGGCAACGCGCTCAAGTTCACGCCCTCCGGCGGCACCGTGACGCTCCGCGCGCGGGCCGAGCGTGACCACGTGCGCATCGAGGTCGCCGACACCGGCGCCGGCATCGCGCCGGAGAACCACGAGAAGATCTTCCAGCGCTTCGTGCAGGTGCGCGGCGCCCAGCAGACCAGCGTGAAGGGCACCGGCATCGGGCTCGCCATGGTGCGCGAGTACGCGCGGCTCCTGGGCGGCGAGGTCGGCGTCACGAGCGCGCTCGGGAGCGGCTCGACGTTCACCCTGCGGATCGCCACCCGCGTCGCCGGCAGCGCGCCGGAGAACGACACGGGCCCCACGCGCGACGCCGCGCTCGCCGTCGCGGACCTCGTCCAGGACGAGTCCGCGGAGCTGCGCGAGGTGCGCAAGGCCGGGCCCGGGCGCAAGACCGTGCTCGTCGTCGACGACAACCCCGGCCTCGTGCGGCTCGTGGTGTCGATCCTCCAGGACGAGCACGACCTCGTGCTCGCCTACTCGGGCGAGGAGGCGCTGGAGCGCCTCGCGAAGGAGCACGTGGACCTGGTGGTCAGCGACGTGATGATGCCCGGCATCTCCGGGCTCGAGCTCTGCCGGCGCATCAAGTCCGACCCCCGCACGGAGGCGCTCCCGGTCATCCTCCTCACCGCGCGTGGCGGCACCGACCAGAAGGTGCAGGGGCTCGAGCACGGCGCCGACGACTACATCGGCAAGCCCTTCGACCCCGAGGAGCTCCGGGCGCGCGTCCGGTCGCTGTTCGAGGTGCGGGCGCTGCTCTTGCGCCTCGCCGAGAAGACGAACGCGCTCGAGGCCGCCCTGGCGCAGGTGCGCGAAGAGGAGCTCAAGCTCGTCGAGTCCGAGAAGATGCGTACCCTCGGCGACCTCGCCGCGGGCATCTTCCACGAGCTGCACAACTACATCAACATGATCGCCAACGGCGCCGCGCCCCTGAAGGAGCTCGTCGTCCCGCTCCTGAAGGACGGCCCGGGCGCCGAGATCGGCGGCGACGTGCTGGAGCTCATCGACCTCATGATCGAGGCGTCACACGCGGCGCGCGGCGTCACCCAGGAGCTCAAGGGCTTCGCGCACCAGGGCCCGCAGGCGGCCGTGGTCGTGGACGTGCACGACGTCCTGCGGTCGAACGTGCGGATGTTCGGGCGCCTTCGCGGCGACGTCGTCATCGAGAACGCCTTCGCCGGGGAGCGCCTCCCCGTGGAGTGTATGCCCAACCGGATGATGCTCGTCTTCACCAACCTGATGAAGAACGCCATCGAGGCGATGGACGGCAAGGGCACCCTCACCCTCCACACGGAGCGGGACGGGACCCACGCCGTCGTCCGCGTCCGGGACAACGGCCCCGGCGTCCCGGTCGATCAGCGCGCCATGCTCTTCGAGCCCTTCCGCACCACCAAGAAGCGGGGGGAAGGGCTCGGGCTCGGGCTCTCCATGGCCCGCAAGGTGGTGCACGACCACGGCGGCGACTTGCGACTGGACCCCGAGTTCAGCGGCGGGGCCCAGTTCGTGATCACGCTTCCGTTGGCCTCGGGTGCGTCCGTGGAACTTCGACGGTGAACGTGCAGCCCCGGTCGGGGTTGTTCACGAAGTCGACGGAGCCCTTGTGGGCATCCACGATCTTCCGGCACATGAGCAGCCCCAGCCCGGTGCCGGACTTGCCCTTGGTCGTGTAGAACGCCTCCCAGATCCGCTCGCGGGACGCGGGAGGGATGCCCGGCCCGTCGTCGCGGATGTGGATGGCGATGCGGTCGCCGCGCTCCTCGAGCGACACGACGACCGTGCCGCCCGGGCCCGCGGCCTCGCCGGCGTTCTTCACGAGGTTCACGACCACCTGCTCGATCTTCTTCACGTCCACCTCGGCGCGGACGGGCGCGCCGACCGGGTGGTACTCCAGGCGCTTGAGCTCCCGGACGTGCGGGAAGATCTTCACCATCGGCATCCAGGCGCGCATGAGCTGGTCGAGGTCGACCGGCTCGGTGACGGCGACGAGCTCGTCGCCGCCGCGCGCGTAGATGCGGAGCGTCTCGAGCATCATCCGGATGCCGTCCACGCCCGACTGGAGGATCTCGAACTCGCGCGTCACGTCCTCGTCCGTGCCCCAGGCCTCGCGGATGTCCTGGACGACCGTGAGCTTGTTCGTCATGTTCCCGAGCTCGTGCACGAGCCCGGACGTGAGCTGGCCGATGGCGGCGATGCGCTCGCGGTGCAGGAGCTGCATCGTGAGCGCCCGGTTCTCCCGGGTGCGCCAGTAGAGCTTCGACGCATTGATGATGGTCGCGAGCATGTCGTCCCGCTCCCACGGCTTGCGGATGAAGCGGGCGATCTGGCCTTCGTTGATCGCGTCGACCACGGCGTCGAAGTCGGTGTACGCGGTCAGGAGCATCCGGATCGTGTCCGGGTGGCGGCGCCGCACCTCCGCGAGGAAGTCGGAGCCGCTCATCCCGGTCATCCGCTGATCCGAGATGATGATGGGGAACTCCTCGTTCTCCAGGAGCTGCAGCGCCTCCTCGGCCGAGGTGGCGGTCTTGATGTCGACGAAGGCCTTGAGGTTGGCCTTGAAGACGGTGAGGTTTCCTTGCTGATCGTCGACGTAGAGGACGCGGGGGCGCGGCTCGTCCGGGGGGGGACTGGTGGTCATGTCGGGTGGCGCTCGAACCAGGTCATGAGGTTGGTGAAGTCGGCCGGCTTGGGGACGAAGGGAAAGGGTCCGGGATCGATGTCGTCGGAGGAGATGACGACGATCGACCACTCGGGGCAGAAGCGCTCGAGGAGGTTGATCCACGTCGGCCCGCCGAGGACGGGCATCGTGAAGTCGGTGACCATCCGCCGGCAGCTCGGGTTGTCCACGATCTGGCGCAGCGCGTCCACGCCGTTCTCCGCCGTCAACGGCTGGTAGCCGGCCTTCGTGAAGGCCTTCTTCGCGATGTAGAGGAGGTCCGGGTCGTCGTCGACGACGAGGATCTGTCGGTTGGGCGAGGGGAGGGTGCTCATGTGGACATGTTCGCATCGTCGTAACCGGCAGGTCAACTGGCCGCCCGGGGCGCGCGCGAGCCCCACGCCGCGCCGATCGTGCATTTCCGCCTGTCTCCGCACAGATCGGTGCGCCCCGAACGTCGTGACCACGCTGCGTCTGTGGTAGGCTCCCGCTCCCAACGAAAACGGCGCGAGGTCACGATGGCGCGGCTGCTCATCATCGACGAGAACGAGCTCAACCGCGCCGCGCTCGCCAGCCGGCTCGTACGGCGCGGACACGAGGTCGTGACGGCCGACACGGCGTCCATCGGGCTCGAGCTCGCCGGGTCCGTGGACGTCGTGCTCCTCGACCTCCGGCTCCCCGGCGACCGCAACGGGTGGTGGCTCGCGAGCCGCATCCGCCACGACGACGACGCCCGGCGGCTCGCCATCGTCGCCTTTGCCACCTCCCCCACCCCGGCCGAGGCCGCCCGCGCGCGGGAGAGCGGCTGTGACGCGTGCCTCGCGAAACCCCTCGACCTCCCGACCCTGCACGCCACGCTCGACCGCATCCTGCGCGATCGCGGCATCCCGCTCCCCGAGCCCGTCGCGTCCCCTGCCCCGCAGCGGCACCCCGACGAGGCCCCCCTCCTCCTCGTCGTGGACGACGAGCCCATCAACCGCGAGATGCTCCAGCGCCGCCTCGAGCGCCGCGGCTACCGCGTCCGCACGCGGGGCAGCGGCCCCGAGGCCCTCTCCGAGCTCGCCGAGGAGCGGGTCGACCTCGTGCTGCTCGACGTGATGATGCCGGACATGACCGGGCTCGAGGTGCTCCGGCGCATCCGCGAGGTGCACCCGGCCGCGTCCCTCCCGGTGATCATGGCGACCGCGCGCGCGGAGTCGAAGGAGATCGTGAGCGCGCTCGAGGCTGGCGCGAACGACTACGTCACCAAGCCCCTGGACTTCCCGGTCGTGCTCGCGCGCGTGCAGGCGCAGCTCGGGCTGCGGGCCGCGAACGAGGCCGCGCGGTCCAGCGACGCGAATTTCCGCCACCTCGCGGAGAGCTCGCCCGACGTGATCACCCGCCAGAGCGCCGACGGCATCTTCCTCTACGTGTCCCCGGCCTCGCGCGGCCACCTCGGCTACGAGCCCGCCGAGCTCGTCGGCCGGAACGCCCACGACCTCGTCCACGCCGACGACTTCGCGGGCCTCGCCGAGCGCCTCGTGGTCGACGACCAGTCCCCGAGCCACTTCTCCGTGACCTGCCGCATCGCGCGGCGGGACGGCGAGCACCGGTGGTTCGAGATCGCCTACCGGCTCCTGCGGGACCCGCAGACCGGGGATCTCGCCGAGATGCAGGCGACCTACCGCAACGTGTCCGGCCAGGTGCGCGAGCGCGAGGACGGCTTCGAGCGCGTCCTGGCGCACCTCGCGGGGGCGGCGGAGACCCGCCGCGAGCCCGCGGACGACCACATCGTGCGGGTCGCCCGCGCGGCCGAGCTGCTCGCCCTCCGCTACGGCCAGGGCGCGCACCGCGCGGACCTGATCCGCCGCGCCGCCATGTTCCACGACTTCGGGCACGTCGTCGTGCCGCTGCCGTTCTTGCGCCGCGAGGGCCCGCTGACCGAGGAGGAGCTGAAGGTCGTGCGAACGCACACGACCGCCGGCCACGACCTGTTGCGGGGCTCGGGCAACGAGATGCTCGACCTCGCCGCCACGATCGCGCTCAATCACCACGAGCGCCACGACGGCCAGGGCTACCCGCGCGGCCGCCGGGGTCGATCGATCCCGCTCGAGGCCCGCATCGTCGCCATCGCGGACGTGTACGACGCGCTCGTCAGCCCGCGCCCGTGGCGCCTCCCCTACGCCGCCGAGGACGCCTGGGACATGGTGCGCGCGGGCAGCGGCACCCAGTTCGACCCCGAGCTCGTCGAGTTCTTCGGGGAGATCCGCGCGGACGTGGACGCGCTGCGGGCGTCCTTGGAGGAGAGCGGCTAGCGCCTCCGCTACCGCCGGCGCCGCGCCCGGAACAGGAGCGGGAACAACAACGCGCCCGCCCCCGCCGCGTTCCCCGCGCACCCCGCGGCCAGCGGCTCCCCGGCCGCCGGGTCCGCGTCGGCGCCGGCGAGGTCCGCGTCGAAGGTGACGGGCACCGCGTACGGCCGCGTGTCGTAGGTGTACGTGACCAGGAGCTGGTCGCCCTTGACCGCGAGGCCGGGCTGCATGGCGCCGACGGGGGCCGCGTAGGACGTCACGGCGCGCGTCTCGACGACGTTCCAGTCGGCGTCGAACACCGCCAGCCAGACGTTCCCGTCCTGCAACTGCCAGCCTTCGCTCTCGTCCCGCGCCATGAACGCGACGACCGCGTAGTCGCCGACCCGCACGAGGCCCTGCGACCAGTAGGCGGTGAGCGGCGCCGGCACGAGCGCGAGGTCGATCGACGTGTGCAGCTCCAGCGCCGCGTCGTAGCCGCGGAGGCCCACGGCCCCCCACTCCTGCACCTCGTGCCCGATGGTCCAGAGCGAGCCGTCGTCCTCGACCCACCCGCTCCCGGTCATCATCGGCGCGTCGTCGAGCACGACGGCGTCGACCGCCTCGCCGGTCTCCAGCGCGGCGAAGGTCGTGCCCGCCCACGTGTCGAACAGCCCGAGGCCGTGGAAGGTCTCGCCGCAGACGACGGGCATGTCGCGGGTGATCACGTCCCCGGCGCCCTCGACGATCGTGACGGTGTCCACCGGCGCGAGGTCGGCGTCGTACCAGTGCGCGACGACGGAGTCGTCCGGTTGGTTCACCGTGTACGAGGAGGCGTGCAGGAAGGTGCCGTCCGGGCACCGCGTGATCGCGTGGTCGGTGAGGTCGGATCGCCCCGTCAGCGGCCGCGTCCGCGCGAGATCGGGCACGAGCGCGTCGTCGAGCGGCGCGTGCCAGTAGTCTCCGCCGGAGGCGAAGAAGAACGACCACCCCTCGTCCGTGGGCACGGCGCGCGCCCAGTTGCCCGCGCGGTCCACGGCGATCGCGGTCTCGGGCCCGGTCGAGAGGAGAAACGGTGCGGCCGAGGCCGAGGCGACGAACAGGAGCATTCCCATCAGATAGGACGTCCCCGCGCGCGCGGCGCTTACCCACCGTTGTCTTGGTACTTAACCCAGCTCGTACACGTCAACGGACTTGTCACGTTCGACCAGGATCCTACCCAACGGTGCGTCCCCTGTGCACCCGCTCCGGGCCCGCCCCTACGCCACCGGCACGGCCCGGCGGGCCGCGAGGAGCGCGCGCACCTCGTCGTCCTCGACCTGCCGGAAGTCCTCGTAGAACTGGCCCACCGCCATGAAGTCGTCCGGCTCGTCCAGGAACACCGCCTCGTCGGCCAACCCGCGGAGCCGCGCGGCCGCGTCGGGGGCGGCGACGGGCGCGGCGACGACGACCTCCGCGGCCCCGCCTGCCCGCACGGACTTCACCGCGGCGACCATCGTGGAGCCGGTCGCGATGCCGTCGTCCACGATGATCACGGTCCGGCCGCGCACGTCGGCGGGCCGGCCGCCGTAGAGGCGCCGTCGCTCTTTCAGGCGCTCCACCTCGGCCTGGCCGAGCGCCTGCAGCCGCGCCGACTCCGGTTGGTAGCCGGAGCTCGTGACGTGCCCGTGCTCGTCCACCGCGCCGATGGCGAACTCGGGCTGCATCGGGTGCCCGATCTTGTGGACGAGCACCACGTCGAGGTCCCCGCCCAGCGCGTCCGCGACCACCGCGCCCATGGGCACGGCCCCGCGCGGGATGGCGAGGATCAGGGGGTGTTTCCCCCGCCACGCGCGCAGAGCGTTCGCGAGCGCGAGCCCGCCTTGTTCACGATCGTGCCACACGGTGCCCTCCGGCGATCGCGACGGCCGCGTCTCCGCGTCCTCGCGACTCCCAACCCAAGTTAGCGGCGGATCGCCCGGCGGCATCCACACGCGCGGCGTGACGATCAGCCGACTTCGTACAAATTGATGTACTTGTTGCCTTGGATCGGGATCCGGCCCAACAGGGTGGTCCCCTCCTCCACCTGCCGCGCGCCCACCTCGGTGAGCAACACGCGGCCGCGGTGGGCGGACAGGTTCATCATCCAACGCGCGAGGTAGAAGGGCCCGGCGAGCTCCCACCCGTCACCCGGCCGTCGCGTCTCGGGGACCACGCGCGCGACGCCCGGCGCGACGCCGACGCTCAGCCGGTAGCCCGCCGCGATGGTCGCCTTCTGGAGCGCGAGGCTCGTGCGGACGGCCTTCGACACGGTCTCCCGGAAGCCGTGCGTGACGGTCCAACAGATGAGCATCGAGCCTTCTCCCCGCTCCCAGATCTCCCCGCCACCCTCCGCCACGAGCCCCGCCCACTCCTGCCCGAGCGCCGCGAGTGTGGCGCGGGGGGTGGCGATGCTACGCGGCGGGGGCGAGGCCTCCATCGCGAGGACCACGACGGGCGTGGGCGGCACGGTGCGGCCCGCGCGGGCTCCCTTCGCGGCGGCGGCCGCGGGCGCGGCGGCGGCGTTCGCGGACTCGATGACCTCGCGCAGGTAGGTCGCGAGGTCGTTGTTCGTGGCGCGGTGCCCCTCGCGCACGACCAGGGCCGAGAGGGCGTCCATCATCTCGGCGGCGTCCGCCCAGCGGTCCTCGCGGTGCCGCGAGAGCGTCCGGAGCAGGAAGGCCTCGAGGTCCTCGCTGATCTCCGGCCGGTACGCGCGCGGGCTCGGCACCTCGGCGCGGCGCACGCGCGCGAGCGTCTCGTCGCGGCTCTTGGCCTTGAAGAGCCGGCGCCCGGTCAACAGCTCGTAGAGCACGATGCCGAGTGAGAAAAGGTCACTGCGGCCGTCGAGGGCCTTCCCTTCGACCTGCTCGGGGCTCATGTAGGCGTACTTGCCCCGGATGACGTCCTGGTTGCCCTTCTGGATCGCGGCGCGCGAGATGCCGAAGTCCGTGATCTTCACCTCGCCCGAGAAGCTCACGAGGATGTTCTGCGGCGAGATGTCGCAGTGCACGATGTGCAGCGGGCGCCCCTCGGGGTCGCTGTAGTGGTGCGCGAACTGGAGCGCCTTGAGGACCTCGCCGCAGAGGAACAGCGCCAGCGGCACGGGGAACTCCCCCACCCCGCGCGCCCGGCTCACGAGCCGCGCGAGGTCGATGCCGTGCACGTACTCCATCGCGATGTAGAGGCTCTCGGCCTGCTGCCCGAGCTCGAACACCTGCACGATGTTCACGTGCGAGAGCAGCGCGGCGATGCGCGCCTCGACCTTGAACAGCTCCTTGAACTCGTCGTCCTTGGCCAGCGTGTCGAGGATGCGCTTGATGACGAGGATCTTCTCGAACCCCATCGCCCCGTGCGCGCGGGCCCGGTACACCTCGGCCATGCCGCCCGTCGCGATCTTCTCGAGCAGGTGGTAGTTGCCGAACACCTCGGGGGGTGGCGCGCTCGGGGTGGTCAAGGGAGCTCCGGGAGCCGGTTAGGTTGTGAGTTCTATCAAGAGGACGGGCGTGTCGTCTCTGCATGAGCTCCGCGTGGTGGTCGCGCGCCTGCGCGCCGAGTGCCCGTGGGACCGCGCGCAGGACCTCCGCACGATGCGCCCCTACCTGCTCGAGGAGGCGCACGAGGTCCTGGACGCCCTCGAATCCTTCGAGGAAGACCCCTCCAAGCTCAAGGAAGAGCTTGGGGATCTCCTCTTCCAGGTCTACTTCCTCGCGCGGCTCGCCGAGGAGCAGGGCGCCTTCGACCTCGAGGCCGCCGCGGAGGCGATCGTCGCCAAGATGATCGAGCGGCACCCCCACGTGTACGGCGGTCCCGACGCGGGCGCGGTGGTCGGCGACACGGGCACCGTCGGCGCGTGGGAGGCGCGGAAGGCCGCGCGCCGGAAGGGCTCGCGCGTGGACGGCGTGCCGAGCGCCCTGCCCGCGCTGCTCCGGGCCCACCGGGTCGGCGAGAAGGTCGCGCACGTCGGCTTCGACTGGCCCGACCTCTCGGGCGTGCTCGCGAAGATCGACGAGGAGCGCGCCGAGCTCGACGAGGCCATCGCGAGCGGCGACGCGGACGCGATCCGCCACGAGTACGGCGACCTGCTGCTCGCGTGCGCCAGCCTCGGCCGCTTCCTCGGCGTGGCCGGGGAGGACGCGCTTCGGGAAGCGAACGCGCGCTTCGAGGGTCGGTTCCGCAAGGTGGAGGCCGCCGCGTCGGCCGCGGGGGTCCGGCTCGAGGAGGCTGGGCTCGAGCGGCTCGAGGCCTGGTGGCAGGAGGCGAAGCGGTCGTGACGTTCCTGGTGCTCTTCCTCGCATTCACCGTCCTGCCCGCGCTCGAGCTCTGGATGCTCATCGAGATCGGGCGCGTGGTCGGCGGTTTCGAGACCGTGCTCTACGTCGTCGGCATCGGCGTGGCCGGCGCGTGGCTCGGGAAGCGCGCGGGGCTCACGGTGATGCGCGAGGTCTTCGACTCGCTGCGCGAGGGCGCGGAGCCCGCCGACAAGCTCGTCGAGGGCGCGCTGGTGCTCGTCGGCAGCGTGCTCCTCGTCACGCCCGGCGTGCTCACCGACGTGACCGGCATCCTGCTCTTCATCCCGCCCTTCCGCCGCTGGTTGGCGCCGCGCGTCAAGCAGGCCGCGCTGAGCTGGGCCATGCGCCGCGGCGTGCGCGTCGGCACCATGGGGCCGGGGCCGCGCGCCCGGGAGCGCGAGCAGGCCGAGAAGAAGGTCTTCACGCACCCGCGGGCGGAGTAGCGGTCCAGGGGCCTGCTCTTCTTGGGGCGGGGGGCCTCACCGGCCCCCCGCAACGCCCCCGCCCTCTCGTGACGAAGGGCCCTCGCGCGCCCGAGGGAGCGCGTACAGTGGCGGCATGCTCGCCACCTTCCTGCTCGCCTGCTCCGAGCCCGTGCACGGCGAGAAGCCGACGGGGGCGTCGCCCGAGGACTCCGCCGGGTTGGTCGACACCGCCGACACCGCGGACCCGTTCGACACCGGCGGCGACACGGCCCCCACCCCGGACACCGGCGACACGGCGCGCGACACGGGGCCCGTCTTCAATGACGACGACGAGGACGGGTTCATCTCGATGGACGACTGCGACGACCAGGATCCCTCGGTCCACCCGGGCGCCCCCGAGCTCCTCTGCGACGGCGTGGATGCCGACTGCGACGGGGAGGGCGGCGACGAGGCCTTCGTCGTGGACGGCGTCGCGTACGTCGACCTGCAGGACGCGGTCGACGCGGCGGCCGACGGCGGCACGATCGAGGTGTGCCCGGGCGAACAGCCCGCGAACGGCGTGGTGATCGGCGCGGCTGGCCCGGTCGCGCTCACGATCACGTCCTGGTCCGGCAACGCGATGGACACCTCCCTGGACGGCCGGGCGGCCGGGCGGATCCTGGAGGTGCGCGAGGGCGCGCTGACGATCGAGGACCTCACGCTGCGGAACGGCGTCGCGACGATCCCCGAGGGCGAGAACATCCACCTCGCAGGTACGCTTTATGCCTGGCACACCGACGTGCGGCTGGTGCGGAGCCGCTTCCTCGAGAACACCTCGCTCCACTCCGCGGGCGCCGTCGCCGTGCGGCTCGGCGACGCGGCGACCACCCGGCTCGTCGTCGAGGACTGCCTCTTCGACCAGAACAGCGCCGACGACATCGCGGGCGCGCTGTTCGCGGCGGGGGAGAGCCTCGGGTCGGTCCCTCACACGATGAGCTTCACGCGGACCACCTTCACGGCGAACGCGGCCCCCACGCGGAGCGGCGCGATCGAGCTCTACGGCTGGTGGCTCGACGCCGACATCGTGGTCTTCGCCGCCAACGAGGTGAGCGACGGCGAGGACGGCGCGGGCCTCGCGTACGGGTACGACGTCGACGTGGAGATCGCGGGCAGCACGCTCCAGGGCAACGCGGCGAGCCGATCCGTGGGAGGCTTCTCGATCTACGCGGAGACGGCCGCCACGGCCACGGTCGACGCGAGCACCTTCGAGGGGAACGTGGCGGTCGAATCGTCGGTGGGCGGCCTCCAGGTCTACGCGCCGGTCGCGACGGTCCACGTGAGCGACAGCACCTTCACCGCCAACCGCGCCAACGGCGCTGCGGGGCTGCATGTCTACGTCGACGGCCCCGAGACCAGCGCCGTCACCGTCGAGCGGTGCACGTTCGACGCGAACGAGAGCACCGGTGAGGGCGGCGGGGCGACCCTCCACGCGGACGCGCTCGAGCTGGAGATCTCCGAGACGACCTTCGACTCGAACCTGGCGGAGCGCTACGCCGGCCTCTACCTCCACACGCTCGGCGGCACGGTCGACGCCGAGATCTCCGACTCGTCCTTCCTCGCGAACGCGGCAGACCAGGGCGGAGCCGGCGCCGTCTACCTGGACGAGGGCACCGTGCTGCTGGACGCGCTGACCGTCATCGGCAACGGCGCGACCCGCTACGCCGGCGGGTTCCGCCTCTCCGGGGACGCGAGCGAGCCCGGCATCGGGGACGTCACGATCTCCGGGGGGACCTGGACCTCCAACTCCGCGAGCAGCGGGGGCGCGCTCTACATCAGCGAGCCCGTCGTGACGGTGGAGAACGCCGACTTCGGGAGCGGCGGCAGCGACAACAGCCCGGAGGACGTGGCGGGGTGCACCGCGACGTGGGGCGCCGGCGCGTCCTTCACCTACGACGAAGCGGCCGGCATCCTCTGCGAGTGACGCGGGCTCCGCCCGGGCGCGCTACCATCCGCCCCATGCTCGTCACGCTCCTGTTGCTCGGCTGCGCGCCCGAGGCCGACAAGTCGCCCCCCGCGGCCACCCCGACCGGCGAAGGCCTCTTCCTCGGCGGCTGCCCCGCGAAGGACGGCGCGACCGCGCGGGTGCTCGCGGAGATCGACGAGCGCCCCTGGGGCCCCGACGCCCTCGCCGCGCCCGGCGACGTGCTGCTGCTCAACGAGCGCGCGGCCTTCGTCATCCAGGACCCGAACGCGCCGCGGACCTACTACCACTACGGCGGGATGCCGATCGACGCGGTGGCGGTCGACGGCTGCGAGCAGGCCGGGCCGGAGATCCTGGGCGAGGTCGGCCTGATCGTCGGCCAGCTCGACCTCGCGGACTTCGCGAGCTCGAGCCTGCACATGGTGCGCGGCGAGAGCGTGGAGATCGTGTCCGACGGCAAGGACGGCGGCCCCGCCGTCGTGGACGTACACGCCACCGACGACCGCTTCTGGCTGGTCGAGCTCACGCTGATGCGGTGGGTGTACGAGGACGGCGGGCGCAAGGAGCTCGGCCCCCTCTACGACCTCGACCTGACGCTCCGCTACACGCTCGAGCCGGGGGACGCCGCGCTGCAGCTCGACGTGCTGCTCGGCGGCGAGCCGATCACCGACGGCTTCCTCGTGGGCGGCGTGCTCTTCCCGTCGGACCACACCTCCCAGGTCGCCTACGCCTCGGGCGAGCTCTCCCTCGGCGGCATCGGCCTCGACGTGGGCGTGCCGTGGGTGGGCGACGAGAGCGCGGAGGGCTCGACCGCGATCGCGATGCCCGGCGGTACGCTGGCGCTCACGACGATCTCGGGCGTGACCGCGCTCATCGACGTGAACCAGGCGGGCAGCCCGCTCCGGGTCGGCGACGAGGCGCGCTTCGTGCTGTCCGTCGGCCCCGGGGACGGCGCGGGGGCCGCCGCGGCGCTCGAAGACCACCTCGACGACCCGGTCCCCGGGCACGCGACCGCGTGGCACGACATCGCGGGCACGGTGTCGGCCGGGGGCACGTCCGCGGCCGGCGTCACCGTGCGCGTCGACGCGCCCGACGACGAGGGCGCGTGGCGCACGGTCACGACGCTCGTGACCGACGACACCGGCGGCTTCTCCGGGCGCGCGCTCGCCGTGGGCGACACCTGGCGCGTGACCGCCACCGGCGAGGGGCGCGACGACGGCACCTCCGTGGAGGTCGATCCCGCGGCGGCGACCGGGCTCTCGCTCGATGTGAGCGGCGCCGGGAGCGTGATCGTCGAGGCGACGGACGAGAACGGGACGCCGATCGCGGTGCGCGCGCGCTTCGAGCGGTGGGACGGCGCCGTGGTCATCGGCTACCCCACCCCGCAGGACCCCACGGTGGCCGTGCCGCCGGGCTCCTGGACCGCCTGGTACACCCGCGGGTACGAGCACACGCCCAGCACCGGCATCGTCCAGGTGACCGCGGACGAGCCGCTGACCACCACTCCCCGCCTCCCGCGCGTCGTCGACACGACCGGCTGGGCCTCCTACGACAGCCACGTCCACTCCGGCCCCAGCGCCGACTCGGACGTGCTCCCCGTCGTGCGCATGCGCACCGCCGCGGGCAGCGGCCTCGACGCCGTCATCTCCACCGATCACGAGGCGATCGTCGACCTCTCCGGCGCCGTCACCGAGGCCGGCCTCGACGGCTCGCTCGTCTACGGCCTCGGCAGCGAGGTGACCGCGAGCCTCCCCGAGCACATGAACGCATGGCCCTTCCCGGTCGTGGACGACGTGCGGGGCGAGCCCGTCGTCTGGTACGGCATGGGGTTCGGGGACATCTACGCGGCCGAGCGGGCCCGCGGCGCCCGCGTCGTGCAGCTCAACCACGCGCGCGTGAACGGCGAGTGCGGCGTCCTCTGCCTGCTCGACTGGGACCGCGTCTCCGACCCGCCCGCCACCGACGATCCCCTCGCCTTCGGGCTCGCCGCGGGCGACGAGGTGTGGTCCTGGGACTTCGACGCCTTCGAGCTCCTCAACGGGCTGCGCAGCCCCTACCTGGCGAGCGACCCGCGGCGGAGCGGCGCCCTCTACGACTGGCTCGCCTTCCACAACCTCGGCCACCCCGTGACGGCGGTGGGCGTCACCGACGTGCACGGCATGGGCACGCCCGGCACGCCGCGGACCTACATCGCCGTCCCGGACGACGCCGCGTTCACGATCGACGACCTCGCCGACGGCACCCTCGCGGGCGCCGCCCAGGTGAGCGCCGGCGCCTTCGCGCGCGTGACGATCGACGGGGCGGGGCCCGGCGAGACCGTGAGCGTGACGGACGGCGAGGCCGCGCTGAGCGTGCGCGTGGAGGCGCTCCCGGACATCGACGTCACGCGGGTCGACGTGCTGCTGGACTGCGACGCGTTCGTGTCCTGGACCACCTCCACCCCCTACGAGGTGGTGAAGCTCGACGAGACCGTCCCGCTCGCCGTGACGGGCGACCATTACATCGTCGTCATCGCGATCGGCGAGGGCGAGATGCCGCGCGGCATCGAGGACTACGACGCCGGCGAGGTGCCGCGCGTGGTCGTGAACCCGGTCTTCGTGGACGGCGACGGCGACGGCGTGTGGACCGCCCCGGGGCCGAAGGCGTGCTCCTGGGTGCCCTGACGCTGCTCCTGGCCTGCGTGGCGCACGCGGGGGCGCCGTGGCTGGAGGCGCCGCTGACGGAGGGGGTCTGGGTGCACGGGCACACCCCCAGCGCGCTTCTCCTCTCCGACCGCGGGACGGTGCTCGCGCTGGGCCTCGGCGCGGCGCTCGTCCGGGGCCCGGCGGGCACGTTCCTGGTCCGCGCGGACGCCGGCGTGGCGCGGCTCCTCCCGCCAGCGGACGGCGCGTGGATCGGGCTGGGCGCCGCGGACGCGGCGTACGCCCTCGTCCGGGGGCACCTCCACCGGGACGGGCGCGACACCGGCATCGTGGCGGACCGCGTGGACGTGGTGCCCGGGCGGATCGTCGCGGCCGCGGGCACGCGGGTGACCGTGTACGCCGAGCCGTCCCTGAAGCGGCTGACCCGCGTCGACGCGCCCGCCGGCGCCGCGATCTTCGCGACCACCGACGGGGTCGCGGTGGTGGACCTGGGCGAGGCGGTCTCGGTGTTCCGGAGCGGGGCGTGGTCGCGGGTGCCGCGGCCGCCGGGGACCCTGTCCCGGGTCGGCGCCCAGGTGCGCGTGGCCGCGCAGAAGGGGCCGGTGGCGCTCGATACGGCGGGGACGGGCTGGTCGCCGGTCGGGGAGAGCGCGGGCGCCGCCTGGGCCGACGCGCTCCGACCGGCCGGTGAGGGGCCCCCCCGGAGCTTCGGGACGACCCCGCTGCTCGACGCCCGCGAACCCCCGGCCCCCGAGCCCCTGCCGCCCCCCCCGCCCCCCGGCACCCGCGTGGCCCGCAAGCAGCTCCTGCTGCAGATGATCGGCACCAGCGGCACCACGAGCGGCCAGGACGTGGTGGCCGACATCCTCGGGGACGACCACGTCGGGGACGACATCGTCGTGGAGGTCCCGACCGCGGGCGCGGACGGGCGCACCGACCTCGTCGTGCTCGCCGACGGCGTCCACGACGGCCGGGCCTGGGCGCGGCTGCCCCACGCGCTCCTGCTCGACCGGGCGGAGGGCCGGGCCGCCCTCGTCGGCCTGCCGGCGGACTGCGACCTGGTCGGCGTGCTCGTCGTCCGGGGGCTCGCCCTCGCGCGCTGCGCCGCGCCCGCGGGCGAGGAGCTGCACGGCTGGACTGGGTCCAGCTGGGCCCGCGAGGCCGCGGTGGCCCCCCTCGGGCGCGCGCCCCGGGCGCACCTCGCGGCGGACGGCACGCTGGTCCTGCGCCCCGGCGACGACGCCCCGGACGTGCACGCCGGGTACCTGCGCGCGCCCGACGCCGTGGGCGCGGCGGCCTGGGTCGCGCTCCCCGCGGCCGACACGTGGGTGCCGGTCCCCGGCGGCCGGGCCATCGCCGCGAGCACCGCCGGAGGGACGCTCACCCTGCGGGTGGTCGGGCCGTCCGGCGCGGCGTCCGCGCCGGTGTTCGCGCGCCCGGTGGTGCCGGGGCGCTACCACGTGGAGCCCGAGGTCGACGCGGTGACGGTCTGGGGGACCGGCTGGGACCTCTACGACGGCCTCGCTCGCGTCACGGTGCCGCTGCCGCCCCCCTGAGCCCGCCACCGCCGCACGATTCGTGACCGCCCCGCCCTCCCCGTGCCCGCAAGATCGACAGAGGAGGGCGACATGGCCAAGATCGCGTTCGTGCTGGGCGAGGACTTCGAGGACGACGAATTCCGTGTCCCCTACGACCGGCTCCGCGCCGCCGGCCACGAGATCACCATCCTCGGCGTGAAGAGCGGGAGCTTCGTGGAGGGCAAGCGCGGCCGCGAGAAGGTGGGCGTCGGCGCGACCACCCAGGACGTACGCCCCGAGGACTTCGACCTGCTCGTGATCCCCGGCGGCTACTCCCCGGATCACCTGCGCATGGACATCCACGTGGTGAAGTTCGTGCGCGAGTTCGGGCTCATGGACCGCCCGATCGCGGCCGTGTGCCACGGCCCGAGCCTGCTGATCGAGGCCGACCTCGTGGACGGCAGGCGGCTCACGTCCTGGCCGTCCATCCACGCGGACCTCGTGAACGCCGGGGCGCACTGGGAGGACGCGGAGGTGGTCGAGGACGGGAACCTGATCACGTCGCGCAACCCCGGCGATCTGAAGGCGTTCGCCGACCGGATCCTGCACCGGCTCGGCGTCACCGAGCGCGTGCCCGCGCCGGCCTAGTTGTCCGGCTCCTCTTCCTTCTCCACGTCGCCGAGCTCCAGCGCGTTCATCGCGCTGGCGGTGTCGCTCGGATCGAGCTCAGCGGCGCGCGCGAACGCGGCGCGGCTCTGCTGGAGCAGGCCGGTGAACACGTCGGGATCGCCGAAGACGACCTCGTCGCTCGCGGCCTTCTCCTTGAGGATCTCCCCGAGGAGCGCCCAGCCGAGCGCGAGGACGACGTTCTCGGGCAGGTCCTCGGTCCACTGGCCGCCGGACTCGAGGATGCGCAGGGCCTCCCGCGCCTCCTCCTCGGCGTCGTCGAGCCGCCCCATCTCCAGGTAGATGCGGGCGATCTCCAGGCGGGGCTCCGCGAGGCGCGGCTCCGTCTTGAGGATCTCGGTGAAAGCTTCGAGGGCGGCGTCCACCTTCCCCGCGGCGCGCTTCTGGATGGCGTCCAGGAAGCGGGGGCCGAGGGTGGCGAGGTGGGCTTCGGAGGGAATCTTCTCGTCGGACATGCCGGGCGGCTAACGCGGAGGGACCCCCTCCGACACCACGAGGGGGGGGGGCGTTGCGGGGGGGCGGAGCCCCCCTGCCCCAAGAAAACTCAGGCCGCCGGGAGCACGATCTCCCAGCAGGTGCCGACCTCCACCTCGACGAGCCGCAGCTCGCCGCCGCTCGCGGCGAGCAGGTCGCGCGAGATGCTGAGCCCGAGGCCCGTCCCGGCCGGCTTGGTGGTGTGGAAGGGCTCGAAGAGGTGCCGCCGGATGCACTCGGGGAGGCCCGGGCCGTTGTCCTCGATGCGGAGCACGCCGCCGGGGCCGCCGGGCGCGCCCGCGATGCGGAGCCGCCCCTCGGCCTGGCCGCGCAGCGCGTCGATGGCGTTCTGGCCGAGGTTCACGAGCGCCTGCTGGACCGCGAGGAGCGAGCTCCGCACGGCGACGGCCTCGCCGAGCACGACCTCCACGCGCACGTGCGCGGCGGACGCGCGGTGCTCCAGCACGACCATGGCCGAACGCACCGGCGCGCCCAGGTCGAAGACCTCGCGCTTCTCGGGCGGGCGGCGGCTGAAGTCCGCGTAGCCCTCGATGAGCGTCTCCAGCGTGCGCACCTGCGCCAGCGCCTGCCCGAGGTACTCCGCGGCCCGCGCGGGCTGCGACTCCGCGAGCTGCGCGAGGGCCTTGAGCGCGAACACGGGCTGCCGCAGCTCGTGGATGAGCCCCGCCGTCAGGAGCCCCAGCTCCGCGAGCCTGAGCGCCTCCCGGTTCGGCGTGTCGCCCTCGCTCACCCGGTCCTCCTGGTCACGGGACCACCACGTGCTGCTCGAGCTCGACCGTGACATCACATGCCTCTCCCACGTTCCCGTACACGTCCACCGCCCGCAGCCGGAGCCGGTAGACTCCGCAGGGCGCGATCATTCCGTCGTCGCCGCGTCCGTCCCACGCCACCGAGGGGTCGGTGCCGGGCTCGCGCAGGCTCCGCACCCGCGCGCCGTCGACGTCGGTCACCTCGAGCCACCACCAGTCCGGCGTCGACGTCGCCGTGGGGGTGAGCCCGGCCACGTCGGCCTCCTCGTCGCTCCCCGGGTCGCCGTCGGGCACGAAGCGCTCGGGGTCGAGGTCGCAGGACGACACGACGGGGAGCGACTCGGCGACATCCCCGAAGGTGGTGGAGTAGGACGCCGCGAGGTCCGTCCACGCGCCGTCGAGCTGGTTCCCCACCGCGTCCCGCACGCTCGTGGAGAACGTCAGCGTCCAGGTCCCCGACGCGCCGTCGAGCGGCGTCGTCGGCGTGATGGTGAGCGTCTCGAAGTCGGTGGACAGGGCGTAGCTGGCCGACACCGTCCCGCCTGGGCCGGTGAGCCCGATCTGGCTCGCGCCCGTGTTCCGCGGGAGCATCGGCTCGGTGAACACCACCTCGATGGCGTCGATCTCGCCGAGGGAGGTGCCCGTCGGGTCGATGGACACGATCTCGGGCAGCGCGGCGTCGTCCGTGACCTGCACGGACCCGGTGCCGATCGCGCCGCCGCCGGCCGAGCCGACGTAGACGTCGGCCGTGCCGGCGTACCCGGTGTCGAAGCTCCACGTGAAGCTCGCCAAGCCGGCGCCGTCGAGCGTCACGAGCAGCCCCTCCCCCGACTCCGTCCCGGCCGGCGTCCCGAGGTCGGCGCGGACCACCACGTCCTGGTTCGCGGCCACATCCCCGGTGCAGTCCTCCGCGGACACGTTGACGGTCACGCTCCCGATCGAGGGCACGCTCGACGCGGACAGGCTCACGTCGATCGGGCCGGTGGGCTCGCCGTCGTCGGCGCCGACGTACACGATCCCCTCGGCGAGGTCGGCGCAGGCTTCGGCGTCGATCACCAGGGCCTGCACGCGCCACATGCCCGTCTCGTCGTAGCTGAGCGTGGTGTCCGCCCCCAGCGTGCGCTCCTCGACCTCCCCGTCGACGAAGTGGCGCGCGACGATGCCGGCGTCCCCCCGCACGGACCCCGTGGTGTCGGCGTCGACCTCGACCGTGCCGCCCTCGGCGAGGCACTGGACCGTGTCGGCGTCTCCGTCGAGCGTGAGCGCCGCCGTGGGGCCGTCGGCGCATGCGAGGTCGACCACGTCGACGATCCCGCTCTGCCCGCCGAAGCCCGCGTCGTCGAGCGCCACGAGCGTCTCCGACAACGTCGGGCTCGTACACGTGAGATCGATCCGCGCGACCCCGGCGTCGAAGCTCGTGACCTCCACCTCCTCGCAGGCGTCGCCGCGCGCGGAGAGGGTGACGGTGCCGGCGTAGTCGTCCACGGCGTTGCCGTAGGCGTCCACGGCCGTGACGACGACGTCCCCCGGCTCGTCGATCGAGATCCACGGCGGGGCGTCCACGTCGATGCCGTCGAGGCCGGCGGGGGCGACGTCGAGCTGGCGGCTCGCGCCCAGGCGGATGCCGGACTGGTACGCGTAGATCCGGACGGCGTCCCCGGCGCCGTAGAGCACCGCGGAGACCTGCGCGGTCCCGGTCGGCCCGAGGACGGCCGTGGCGGGCGTCATCGAGCCCGCGGTGTCGTCGAGATCCACGACCGCGTCCGTCTGGACGACGTAGGCGTTCCCGTAGGCGTCGGAGCCCCGCAGCTCCAGCGTGAACGCGGTGCCGGCGGTGAAGCTCGTTCCCTGCGGCTCCAGCTCCACGATCGCCAGCGGCCCGTTGGTGACCGTCAGCGGGTCGGGCGTCTGCCCGTAGAGGGCGAGCACGCGCGCGGCCACCTCCGCGTCCGACACGGCGCCCTCGATCGTGCAGCTGAAGCCCTGCGCCCCGTCGACCGCGCCGGTCCAGTCGCAGTCGATCGTGCCGGAGGCGTCGCTGAACACCACGGGGTCGGCGCCGCCCGGCGAGAACGACACGCTGTTGGCGTAGGCGTCGATGACGCGCACGACGACGTCGAACGCCTCGCCGGCCTCGACGCTCGTGGTCCCGAGCTCCACGAGCACGGTCTGCGGATCGGCGGCGACCACCTCGATCGGCTCGGCCTCGCCGAAGCCCCCGTCCGGGTCCTCGACCCGGAGCACCACCTCGTCGGCGGCCACCCAGGGCCAGACCGTGCACACGGTCTCGCCGCCCTCGAAGGGGAGGCACTCCTGCCGGCCGATCGCAAGGTCGGGGTCGAGGCCGCCCACGTTGTCCCGGACCGTGAGGTCGGCGTCGTGGTCCTCGATGGGGTTCCCGTAGGCGTCCACCGCGTCGATGAACACGAAGACTTCACTCCCGGCCACGGCGGCGTCGGAAGGCCAGGCCTGCACGTCGTACCCGGCGAGCGGGCCGGGGAGGACGTCGAAGGGCTCCGTGGTCCAGTCCGTGTCGAACACGAACGCCGTGATCGTGTTGCTCCAGCAGGCCGCGGTGAAGGTCACGGGGACGGTGCCCTCCCCGGTGATGCGCACCCGCGGCGTGATGTCGTTGAGGCAGGAGTCCCAGAGCAGGACGTCGCCGGACTCGGACGTGAGCACGTTCCCGAGCGCGTCCTCGAAGCGGATGCCGAGGTCGAAGGTCTCGCCCGCGACGGCCTCGAAGGGCGACTCGGGCAGGGTGAGGACGACCGCGTGCACGGGCCCGGGGTCCCAGGAGACCGGGTCCGAGTCGCCGCGGACCACCCCCGGCTCGGCGGGCGCGACGACGAGGCGGACCTCCGCCGCGATGTCGGACGTGACGACGAGCATGCCCGTCCCGTCCTCCTCGAGCTTCCCCCGCACCCCCACGGCGTCCTCGAGCGGGACCTGCTCGTCGAGCTGGCCCTCCCCCTGGACGAAGCGCACGCCCGCTACCGTCTCCCCCTCGCCGGGCACCGCGGTCACCACGACGTCGAGCGCCAGCGGCACGGTCCGATCCGTGGGGTCCTGGAGCGTGATCGAGACCACCGCGGAGCCCCCGACCTGCTGGCTCGGGTCGCCGATGTACACGTCGAGGTGGTCCGCGCGGGTGTCGGTGACGGTGAAGGCGTCCTCCAGCACCGTGTCGAGCCCCGAGGGCACCTCGACCCGCAGGTCGTACACGCCCGGCGTGAGCCCCGCGGGGACCTCGGCGCCGAGCCGGTCGTAGGAGAGGTGGTGCACGTCGTCCAGGCGCACGGGGTCGCCGACGCCCTCCAGCCACGCCTGGAACGTGCCCTCGACGCGCCCGCCCTCCGCCTGCGACTCCGACAGGATCACGGTCGGGAAGAAGCGGGCCCCGGCGACCTCCACGTCCGTCGTCTCGCCGTTGTAGCCCCAGGCGGGCGAGATCTCCTCCACCGCCGGCGCCACCGCGTTCTCGAGGCAGCCGGCGGCGAGCGTTGCGGACGCGCAGAGGACCGCCACCCGGAAGCCGGGGCGCGGCGGGAACGTTTCGGGCGGACGAGGCGGCATCGTCAATAGAGTAGCCGGTAACCGGCCGTGAGGGACAGCCCGCCGACCGAGCCCTCGAACGCGAGCTGGCTCGACCCGGCGGTGAACAGCAGGTAGCGGCCCTCGACGAAGAGCTCCGAGCTCCCGAGCCGGTAGCCACCGCCGGCGTACACGGAGAGGCCGGGGGACGCGAGCCCGAGCGTCGGGGTGCCGCGGAGCTCGCCGTAGTCGATCGCGAGCGTGTACGGCGTGATCACCGCGGCGATGCCGGCGTGCAGCGAGCGGCGGCCCCAGCGCTCCAGCACCTGCACCCCCACGTCGAAGGGCACGAAGGTCGCCCGGACCGCGATCGTCTCGTCCGCGTCGGCGTCGTCGACGACCGTGGCGAGCGCGAACGCGCTCACGCCCACGCGCGCGCCCACGATGCGCGGCAGCTTCGGAACGTGGCGGAACGCGCCGACGGAGAGCGTGGGGGCGGAGACCACGCCGAAGTTGGAGATCCACCCCGCGGAGAGGCCGACGCCGCCGGTGACGGGGCGGGGCGCGAGCTGCAGATCGGTCGCGACGGTGCCGGCGGAGGTGGTCGCGGTGATGCGGACCGTGCGGTCGACGAGGCCGGCGGGCGGCGTGTACCGCGCCTTCAGGCTCCCGTCGGCCTGGGGCTCGGCCGGGCTCACCTCCCCCTCGCTCGCGCCGATGGTGACGGGCTCGTCGCGGACGGGGTTGCCCGCGCCGTCGAGCATGCGCACCACCACGGTGCCGGTGGTGCCCGTGCCCGTGAGGAGCGGGCGGGGCTCCACGTCCAGGAAGACCTGCCGGACGCGCCCCGCGCGGATGGGCAGCTCCACGCGCGCGACCAGGTCGGGCGCAGCGGGGTCGGGCAGCGGCGCGGAGTGGCCGGGGACCCACGGCGCCTCGCGCACGATGCCGGCCGCCGCCTCCGCGCGGACCGTGGTGGGCCCGGGCGGGGTCGGGAAGCGCAGCCGGGCCCAGCCGCGCGCGTCCGTGACCGCCTCCCCGAGCTGCTCGCCGAGCCGCACGCGGACGGGGGCCCCGGCGACCGGCCGCTCGCGGCGGTCCAGCGCGCGGACGAGGGCCACGAAGCCCTCCGCGTCGACACCCGGCGCCAGCGAGAGCGACCAGGGGACGGCGCCGCCGACGGGGTGGTCCCAGGCCGCCGTCAGCACGTCCCCGCCGCGCTCGACGGCCGCCGCGCCGCGGTACTCGCCGCGGACCGCGCCGTCGGTCACCTGGAGCTCGAGCTCGCCGACCTCGGCCAGAAGCCGCAGGGCGTCCGCCGGGAGCCGCTCGCCGCGGCGATCGAGCAGCGCGGCCTGCACCTCGGCGATGGGGAAGTCGGCCGAGAGCGCGTCCGGGTACACGCGGAGCTCGATGCGATCGGGGCGCTCGGCGCCGAAGGGCACGCGGAGCGCCACCGAGGCGTCCGCGAGCGCGCACTCGACGCGCGGATCGAAGAACGCGCCGCCGCCGCCCGGGGCCTCGATGCCGGCGCGGTAGATCCCCTTCCCGGCCGTCGCCGCCTCGGCGCGTCCGCCCGCGCCGCTCCGGCAGAGCGGCGCCGCGCCGGTCCACGGCGCCCCGGTCGGCGACCACGCGCCGAGCCACACGTCGGCGGCGTGATCGCCGCCGCGCGGCGCCTCGATGCCCACGAGCACCGGCCGCGTGGAGCTCGGGAGCGGCCCCTGGGAGCGCTGCGTGTTCCCGAGGTCGTCCGCCACGGAGATCTCGTAGGTGGACTCGCCCGGCCAGGCGTCGAAGGCGAGGTTCGCCGCGCCGGAGGCGTCGGCCACGAACGGGCCGTAGCTGCGCCGCCCCACGCGCACCGTGACCTTGCTGCCCGGCTCCGCGGTGAGCGTGAGCTGGGGGCGCGCGCGCAGTCGGACGAGACCGAAGGTCGGGGACGCCTGCGGGTCGTCGAGGTCGACGAGCCCGACCGCCATCACCCGCGCGGTGCGCTCCGCGCCGGGCTCCACCGCGACCACGACGGCCTCGGGCTCCGCGCGCACCTCGAGCACGCGCCCCTCGGACACGCGCGCGAGCAGCGCGTCGGGGGCGCCGACCGCGGCCCGCCGACGCGGGAAGCGGAGCTCGATCCGGGGGGTGCCGACGGCCGCCTCGACCTCGGAGGGCGCGTCGAAGGCCGGGACGGGCGGGGCGGCGAGCGGGAGCGTGCGCGAGGCGGGCGCCACGCCGGGGACCCGCACGACGAGCGTGGCGACGCGCTCGTCTGCCGGGGCTTCGTAGCGGAAGCGGTACCGCCCGGGCGCGACCTCGCCCTCGGAGGCGACGGGCGCGCCCGTCCCGGTCACCACGGTGACGTCCGCGCCCTCCACGACGCGCGGGCCGTCGACCACGACGACCTCGACGGGCCCCGCCGCCCCGGGCACGGGCGGCCCCTCCGGCGCGTAAAGCAGCACCTCGGCGGCGAGCGCGCCGCCGACGAGCGCGATCCACGCGGACAGGACGGACACGCTCAGTACCGGATCTGGACGCCGACGTTCGGCGCGGTCGTGTCCCGCACGACCGTGCTGTTCACGGCGATCGCGTCGCCGAGCACGGACGTCGCCTCCACGCGGAGGTCGTTCGTGCCCTCCGCGAGCGGCACCCGGGCCGCGAACTCGCCCTTCGGGTCGGCCGTCACGACCGTCCACGCCCCCTCGCGGCCGATGCGCACGCTGGCGCCGGGCTCCGTGCGCCCGCGCACCTCCACCGTCTCCTCGCGGGTCCGCGCGGCAGTGGGCCAGGCCACGCTCAGGAGCAGCTCCTCCGTGGCCGGCGCGACGAAGGCCGCGCCGCCGCGAGCCACCACGAGGCGGTTGCCCGCGCCGAGCCGCACCGCGCCCTCCACCCCCTCCAGCGAGAGCGATCCGCGCTCGGTGGTCACCCCGAGGGTGCCGTCCTCCCCACGCGCGGCGGAGAAGTCGGCGTCCTCGGTCACGACGGTGCGCCCGTCCGCGGAGATGCCGACCTGCCCGGACCCCGGGCGGATGGTGGCCTGGACACGCCCGCCCTCGAGCTCGAGCCGCACGCCCGCGTCGTCCGCGGACACGACGCGGACCGCGGACTTCTCCTCCACCGTCACGCGCGAGTCCGGGCCGAGGGAGAGCACGGCACGGCCGCCTTCCCCCGCCACGAGCCGCTCGCGCGGACGGAGGGCCTGCCCCGCGGTCGCCGGGGCCTCCTCGCCGAGCACGTCGACCCGGCTCACCGTGCCCTGCACCGACGCGACCGTGAGCCGCGAGCCGCCGGCGTCGCCGAAGAGGGAGCGGTAGCCGAGCCAGCCGAGGCCGAGGACCAGGAGGAGGACGGCGAGCGCCTGGATCTCCCGCGGCATCAGGCCCCTCCCCGCGGCGCCCGCAGGCGCCACGACCGCGGCCCGCCGCGCTCGCCCTCGGGCTCCTCCAGCGTGACGTCGTGCTCCTGGAGCACCTGCCGCGCGACCCAGAAGCCCAGCCCGGCCGCGCGCCAGTCGTCCGTGGCGGCCGCGGTCGGCGAGAGCTCGAAGCGGACCTCCACCTCGGCGTCGCGGGCCTCCTCGTGGATCCGCAGGGTGGAGCCCGGCGGCGCGACCGTGCGGAGCGACGTGAGGAGCTGCCCGAGGGCACGGCCGAGCTGCGTGGCATCTCCACGAATCGGCAACCGCACCGGCTCGACCCCCAGCTCCACCGCGACCCCTCGCTGTCGGAACGCGCCCCCGACCAGCGCGAGCACGTCCCGGACGACGTCCCCGAGATCTACCACAGCCCCGGGCTGCGCCGCGCCCGTTCCCTCCGGCCGGGTGAAGCGCAACAGGTTGGCGACGATCTCCTTGCAGCGCACCGCCTGCTCCTCGGCGGCGCGCAGGAGCGCGGATTCGGGGCGGTCCTTCAGCTGAACCGCGAGGATCTGCACGATGCCGAGGACGCCGGCGAGCGGGTTGTTGAGCTCGTGGGCAACGCCCGCGGAGAGCTCGCCGACCGCCGCGAGCTGGCCGGACTGCACGAGGCGCGCCTGCGCCTCCTTCAGCTGCGCGGTGCGCTGCTCCACCCGCTCCTGCAGCTCGGCGTTGAACCGCTCGATCTCCGCGTTCTTCGCCGCGATCTCGGCCGCGTTCTGCTCCAGCGACGCCGACATGCGGTTGAACGCCTTGGCGAGATCCGCGAGCTCGTCGCGCCCCTCGACGGCGGTGCGCGAGAATTCGCCCCGTCCGACCGCCGTCGTCGCGTCGCGCAGTCGCACGACCGGCCCCGTGATCGAGCGCGTCAGGTAGGCCCCGCCCACCACCGCGATGACGAGCGCGAGGCCGCCGACGTACCAGGTCCGGCCGCGGATCTGGGCGACGGTGGCCTCCACCGCGTCCGTCGGCTCGGCCACGACCACCGCCCACTCGTGCTCCGGCACCGCCGCGAGGGCGGCCAGCACCGACACGCCGTCGGCCGTGTCGTAGCGGAGGTCCACCGCCGCGTTCTTGAGGACCGAGCGCGTCCGGGCCGGGTCCACGAGCCCCGGCTGGCCCGCCCGGAGGAGCACCTGCCCCTCCTTGCCGAGCAGGCACACCTCGCGCCCCTCGGCCAGCGCGCTCATCCGCGACGCGATGGGCGCGAGGGAGAGCTCGATTGCGAGCGTCACGCCGTCCCCCCACGGCGAGGTGAAGACCATCGGGATGACGGCCGCCTCGGCGCCCTCGGGGAGGTAGGCGTCGCCGATCTCGAAGCCGCCCGGCCGGGCCGACGCGGCCGGGAGCGCGTCCCGGAAGCGCGCGAGGCGGGCCGGCGAGACGAGGTCGTGGCCCGCCACCTCGGGCGGGCGCCCGACGGGCTGGTAGAGCGGCGGCGCCAGCTCGGCCCCGTCCGCGTCGAGCAGCGCCGCGATCGAGATCTCCGGGAAGAGCCGGTAGGTGGTGACCAGGAAGGCGGACCGCACCTCGTCCGACGCGACGCCGAGGCGGAAGTTGGCCACCTGCTGCACGAGCACGCGCTGCGTGTCGGCCACCTGCCGCGTGATCACCGCGCCGAGGGAGCGCGCGGCCTCGACCTGGAAGTCGACGATGCGCGCCTCGACCTGGTTCCGCGCGACCTCCGAGGCCGCGAACGCCAGGAAGAGCAGCGGGAGGATCGCCGTGAACGCGACGAAGAAGCCGATGCGGAGTCCGAGCCGCATCGTCCCGGCCTAGCGCTCGACCGGAAACCGGAGCTCGAAGGTCGTCCCTTCGCCGCTGCTCTGCACCTGGATGCTCCCGCGGTACTTGGTCACGATGCGGTAGACGATGTTCAGCCCGAGGCCCGTCCCCTTCCCCGGCGGCTTCGTCGTGTAGAACGGGTCGAAGATGACGCGGCGCTTGTCCTCGGGGATGCCCGGGCCGTTGTCGCTCACCGTCGCCCAGGTCCACCCGTCGGCGTGCCCCGTCGTGATGCGGACGATGCCGCCCCCGCCCGGGTACCGCTCCAGGACGGCCTCCGCCGCGTTCTTCACGAGGTTCACGAAGACCTGCTGGATCTCGTTGGTGCGGGCGTTGAGGTAGAGCCCGGACGAGAGGTCGGTCTCGAACTTCACCTCGGACACGGGCGCGGAGCGCTCCACGAGCTTCAGCGCGTCGAGCACCACGCGCGAGAGCTCGACGGTGGTGAGGTACTCGCTCGTCGCGACGCGCGAGTAGCTCGACAGCTCCACCACGATGTCGCGGATGGTGCGGCAGTAGTCGACGATGTCGCGGGCGTAGCCCTGGGAGAGGTGCAGGTCCTGCTCGTCGGCGATCGCCTCGGCGAGGCCCATGATCCCGAAGAGCGGCGAGCTGATCTCGTGCGCGATGCCGGCCGCGAGCGTGCCGATGCCCGCGAGCTTCTCCGACTGGATGAGCTCGGCCTGGAGGTTCCGCGTCTCCTCCAGCGCCTCCTCGAGCGCCGCGTTCTTCTGCTTGAGCTCGGCGATGAGCCGCCGGTTCTCGAGCGCGATCTCCTGCTTCTGGAAGGCCTGCCGGACCTTCTTCCGGATGTCGAAGACGTTGTTGAGCGGCTTCAGCACGTAGTCGAAGGCGTCGAACTCGAGCGCGGTGAGCGCGGTCTCGAGCGAGCCGTAGCCCGTGATGATCACCACCTCCGTGAGCGGGTCCTTCTGCTTCGCTGCGCGGAGCAGCTCCATGCCGCCGACGTCGGGGAGGTTCTTGTCGGTGAGGAGCAGATCGACGTGGTCCTCGGCGATGACGCGCAGCGCCTCGCTCCCGGAGGACAGAAGCGTGAGCCGGTACGGCTCCTCTTCGAACACCGCCTTCAGGATCTGCAGGATGACCGGCTCGTCGTCGACGACGAGCAGGTGCTTTCTCCGGGCTTCGGACAACGGCCCTCCGAGCGCGGCAGCCTATCACACCGCCGCTGGCGGAGGTCGGACCGGACCGGGCGCGAGCACCATACCGCCGCGTTCGCCCTCCACCCTTTCGCGAGCCTGTCCACGCGCCGAGGTGGCGGGCCCGCGCGGGTTTGACAGGATACGCGACGAGGCGTGAACATTCTCCCGCCCCCAATGGAGGCGCTGTCGATGCGGTCGTGGTCGTTCTTGCTCCTCCCCTCCCTCCTCGCGGGCTGCCCGAAGGCCGCCCCGGTGGACGGCGCGGCCACAACCGGCGCCTCCTCCGCCGCGGCGATCCCGCAGGCCGAGCAGCTCACCACGTCGGTCACATCCGACGGCCTCACCGAGGTCAAGGTCGACCTCAACCGTGACGGGAAGGCCGAGATCACCAACTACTTCCGCGAGCGCACCGAGGGCCGGCTGCTCCTGCGCAAGGACACCGACCTCGACCACGACGGCCGCATCGACGTCCGCACCGAGTTCGACGACGGCGGCCAGCGCGTGAAGGAGACCTACGACGGCGACTTCGACGGTCGCGCCGACTGCGTCGACCACTTCATCGCGGGCAAGCGCACCTACTCCGAGGTCGACACCGACTTCAACGGCACCTTCGACCTCTTCAAGTACTACGAGTCGGGCGTCACGCGCCGCAAGGAGCGCGACTCCGACGGCGACGGTCGCGTCGACATGTGGGAGTACCTCGACGCCCAGGGCGTGGTCGTGAAGACCGGCAAGGACATCGACGGCGACGGCACCATGGACACGCGTGAGCAGTAGTCGCGCGGTCGGATCGGGTTGATCTCGGGGCGGGGGGCGAGCCCCCCGCAACGCCCCCCGTCTCGTCCTGCGCTGCACAGCGTCGCTCCGGGAGAGCGCCCTCCACCGGCAGGAGCTACCCGTACGACGCTCTCAACTCCCGGAGCGTCTCCTCGATCCCGAACCGCGGCGCCCACCCGAGCGCGCGCGCGCGAGCCGGCGACCCGAGGTAGACCGGCACGGCGCCGGGCCGATCCAGCGCGGGGTCGACCTCGACGGGCCCGCCCGCCACGAGCTCCGCGAGCGCGCGCAGGGAGCGCGCCTGGCCGGAGCAGAGGTTGTAGGCCTCGCCGGGCGCGCCGCGCCCCCCGAGGAGCACGAGCCCGTCGACGACGTCGCGGACGTCGGAGTAGTCGCGGCGGAGCTCGGCGCCGCCGATGCGCACCGGCTCGCCGCGCGCCGCGCGGACCGCGACGTCCCCGAGGGGGAAGCGCCGGTCCTGCCCGGGCCCCGTGAAGTGGAACACGCGCGCGGTGACGATCTCGACGCCGCGCGCCCCGTAGGCGCGGGCCATGTATTCGACCGCCGCGCGGGCGGCGCCGTACAGATCCGCGGGGACGAGCGGGCAGGCCTCGTCGATGGGGAGGCGGGAGGCCCGCCCGTACACGTCGCAGGGGCTCACCAGCACCATGCGGCCGCCGCCGGCCAGCGCGAGGGCCTCCATCACGTTCACGGCGGGCTGGACGACGTTGTAGTTGCCGCCGTGCGGATCGCGCAGGAGCTCCGCGAGGGTGCTCGTGCCCGCGAGGTGGAACGTCACGTCCGGGCGCACCTCGGCGACGAGCGCGGTCACGTCCTCCGGCATGCGGAAGTCGATCGAGCGGTCGCAGCCGTGCCCCGCGGCCACGGCGTCGACGCCCCGCGCGACGAGCGCCTCGACGAGCCGGCGGCCGACGTAGCCGCCCCCGCCCGTGACGAGCGCCCGCCGGCTCACGTCGGGCCCCGCGCGGTCACTTCGCCTCGACGTCCACGCTGTCGAAGGGCACGCCGTCGCCCGGCTCCAGGTACCACTCGACCGTCATCTTGCCGCTGAGGCCCTCGAACGCGACCCAGGGCGCGTAGCAGAACGCGTCGTCGGTCTCGCCGCCGGTCCACTTCTCGTAGACCTCGACCACGCTGCCGCCGACCACGATCTCGGGGTCGAAGAAGAGCCCGGTCTGCTCCTGCACCGCGTAGGTGCGCCACACGCGGCCGCTGCCGTCCGCCGAGACCTCGGATTCGATGGTCGAGTCGGCCGGGTTCGCGAAGTCGTAGTCGGTACAGCCGTCCTGGCCGGGGGTGAGGGTCACCTGGCCGGTGCAGGCCGCGAGGAGCAGGAGCGCGAGCGTCATGCGCGGTATGGTATCGATCGCGTCGTCAGTTGTCTGTCAAGCGTAGCGACCGAGCCCGCGCCGCTCGATCTCCTCGAGGAGGAGCCGCACGTCCTGGGCGTCGGAGCGGCGCGCGACGAGGAGCGCGTCCGGGGTGTCGACCACGATGAGGTCCTCCACGCCGAGCAGCGCGACGAGCTTGCCCTGCGCGTGCACGATGTTGTCGGCCGCGCGGCGCGCGACGACGGCGTCGGCCACCGCCACGCCCCCCTCCCCCGCCGCGAGCACCTCGCGCAGCGCCGGCCAGCTCCCGACGTCCGACCAGCCGAAGTCCACCGGCACGACGCGGATGTGCGCGGCGCGCTCCATCACGCCGTAGTCGATGCTCGTGGCCTCGGAGAGGCCCCACGCCTCCGCGATCGGACGGCCCGCGTCGAGCGCGGCGAGCATCGCGGCGGTGCCCGGCATGTGGGCCGCCACGGCGTCGACGAGCGCGCGCGTCGTCCACACGAACATGCCGGCGTTCCAGAGGTGCCGGCCGCCCGCGAGGAGCTGCTCGGCCACGGCGAGCGGGGGCTTCTCCACGAAGCGACGGACCTTCGGTACCGAAAGACCGGGGGGTGTTGCGGGGGGCGCTCCCGTCGGTGCGGCCGCGCCGCCCGCCTGATCGGGAAGCTCCGGCTCGATCCACCCGAAGCCGGTCTCCGGACGCGTCGGCTTGACCCCGAGCGTGACGAGCGCGCCGGTGCGCGCGGCCTCCGCGGCCACCCCGAGCGCGGCGCGGAAGGCGTCCTCGTCGCCGACGACGTGGTCGGAGGGCAGCACGTAGCAGCCGGCGCCGCCGCGGCGGGCCACCTCCCAGGTCGCCCACGCGATGGCGGGCGCGGTGTTGCGCGCGCTCGGCTCCACGAGGACCTCGACGCCGGGCACCTGCGCGCGGACGTGCTCGACCATGTCGGGCCCGGTCACGACGAGCACGCGATCGGGCGGCAGGCCGGTGCGGGCCACGGCGCGTTGCAGGAGCGTCGGGCCGCCGTCGAGCGAGAGGCACTGCTTCGGCAGGTTCTTCCGGGAGAGCGGCCAGAAGCGCGTGCCGCGCCCCCCCGCGAGCACGACCGCGTAGAAGTCGGCGGGAAGCATCAGAAGAGCTCCGGTCGGAGGCGCCCGAGCGCCGCGTAGGCCACGATCGCCGCGGCGTTGGAGAGGTTCAGGCTGCGCGTGGCGCCGATCATCGGGATGCCGATGGTGTCGCGCCCGGCGAGCACCTCGGGCCCGAGCCCCACGGACTCGCGGCCGAACACGAGCACGTCGCCCTCGGCGTACGGGACGCGCGTGAACGGGATCGCGCCGTGCGAGGACGTGCACCACACGCGGCGGCCCCCCACCCACGACCAGAATGCGTCGAGGTCGGAATGCTCGACCACGTCGACGTGCTTCCAGTAGTCGAGCCCGGCGCGGCGCACCGCCTTCTCGTCGGTCTGGAAGCCCAGGGGGTGGACGAGGTGGAGGCGAGCGCCCACGGCGAGGCACAGGCGGCCCACGTTCCCGGTGTTCTGGGGGATCTCGGGGTGGACGAGCGCGATGTGGAAGAGCGGTTGCTGACGATTCGGTACGACGGCGTCCACGGCGACCCCGCCTATAATGCGTTAGCCGGGCGGCCGATGTCGGAAGCCGCGCTCGCTCCGTCGCCCTCCGCACCCGTGGTGGTGGCCGAGAGGCTCGCGCGGCGCCACGGCGCACGTTGGGCCGTCCGTGGCGTCGACCTCGACGTGGAGCGCGGCCGCGCGCTGATGGTCGTGGGATCCAACGGCTCCGGCAAGACGACGCTCATCCGCCTCCTCGGCACGGCGCTCGCGCCCACGGCCGGCTCGCTGAAGTTGTTCGGGCAGCCGATCGGCCCCGCCGTGCGCGCCCGCGTGGCGATGCTGTCGCACGCCGACCACCACTACGACGACCTGAGCGCCCGCGAGAACCTCCGCGTGTCCGCCCGCCTCGGGCCCCGGCGCGCCGAGCTCGACGAGGCCGGCCTCGACGCCCTGCTCGAGCGCGTCGGGCTCGGCACCCGCGGGGACGACATCGTCCGCACGTTCTCGGCGGGCATGCGCAAGCGCCTCGCGTTCGCGCGGCTCCTCTGGAAGCGCGCGGAGCTCGTGCTGCTCGACGAGCCGTACGCCGGGCTCGATCCCGCCGGCGGCCGCTTCGTGGACGGGTTGATCGGGGAGCTGCGGGCCGCGGGCACGACCGTCATCGTCTCGACGCACCAGGTCGCCCGCGTGGCCGCGCTCTGCGACGACGCGGTGCTGCTCGACGCGGGCCGGGTTAGCTGGCGGGGAAACGCCGCGGACGCCCCCGCATTCGCCGGGGAGACCCGGGAGTAGCCGGGCGCCCGATGGAGCTGTTCTACCAATGCCTCAACGTGCTCCGCAAGGACCTGCTGCAACAGTGGCGCGCCCGTTCGCGCCTCGGCGCGGTGGCGGCGTTCGGGCTGACCACGCTGCTCCTGTTCTCCTTCGCGAACGGGCCGGACACGACGATGCTGCGGCTCAACGCCGCGGGCTACCTGTGGCTGGCGCTGCTGTTGTCGTCGACGCTGTCGCTGGGCGAGTCCTTCCGGGTCGAGGCGCAGAACGGCGCGCTGGAGGGGCTCCTGCTCCTCCCGACGGACCCGAGGGCGATCTACTACGGGAAGGCGTTCGCGAACCTCGCGGTGCTGACGGGGCTCGGCGTCGCGATGATCCCCGTGATGGTCGCGCTCTACGACGTGAGCGTGGTGATGGGCGCGGCGCGGCTGGCGGGCGTCGTGGCGCTCGGCGCGGCGGGGCTCGTGGCGCCCGGCACGTTGTACGCGGCGCTCTCCGCCCGCGCGCGGGGGAGCGACGTGCTCCTGCCGCTCCTCCTCTTTCCGCTCGTGGTGCCGGCGCTCTTGTCCTCCGTGAAGGCCACGGCGCTCGTCCTCACGGGCGATCCGATGGGGCAGCTGGGGAGCTGGCTCGGGCTCCTCACGGCCTTCAACCTCATCTACTGGAGCCTCTGCGGCCTGCTCTTCGGCCGCGTGGTGGAGGACTGACCGCATGAAGGATCGGTGGGAGCACCTCGTCGGGCTCCTCGGGCTCGCGCTCTTCCTCTTCGGGAGCTGGCAGGGCCTGATGGTCACGCCCCCCGACGTGTACATGGGCGACGTGCAGCGGATCATGTACGTGCACGTCCCGACGGCGTGGTCCGCGCTCCTCTGCTTCACCTTCACGTTCTTCGTGGCGATCGGGTGGCTCTGGCGCGGGACCTGGCGCTGGGACGCGCTCCAGGAGGCCGCGATCGAGGTCGGCGTCGTGCTCGGCGCGCTGCTGATCGCGCAGGGCAGCATCTGGGCGCGGCCGACGTGGGGCGTGTGGTGGGACTGGGATCCCCGGCTGACCACGAGCGCGGTGCTCGTGCTCGCGTTCGGCGCGATCCTGGCGCTCCGCAGCTTCGTGGACGACCCGCGCCGCCGCGCCACCTGGACGGCGGTGGCCGCCATCATCGCCTACGTGGACGTGCCCATCGTCTACTTCTCCGTGCGGTGGTGGCGGTCGCTGCACCAGGTCCAGTCCTCGCCCGACACCGTCGACAAGCCGATGGTGCTCGCGCTCCGCATCAACGCCTTCGCGTTGCTCTTTTTGGCCACGTGGCTCGTCGCCCGCCGCTACCGGCTGGCCCGGCGCCGCAACCAGGCCGAGCTCGCCGAGCTGGAGGCCGCATGACCGGGATGATCCAGGGCGGTTGGGAGTACGTGTACGCGGCCTACGGGCTCTCGGCGGCCGTGCTCGTGATCTTCGCCGTGGCGATGGAGCTCCGGCTCCGCAAGGAGAAGGGATGACCGGGAAGCTCTGGGCCGTTGCCGCGCTCGCCGTCGCGGGGGCCGCGCTCGCGTGGATCGCCGTCGGCGACCTCGGGAACAACCTCGTCTACTACTGGAGCCCCACCGAGATGGTGGCCCAGAAGGAGAAGGCGGAGGGCGCGACGATCCGCCTCGGCGGGCTCGTGGAGCCGGGCAGCCTGAAGCCCGACGGGCAGACGCTCAACTTCCGCGTCACCGACGGCACCACCACGGTGCCGGTGACCACGCGCGAGGTGCCCCCGCAGATGTTCCGCGAGGGCATCGGCGTGGTCGTGGAGGGCACGGTCGACGCGAGCGGGCAGTTCACGAGCCGCCGGATGATGGTGAAGCACGACAACGAGTACCGGGCCCCCGAGAGCGGCGAGAAGCCGAGCGAGGCCGCGATGTTCGGCACGCTGGAAGAGGGCTAGATGCTCGGACAGCTCGGACAGGGCTTCGTCCTCGCGGGCCTCGCGTTCGCGGCGGCGGGGGCGGTCACCGGCTTCGGCGCCGGCGCCACGCAGTCCGCGACCGGGTGGCGCTGGGCCCGTCGCCTCGCGTACCTGTTCGCCGCCTCGATGCTCCTCGCGAACCTGACGATGGAGTACGCGCTCCTCACGCACGACTTCTCCGTGCGGTACGTCGCGCAGGTCGGGAGCAAGGCGTCGCCCGCGTACATCACGATCGTGAGCCTCTGGTCGTCGCTCGAGGGCTCGATCCTGTTCTGGGGCCTGATCCTCGGCGTGTACGTGGCCGCCGCGACGTGGCTCAACGGCGAGGAGAACCCGTCGACGATGCCCTGGGCCGTCGGCACGTGGCTCTCCGTCGCGACGTTCTTCTGCTTCCTCCTCGCCGGGCCGGCCAACGCCTTCCTGCCGGCGCCGAGCCCCGTCCCGCTCGACGGGCCGGGCCCGAACCCGCTGCTCCAGAACCACGCGCTGATGATCATCCACCCGCCGATGCTCTACCTGGGCTACGTCGGGATGACGATCCCGTTCGGGATCGCGGTGGGCGCGCTGTTCGCGGGCCGCCTGGAGGCCACCCAGCTCGCGCCGCTCCGCCGCTGGCTGCTGGTCGCGTGGGGGTTCCTCACCGTCGGCATCGTGCTCGGCGGCTGGTGGGCCTACGAGGTGCTCGGCTGGGGCGGCTACTGGGCCTGGGATCCGGTCGAGAACGCCTCGCTGCTGCCCTGGCTCACCGCCACGGCGGGCCTGCACGCCGCGATGCTGCCGCACCGGCGCGGCGCGCTGAAGGGCTGGACCGTCACGCTCGTGCTCGCGAGCTTCCTCCTGACCGTCCTCGGCACCTTCATGACGCGCAGCGGCGTCTTCAACTCGGTGCACTCCTTCAGCCAGTCGGACATCGGGCCCACCATCCTCGTGTTCCTGGCGATCGCGCTCGTGTTCTCGGTGGTGCTGCTCGCGCTCCGGGTCGACCGCCTCGAGGGCGAGGGCGCCGTCGGGGCCGTCGTGAGCCGCGAGAGCGCGTTCCTCGTGAACAACCTGCTCTTCGTGGCGCTCACGTTCACGGTGCTGGTCGGCACGACCTTCCCGCTGCTCGCAGAGGCGATCAAGGGCGTGAAGCTCTCCGTCGGCGAGCCCTACTTCAACCGGATGGCCGTGCCGATCGGCGTGGCGATCCTGTTCCTGATGGGCGTGGGGCCGGCGCTCCCCTGGGGGCGGGCCTCCTCGGAGCGCATGCGCTCCCACGTGCTCCCGCCGCTCGTCGTCGGGCTGGTGGCCGTCGGCCTCGGCGCCGCCGGCGGCATCCGCGACTTCTGGCCGCTCGCCACGCTCGGCTGCGCCGGCTTCGCCGGGCTCGTCACGCTGCGCGAGCTCGCCGCCCCGATCACGGCGCAGGCGCGGGCCGCGTCGGGCGGCGCCCCGTCGGTCGGCGGGTGGCTCGCCGTCGCGCCGCGGGCCTTCGCCGCGAGCCACCGCCGCATGGGCGGCTACGTCGTGCACCTGGGCATCATCGCGATGATCGTCGCGATCGCGATGTCCTCGGCCTACAGCCTCGACGCCGAGGTGAAGCTGGCGAAGGGCGAGTGCAAGCCCTTCCTCGAGTACGAGGTGTGCTTCGAGCAGGCCCGCACGGTCGAGGAGCCGCACCGCACCATGCAGATCGCGGACGTGCGCGTCACCCGCGGCGCGTCGGCGGCGCTCCTCTCCCCCGCGCTCGCGAACTACCCGCGGATGGGCACGCCCATCGGCTCGCCCGACGTGCGCACCACGCTCGGGTACGACCTGTACCTGAGCGTGCTCTCGCTCGACGAGTCGAGCGTGGCCCTGCACGTGTTCAAGAAGCCGCTGGTGGTGTGGATCTGGCTCGGGTGCGGCATCGCGGCGCTCGGGACGCTCCTCTCGTTGATCCCGCTGCGGGTCGCGCGCCTCGCCGCGAGCGCCCCCGTCGCGCCGGCCGTCTCCGAAGCGGCGGGGAAATAGATGTTGGAGAAGCTGGCAACCGCGCTCGGCGGGCTGGGGCTCGAGGTCGACGCCGACGGCGCGGCCTGGGTCCTCGGGTGGACGGTCGGCGTCGCGGCGCTCTCCGCGCTCGGCGTGGCGCTCCGCGGGAAGGTGAACCAGGGCGTGTGGTTCGGGGGGCTCGCCGTCGTGGCGCCGCTCGTGCTCGTGCTCGCGCTCGGGTTCCAGCACGATCCCCGGCAGATCGACTCGCCGCTCATCGGCAAGCCGGCGCCGGACTTCACGCTCTCCCCCTTCGAGGGTGGCGCGCCGATGCGGCTCTCCGACGCGCGGGGGAAGCCCTCGGTGGTCAACTTCTGGGCCACCTGGTGCGTCCCCTGCAAGACCGAGCACCCGATCCTCGTGGCGGCCGCGCGCCGCCTCGCGGGCAAGGTCAACTTCTTCGGGGTCGTCTACCAGGACGAGCCCGCCAAGATCGCCGCGTGGCTCGGCCGGATGGGCGGCGGCTACCCGCAGCTGCTCGACGTGGGCTCGAAGACCGCCATCGCCTACGGCGTGTACGGCGTGCCGGAGACCTACATCGTCGACGCGCAGGGCGTCATCACCTACAAGTTCACCGGCCCGGTCGACGCCGCGTCGCTCCTGCAGGTGCTGCAGCCCCTGGTGGCGCCGTGATCGCGCTCCTGTTCTGCGCGTCGGTGTGGGCCCAGGCGCCGGTCGAGGCGCCGGCGGCCGCGCCACCCGTCGAGACGGCTCCCGCGGCCGAGGCGGCTCCCGCGGCCGAGGCGGCCCCCGCGGTCGACGCCGCCCCCGCGGAGATGACCCCCGCCGGGCTCGGCATCGACGCCGCCGACATCGTCGGCGCGCCGGCCGGCCCGCCGCTCTCCGGCGAGGCGCTGCGCGAGAAGACGCACGCCATCGCGAAGCTCATGCGCTGCCCCGTATGCCAGGGCCTGTCCGTCGCGGACAGCCGCACGGAGAGCGCGGTCGCGATGAAGCAGGAGGTCGAGGACCTCGTCGCGAAGGGCTACGACCAGGAGCAGGTCCTCCTGTACTTCGAGGCCAGCTACGGCGAGTTCATCCGGCTCGAGCCCAAGGCCGAGGGCTTCAACCTCGTCGTCTGGGCCGCGCCGCTCCTGCTCCTCGCCGTCGGCGGCGCGTTCGTGGCCGCCTCCGTCCGCAAGGGGAACCGCCGGTCCCCGCCCGCCGCGACCGCCGCGTCGCCCGCCGCCGGGCCGACCGTGGCCGATCCGCCCGCGCCCGCGGACGACCCCACCCTCGCCCCCTACCTCCGCCGCGTCCGCGAGGAGACCCGTTGAACCCCTCGACCAACTGGGCCCCCGGCGTCATCGTCCTCCTCGCCGCCCTGGCCGTCGGCGTCGTGATGCTCCTGCGCAGCCGGGGCGGCGCGCCGCTCCCCTCCGCCGCGCGCACCCGCGCCGACGAGCTCACCCGGCAGAAGGACGCGCTCTACGCGCTCCTGCGCGAGCACTCGTCGCTCCGGGGCGCCCTCCCCGAGGACACCTGGTCCGCCGAGCGCGACCGGCTCGAGCTCGAAGCGGCGCGTGTCCTCCGGGACATCGACCGCCTCGGGGACACCGCGCCCGCGCCCGCCTCGTCCGGGCCGAGCTTCGGCCAGCGCAACCCGCGCCTCGTCGGGGCGCTCTGGGGCGCCGGCGCGATGCTGTTCCTGGGCGCGCTCGGGCTGACGCTCCAGGAATTCACGAAGCCGCGCGCCGAGGGCGGCTCCGTCACGGGGGGTGGCGGCGGCGGCATGGCGTCCGAGGACGGCGCGCCCGCGCTCAGCCCCGCCCAGGAGGCCCGCCTCGCCGAGCTCCGCGCCGCGGTCGAGGCGAAGCCCGACGACGCCGACGCGCGCAACGCCCTCGGCCACGCGCTCCTGCACGCCGGCAAGCTCATGGAGTCTTTCCAGGAGGCCGAGGCCGTCGTGAAGCTGCGCCCCGGCGACCCCGAGGCCCGCACGCACCAGGCCATCGTGCTCATCGCCATCGGCGACGTGAAGACCGCCGCCGGCGCGCTCGACAAGGTGATCGCCGCCGCGCCGGAGTTCGGCGAGGCGCTCGCCTACCGCGGCGCGCTGCACTTCCAGGCCGGCGAGGCAGAACAGGCCATCGCGATGCTCGAGCGGGCCTCCGCCGCCGATCCCGCCCTCGCCCCGTCGATCGCCCCCCTCATCGAGGCGGCGCGCGCCGGCGAGCTCCCCTCCTCCGGCGGCGCGACCGCGAGCAGCGGCTCCGGCTCCGGCGGGCCGATGTCCGGCGGCGGGCCGATTTCCGGCGGCGGGCCGATGTCCGGCGGCGGGCCGATGTCCGGCGGCGCGAGCGGGGCCCCCGCGGCGCCTTCGCCCGACGACGTGTCCGGCACCCTCACCATCGACGCCTCCGTCGCCGACCGCGCGAAGCCCGGCGACACGCTCTTCCTCTCCGCGCGCCCGCCCGGCGTGGACCGCGGCCCGCCCACCTGGGTGCTGCGCCTCCGCGTCGACAGCTTCCCGATGGCCTTCACCATCGGCCCCGCGAACGCCATGCTCGGCGGCCCCTCCCCCGCCGAGCTCGTCCTCACCGCGCGCATCGACCGCGACGGCAACGCGATGACGAAGTCCCCCGAGGACCTCGAGGGCAAGAGCGGCACGCTCGCGCCGGGCGCGAAGGGCGTCACGATCACGCTCGCGGCGGCGCAGTAGCGGGCGGCGGGGCGCGCCCGGCGGCGGACCGCCGGTCGGGTGTCCTCCAGGGTCGCGGCAGAGCCGCTCCGTCGGCGCCGTGCGCCGGCGCCGACCACCGCGGGCCGCGCGCCCCCTCGTGACGGGGAGCCCCCGGCGCCCGCGGTGCCTTCCGGCCCCCCTCGCGCGGCGCCACGGCGAGCCCTCGCGCGGTTAGCGGGTCGCGATGGTGGGCTCGTCCGACTTCCCCGCTCCCGCCCGTCGGGTGCCCTCTCGCCGCCGAGCGGGGAGCGGGTCGCTCCGAGGGTCGCTCCTGGCGGCGCTCGCCCTCGCGGCCTGCACGGCCCCGGACGCCCCCGTCGTCCCCGCCGGCACCACGCCAGCGTCGAGCCTCCCCGCCGCCGACCGCCCCGACCTCCTCCTCGTCACCGTGGACACCCTCCGCGCGGACCGCGTCGGGGCGTACGGTGACCCCCTGGCGCACACCCCGACGCTCGACGCCCTCGCCGCCGAGGGCGCCCTGTTCCGCGAGGTGCTCGCGGCCGCGCCGACCACGCTCCCCTCGCACGCCTCGATGCTCACCGGGCGCTACCCGAAGGGCCACGGCGCCCGCGACAACGCCGGCTACCGCGTGGCCGACGAGGTGCGGACGATCGCGGAGGCGCTCGCGGCCGCGGGATGGTCCACGGGCGCGTTCGTGTCCGCGTCCGTGCTCGATCCGGCCACCGGCATCGCGCAGGGCTTCGGGACGTACGCGGCCCCCGCGAGCGACGGGTCTGCGAGCGGCGGCGCCGCCGAGCGGCCCTCCGCCGAGACGATCGCGGCGGCGCGCGCGTGGTGGGCGGCCACGCCGGCGCCGCGCTTCGCGTGGGTGCACCTCTACGACCCGCACCGGCCCTGGCCCGCCGCGGAGGGGGACCCCTACCGGGCCGAGGTGGCCGCCGCGGACGCGCAGGTCGGGGCGCTCCTCGCGGGGCTCGGCCTCGGCCCCGGCGTGGCCCCGGCGCGCCCCACGGCGCTCGTCGTCACCGCGGACCACGGGGAGTCCCTCTGGGAGCACGGCGAGCGCGACCACGGGCTCCTCGCGAGCCGCGCGGCCCTGCGCGTGCCGCTGCTCGTGCGCCCGCCGACGCCGCTGACCGCGTCGACCGAGCCCGCGGAGCCCCGCGCCGGCGGCCCGCTCGACGTGCGCCGGCCCGCCGACCTCGACGCCACCCTCGTCCTCGACGCCGTCCCCGACGCGCCGCGCGCCGCGCGCGTGGTGGAGGCCGTCGTGAGCGGCGTGGACATCGCCCCGACCCTCGCGGCCTACGCGGGCGTGCCCTTCGAGGCGGCCGACGGCCGGAGCCTGGCCGCGCTCGCCGCCGGGGCCCCCGAGACGCCGCGCGTCGCGTACGCCGAGACCTGGTACCCGGCCGTGGCGTTCGGCTGGGCCCCGCGGTGCGCGCTCGTCGACGGGCGGCGCCGCTGGACCGGCACCCAGACCGCGGCCGCGAGCGCCGCCGGCACGACGGGCGCCGCCGTGGGCACGTCCGCCGGCGGCATGGGCACCGTCGTGGACTGGATCGCCGACCCCGGCGAGCTGCGCCCCGGCCCCGACGCGACCGCCCCCGACGCCACCGCCCCCGGCGCGACCGGCCTCGCCGCGCGCGCCGCCGCCTTCGGGTGCGCCGACGCCCCCGTCACGGCCCCCTCCGGCGCCGACCCGCGGCTCGAGGCCCTCGGCTACCTCGCGGGCGCCGGCGAGCTCCCCGAGGGCGACATGGACGCGGTCGTCGCGCTCCTGCGCGCGGAGGCGGAGACCGACCCGGCGCGCGCGCGGACGGCCTACGAGGAGCTGCTCACGCGGTATCCGCGGCTCTGGCGCGCCCGGACGGGCCTCGCCGTCGCCCTCGCGGCCGCCGGGGACGCCGCGGGCGCCCTCGCGCAGCTCGACACGCCCGGGCTCCCCGAGTCCGTCGGCCTCCACACCGAGCGCGGCGCCCTCCAGCTCGCGCTCGCGCGCCTCGACGACGCCGCGGCGACCGCCGCGCGGATGCAGGCCCTCGCGCCCACCGACCCCGCGGGCTGGCGCCTCGCCGCCGCGGTCGCGACCCGCCGCGGGGACCGCGACGCCGTGGAGCGCGCCGCGCGCGAGGGGCTCGAGCGCCGCCCCGGCGACGCCGCGCTGCTCTACGCGCTGGGCCTGGCGCTCTCCGCCCGCAGGGCCGACACCGAGGCGCTCCAGCGGCTCACGGAGGCCCGCGCCGCCGGCTCCCGCGCCCAGGACCTCGACCTCCAGATCGCGCTGCTGCACGACCGGGGCGGGCGCGTCGACGACGCCGTGGCGTCCTACGCCGCCCACCGCGCGGCGCACCCGGACGACTTCCGCGGCTGGGCCGCCCCGGCCTGGCTGCTCGGCAACGCCGGGCGCTGCGAGGAGGCGGCCCCGCTCATCCGGGAGGCCCTCCGCCTACGGCCCGACGACCAGGGCATGGGGCGCATGCGCGACCGCTGCGGGCCCTCGTTCAGCCCGTGAGGCGCTTCGTCTCGTAGTACTCGGCGACCTCGGGGTCCGACAGGAACACGAGCGTCAGGATCCCGAAGATGAGCGAGAACGTGCTGCACGCGAGGAACGACGTGATCTCGAGGATCGCGGTCGTCCTCGGCGCCGTGAGCCCCGCGTGGTTGCTCGAGAGGTGCTTCGCGCCGCTGACGATCTCGAGGATGCCCACCGGGAGCAGGATCACCACCGGGCAGCAGTACAGGAGCCCGATGCCGAAGGTGAACAGCGCCGTGCTCAAGCCCAAAAACCCCCAGACGAGGGCCATCGTCACGTTCATGATCCCGCCGACGAGGTGCATCACCCCGATCGCCTGGATCTTGCCGGGAGGCTTGGGCGCGAGCGCGTCCACCCGCTAGCTCTTGTTCTGCCGCTGTTCGGCGCGGCGCTGGTAGAGCCAGTCCGCCGTGACGAACGTCCAGATCGCCGCGAGGGCCTGCCCCACGCCGGGGAGCAGGAACGCGAACGCGATGCAGACGCTGACGGTGCCGAAGATGCCGGTCAGGGCGATGAGCTGGTAGAGCAGCGAGCCCGAGTGCATGGAGCCTCCGAGGCCGCGCACGATAACACTCGCCTATCGGCCGTACCAGCGAGGAGTCAGAGATGCCGGAGCTGCCCGAGGTGGAGTTCTGTAGACGGTGCCTCGCGCGCTGGTCGGCCGGTCGTCGGGTCACGGAGGTCGAGGTCCTGGATCCGCGCTCCGTGCGCGTGCGCCGCACCGATCGCCCGTCGAAGGGGCATCCGGACGGCGCGGCCGAGCTCCGCGCGGTGGGGATGGCGGCGCCGCCCGGCGAGCTGCTGCGGCACGGCAAGCGCCTCCTCTGGCGCTTCGGCGAGGGCGCCCTCCTCCTCCACCTCGGGATGACCGGGAAGTGGACGCGCACGCCGAACCGCTACGTGAAGGTCCGCCTCGGCCTGGACGACGGCACCTCGCTCCACTTCTGCGACCCCCGGCTCCTCGGCGGCATCGTCCCCACCACCTGGGAGGAGGGCAAGGTGCTGCTCGCCGACGGGCTCGGCCCCGACGCGCTGGACGACCACCTCCCGCCCCTGCGGGGCGCGCGGCCCGTGAAGCTCGCGCTCATGGACCAGTCGCTCGTGGCCGGCCTCGGGAACGTGCAGGTGATGGAGGCGTTGTGGCGGGCCCGCATCCACCCCGCGACGCCCTGCGACGCGCTCACCGACGCCCAGCGCGCCGCGCTCCCCGTGGCCATCCGCGAGCAGCTCGCCGCGACGCTCGCGCTCTTCGACGACGCCGAGGAGATCGTCTACGTCGAGGAGGACCGGTCGCAGAACCCCTTCCCCATCTACCGGCACGCCGGCGAGCCCTGCCCCGTGTGCGGCACGCCCATCGCGCGGATGGTGCAGGGGGGCCGCAGCACCTACTGGTGCCCGGGCTGCCAGCCGGAGCCGCCCGCGTCGGCCCCGGCGCGCCCCCGCCGCGCGCCCCGCGCGTCTTGACGGCCCGAGACCGCGCCCGTCCCTAGCACGAGGGACGGAGGACCTCGTGGGCGACGTGCTCGAACGCCCGACGCGACGGGCCACGACCGCGACCCGGCGCCCCACGCCCGTGCGCACGGCCCCCGCGCGCGTCGGGGAGGTCCGCATCGGCATCTCCGGCTGGGTCTACGCCCCGTGGCGCGGCACGTTCTACCCGGAGGGGCTCCCGCAGAGCCAGGAGCTGGCCTACGCCAGCCGGCAGGTGCGCTCCATCGAGATCAACGGCACCTTCTACGGCCTCCGCCGCCCCAAGGACTTCTTGTCGTGGAAGGAGGATACGCCGGACGACTTCATCTTCTCAGTGAAGGGTGGGCGCTTCCTCACGCACATCCGCCGCCTCGACGACGTGCGCGTGCCGCTCGCCAACTTCCTCGCCTCGGGCGTCCTCGCGCTCGGGGAGAAGCTCGGCCCGCTGCTCTGGCAGCTCCCGCCCAACTTCCCGTTCCGGCCCGAGCGCGTCGAGGCCTTCCTCGCGATGCTCCCCCACGACCACGCCGCCGCCGCGCGCCTCGCCGCCGAGCACGACCACCGCGTCGAGGGGCGCTCCTGGCTCGACGTGGACGGGCGCCGGCCGATGCGCCACGCGATGGAGGTCCGGCACCCCTCCTTCGCCGACCCGGCCTTCGTCGCGCTGCTGCGCCGCCACGGCGTGGCCGCCGTGGTCGCGGACGCCCCCACGAAGTGGCCCGTCATCGAGGACGTCACCGCCGACTTCGTGTACGCGCGGCTCCACGGCGAGAAGGTGCTCTACGCCAGCGGCTACGACGACCCCGCGCTCGACCGCTGGGCCGCGTGCGTCCGGGCCTGGCGCGCCGGACGGGAGCCGGCCGACGCGCGGCGCGTCTCCCCCGAGCCGGCCACGCCGACCGCGACCCGCGACGTGTTCGTCTACTTCGACAACGACGTGAAGGTGCACGCGCCCTACGACGCCGCGCGGCTCGCGGCGCGCGTCGAGGGCGGCTGACGCTACCGGCGCTTGTTCCGCGTGTTCTTGTTCGACGCGCTCTTCTGGCTCTTCTGGCTCTTGAAGTCGCCGAAGTACACGGTCGCCTCGACGCCGACCTTCAGGTACAGGGCGACGCCGTCGGTCAGCGCGTCGCTGTCGGCGGGCGTGACGCCGTCGGCGCCCTCGCCCGCGAAGTAGGTCTGATCCGCGGCGATGTGGTAGGCGCCGAAGAGATCGAGCTCGTACGCCCGCGTCTTGTCGCGCAGGAGCGCGGTCAGCTGCGCGCGGATCGGGAAGTAGTTGACGATCAGGTACCCGTTCTCGTGGCTACCCTCGGTCCCGCCGAAGCGCTCCGTGCCCGCGCCGATGCCCGCGCCGATGAGCATCTGGAAGCCGCTCTCCTTCACGAAGGCGTGGTCGTACTCGAGGGTGAGCTGCCCGGAGCTCCAGGGGGAGCCGAGCCCGAGGCCGACGAGCCCGCGCGCGCCGAGCCGGCCGTTCGCCGACGGGTAGAGCACGCCCTTGACCCCGAAGTCGATGTCCCCCCGCACGTACTGGACCTTCTCGTCCCCGCCGTCCGTGAAGACGATGCCCGGGAACGCGACCGGGTACTGGGCGGGGACGGCGACGGTGCCGAGCGTCGGCCCGACACCCCACCAGTGCACGTCGAGCGCGGCGGCGGGCTGGGAGAGCGCGAGGAGGGCGGAGAGGATCACGACGGCCTCGGGAGCGGAGGGAGGGAGGCGCCGCGAGCGCGCCCGGATGACGAGATGCGCGTCACGGGTGCACGCGACGCCCGTTCACATCGTACAGGCGAATCGCGTCCACGGGGCACGCCTGCGCGCCGCGCAGGAGCGCCTCGTCCGGCGCCGTGGGCGCCACCAGCTCGGCCACGCCTCGCTCGTTCACCTCGTAGGCGTCGGGCGCCTCCTCCATGCAGTTGGAGGAGCCGATGCACGTCGCTGCGTCGATCTCGACCCGGTACATGCGGCCTCAGGGGGTGGGCGCAGGCGTCTCGCCGCCCGGCTCGACGGGGTTGGTCGTGACCTTGATGAGCTCGCCCTCGGTCTTCTTCATCTTGGGGCTCACCTCGATCCGCACGGCGATCCCGGGCTCCACCGTGAAGGTCTGCCCCGCGAAGGTGTAGCTCCCGCGCGGGAGGAGGCCGGAGAACTTCCCCTCCTTCTTCACGCGCTCGGACGCCGCCTCGACCGCGACGCGCTGGTCCGGGTCGAACGGGACCTCGGCCGCCTCGAGCAGCACGCCGCGCGGCGGCGTCGCGAGGAGCTCGACGGTGCCGTAGTTCGCGTCGATGGTCGAGAGCCAGTCGACGATCTCGCGGGTGCCCTTGATGCGGGCGGCGACCTTCAGGCGGTCGTAGGCGTTCTGCGCGTTCCCAAGCGCCCGCGCGGAGTAGGCGCCGTGCAGCAGGTCCTCGTAGGAGGGCTCGACCCCGAGCTTCTGGAGCTCGGCGAACTTCTTCTCGACCCCCGCCCAGAGCTGGCGGTTGGCCAGCTGCTCGATGTCGCCCGAGATCCGGACGTGTTCCGCCTCGAGCGCGTCCGCCGCGGACGCGGTCCCGAACACGAAGACGAGGGCGAGGAGAACGTTCATTCGCTAACCTCCGGCGAGCGCGCCTCTATCCCGGCCCTGCGTCCCCGCGCACGGGGGCGCGCCACCGTGCCGAGGTCCAACCCGACGCCGCCGTAGAGCCCGGTGGCGCGGGTCGTGTCCACGTAGACGTCGACCGAGAAGCCGAGCTTCAGGCGCTTACCCAGCCGTTGCATTCTGAGACCCCCGCCCGCGTAGAGCTCGAACGTCGACGTGGCGCTGGAGAGGTTCCCCGCCTGCGCGGCCACGAAGGTCTGGCGCGCCACGAGCCCGGGCCCCCCGGCCACGCTCCACCCCCGCCCGATGGGCCGCTCGACGCGGAGCGGCAGCGCGAAGTCGAGGTGCGCGTACTGGAGGGTCGGGACCGGGATCCCCATGCCGGCCACGCTGGGCGCCACGGCGAAGTGCCAGCCGTCCACCTCCGCGAAGCGGTAGCGGAGGTCCGTGCCCACCCCGAGCGGGTAGAGGTGGATGCCCATGTCGAGGTCCGGGGAGAGCCCGCGCCGGAAGTGCAGCGCGAAGCTCGGCAGCGGGATGCCCGTGGGCGTCGAGACGGCGTTCGGGGACCGGACGACCTGGAGCTCGCCGGTGACGTCGGCGGTGCCGGGCGCGAGCGGGATGGCCCCCTCCACGGTGCCGAGGTGGGTGCAGCCGGCGAGGAGCCCGCCGGCGAGCGCGACACCGACACGCCTCACAGCGCCCACGCGAGCCCCAGCGTGAAGTCGTGGTCCACGCCGCTCGGGCGCCAGGCGAGGCCGCCCTGGAACCGCAGCCGCGCGCGCTCCGAGACGCCCAGCGCGAGGCCGGCGCGCCCGCGGACGCCCGGCTCGACGAGCACGGCGGCGCCGAGGTCCGGGTCGACCCAGTGGGCGATCGTGGCGCTCGCCGTGGGCCCGAGCCCGACGTCGAACGAGAGCCAGGCGGACGGGCGCGTGGCGCTCCCGTCGGCGGCCGGGCGCGCGCGCGGGACGGTCGTGATCGGGCGCGCGAACGAGAGCGTCGCGAGGACCGCGGGGCGCACGAGCCACTGGTCGAGCGCGAGCTCGCTCGACCGCTCCGTCGCGAACGTCCCGAGCACCTCGGCGGCGATGCCCCAGCGGCCGGCCACCGGGACGGCGAGGCTCACCCCGAGCGCGGCCTGGGGCCGATGGCGGCCGGACGACTGCTGGACGAGCGCCTCGCCGAGCGCCACCTCGAACGCGGGGGGCGGCTCCACGATCGCGGTCACGGGCAGCCCTCGGCGGAGAGGATCCCGCCGAAGCGCGCCGCGACCGCGTCGCAGACGGCGGCGCGCTCGTCGTCGTCCGCCGCGGCGGCGACCCAGGCGTCCAGGAAGGCCTCTCCGTCGAGATCCTCGGGCTCGGTCGGCGCCCACGTCCCGAGCGCGCGCAGGAGCAGGTCGAGGGCGCGCTCCGGGTCGTCGAGCGCCGCCCGCACGTCCCAGCTGGCCGACGCGAACACGCTGCCCAGCGGGTACGGGTCGTAGGTCAGCGCCGCGGTGACGTCGCCGCCGGCGCTCGGGAGGAGCGCCGACGTGAGCGCGGCGTCCCCGTCGACCCGGCGCGACGGCATGTCCACGGACACGTCCATGAACCCGGGCTCGTCGAGCAGGAGCGTCGCGAGGGAGTCGGCGAAGCCCTCGTGGAGCGACGCCTGCCACATCCCCGGCTCCGTGGAGGCGTCGGGGGCGAGCGGGTCGGCGAGGGGGTCCCCGTTGGTGAGGAGGTGGAACAGCGCGTGCCCGAGCTCGTGCACCACCACGCCCTCGTTCGCGACGAGGGGGACCGCGCGGTCGTCGCCGTCGGGCAACAGGAGGAAGAGGTTCGAGCCGATGGCGTAGGCGGCGTTGTCCGCCGGGGCGAGCTCGAAGAGCGGGGAGACGGCCGCGTTCCAGGCGATGTCGACGGGGAAGATCGGGTCCACGTCGACCCCGCGCGCCGTCAGCGCGTCGCGGGCGTCGGAGAGGTGCGCGTAGAAGCTCCAGAGCAGGAGCCCCTCCTGGTCGAGCGGCACCGCGGCGCCGTCCCGCACGACGTAGCGCACGTCGAGCGCGCCGCCGCCCGCGTACCGCGCGGGGTCCCCGGCGAGGCGACCGCCGTGCCGCACGGTGCCGAGCGCGCCGGACACGCGGCGCGGATCGTCCAGCGTCGCGACCTCCCGCGCGGTCACGACGTACCCGTCGGCCTCGCGCACGTACACGGTCACGGCCCCCGGCGGATCGGACGCGCACGCGGAAAGGAGGAGGAGGCCCACGCGCCGCGATTGTAGTCGGGGGCGGGCCCTGTGGCGCGCGCGGGAGCATAAGATGTGCCCCTCCCGCCGGACCTCGTGATTCGCCTCTCCCCGTACGCCCCCTTCGCTCCCGCCTTCGTCGCCGCGCTCCCCCACGGGATCGCCGCGGGCGTGCACCTCCCCGACGGGCCCGCGCCCGTGCCGACCGAGGTGCTCGCCCGGCTGCATCCCGACGAGCGCGCGCACGCGGTCACGCTCGGGGGCTACAGGCAGGTGCAGTTCGTGGGCGGGCGGCTCGCGCTGGGGGAGCTGTTCCCCGAGCTGGGGCTCCGGCGCGTGGCCGTGCTGACCAACGAGCACGGCGCGCCCATCCTGCCCGCTGGGGTCACCGGGTCGGTGACCCACAAGAACGACCTCGCCATCGCGATGATCGCGCGCGGCAGCCCGGGGCTCGGCATCGACCTCGAGGAGACCGACCGGGACCGCCCCGGCGTCGCCTCGCGCGTGTTGCGCCCCGAGGAGCTCGCCGCCGTGGAGGCCCTGCCGCGGGATCGGCAGTGGCGCGACACGGTCATCCGCTTCTCGGTGAAGGAGTCCATCTACAAGGCGCTCCACCCCTTCCTCCTCCGCTACATCGGCTTCGGGGAGGTGGCGGTGTGGCCTTCGCCGGACGGGATCGACCGCGTGGAGCCGCTGCTCGCGCCGCAGGAAGGCCCGTTCGTGTTCGACGCGCGCCACTACTGGGTGGAGAACCGCGTGCTCTCGACCGTGCGGGTGCGCCCGCGGAGCGACTCGTGATCCACCTCGTCACCGGGGGCGCCCGCGCGGGGAAGAGCCGGCTCGTGCTCGTGGAGGCGGAGGCCACGTCCGCCGACCGGATCGCGTTCGTCGCGACGGCCCGCCCCGACGACGAGGAGATGGCGACCCGCATCACGCGCCACCAGGAGGAGCGCGGCGCCCGCTGGGTGACCCACGAGGAGCCCCTCGCCCTCGACGCGCTCCTGCCCACCCTCGAAGAGGGCGCGATCGTGGTCGACTGCCTCACGCTCTGGGTCGCGAACCAGCTCTTCGCGCACGAGGACGCGGGCGACGCCCCCGTCGAGGCCGCCATCGACCGGCTCGTGGCGGTGCTGGCCCGCGTGCGGGCGCCCGTCTGGCTGGTCACCAACGAGGTGGGGCTCGGGATCGTGCCCGCGGACGCGCTCTCCCGCCGCTACCGGGACCTGCTCGGGCGCTGCAACCAGCGCGTCGCGGCCGTGGCCGACCGGGTGACGTTCGTGGTCGCCGGCCTCCCCCTGCGCGTCAAGTGAACGGCGTCCGCCTCGGCCTCGCCTTCCTCACGCGGATGCCCGTGCGCGCGGTCGAGCCGGCCCCGGGCGACTGGGGCCGCGCGGTGCGCTGGTTCCCGCTGGCGGGCGCGTTCGTGGCGGCCGCCGCGGTGCTCGCGCAGATCGCCGGGAGCTTCCTCTGGACGCCGCTCGTCGGCGCCGTCGGGGCGGTGGCGACGCTCTTGTGGGCGACCGGCGCGCTGCACGTCGACGGCTTCTCGGACTGCCTCGACGGCCTCGCGTGCAACGGCGACGCCGAGCGCACGCTCGCGGTCATGCGCGACCCACGCGCCGGCGCGGTCGGCGCGGCGGGCACGACGCTCCTCCTGCTCGCCAAGGTCGCGCTCGTCGCGGCCTGCGGCGAGGCCGGCACCGGCGCCGCGGCGTTGTGGGCGGCGTGTGTGCTGTCGCGGGGCTTCCTCCCGCTCGAGATCGCGCTCGGGACCCCGGCCACCCCCGGAAAGGGCCTGTTCGCGCGGCTCGCAGCCGAGGTGGGGCAGATCGACGCGGCGACCGGCGTCGTGGTGGCGGCCGTGCTCACGGCGCCCGCCCTCGCGCTCGTCCCCACCATGGGGGCGGGCCTCGCGGTGGGCATCGCGGCGGCGGGCGCCTTCACCATCGCGTGGGACGCCTCCTGGCGCGAGCGGGTCGGGGGGCTCACCGGGGACGTCCTGGGCGCCGGGGTCGAGGTGCGCGAGCTGATGATCCTCGCGGCGCTCGCGACGCCCTGGCTGGCCTAGGCGCCAGACAGCCGCGCGCCACCGCGCGCCGCGACGCCCCGCCGCGCGGCGGCCAGAAAAGAGCGCATCCGCGCGTCACGACCCGAGACAATGGGCGTAAGCACCTTCGAAGCGTGGCGACGGTGCGCGACCGGGGCCCTTGCGGTAAGGGATGGGCCTTTCCTATCATCGCCCCGTTCTCGTCGGAATCGAGGCGGATCCGGCGGCTGGAGCAGTGGATGTCCGATCTCCGAAGCGTTGCCACCCTCGAGCTGTACCGGCAGTGGCGCAGCGGGGATCCCGAGGCCGGGCAGGCCATGGCCCAGCGCTTCTCGGACTGGTACTACGCCGTCACCGCCTCCCGCCTCGGCGACGCGCACGGCCGCGTGCCGCTCCAGCGCTCGTGCACGCGCTTCCAGCAGGGGATCGTCTCGGTCGCGAAGGAGTCGGAGCTCGTCGGGTGGGCGCACGGCATCCTGGCCGAGGAGCTGCAGACGGCCGGCGGCCGCATCCCCGGCGGCGACTTCCCGAACCAGCTCACGTCCGGCCGCTCGCCGGCCGAGTTGCTCGCCGCCGCGCGCGCCGCGCTCCCCGCCGACCAGGTGCGCCTGCTCGCCCACGCCTACGACGCCGCCTACCCGCTCGACGAGGTGACGCGCGAGGCCGAGGCCCTCGGCGGCATGCCGCTGGCCGTGCTGAAGGCCCGCTACGCGCTCAAGCGCTGGCTCCGCGACAACGCGCGGGTGGCCTTCACCGAGGTGCCGGACGAGCCGAACCTCGACTACGCGCCGCTCCCCCTCTACGAGGCCGGCCGGATGCAGAGCGCCGCGGAGGAGACCAACTTCGAGAAGTGGCTCCTCTCGAACATGGGGCTCTGCAAGGACATCGCGGAGTTCGGGGTGTTTGCGCTGGCGCTGCGGGCGGGCGGGTTCCGCGGCGCGACCGCGTCCGTGACGCATCCGAACGCGCCCCCGGTGCCAGCGTCCGCCGCGCCGGCCTCGGCCCCGCAGGCCCCACCGCCGGCCGCGAAGAAGTCGAGCGTGGTGCCGCTCGTCGTGGGCGGCGTCGTGCTGCTCGGGCTCGTCGCGGTGATCGCGGCCATCGTCGGAGGCGTGGCCTTCCTTGGCTGACGAGATCATCGGCGGAGGCGGGTGGACGCTGGACCCGTCGGCGCGGCACGCGATGCTGCTCGACGCGGGCCGCACGGCGCTCGCCCAGGGCGATCACGCGCAGGCCGTCGTGCTGGCGGAGGAGCTCCTCGACGAGGATCCCGACGACGTCGAAGCGCTCCTCATCGTGGCCGACGCCGCCCCCCGCTACGGGCACGGCGAGGTCGGCGCCCTGGCGGCGGCGCAGGCGGCGCGGCGCGGCGCCACGATCGGCGCGCTGGAGGCCGCGGCGCTCCTGACCGCGTGCCAGGTCGAGCGCGCGCTCGAGGCGTCGGACGTCGCCCTGGCCCGCAACCCCGACGACGCGCGGGCGCACGCCGTGCGCGGGCAGGCCCTGGAGCTCCTCGGCCGCGTGCCGGAGGGCGAGGCCGCGCTGCGCCGGGCGGCCGCGCTGCGGCCGGAGCATTATCCCCTCCCCCTCTCCGTGGACGCCGAGGCCTGGGACACCCTGCTCCTCGCCGCGTCCTCGGGGCTCGACCGCGAGCACCGCGACGCGCTCCGCGGCGTCACGGTCGTGTTCGTGGACCTCCCGGAGCTCGAGTCGCTCCGCTCGCTGACGCCGCCCCCGAGCCCGCTCGTGGACGCGCTGCTCATCGATCCGGACGCGCGCCGGCCGCGGCTGGAGCTCTACCGCCGCAACATCCTCCGCGGCTCAGCGACGACCGACGAGCTCGAGGAGCGCATCCGCGAGGCGCTGCGGTCCGAGTCCGATCTCCTGCTCGGCGACGACGGCGCCTGATGCGCTTCGTCCTCGTGGGCACCGGCACGACCGTGCCCGACGCGGCGCGCGGCCCCGCGGGCTTCCTCGTGGAGTCCGAGGGGCGGCGCATCCTCGTGGACGGCGGCACGGGAACGCTCACCCGGCTCGCGGGGCTCGGCGTCGACGCCCGCACGCTCGACGGGGGCGTGTACTCCCACCGGCACGTGGATCACTGCGGCGACCTCGTCCCGCTCCTCTTCACGATGAAGGTGGGGCCGGAGATCCAGCGCACCACCGACTACCCGATCTGGGCCGGCGCCGGCTTCGCGGACTTCTTCCGCGGGCTCGAGGGCGTGTACGGGCGCTGGATCCAGCCCGAGGCGTGGAAGGTGCGCGTCACCGAGCTGCCGCTCGACGCGCCCGCCTCCGCCGAGCTCCCGGGTGGCGTACGGCTCGACACCCGGCCCGCGGCGCACACCGCCGGCGCGCTGCACCTCTCCTTCACCGGGCCCGACGGCTTCCGCGTGGTCTTCTCGGGCGACACCGGCCCGAGCGAGGCGCTCGTCGAGCTCGCGCGCGGCGCCGACGTGCTCGTCACCGAGTGCGCCGTCCCGCAGCAGGACCCGTGGGGCGCCCACCTCTGGCCCGACGAGGTGGCCCGGATCGTCGGGGCCGCGCGGCCGCGGCGGGTGGTGCTCACGCACCTCTACCCGATGGTGGATCCCGAGGAGGCCCTCGCCGTCGTGCGCGCGGCGGGTGTGCCCGTCGAGCGCGGCGAGGACGGGCAGGTCCTCACCCGCTAGCGGTAGCGCTCGCCGCCGAGCAGGATGCCGAACGTCGCGGTGTAGATCGGCGAGCCGGCCTCCACGTCCACGCGCCAGAAGAGGAAGCGCGCCTCGCCGGTGCCGTACACCGGCTGCACCATGGCCACCTCGGGGAGGAGCCGCACCCCCGGCGCCACGCGCAACGAGAAGCCCACGGAGCCGCCCGCGCCGACGACCAGGCTCTTCGCCCCCGCGAGCCCCACCCCGCCGCGCAGCTGCCACGCCTGGATCTTCGGCGCCAGCACGAGCTCGTGGTCGCGCCCCACGCGCACGCCCACGACCAGCGGGAGCTGCGCGTGGACGGAGCGCGTGCTCACGCCGAGGGCGCCGAGCGCGAAGCCCCCGAACTGCGGCGCGACCGAGACCGCGAGGTCGGGGTCCCGGGGGTCGGTGATCGCGTACTTGCCGGACACGCCCAGGCCCGAGGTCCCGATCTTCGCGCCGAGGTCCCATCGCCGCCCGAAGCCGTGCCGGATCGCGACGTTGGCCGCCGGGAGCCAGCCCCGGTCCTCGACGCCGAACAGGCCGGGCTCGAGCCCCACCTGGGTCGTCCCCCGCTCGATGGGCCGGGCCGTCTGCACCGTCCCCACGGTCGCGCAGCCGCCGAGCAGCAGCGCCGCCACGATTCCCCACATCGCGCCCCCCTCGCGAAAACGTAGGCGCGAGCGGGGTGGGCGCAGCACGGAGGGCCACCTCGCGCCGCCGGGGGCGCGAAGGTGAATCCGGACGGTTCGTCACGAGGCGCGATCACGGCAGCCGAAGCCAGCCGTACGACGGTCTGGGGGGCGTTGCGGGGGGCTCGCCCCCCGCCCCAAGAAAAGCAAGCTGCCGAGCCGCAGCCGGGCTCAGACCCGCTCGCCGAGGTCCGACCACCGCGCGTAGAGGCCCTCGAGCTCGCCGGGGATGGCGGCGAGGCGCTTGGAGAGCGTGGCGGCGTCGACCGTGGCGTCGCGGTAGACGGCGGGGTCGGCGAGCCGCGCCGTGAGCGACTCCTGCTCGGACTCGAGCGCCTCGATGCGCGTCGGGAGCTCGTCGAACTCCTTCTGCTCCTTGAAGGAGAGCTTGCGCTTTCCCGCCGCGGGCTTCGCGTCGACGGTCTTCGGCTCGGCGCGCTGGACCTTCTCGCGCTCGGCCTTGGCGGCCTCGGCGCGCGCGGCCTGCGCGGCGAGGTACTGCTGCCGCGAGGCGTAGCGCACCACGCGCCCGTCGCCTTCGAACGCGAGCATGGCGGTGCACACGCGGTCGAGGAAGGCGCGGTCGTGCGTGACGACGACGGCGACGCCGTCGTACGACAACAGCGCCTCCTCCAGCACGCGGAGCGTCTGGAGGTCGAGGTCGTTGGTGGGCTCGTCGAGCAGGATCAGGTTGCTGCCCTGGAGCAAGAGCTTCGCGAGCAACAGCCGCGCGCGCTCGCCGCCGGACAGGTCGCGGACGCGGCGCGGGAAGAAGTCGCGCCCGAACAGGAAGCGCCCGAGGAAGCTCGCGACGTGGATGTAGCGGTCGCCGACCTTGACCTGGTCGTTTCCGCCGCCGGCCGCCTCGAACACGGTGGCGTCGAGGTCGAGGCCCGATCGCTCCTGGTCGAGCAGGCTGGCGCGCACGCGGGCGCCGCGCACGATCTCGCCCTTGTCGGGCCGCTCCTGGCCCATGATCATGCGCAGGAGCGTGCTCTTGCCGATGCCGTTCGGGCCGAGGATGCCGACGCGATCCCCGGCGACGAGGCCGAACTCCACGTTGTCGAGCAGCACCCGCCCGCCGTAGGCCTTCGTGAGCTTGCGGGCCTCGAGCACGGTGCTCCCGTGCTTGAGCCCGGTGCGCAGGTCGAGCGCGAAGCTCTGATCCTTGCGGAACGGGCGGACGGCCTCCAGCGCGGCGAGGCGATCGAGGCGGGCCTTCTGCTTCTTCGTCTGCGCGGCGGGCGAGCGGGAGGCCCACTCGGCCTCGCGCGCGATCATCGCCATGCGCTGGTCGTCGGCGCGCTCCTGCGTCGCGCGGCGCTCGGCGCGCTCGAGCAGGTAGTCGGCGTAGCTCCCGTCGTAGGAGACGCAGACGCCGTCCTCCACCTCGACGATGCGCGTGGCGACGGCCTCCAGCAGGTAGCGGTCGTGCGTCACGATGACGACGGCGCCGCGGTGCCCGGCGAGCCAGCCCTGGAGCCACTCGACGGTGTCGGCGTCGAGGTGGTTGGTCGGCTCGTCGAGCAGGAGGAGGTCGGGAGCGCCGAGGAGCGCGCGGGCCAACGCGACGCGGCGACGCTCGCCGCCGGAGAGGCGCTCGACGCGGGCGTCGCGGGGCGGGGCGCCCACGCGGGACAACATCGCGTCGACGGTGTGGGACACGTCCCAGCCCTTCTCGTCGAGAAGGTGCTGCAGGGCGTCGGCGCGGCGCTGGTCGCCGGCGGCGGTGGCGGCCTCCCAGGCGGCCACGAGCTCGGCATGCCAGCGCACGGCCTCGTCCGCGGCCTCGCCGACCGTCTCGCCGGGGAGCGCGGGGTCCTGGTCGAGCAGCGCGACGGTGCCGCGCGCGGAGACCTCGCCGTGGTCGGGCGCGACGGCGCCGCCGAGGATGCGCAGGAGCGTCGACTTGCCGCTGCCGTTGACGCCGACGAGCCCGACGCGCTCGCCGGCCGCGACGGACACGTCGCAGCCGCGGAGCACGGGGCGGTCGGCGTACACCTTCTCGATGCCGCGGGCGCGGAGCAGTTCCATGGGGCATGGGGGTTAGCGCGGCGCGCGCCGGCTGGCGACGCGCAGACGCACCCGACCGGCGCGGATCAGGCCAGCGCGGGGACCGGCCAGAGGTCGCGCACGTCCTGCGGCAGCGCGTCCATGACCTGCCGGATCTCGCCCGGGCTGACGAAGCGCTCCAGCACCGTGAAGACCGACTCGCAGGCGACCACGGGGTCGATCGGCATCGAGCGGTTCGGGCCGATGCGCATCCCCTCCGCCACGCGGTTGGTGAACGTGCCCTCGTCCCGGTAGCGCTGGTTGGCGTTCCGCGCGGTGAACCCCTCGTAGTACAGCCCGCGCAGGAGCATGGGGAGCTGCGCGGCGAGGTCGGCGGCCTCCGCCAGCGGCAGCCGATCCCGGAGCGCGTGGAACACGCCCCTGCAGGCGTGCCAGGCCTCCTGCCGGTCGCCGTCCATCTCGGTCGCGACGGCGTCGAGCCACTCGAGCGACCGCTGGCAGGTCCCCTGGAACCCGCCCCAGTTGCCGTTCGGATCCCTCTTCATCGCTCCTCCCCCAGAGTGTTTCTAGGGGCGCCGGGAGGGCGGTCGCGTCGCGTTCCGTCGCGGGCCGGCCGGGCTACCCGCCGAGGTCACCGCCGAGGACGGGCACCCACCAGCTCCCCGCCCCGTTGGTGACGGGGGCCTGGGAGATCCGCTGGCGCGAGCCGGCGCGCAGGGAGCACAACACCTGCCCACCCTTCGCGTAGCCGTTCTTCGCGTTGGGGTAGTCCGCGCGGACGTTCACGTGCGAGGCGATCGTGACGACGTCGCCAACGTTGCCGGGGCTCGCGCCGCTCGTGTACCACCAGCCCACGAGGGTCCCCGGCGCGGCGTCGCACCCGCGCGGCGCGCGCGTGGTCGTCACGGCGGCCGCCGGCTTCGCGACGGTCGTGGACGGCGCCGGCGACTTCGTGGTGGTCTTGGACGGCGCCGGCGACTTCGTGGTGGTCGTGGACGGCGCCGGCAACTTCGCGACGGGGGTGGCCGCGGGCGGGGGCGGCTTCACGGCGGTGGTCGCCGCGGGGGCCTTCGTCGCGACCGGCTGGACGGCGGAGGACGCGCGCACCGCGACCGGCCCGCCGGACGGCGCGGCGACGGGCGCGACGCGGATCTCCATGGGGACGGACGCGGCGACGGGCTCGATCGCGGGCCCGGAGGGACCCGGCGCGACCGCGGGCGCCGACGCCATGCGCTCGGCCACGACGGCCTCGTCCAACTGGACGGCCCCCGCGGCCGCCCCCGCCGTCACGGACGCGGCGCGCGCGGGCTCCGGCGCGCGCGGGGCCACCGGGCGCGGCGCGACGCTCGCGACCCTGCCCACGTCCGCCATCGCGGCGTCCCGCGACCCGCCGCCCAGGCCGTTCACGGCGTACACCACCGCGACGCCGACCAGCGCGACGAGCGGCGCGATGGCCGCCGCCGCCGACCAGGCGGGAGAGGGCCGGCGCTCGCCCCCCACGAGGCGCCGCACCTCCGCGAGGTTCGGATCGTTGGGCGCGGCGGCGTCCGCGGCGTCGACCAGGGCGCGCAGCCGCCTCCGCGCGACCGCCCGGTCCACGAGCGCCCGCCAGGCCCGGCGCGCGTCCTCGTCGAGGTCGAGCGTGGAGAGGCCGGCGGACTCCGCGAGATCGGCGCGCACCTCGCTGGAGGGGAAGCGGCGCGCGAAGAAGCCGGCGAGGTCGGAGCGGGTGGACTCGTCGAGTTCCATGCGTCGCATCGTACCGCAAGCTCCGGCGGCCGCCCCGCGGGCGTGCTACCCGACGGCGTGCAGATCCGCGTTGTCCACGGGCTCGACCTCGATCGCGCGCTCCACGACGCGCCCGGTCCCGTGCTCGTGGTCGTGACCCGGCCGGGGTGCGGCGCGTGCGCGGCCGTAAAGGCGGCGCTCGCCGGGGTCTCCGCGCCGCCCGGCCTCGCGGCGTGGGAGGTCGACGCGACGACCGCCCCGGCCCTCGTCGACGAGCTCGACATCTTCCACCTCCCCGCCCTCTGGCTCTTCCTCGACGGCGAGCCCTCCGCCCCGCTCGACGCGCCCCCCGTCCCCGCGCGCCTCGACGCCGCGATCCACGCCGCGCTGCGCGCGAGCCGCTCCCCGTCGCGCTGATCCGGGGTCCCGTGGGACGGGCGGCCGCGGCCGGGGTGACAGCCGGCAACCAACCGTGACGGCGGCGGAGCCCGCCCACACCCAAGCTTGGGGCATGAACGTCCGGCTCCACCCTGTCCTGGCGGTCGTCCTGGCGGCCGCGTGCTCCGATCCGGGCAACCTCAACCCGGTCCCCGCCCCGGAGGACCCCTCGCGTGTCGGGGACGCGCCCCGGCCCGTGCCCGCGCGGACGCCCACGGGCACGGACCTGCAGGCGGCGAGGCACCTCGCAGAGGCGCTCGCCGACGACGCTGCCCGGGCGGACGAGCCCGACCCGCGCACGCGGAGCGACGCCTGGGCGGCCTTCTACGCCCCCGACGCCGTACACACGGTCTCGATCGAGATCGGCGAGGAGGCCTACGACGACATCGCGTCCGACGGCCGCACCTGGGTGCCCGCCGTCGTCACCGTCGACGGCCTCGTGTTCCCCAACGCGGGCGTGCGACGCAAGGGCAACACCACGTGGCAGAGCATGAGCGGGAAGCCCTCGCTCAAGATCAAGTTCCACGAGTTCGGCGAGGGGCCCGAGCTCGTCGGACTGGAGCGCCTCACGCTCAACAACATGGTGAGCGACCCCTCGCAGGCGCGCGAGAACATCGCGCTCCGGTTGTGGCAGGCGCTGGGGACCGAAGCCTCCCGGTCGAGCTGGGCGCAGGTCACCATCAACGGCGAGCCCTACGGGCTCTACAGCAACATCGAGTCGCTCGACGACGAGTGGCTCCAGCGCCGGTACGTGGCCTACGGCGGAGACTTCTGGGAGATGAACGACGACGCCGACTTCAGCGAGGCGGGCCTCCCCTGGTGGGAGCTCACCGAGGGCGAGGGCACCTCCTCCACGCTGGAGGCCATCACCGCGGTGCTGGACGAGGGCGTCACCTCCTTCGAGGGCGACCTCGGGCCCTACGTCGACATGGAGCAGTTCCTCCACTTCTGGGCGACCTGCCTCGTGACGGGCGCGGCCGACGGCTACCCCTTCAAGCTGAACGACGCCTACGCCTACGGGGACCCGGCCGACGGCGGGCGCCTCGACTTCGTCCCGTGGAGCATGGACGAGGCGTGGGGCGACGCCTTCTCCACGTGGACCGCCGGCCGGCTCGCCCGCGCCTGCCGGGACGACGACGCCTGCGAGGCGCGCCGCCTCGAAGTGTTCGACGAGATGCTCGGGAAGCTCGAGTCGCTCGACGTGCAGGCCATGGTCGCCGACAGCTACGCCACGAGCGCGTCGCTCGTCGCCGAGGACCCGCGCCGCCCGTTCACGATGGCCGAGGTGAGCGCGGCCCGCGCGGCCCTCGCGGCGCGCATCGCCGGCTGGCCCGCGCGCATCCGCACCGAGGTGCAATGAACCGCCGGGAAACCTCCCTCCGCGGACGCCCCCTCCCCGCACGCCGTGGCTAGCTTGCCCACATGGACCCCATCTTCCAGCACCTCCTCGTCCCCACCGACTTCTCGGAGAACGCTGCCCACGCGATCCGGCTCGCCGTGCGGATGTGCCGGCACGGGAAGGGGCGGCTCACGCTGCTGCACGTGGGGACCCTCCCGCAAGCGGCGACCTTCGACTTCCCGATCTACGGCACGCCGATGCCCGACGCGCTCGCCCAGCTCCAGCGCGAGCTCATGGCCGAGCGGAGCCACGCGCTCCAGCGGCTCGCCGCCGAGGAGATCCCGCAGGACGTGACCTGGGACCAGCGCCTCCGCGAGGGCTACCCGCCCGAGGAGGTCCTCGCCGAGGTGAAGGCGGGCTCCTACGACCTCCTCGTGATGGGCACGCACGGCCACACCGGGATCAAGCACGTGCTCCTGGGCTCCGTGACCGAGCGCGTGCTCCGCCAGTGCCCGATCCCGGTGCTCGTCACCCGCTGATCGGCCGGCGGGAATGCTGCGACCGCGCCAGCCGCCCCCCGTCCCGCCCGCGCGGCGCTGCATCGCCCGTCGCCCGCCCCTGGTCGTTCCCGAGCGGCGCGGCTACGCCCGTCCCGTGCCCACCGCCGACCCCCAGCTGACGAAGCCCCGCGAGCTCCGGACCGTGCTCGTCACCGGGGGCGCGGGCTTCATCGGGTCCACGTTCGTCCACCAGCTGCTCGCCGAGGACCCGGCGGCGCGCGTGGTCACGCTCGACGCGCTCACCTACGCGGGCTCCAAGGCCAACCTCGCGGGCGTCCCGGGCGACCGGCACACCTTCGTCCACGGCGACGTGTGCGACACGAAGCTGCTCGTCGACCTGCTGCGCGCCCACCGCCCCGACACCGTCGTCCACTTCGCCGCCGAGACCCACGTCGACCGCTCGATCGCGGCGCCCGCGGGGTTCGTGCGCACGAACCTCGTCGGCATGGCGTCGCTGCTCGAGGCGACGCAGCGCGTGTGGCTCGACGAGGAGAAGCTCGCGCGCGACGTGCGGCTCCACAACGTCGGCACGGACGAGGTGTACGGCGACCTCCCGCACGGCGCGCCGCCGCCCGCGGAGGGGGCCCCCTACGCCCCCTCGAACCCCTACTCCGCGAGCAAGGCCGGCGCGGACCACCTGCTCCTCGCGGCGGGCCGCACCTACGGGCTGCCGGTGAGCCTGCACCTCGGCGCGAACACCTACGGCCCGCGGCAGTACCCCGAGAAGCTCGTGCCGCTGTTCGTGCAGAACGCGCTCTCCGGGCGCACGCTCCCGCTCTACGGGGACGGGCGGCAGGTGCGGGACTGGCTCTACGTGGACGACCACGTCGCCGCGATCCTCGCCATCGTGCGGCGCGGGGCCGCGGGCCAGGTGTGGCACGTCGGCGGCGGTCTCCAGGTCGAGAACCGCGACCTCGTCGCGCAGATCTGCGGCGAGCTCGACCGCGAGGACCCCGCGCACGCGCCGCACGCCGTGCTCATCCGCGCGGTGACCGACCGCCGCGGCCACGACCGCCGCTACGCGCTCGACTTCGGCAAGATCACCCGGGCGCTCGGCTGGACGCCCACGACCTCGCTGGAGGAGGGCCTCCGCACCACGGTCGCGTGGTACGCGGGCCGACGCGCCGCCGCCACGCTCGCGCCGGCGTAGGCTCACCCCGGCGTCAGCCCCTCGAAGAGCCGCGGCCGCGCGAGGCCCATGCGGGCGAGCCGCCCCGCCACCGCGCACCGCACCACCCCCGCGCCGTAGCGCGCGGCCCGGGCCGGGCTGATCGACGAGCTCTCCGACCCGTAGACGGCGGGGCCCGAGACCTCCCCGATCTCGAGGCCGAGGTACACGGCCTGCACCAGGAGCTCGTTGTCGAAGACGAAGTCGTCGGAGTCCCGCGCGAAGGGGATGCGCTCGAGCGCGCCGCGCGCGTAGGCCCGGAGCCCGGTGTGCCACTCGGAGAGCGCCCGGTCGAGCAGCACGTTCTCGAGCCCGGTGAGCGCACGGTTGGCCGCGAGGCGCCAGACCGGCATGCCGCCGTGGCGCGCGCCGCGCCCGAGGACGCGCGTCCCGAGCACGAGGTCGTAGCGGCCGAGCGCGACGAGCGACGCCATCGCCGGGACGAGCCGGGGGTCGTACTGGCCGTCGGGGTGGACCATGACGATCACGTCGGCGCCCGCGTCGAGCGCGGCGCGGTAGCACGTCTTCTGGTTGGCGCCGTAGCCCCGGTTCTCCGGGTGCACGACGACGGGGAGGCCCAGCCCGCGCGCGACGGCGACGGTGTCGTCGCGGCTCGCGTCGTCCACGAGCAGCACGTGGTCGACGACGTCGCGCGGGATGGCGGCCACGGTGGCCGCGAGCGTGCGGGCCGCGTTGTACGCGGGGAGCACGACGTGGACGCGCCGGCCGTGGATCAACGGGCGCTACACGACCAGGGTGGCGAACGGGCCGCGCACCGCGAGGGTGAACGCGACGCTGAACCAGGCGTCGACGTCGAGCCCGGAGCGGCCCCGGCGCGCCACGACCACGATCTCCGCCTTCTTCGACTCGGCCGCCTCGCGCAGCTCCTGGTTCGCGGGGCCGTACCGCAGTTCCTCGGGCGCCCCCGGGACGAGGTGGCGCACCGCGCCGAACACGCGCTCGGCGTGCTTGCCGAGGGCCTCCTTCCAGGCCTGCTCGGGGATGCCGAAGCGCTCGGGGTGCGCGACGAGGGCGCGGTCGGCGTCCACCACGTTGACCAGCGTCACCTTGGCGCTCGTGGCCGCCGCGACCGCCGCCGCGGCCGCCGCCACCCGCTCCGCGCCCTCGCCCTGCTCCACGCCGGCGAGCACGGTCCGGATCGCGGACACCTCCTCGTGGGCGACGAGCACGGGGCGCCCCGAGGCGTTGAGCAGCTTGCGGGACGTGCTCCCGAGGAGGAGCCCGGCGAGCGGCGAGCGCCCGCGCGAGCCCAGGACCACGAGGTCCGCCTTGAGCCGCTCGGCCTCGGCGGCCACCGCCTCCGCGGGGTCCCCCTCCAGGAGCCGGAGCTCGGTGGGCCCCGGGAACGTGGCGGCCACCTCGGAGAGCATCGCGGTCGCGTCGCGCCCGGCCGCCGGCCCCGCGCCGAACTCCGCGAGCAGATCGTACCCGGGGAGCACGTAGGCCAGCACCACCGTGGCGCCGGAGCCCGCCGCGAGCAGCCGCGCGTGCGCCGCGGCGGCGCGCGCCGGCTCGGAGCCGTCGTAGGGCAGGAGGATCGTGCGGAAGGAGGGCGCCATCGGTTCCCCGTGGAGTTCGTGCTCTAGCGGATCAACGCGCGCATGACGAGATCGAACAGCTTCCCGTAGGGCGGGCGCAGCGACGCCTCGCCGTTCAGGCGCGTCTGGTAGAAGACCCCCTTCTCGTGGGAGAACGTCCGGAAGCTGTCGAAGCCGTGGTAGGCGCCCATGCCGCTCGCGCCCACGCCGCCGAACGGCAGGTCGTGCTGCGGCATGTGGTAGAGCGTCGCGTTCACGGAGGCGCCGCCCGACGTGGTGCGCGCGAGCACGTCCTCCACGCGGCGGCCGTCGTCGTCGAAGTAGTAGAGGGCCAGCGGGCGGGGGCGCTGGTTCACGAAGCGCACCGCCTCGTCCACGCCCGAGACGGCGAGGATCGGCAGGATCGGCCCGAAGATCTCGTCCTGCATCACGAGCATCTCGGGCGTGGCGCCGAGCACCAGCGTGGGGAAGAGCTTGCGCGTCCCCTCCGCCGACTCGTTCGCCGGGTTGATCTGCTTGATCTCCGCGCCCTTGCGCCGCGCGTCCTCGAGCAGCGACAGCAGGCGCGCGTGGTGGCGGTCGTTGACGATGCTCGTGTAGTCGGGGTTGTCGACGATGCGCGGGTAGCTCGTCGCGATCGCCTTCTCGAGCGCGGCGACGAAGGGGGCGAGGCGCTCCTTGCCGACGAGGACGTAGTCCGGCGCGATGCAGGTCTGCCCCGCGTTCAGGAGCTTGCCGCCGGCCACGCTCGTGGCGGCGCGGCCCACGTCGAAGGTCGGGTGCACGATCACCGGGCTCTTCCCGCCGAGCTCGAGCGTGACGGGGACGAGGTTCTCGGCGGCGGCCCGCATCACCATCCTCCCGACCGAGGTGGAGCCGGTGAAGAACAGGTGGTCGAACGGGAGGCGCGCGAACGCGCTCGCCACGTCCACGCCGCCGGTCACCACGTCGACCATGTCCTCCGGGAACACGGCGCGGACCATCTCCCGCACGAGCTCGCCGGTGCGCGGGGTGATCTCCGAGGGCTTGATCAGCACGCGGTTGCCGGCCGCGATGGCCCCGGCGAGCGGCACCGCGGCGAGCTGGAACGGGTAGTTCCACGGCACCATCACGCCCACGACGCCCCGCGGCTGCCGGATCACCCGCGACGCCGCGGGGAGGAAGCCCCAGAAGGTCTGGCGCGCCTCGGGGCGGGCCCAGGAGCGCAGGTGCGCGCGCGTGTGCTGCAGATCGCCCACGACCAGCGCGATCTCGGCGGCCCGGGTCTCGTGCGCGGAGCGGTGGCCGAAGTCGGCCGAGATCGCCTCCACGATCGCGGCCTGGTGGCCCACGATCCACGCCTGGAGCTTGGCGAGGAGCGCGAGCCGCGCGTCGACGTCGAGGGGGGGCTCGGCGTTCCACGCGGCCTTCAGGCGCGCGAAGGGCGCGCCGACCACGTCGTCGGGGAGTTGCGCGGCGGCGAGGTCGTTGGCCAAAAGACACCTCTCCGTCGGCTATAAGCCGCCGTCGCCGCGGGTTCCAGCCGCTACCAGTAGCCGTCGGCCGGGGCCATCCGTAGCTCCCAGATGCGACGCGCGTCGAGCGCGCCGTCGGGCGGCGCCCCCGGGCCCGTGCGGATCTTCACGAGCAGGTCGTTCATCCGGCGCGCGCCCTCCGGGTCCGCCTGGAGCAGGTTGCGCTCCTGGAACGGGTCGCTCGCGAGGTCGTTGAGCCAGTACTTGCCGGGGTCGGGCCGGTAGTCGATGACGAAGTTCGTCAGCTCGGGGTCGAGCGCGCTCCGGTTGTAGAAGAACGCGCGCACCGAGTACATGCGCGTGCCCGAGCGCACCGCGAGCATGTCGCCGAACTCGGCGTAGGCGGTCGCCGCGGGGTCGGCGACGAAGGGGTCGGCGAGCAGGTCCTGGCCGGGGATGGAGGCCGGGGGGACCGCGCCCGCCTTGGCGAGGAAGGTGGGGAGGAGGTCGACAAGCTCGACCACCTGGTCCTCGACACGCGCGGGCGAGGCGTCCGGCGGGCCCACGAGCGCGAGCGGCACGTGGAGCGTGCGGTCGACGAGGATGTCGCTCCAGGAGCGGTCCCGGAGCGCCTGCGTCGGCACCGCGCTGTCGCCGAGGTTGATGCCGTTCGTGCCCATCACCGCGGCCCAGAGCGGCCGGGGGGAGCCCGCGCGGAGCGCGTCGACGATGGCCTTGGCGCCCTTGCCCGCGGCCTGCGCCGCCGCCTGGAGCCGGCCGGACACGCGCTGGCGGTTGATCTGGATGGGCGCGCCGCTCGCGTCCACGACGTCGAGCCCCATGTCGCGCCGCAGCCCAGGGTTGGTGCGGACGTTGAGGTCCGAGACCACGATCGCCACGAAGCGCGGCCGGCTCGCGTCGGCCGTCCACCACTTCGTCGCCGCCGCCTGCACGGCCGCCCAGTCCGTCGCGGTGTCCTGCCAGCGCTCGGAGACCACGATCACGTCCTGGAACTGCCCGGCGAAGCGGTCGGCGCCCTGCACGTCCGCCGTCACGAGCGCCGTGCGGTAGCCGTAGAGCGCGAGCACCGCCGGGAGGCTCGGCACGCCCTCGGGCCAGCGCGTGCACCACGGCGGCTCGCCCGTCGCCTCCCAGGGATCGCTCGGGAAGCCGCAGATCGGGACCGCCGACGGGTAGCGGCCGGCGAGCAGGCTCGAGAGGCTCACGAAGGTCGACGGGGACTGGGCGTAGGCGTTCGAGAAGACCACGCCCCGCTCACCGGCGAAGGCCTCCAGGAACCACTCGCCCGACCTGCTCTGGGTGTCGGAGCGGAGGCCGGCGACGCCGACGATCGCGAGGTCCGGGGCCGAGGCGGCGGGCGCGGCCGATGCGACGTCGGCGGCGGGTGCAGGCCGGTCGGCGCCAGAGCACGCGAGGAGGGCGAGCAGGAGGGTCATGCGGCCTCCCGGGCGGCCGCGGAGACGGCGGCGGGGGCGACGGTTGCCTCGACGAGGCCGAAGATCGCGAGCGTCCCGAGCCCGGAGAGGAGCGCCGGGACGCGGAGGGCGAGGTCGTCGGGGAGCCACGCGAGGGTGGCGACGGCGAGCGCGACGAGGTTGGCCACGGGGACGAGCCAGAGCGAGCCCCGGAGGACCCCCGCGGACGCGCGCCGGAGCCCGTCCGGGATGGGGCGCGGCGCCAGGAGCGAGGCCAGGACGATCGCCGCGGCGGGCACCCCCGCGGCGCGCAGCAGGAGCGTGAGCAGGACGACGCCCTCGAGCCCCCGCACGAGCCCGTAGCGCACGACCTCGCGGAGGCGCGTGATCGCCTCGCTCCCCTCCCCCTTCGCCAGCGCCGTCCGCCCGGCCTCCTGGTGGATGCCCCCGGCGATCTCGAGGAGCGCCCACTCGTCGCGCGCGAGCGCGGGCAGGTACAGGAGCGCGTTCCCGGTCGTGTTCACCCGCGTCCACCGCATCTGCACGGGCGCGTCCCAGGCGAGCACCGGGAGCGTGACCATCCCCGGCTGCGGCGCGGACAGCACCTGGAACGAGGACTTCGCAGGGAGCAGCAGCGTGACGGCGAGCACGGCGGCCGCCACGAGCGCGATCCCCCGCCCGGCCAGCCGCTCCGCCCGGCCCGCGCCGATGGCGGTCACGGAGATCGCCGCGCACGTGCCGAAGATCGCCAGGTCCTCCCACTCGGGGATCCGGGCACGGCCGAGCTCGATCCACGGGAAGGTCGCGTTGTGCGCGGCCGGGAGCCCCCCGTACAGGAGCAACGCCACGACGACGAGCGCGCCGACGCGCCGCCCCGTGACGCCGAGGGGCGCGAGCGCGAGCCCCGCCGCGACGAGGGCCGCCGCGGCGAACCAGGCGTCGAGCAACGGGAACGGCAGGCCGGGGTCCAGGGCGTGGACGGCGGCGGCGGCGCCGGTTCCGACCGCCACCACGCCGGCGAGCCGGCGGAAGCGGCGGTCCGGTTCAGGACCGAAGAGGCGGGCGAGGAGCGCTGGCATGACGGGGCCGAAGCGTAGCGCACGCGGAGGCATCCGCACGCGCGCCCTCGCGCGGATCACGAATCAGGCGGCCGGGCACTCCTGGGCTGCGGTCGCCGCGGCGGAGGTGCCCTCGGCGGTCGAGCAGTCGGCGTTCTCCCAGGCCTCGGCCTGGCAGGTGTACCACTCGCCGTAGGCGGCCTCGGCGGTGGCGTTCCAGGAGCCGCACACGGTCTCCGCGTCGTAGGCCGCCGGATCGCCACCGGCCTCCTCGGTGCAGCTGTAGGCGGCGTTGACGTAGCGCTCGCAGGAATTCTCGGAAGCGCAGCCGGCGAGGAGCGAGAGGACGATGGCGAACATGGGATGGTCTCCAGAGCGCGAGCGGGACCAGCCCGCGCGCGCCGCACTATCGGAGGGGCACCGACGGCGCCACCAACTTCCCGGCGTCCGGACTACCGACGCGCCTCGACCTCCTCCGTGTAGAGCGTGAGGAGCGTCACGAGCATCGCGACGAGCACCGGGCCGATGAGCACCCCGACGATGCCGAGCCAGCGGAGGCCCCCGAGCACCCCCAGCAGCACGAGCAGGGGGTGGATGCCGGACTGCCCGCGCACGATGAGCGGGCGGACGACGTTGTCGATCGACGCGGTGACCCCCATCGACCAGATCAGCACGAAGATGGCCGTCCCCCACTTCTCCGCGAGCACCAGCTGCGTCGTGAGCGGCACCCACACCAGGGCCGTGCCGACGAAGGGCACGTACGTCAGCACCCCGGTCAGCACCCCGAGCACGAACGGCCGGTCGATGCCGGCCATGGCGTAGCCGACCGCGGCCACGGCCCCCTGGAGCACGCCGCACACGAGCCCGGCGAGGACCACGTTCCGGGCGAAGCTGGCGAACACGTTGAACAGCCGCTGCTGGTAGCGCGGGTCGAGCGGCGAGATGCGGCCGATCCACGCGAGGAGGTCGGGCCCGCGCGCGAGCAGCGTCACCACCGACAGGTAGAACACGACCACGTCGAGGATCACGCCCGCGGTCTGCGAGAAGACGTTGGGCAGGCTGGCCGCGAGCCCGCCGGCCACCGACACGGACACCTGCTGCACCCCGTCCGCGAGCGCCTGCGAGAGCTCCCGGCGGTCGACGCCGAAGTCGGACAACAGCCCCATGAGCCAGGGCGAGTCCAGCGCGTCGAGGAGGCGATCGACGCCGCCCTCGCGGATGGCGCCGACCACGACGTTCGCCATGGCCACGAGCTCGCGCGAGAGCAGCCAGGCGAGCCCCCCGATGGGGCCGAACACGCCGACGGTGAGGAGCGTCGTCGTGATCACGGCGGCGGTGTAGCTCCGGCCGCGCACGAGCCGCAGCGCGCCGATGTGGAGCGGGGTCGCGAGCACCGCTGTGATCAGCGCGATCGTGAGCACCTGGAAGAACGGGTGCAACAGCCACCCGACCCCGAGCAGCGCGGCCGCGAGGAGCACACGGAAGGCGGTGCGGCGGCCGCCGCCCGCCTCCTCACCGGGCATGCATCCGGATGGAGGACGCCGCCTCCATCGCGATGCGCAGCGTGGCGCCGAAGTCGGGCGTGCGCACCACGAGGTTTCCGTCGGAGAGGAAGGTCTGCTTCCAGTCGCGGCGGGGCGCGCCGACGGGGAGGAGCTCCTCGCGCACGATGGCCGCGCCGTGCCGGCGCACGAAGGCGTCGAGCCCGTCGACGCGCGCGATCCGGCCCTGCCCCTCCGCGCGCTTGAACACGATCGCGGCGCTCCACGGCCGCGCCGTGCTCGCCTCGAACGCCCCCCAGCACACGACGCGCGCCCACTCGCGGAACAGGTCCACGTCGCCCGTGTAGTTCATCAGGTCGACCATGTTCGCGCCCGGCGCGCGGCACGCGATCTCGCCGAACACGGCCTCGCCGTCGGGGCGCCGGAACCACTCCATGTGGGTGAAGCCGGTGCCCATGCCGAGCGCGCCGAGCACGGCCCGCCCGAGCGCGACACCCCCGCGGACTCGCGGCTCGTCGAGGTCCCGCACGCTCTGGATGATCGGGCTGATCCACTCGTTCTGACGCGCCACGAGCGCGTTCGGGTGGTACTGGCAGACGCTCTCGTAGACCGGCCGCCCGTCCACGCACAACGTCTCGTACGTGTACTCGTCGCCCTCCACGAACTCCTCGACGCTGACCTCGGGCACGTGGCCCAGGCGGTCGAGCACCCCGTCCAGGGCGCCGGCCCCCTCCACGCGGAAGGTGTCGGCGCTGCCCGCGCCCGCGACCGGCTTCACGATGAGCGGGAAGCCCACGCGGGACGCCGCCGCCCACGCCTCGGCCCGGGTGCGCGCGCGCTCCGAACGGGGCACGCGCAGGCCCGCCGCGGCGACGCGCTCGCGCATGAGCGGCTTGTCCCGGAAGCCGCGGACCACGTCCTCCGACATCCCGGGCACGCCGAACGCCGCCCGCATCCGCGCGGCCAGGATCGTCAGCGGCTCCCAGTTGGTCTCGATGCGGTCCGGGCGGCGGCCGCCGAGCCAGCGGGCCACGCGCGCGATCACGTCGTCCTCGTCGAGGATGCGCGGCACCGCGAGGTAGTCGGCGAGGTGGCCGCGGAGCGGCCCGGGGAGCGCGTCGGGGTGGCTGTCGCCCACGCCGAGGACGCGGGCGCCGACCTCGGCGAGGCCCCGGGTGAACTGGGCCATCTCGGGCGGGTAGGCGGGCGAGAGGAAGACGACGTTCATGGGGAGGCCCCTGGTATCACGGGCCCGGCCGGGCTCCCGCCCGCGAGGGCGCTATGATGCGCCGGCGCGCCCGCGCCCCTGCGGACGCGCGTCCGAGGCCCCATGTCCGACACCCCGCGCTCCCTGCCCGCCGCCCTCGCCCTCTCGCTCGGCTGGGCGCTGGCGTGCGCCGGGCCCGACGTCCCGCAGGCGACCGCGCCCGCGGAGGCCCCCTCGGCGACGACGCCCCCCGCGGCCGCGAGCGGCCCCGGCGGTTTCGACGCGGTGCGCGCCCGCGGCGCCCTCCGCGTCGCCGCCGACCCCGACGCCGCGCCCTTTCTCGCCAAGGGCGCCGACGGGAGCCTGGAGGGCTTCGAGTACGCGATCATGCGCGCGATCGCGGACCGCGCGGGCGTCGAGCTCCAGATCGTCGACGCGACCTTCCCCGACCTCACGAAGAAGGTGACCGACGGCGCCGCCGACCTCGCGATCGGCCAGATCGCGCCGAGCGAGGCCTACGGCGGCCTCGCGTGGTCGGTCTCCTACCTCCAGTACAGCCTCTGCCTCGTCGTCCCGGCGAAGAGCCCGGTCGCGACCATCGCGGACCTGAAGGGCAAGCGCGTCGCGATGTACGACGACCCCGTCGCGCGGCAGGTCACCGACCTGCTCGTGAGCGCGTCCTACGAGCGCGTGCTCTTCGACGACTACGGCTACTTCGAGAAGATGGTGCGCGGGCAGCTCGACGGCATGGTCTACGACTGCCCGCTCGCCCGCCACGAGATGACGACCTACGGCGACAAGCTCCGGATCGCCGAGGACGCGCTCAACATCGCGACCTACAACGTCGCCCTGCCGGCGTCGGACCCGAAGCTGCTCGCCGATGTGAACGGCGTGCTCAAGGAGCTCGGCGACCAGGGGCTCCTCGCCACGCTGGAGCAGCGCTGGCTCGGCTCCGCGGCGCCCGCCGAGGGCTACGAGAGCCGCACGGGCAAGGTGGTCGTGGTCAAGCGCGGCGACTCGCTCTCGGCCATCGCCGCGCGGGAGCTAGGGGACGTGGAGGCCTGGCGTGCGCTCTACGAGGCCAACAAGGACGTGGTCGGCCCCGATCCGAACGAGATCTACGCGGGCATGCGGCTGCGCGTGCCCGTCCGGGGAGCGCGGTGACGCAGGCCTGCGCCCACTGCGGCACCCGGCTCGCGGACGAGGCCGAGCGGTGCCCGTCCTGCGGCTCGCCGCGGCGGGTCCCTGTCGCGCCCGGGCAGGTCGCCCCGCCGACCCCGCGCCCCGCTCCCGCGAGCCCCCCTCCCCGGCCGGCGCGCCGAACGAGCCCGACCCGCTCCGTCGCGGCGATCATGGTGGCCTCGGGCGCGATCGCCGCGATCGGCGTCGTCGCCGCCGCGTTCCTCTTCGTGCAGGCGCCCATGGCGCCCCCGGAGGCCGTGCCCGTCGAGCGGGTCACCGCCGCGGCCGCGCCCCCCGGCGCCGCCGCCGGGTTCGCGGCGGTGCGCGCGCGCGGCAAGCTCCGGGTGGCCGCCGATCCCGACGCCGCCCCCTTCCTCGCCCGCACGGAGACCGGCTGGGAGGGCTTCGAGTACGGCGTCATGTCCGCCGTCGCCGCCGAGGCCGGCGTGCCCCTCGAGATCGTCCCGGCGACCTTCTCGGAGCTCCCCGACCGCCTGCGGAGCGGCGCCGCGGACCTCGCCGTGGGCCAGCTCAGCCCGAGCACGGCCTGGTCCGGCCTCGCGTGGTCGGTCTCCTACCTCCAGTACAGCCTCTGCCTCGTGGTCCCGTCGGGCTCCCGCGCGCGCGGGCTCGCGGACCTGCGCGGGAAGCGCGTCGGGATGTACGACGACCCCGTGACCACCCAGGTCGCAGCCCTCGGCGTCGGCGCCGACTACGAGCGCGTCGTGTTCGACGACTACGGCTACTTCGAGCACCTCGCGCGCGGGAAGCTCGACGCCGTGGTCTACGACTGCCCGCTCGCGCGCTGGGAGCTCCGGAGCTTCGGCGAGCGCCTGCGGGTGGCCGACGCGGCGCTCAACGTGGCCACCTACAACATCGCGCTCCGCGCGGACGATCCGGCGCTGCAGGCCGACGTGAACACCGTGCTCCGCGGCCTCGGCGACCAGGGGCTGCTCGCCCGGCTCGAGGCCCGGTGGCTCGGCGGCGCGGCCCCCGCGGACGGCTACGCAACAACGACCGGGCGCGTCGTCGTGGTCCGGCGCGGCGAGACGCTCCAGGCCATCGCGGCGCGCGAGCTCGGGTCCGCCGACCGGTGGCCCGAGCTGCACGCGCTCAACCGCGACCTCGTCGGGGACGACCCGAAGGCGCTCTACGCGGGGCTGCGCCTCCGCCTCGGAAACGCGGCGTCGGCCACGTCCGGCGCCGGCGCCCCGGCCCGGCGCTAGCCGATACCGCTCGTCCTCCGCCCGCCTGAATTCCCCTCGTTTCTCCACGAGATGTCCCGGGTAGGCACCCGCTGGTCCGACGGGACGAGATTGGCCGGGTGTCGCCCCGCGTGGGGTTTCAGACGAGGAGGCACGATGAAGGCATTCAAGTTCGGCGCGTTGGCCTGGCTCGGGGTCCTGGCGGCGTGCGCCACCGAGCAGGAGCAGGCGCGGGAGGCCGCGGAGGATGTGCGCAAGGAGGCGCAGGAGGCACGGCAGGAGGTCGGCCGGGAGGTACAGGAGGGCCGCGAGGAGGTGGCGGAGGCCCGCCGCAACCTCGTGGAGGAGCTGCGCGACCAGGAGAAGTCGGGCGAGCCCGTGGAGTTCGACGCGGTGGTCACCGGCCACGACGCCGACACGGTCATGCTCCGCCTCGAGAACGGCGAGACGTTCGAGGTCGACTACAACCCGCAGAGCCGGTTCATGCGCGGGGAGAGCACGGTGGTCGTGACCGAGCTCCAGCCGGGCACGAACGTGCATGTCACCTACCGCATCGTCGACGGCCGCCGGATCATCGACGAGATCGACGTGTCCGAGGCCGCGGCGCCCACCGGCACGCAGCCCGCCGACGGCCTCCCGCCCGGCGCGGGCGGCGGCCCGCGGTCGGGCCGGTCGTGGTGGGGGGGGGGGGGCGCCCCCCCCCCGCAACGCCCCCCCCCGGGCTCCTCGACCCCACCTGGTTCCGGGGCGCAGAGCCGCCCCGGAACCAGGCGGGGCCCCGTCGCCCGCGCTTCGGGCGGCACCTACGCCCGCGCCGAGTCGGACGCGCCTCGATGGCGCGTCCTTTGTCGGCGCGTGATGACGGCCACTCCGAAGGGGTGGTCATGCGCCCCCGATCGACGTGATCACCACGTTCCGGTCCCCGCCGGCGTCCGCGCGGTCGTTCACGAAGAACAGGTCCAGCCGGTGCGGCCCCGGCTCGATCGGGCCGGGGACGCGGAGCGTCGCCGGGCCGTCGAGCGCCCAAGGGACCGCGGGGCCGCCGTCCAGGCGCACCTCCAGGAGCGGGGGCCCCTGGTACGGCGTCCCCTCCCCCTCGATCACGAGCTCCGCGAGCGGCGCGCGGGCGGTGAGCTCGACGGCCGCCCACCCGCCGGTCTGGAAGCGCAGCGCCGGGTCGAAGCGGCCGGGCAGCTCCGGGCCGAGCGGCGCGCCGCGCCAGCGCACGGGCGCGCCCTGCACGCGCTCCAGGAGCGCCCGCAGCGCGTCCACCTCGCCCTCGCGCGGGTGGCGCGCGAGGAGCCGCAGCGCCTCGCCGCCTCGGCCGCGCGCCTCCAGGGCCCGCGCCACCGGCACCACCACGCCCTCGGCGCGCGTCGGACGCCATCCCAGGTCGAGCGCGCGCGCCCAGCCGAGCCGGAGCGCCGCCGCGTCGCGCGCGGGCGCGACGCGCAGCAGCGCGGCCGCCAGCGCCGGGTCCGCCTCGGCGGCGAGCGCGTCGTACACGAGGGGCACCGCCCCGACCGCCGCCGCGGCCCGGACGCGCTCCACGCCGTCCACGCTCCACACCGCCGCGAGGCGCGCGAGCACGATCATCCCCGCGACCCCGAGCGCGCCGGCCTCCACGCGGCTGCCGCGCGCCGCGGACACGGCCCCGGCCGACGCCACGAGCGTGACCACGAGCCAGGGGATCGGGCCCTCCGCCGCAGGGAGGAGCCGCGCCGCGACGAGCTGCTTGGCGGCGAGCGCGAGCGCGACGACCACGATCCCGGTCGCGAGCCGGCGCCGGCGCGCCGCGCCGAGGACCACCGCGGCCCCGAGGATCACGGCGCCGCCGGGGCCGCCGGCGCCGTCCGCGACGGCCCGCGACCAGACCGCGGCGGCCCCCAGCGCCGGCCAGATCCAGGCGCGGTCGAGGGCGGCGACCACGCCGAGCGCGACCAGCGCGGGGCCGGTGTGCCAGGGCAGAGTGGGGGTCAGGGCCGCGGCGAGCACGGTGAGGGCGGCGGGGAGCAACGCCCCTGCCGTCCCGGCCTCGTTGCGCCGCGGAGCGCCCTTCATCGCCCTGGCGGCCGAGGTTCCTGCACCGGCGCGAGCGCCCGGCGAGGAAGGGGGGGGCGTTGCGGGGGGGCTCGCCCCCCCGCCCCAAGAAGAAGAGCCCCCTCGATCACTCCCACTCGATCGTGGCGGGCGGCTTGGTCGAGATGTCGTAGACCACGCGGTTGATGCCCTTGACCTCGTTGATGATCCGGCTCGACAGGCGCGCGAGCAGCGGCCAGGGCAGCTCGGCGACGTGCGCGGTCATCCCGTCGGTGGAGTGCACGGCGCGGATGGCGCAAGCCTCGTCGTAGGTGCGGTTGTCGCCCATCACGCCGACCGAGCGGACCGGCAGGAGCACGGCGAAGCTCTGCCAGAGGCTGTCCTGGAGGCCCGCGGCGCGGATCTCCTGGTCGACGATCGCGTCGGCGGCGCGCAGCACGTCGAGCCGCGGCTCCGTGAGCTCGCCGAGGCAACGCACGGCGAGGCCCGGCCCGGGGAAGGGCTGGCGGTCGATGCGCCCGCGGGAGAGCCCGAGCTTCGCGCCGAGCGCGCGGACCTCGTCCTTGAAGAGCTCGCGCAAGGGTTCGATGAGCTTGAGGTGCATGCGCTCGGGGAGCCCGCCGACGTTGTGGTGGCTCTTGATCGTGGCGCTCGGGCCGCGGAAGCTCACGCTCTCGATCACGTCCGGGTAGAGCGTGCCCTGCGCGAGCCAGCTCGCGGCCTTGAAGCGCTTCGCCTCGTCCTCGAAGACGCGGATGAAGGTCTCGCCGATGATCTTCCGCTTGCGCTCGGGATCGGTCACGCCCGCGAGCGCGTCGAGGAAGCGCTTGCGCGCGTCGACGACCGTGAGCTGGAAGTCCTTGAACTCGTTGGCCACGCTCTCGCGCTCGCCGAGGCGGAGGAGGCCGTTGTCCACGAAGATGCAGTGCAGGCGGTCCCCGAGCGCCTCGTGCAGGATCGCCGCGGTCACCGAGCTGTCGACGCCGCCGGAGAGCGCGCAGAGGACCTCGCCTTCGCCGACCTGGGCGCGGATCTTCGCGACCTGCTCGTCGATGAAGCTGCCCATCGACCAGTCGGCGCGCGCCTCGCACACGCCGAACAGGAAGTTGCGGAGGAGCGCCACGCCGTCGCGCGTGTGGGTGACCTCGGGGTGGAACTGGAGCGCGTAGTAGCGCCGCTCCTCGTCCGCGAAGGCCGCGACGGGGCAGGTGGGCGTGGACGCGAGCGTGCGGAAGCCCTGGGGCGCCCGCGCGACCTGGTCGCCGTGGCTCATCCACACCGGGAGCACGTCGGGGAGGCCCGCGAAGAGCTTGTCCGCGCCGCCCGCGCGTGTGATCTCGGCGTGGCCGTACTCGCGGTGCGACGAGCCCTTGACCTCGCCGCCGAGGCGCTGGGTCATCAGCTGCATGCCGTAGCAGATGCCGAGCACCGGCACGCCGCGGTCGAGCCAGCCTTCGTCGAACGGCGGCGCGTCGTGGTCGTACACGCTGGACGGGCCGCCGGAGAGCACGATCCCGACGAGGCGCGGGAAGTCCCGCGGCGGGAGCGTGCACGGGTGGATCTCGCAGTAGACGCCCTGCTCGCGGATGCGCCGCGCGATCAGCTGGGTGAACTGGGAGCCGAAGTCGAGGATGAGGACGAGATCGTGCGCCGACATGGTGCCGCCGCGTCTATCCCGTCGCGGACCTACTTGGACTGCAACGCCACCGAGAAGCGACCGCCGGTGTAGGCGTCGATCTGCGCCGTGAGCTCCTGGAGGCGCATCTCGTTCTTGATCTGGCCCTTCAGGTCTCCGCCACCGGCCAGCAACATGTCGATCTGGAGACGACGGCGATCGAAGTACAGGCGCGTCACCTCGTCGAGCACCTTGTCGCGGAGCTTCACGATGTCCTGCGTCTCGCTGATGACGCGGATGCGGTCGCTCGACATCACGAGCTCGTCGAGCTTCCACTTGGCGGTCACGGCCACGCCGTGGTCGTTGCCCACGTCGGCGCCCTCGAGCTCGCCGTCCTCGGTGACCTCGTAGGTGTAGTCGTAGCCGTAGTCGTTGCCGTAGTCGTACTTGATCGTGAGCTCGGGGAGCCACGCCGCGTTCTTCGCGGCCCGGAGCCACTCGTTCACGTAGCGTGGGTCGGTCTTGGAGTACTCGAGCACCATGGCCTGCACGTCGCGGACCTCGGGCTCCTTCTCGAAGCGCGCGAGCACCTCGTCGACCGTGCGGAACTCGGCGGCCGCGGCGGGCTGCGCGAGGGCGAGCGTCAGGAGGATGGCGATCATGGGGACTCCTCGGGAGGGGGGGAAGCGCGGGAGGAACGGGAGAACGCGCCGTCGGTGAGGGCGTCGAGGCGGGCCTCGAGCTCCTGGATCTGCACGGCGTGCAGCACCTGGTCGCGCAGCGGGAGCGCGCGGACGGCGTTGGTCTCCGCGACGAGGCGCGAGCGCGCGAGCCAGGCGTCGGCCACGTGCTCGGCGAGGTAGCGGCGGTAGCTGCGGATGCTCTGGGCGACGTTCGCGGCGGCCGCGACGGGCTCGCCCTCGTCGAACACCTGGCCGTCGAACACGTAGAAGGAGCGGTCCGTCTCGTACTCGTACTCGCCGGTGGGCGCGACGGTCACGGTCGTGCTGCACGCCCCCCAGCAGAGGCGCGCGCCGAGGGCCCAGTCGTTGTCGTAGGCGTCGACCGTGGAGGCGGACACGTAGTCGGCGTCGCGCCCGGCGGACGCCCCCCAGTCGAAGCGCAGCTCGAGCTGCGGCGCGATCCGCGCGGCGATGCCGAGCTCGGCGAGGGAGAGCAGGTCGATCTCCATGCCGTCGCGGTGCGTCGCGGCGCCGATGGTCTCGGAGAGGGAGAGCGCCGGCCGGTCGCGGGTCGGCTTCGACACCTCCCGCGGGGTGACCATCCGCCACACGCCGTTCGGCGTCGCGATGACCGGCCCGTTGTCCGCGAAGGCGAGCGAGCGCACGTCGGGCTCGGAGAGGCGCCGGTCCGCCGTGGACCAGGCCACGCCGCCGTCCATGGACTCCCAGACGCCGTCGTCCGAGACGGCGAGCAGGTGCCCGGGCTCGTCGAGGTGGACGAGGCGCCGGAGCCCGCGGAGCGGCTGGCGGCCGGCCACGTAGAAGTTCGCGCCGCCGTCGTCCGTCCGGTAGAGCGTCGTGGGGGTCGCCACCCAGAAGCCGCTCTCCCAGGACGGGTCGGCCACGACCGAGCGGACGGGCTCGTTGGTCGGGAGCTGGATGCGGGCCCAGGCGAGGCCGTCGCTGCTCTTGAACAGGCCCTGCTCGGTGGCCGCCCAGAGCGCGCCCGCGCCCGTCGTGACCTCGTACACGCGCGCGCCGTCGGTCGCGTCCTCGACGTCGATCCAGGAGGCGCCGTCGTCGGTGGAGTAGCGGACGCCGTCGCTGGTGCCGAGTACGAGCGCCCCGTCCGCGCCGCGGAAGAAGGACGTCACGTGGGGATCACCCTCCTCGGCGGTCCGGACGTGCTCCCAGGTACGGCCGGCGCTCGTGGAGCGCCAGGTGCCGTCGGCGCGGGCGACGAACACCTTCTCGGGGTCGGTCGGGTCGACCCACACGACCGGCGGGTAGCGGAAGCCCAGCCCTCCGACGCCGCGGATCCCCTCTTCCACGAGGTCGGCGGCCTCGGCCCCGGCCTCGCCGAGCACGGCCTCGTCGGCCTCCGGCGCCTCGGGGAGCTCGACGTCCTCGCCCTCCGGGACGGGCTCGTCCAGATCCGGGAGGCGATCGAGCGGCTCGACCGGCGCCTCTTCGAGCGCCTCCTCGCGGCGCGTCTCGGCCTCGAGCAAGAGCTCCTCGTCGTCGGGGAGCTCGTCGTCCGCGAGCGCGCCGACGGGGCGTACGACGTTGTCCCAGCGCCCGCCCTCGTCCTCCGAGAGCCACACGCCGCCTTTTTCGTCGACCGCGATCCAGGCGCCCGCTGCCACGGGCTGGACCGCCACGCCGGCCACGCGGTGCCCGAACCCGGCGCGGCGCTCCCACACGAAGCGCTCCGCGAGGGGCGCGGCCGGCATCGCGGGGGCTTCGGGCGCGACGTCCGGCCCCTCCTGCGCGAGCGCAGGCCCGGAGGCGAGCAGAAGCAGGAGCAGCCCGCGGCGCGGCATGGGCCGGCACTTTACGCAAGCGCCACCGCCCGGTCAACGCGATAGGACGCCGGTCCCGGTGACGTTTGCGCACCGGAGGAGCCTCAGCTGAGCCCGCCCTCGTTTCCGCTCGTCCTCAAGAACGCCCGCATTTTGACCTGCGACGCCGCCCACACCGTGCTGGACGCGGACGTCGGCATCGAGGGGGACACGATCCGGGCGGTGGCGCCCGGGCTGCGTGGCGCGCGGGAGGTCGACCTCGCGGGGAAGTGGCTCCTGCCGGGCTTCGTGCAGACGCACGTGCACCTCGTGCAGACCCTGTTCCGCGGCCTCGCGGACGACCTGTTGCTCCTCGACTGGCTGCGGACGCGCATCTGGCCGCTCGAGCGCGCCCACGACCCCGAGAGCGTGCACGCCTCGGCGCGGCTCGGCGTGACGGAGCTCCTCGCCGGCGGGACCACCGCGATCCTCGACATGGCGACGGTGCACCACACCGACGCGGTGTTCGAAGCCGCCGCCGAGGCCGGCATCCGGCTGTACTGCGGCGCCGCGATGATGGACCGCGACAACGAGGCGGGGCTCTCGCTGCCCTTGGAGGCGTCGCTCCGCGCCGCCTGCGACCTCGCGGATCGCTGGCACGGCAAGGGCCTGCTCCGCTACGCCTTCGCCCCGCGCTTCGTCCCCTCCTGCTCCGACGAGCTGCTCGTCGAGACGGCGCGGGAGGCCCGCGCGCGCGGCTGCCTGCTCCACACGCACGCGAGCGAGAACCGCGGCGAGGTCGAGCTCGTGCGGAGCCTCGTCGGCACCGACAACGTGCTGCACCTCGACCGCCTCGGGTTCACCGGCCCGGACGTGGCGCTCGCCCACTGCATCCACCTCACCGAGGCGGAGGAGGCGGTCCTGGCGCGCACCGGCACGCGCGTGCTGCACTGCCCGTCCTCCAACCTCAAGCTCGGGAGCGGCGTGGCGCGGGTCCCGGAGCTCCTCGCGAAGGGCGTGCACGTCAGCCTCGGGGCCGACGGGGCGCCCTGCAACAACCGCCTCGACATGTTCGCGGAGATGCGGCTCGCGGCGCTCGTGCAGAAGCCCCGGCTCGACCCGACGGCCATGCCCGCGCCGCTGGTCCTGCGGATGGCGACGGCCGCGGGCGCCGAGGCGCTCGGGTTCCCGGGCGGCGTGGTCGCGCCGGGCCACGTGGCGGACCTCGTGGTTCTCGATCCCGACCGGGTGTGGGGCGGCGGCGATCCACACGGCGCCGTGGTCTACGCGCTCGACACGCGCGCGGTGACCCAGGTGTGGGTGGCGGGCCGGAAGGTCGCGGAGGACGGGCACGTGCTCGCCTGGGACACGGGGGAGACCGTGGCCGGTGCGAAGCGCGCCCTGGCCCGGGTTCGGGAGCGCGCCGGCCTGTGACGGGGATCCTGTGAGGGAGATCTGGAAGGCCGCGCTCGACGCGACGGAGGCGGGCGAGCACGTCGCGCTCGCGACGGTCGTCGGCGTGGACGGGTCGGCGCCCCGAGCCGCGGGCGCGCGGATGCTCGTGTGGCCGGACGGGCGCACGCTCGGCACCGTGGGCGGCGGGAACTTCGAGCTCCAGGTCACGAACGCGGCGCTGGACGCGCTGCGGGAGGGGCGGCCCCGCCGCTTCTCCGTGCACCTGACGCGGGACCTCGGGATGTGCTGCGGAGGCGCCATGGACGTGTACATCGAGCCGCTCACGCCGCGCGAGCGGCTCGTGATCTTCGGGGGCGGGCACGTGGCGCGGCCGACGGCGGCCCTCGCCCGCGACCTCGGCTTCGACGTGACGGTGGTGGACGAGCGCGAGGAGTACGCGGACCCCCAGCGCTTCCCGGGCGTGACGACGGTGTGCGCGGACCCGCGGCGCTGGGTCGCCGCGCTCGAGACCGACGCGCGCACGTACGTCCTGCTGGTCACGCACGATCACGCCCTCGACCAGGACCTCCTCCAGGCGCTCCTGCCGCGCACCTGGGCGTGGCTCGGGCTCATCGGGAGCCGGGCCAAGGTCGCGAAGTTCTTCCTGCGGCTGCGGGCGGCGGGGGTGGACGAGGCGCTGTTCGCGCGCGTGTCCACGCCCGTGGGCCTCGACATCGGCGCGGAGACGCCCGAGGAGATCGCCGTGTCCATCGCGGCGGAGCTCGTGCGGGTGCGCCACGGCGTCACGCGGCCGCCGGTGCCGCTGTCGGAGATCCCCCTCCCCGCGCGCGGGGGGGACGGCATCGCGCGTCCGCCTAGCTCCGCGAAGCCCGGGCGTTGATCGCGCTCGCCACCACATCTGCGAGTCGATCGAGCCGGAGCGGCTTCTCCATGTAGTCCACGAACGCCTCTCGCTTGACCCGCTCCTCGACGTGCGGGTCCCGATAGGCGGTGCAGGCGATGACGGGTATCGAGCGCGTCTCGGGGTCGGCCTGCAACATGCGGAGCACCTCGAACCCGTCCATATCGGGCATGAGGATGTCCATCAGGATGACCTCGGGCTTGAACTGCGCCACGGCGTACCCGGCGGCGAAACCGCTGTCGGCTATCTCGACCTCGTAGCCGCCTCTCAGCACCAGGTAGTCGCGCACCAGCGTGCAGAACTCCCGCTGGTCGTCGACCACGAGCACCTTGTGCGGGCCGTTCGTGGCGCGCGGGGTCGGCGCGGCGGCGGACGGGAGCTCCTCGTCGTCCTCGAAGTCCGCCGGGAGCGGGTAGTCGTGCTCCTGGGCGAAGGCGCGGATGTCCTCGCGGGCGATGCGCCGGTGGCCGCCCGGCGTGCGGTGGGCGGGCAACAACCCGCTGTTGACCCAGTTCACCACGGTGGGCGGGCTCACGCCGAGCTTCTTCGCCACCATGAACGTGGTGAGGTACCGCGGCCCTACGCCGTCGGCCTTCCTACGAGGCATGCCCCACCTCCGCCGCGCTGCGCATCCCGACCACGATGGCCCTCAAGGGATCCTCTCCTGTCCACGCGAGATCCGAAAGCTCGAGCCGAGCGCGAACGGCCACGCGCGTAACCCCGATCCGCGGTCGCGCGCGAGCCAGGTGATCCCGTAGTTCGTCCCAAATTGCCACCATTTCCTCCCGCGTCCGGGTGGGCGACACGAGGACGAGCGCGTCGGTTTCGATGCGGGCCAGCAGATCACCCGGCAGCGCGCGCGGGCGGAGCTCCGCCGCGAGCCAGGCCAGCACCTCCTCCGCGACGGAGCGGGTGCGGCCCGGCTCGTCGGCGCGGGGCCCGATCTCGGTGATCGTGAGGGCCGGGAGCTCGGCGCGGGCCGCGCGGGCGGCGCTCACGAGGGCCTGGAGGCGGTCGACGATGCCGGCGAGGGTCGGCAGCCCCGAAGCGGGGTCGTGGCGCTCGCCCGGGGGCGGCGCAGCGCTGCCCTCCCGGCGGGCACGGATGACGGCGGCGAGCAGCGCCCGCCCGTCCACGGGCGCGACAAGCGAGGCGAGCACGCCGGACGCGGTGGCCCGGTGGAGCGCGCGCGGCGCCCCGGGCGGGGCGAGGAACACGGTCGGCACGCCGGCCGTCACGGCGCTCTTGCGCAGGCGCTCCAGGGCGTCGAGCGCCGCGCCGGGCTCGCGGGTGCCGTCGACCACCACCACGGCGGGCGAGGCCCGGCGCACCGTGGCCGAGAGGCCCGCCCCGAGGGGGTGGCCGGCGACGGGCCCGCCGAGCGGGGCCAGGAGCTCGACGAGCGTGGCGACGTCGGCGTCGCCCGCGGCCGCGACGAAGATCGGCGGCGGCGCCTCGGCCGGGGCGCGGGGCAGCTCCAGGACGAGCTCGGCGGCGGCGGCCTCGCCGACGCGGACCTCACCGCCGCGCTCACGGGCGCGCGCCATCGCGGTGGACAACGCGCGGCCGGCGGGCGTCGCCTCGATCTCCTGCCACGTCGCGGGCCAGGCGGGCCCGTCGCCCCGCGCCGTGAGCCGCGCGCGCGCGCCGTCGGCCAGGACCCGCACCGTGACCGCGCCGCCCTCGGGGACCCGGTGGAGCGTGGCGTCGACCAGGGCGTCGACGATGTCCCCCACCCCGGCGGCGTCGGCGTCGATCGCGACGCCGGAGTCCACGTCGAGCCCGATCGACTGCGAGCGGCGCGTGGCGAGCGGGCGCGCGCGGCCGACGGCGTCCTCCGCGAGGGCCCCCAGGTCGATGCGAACGTCGACGCCCCGCTCCTCCGGGAGCGCCCGCTGGCGGTCGACCACCTCGCCCGCCATCTGGCTCAGGCGGTCGGCCTGGCGCCGGATCGTCTCGAGCGAAGCCGCGCGGCGCGCGGCCGGGAGGATGCCCTCGTTCAGCATCTGGCAGTGCCCGACCAGGACCGTGAGCGGCGAGCGCACGTCGTGCGAGAGGAACGCGAGCATCGCGTCGCGCGCCTCCGACACGCGCGCGAGGCGGGCCCGCACGCGCTCGACCTCGCGCGATCGCTCCAGCCAGGCGCGCTCCAGCCGGAAGGCGCGGTCGGCCTCCGCCTCGAGCAGGAGCGCCGCGTCCAGCGCCCGGCCCGTCTCCGCGGCCAGCGCCACGAGCAGGGGCGTGTCGAGATCGTCGGAGGCGCGCACCGCGACCAGCGCCCCGGCGCCGAGCGGGGCGACCAGCAGCCGCTCGGCGCCCAGAGGAAACTCCCGGAGCTCCGCGTCGCGCAGCACGCGCGCCCGCACGGCCGCCGGCACCTCGACCGGCTCCCCGCGCGCCACCGCGCCATCCCAGGAGTCCGGCGGCTCCCGCTCGATCCGCACCCCGACCACGCCCGAAAGCGCGGCCAGGGCCACCGCGCCGGCGGTCGCCACGGCGTCCGACGTGCACCCGACGGGCAGCGCCACGCGGAGCTGCTCGAGGCGTTGCTCGCGCTCGATGGCGCGTCGCGTCGCGGGGCGACGCCGGACCGTGGCCCACCGGAGGCGCAGCGCGACCTCCGCGTCCTCCGCCTCCTCGGCCACGAGCTCGTCGACCGCGTCGCCGAGGGCCGAGGCGTGCTCCGCGAGCCAGGCACGCGGCGCGCGCACGACCCGGACGGCCTCGACCTCCCGGAAAAACGAGACGACCTCCGTCACCGCGGTGGTGACGGAGGCCAGCCCGATCACGATCTCGTAGGGGGACTCGCGCAACGCCCGCCGTGCATCCTCGGGGCTCACGACGCGATGGGACGCGAGGGTCCGGGTCGGCGGTCCGTCGGGAACCGCCGGGCCGCCGAGCTGCACGATGAGAAGATCACGGTCCGCGGCGTCCAGCGAGATCTCCCTACTTGGAGAATCCTACCAGATGCGGGCCGGGCACGGTGGCCCGGCCGGCGTCCGTCACTCCATGATGCGGAAGCGGAAGAACGTCTCGCCGATGATGATCTCCTCGCCGCCGAAGAGGCGGCGGTCGGTGATCAGCTCGCCGTTGACGAGGCTCCCGTTCGAGGACTTCTGATCCTCGATGTAGAAGTTGTTGCCCCGGCGGAACAGCTTGCAGTGGTAGCGCGACACCTTCGAGTCGTTCTTGATCTGGATGTCGTTCTCGCGGCCGCGGCCGATCGTGAGCGTGTCGCCCGTGAACGGGTAGATCTGCTCCTCGGCGGTCCCCTCCTGGTACAGGAGGAGCGCGCGGCGCGGCGCGTCGCCACCCTCGGCCGGCGTCGCGGACACGCCGCCGTCACCCGCCAGGTCGATCTCGACCTCGCCCGCGCTCACCGACACGTCGCCGCCGAGGATCTCCTCCTCGAAGCCGAACGGCACGTCGGCGCTCGGCGCGTCGCCGGACTCCTCGGCCACCTCGGCGGTCTCGATCGCGATGTCCTCTTCCACGTGCGCGGAGACCCGCACGCTCGCCGTCTCGACGGTGGCGGTCGGGAACACGTCGGAGAGATCCTCGCGGAACTCGGCCCGCGCCCCGTGGGACTCGGGCTCGCCGATCTCCGGCGCGTCGTCGACCACCGGCTCGGCCGCCACCTCGGGCTCGGCCTCGACGACCGGCTCGTCGATGACCGGCTCGGGCTCCTCGACCGCGGGCGCCGGCGCGGGCTCCGGGGCCGCGGTGTAGTGCCCGGCCGGGCCGGCCACCGCCGCCCAGCGGCCGCGGGCGCCGTCGAGCGCGTCCCAGTCCGCCTGCACCGCCGCGATCCGCTCGTTGGCGCTCGACTGGCTGGCACGGAGGCCCGCGGTCTCGCGCTCGAAGTCCTCCTCGGAGAGCTCCCCGATCGCCGCGCGGAGCTCGAGCTCCTGGATCTGCTCGTCGACACCGCCCTTCGACGCCTCGATCCGCTCCTTCTCCGCCGCGTAGCCCGCGAGCAGCTCGCCGATGCGCGGGAGGAGAGGCGCGACCTGGTCGGCGAGGTCGGAGGACTTGATCTCGTGGTCGAGGACGACCTTCTCGATGACGGCGTTGTTGAACTTGCCGGTCGCCGCCTGGGCGCGGGCCTTCTCGATGTAGTGTCGGTGCTGCTCGTACCGGGCGGTCAGCGCGGAGAGCGTATCGAGGAGTTCCTTCTTCTCCATGTCCAGGGGCTCCTAAGCAGGGGGCGGCGAGCGTGTACGGAAAGGACGGGTGAGTCGCGTTGATAGTAGACGGGGGGACCGCTGTCAACCCCGTCCCCGGGCGCTCGGGCCGCGGATGAACGAGCGGGTCAGAAGTAACCGCTCGGCGCTTCGCTCGGCCCCGCGAGGTTCTGGAACAAGATGTACTTGTCGAGGAAAGCGAGCTCGACGGTGCCGATGGGACCACTGCGCTGCTTGGCGATGATGATCTCGGCGATGCCCTTCTTGGGGCTGTTCTCCTTGTTGTAGACCTCGTCCCGGTAGATGAACAGGATGACGTCGGCGTCCTGCTCGATGGCGCCGGACTCGCGGAGGTCCGAGGGGAGCGGGCGCTTGTCGGTGCGGCTCTCGAGCGAGCGGTTCAGCTGCGAGAGCGCGACGACCGGGACGCTCAGCTCCTTCGCGAGGATCTTCATGCCGCGCGAGATGTTGCTGATGACGTTCTCGCGCGACTCCTTCGCGCCGCCGGTCCCCTGCATGAGCTGCAGGTAGTCGATGATCAGGAGCCCGAGGTTCGGGTACTCGGCCTTCAGCCGGCGCGCCTTGCTCCGGAGCTGCGTGATCGTGAGGCCCGGCGTGTCGTCGATGAGGATCGGCAGCCCGTGCAGGACCTCCGAGGCCTCGATGAGGCGGCGCCAGTCCTCGTTGGGGTCGAGGTTGCCGGTGCGGACGAGGCTCGCGTCCACGCGCGCGTGCGAGCACAACATGCGGGTGGCGAGCTGGTGCCGGGACATCTCGAGCGAGAACATCCCGACCGCCACGCCGCCCTTGAGCGCGGCGTTCAGCGCGAGGTTCAGGACGAACGCGGTCTTGCCCATCGCGGGGCGCGCCGCCAGGACGATGAGGTCGGTGCGCTGGAGGCCCGCGAGCTTCTTGTCGAGGTCCACGAAACCCGTCGGGACGCCGGTGACCTCGCCCGGGTTCGAGGCGCGCTGCTGGATCTCGAGGATCTGCTCGTCGATGATGTTGGAGAGCGGGTGCCAGGACTTCGAGCCGGTGACGTTGGCGATCTCGAAGACGGCTTTCTCGGCGCCGTCCATGAGCGAGCCGAGGTCCTTCACGCCCTCCTGGATGTCGGCCTCGATCTGGCGCGCGGCGAGCAGGAGCTGGCGGCGGACCGCGTGCTCCTTGACCCGACGCCCGTAGGCCTCGAGGTTGTCGACCGTGGGGCAGGCCTGGGGCAGCGCGATGACGTACGCGATGCCGCCCACGCGCTCGGCTTCCCCACGGCGCTCGATCTCGTCGAGGAGCACCATCGTGTCGGGGACCGCACCCGCGTCCGCGAGCGCGCAGAGGAGCGCGAAGAGGTGCTGGTGCGCCGGGCGGTGGAAGTCGTCCGCCTGGATCGATTCACGCACCTGGAGGAGCTGCTCGGGGGCGAGCATGAGCCCGCCGAGCAGCGCCCGTTCCGTCTCCCAGTTGTGAGGGAGCCCTCGCTCCGAGACCCGTTGGACGGGGCCTTCGGGACGCACGAAGCGACGTGGGCGCGAGGACTCCTCCAACGATCAGGCCCGGATGACGTAGACCTTGACGCTGGCCTCGACGTCCTTGTGCACGCGCACGGGGACCTGGAACACGCCGATGTTGCGGATCGGCTCGGCCAGCACGATGTTGCGGCGGTCCACCTCGACGCCCTGGGCCGCGAGGGCCTCCTGCACGTCCTGGTTGGTGACCGAGCCGAACAGCTTGTCCTCGGCGCCGGCCTGGCGCTTGATGGACACCGCCGTGCCCGAGATCTTGGCCGCGAGCTCCTTGGCGGCGGCGAGGACCTTGGTCTGGCGGGCGGCCGCGAGGCGCTTCACGTGCTCGGTGCGGCGGGTGTTGCGCTCGTCGGCGAGCACCGCGAGGCTGCGGGGGAGGAGGTAGTTGCGGCCGAAGCCGTCGGCGACCTCGACCACCTGGCCGGTGCTGCCGAGGTTGGCGACATCTTCCTGGAGGATGACCTTCATGGGGGACTCCGTCGGTTCTCGGGTTTAGTCGTCGGTCTCGACGGCGAGGAGGTCGTCCTCGGCTTCCTCGGCCTCGGCGCGGTACCGGGCCTCGGCCTCTTCCTCGGCCTTGAGCGCGGCCATCCGCTCGGCGCGGAGGCGCTTGCGCTCCTCGGCCAGGGCGCGACGGGCCTCGATCTCGACCGCGTCCTCGAGCTTCACGGTGAGGAAGCGGAGGAGCTGGTCCTCGAGGCCGAGGTTGCGCTCGACCTCGGCCACGAGGGCCGAGGGGCCGACGTAGTTGAGGTAGATGTAGTGCCCGCGCTGGTGCTTGCTGATGACGTAGGCCAGCTTGCGCTTGCCCCAGTCCTCGCTCACGAGGATGGTGCCGCTGTTGCCGGTGATCACCTGCTCGAACCGGGACGTGATCTTGGTCATCACGTCGTCGGTGAGGTCGGGGCGGGCGATGTAGATGGTCTCGTACTCGTTGAGGATCAAGGTGCCTCCACCTGGGCGATGGGGAGGGGAGCAGCCGGGCCGCTCCCGCGGAGGTTCTACGCGGACGGAGCCGCGTTGAAGGTGTTCATGGTCTGGGTGACGCCGACCCGGACGACGCTCTCCACGGCGTCCGCGACGGTGTCCAGCACGGAATCGAGGTCCTTGCTCTCGGTGGGGGTCCACCCGGAGAGCACGTAGTCGGCCGGGTCCATCTTCTCGGGCGGGCGGCCGATGCCGACGCGCACGCGGACGAACTCGGGGCCGACGAGGCGCTGGATGTCGCGAATCCCGTTGTGCCCGCCGTGGCCACCGCCGACGCGGACGCGCAGGCGGCCGAAGGGCAGGTCCATGTCGTCGTGCACGACGATCATGTCTTCCTTGGCGATCTTGTAGAAGCCGAGGATCGACGCGACCGGCTGGCCCGACACGTTCATGAACTGCTGGGGCATCGCGAACATCACCTTCGTGCCGACCAGGGCCCCGTCCCCCACCAGCGCGCCGAAGAGCTTCTTCTCCACGGCAGCGCCGGCGCGGGCCGCGAGCCGCTCCACGACCAGGAACCCGACGTTGTGTCGGGTCCGGGCGTAGCGCGCCCCGGGGTTCCCCAGGCCGACCACGAGGTGCATCAGGCCTTCTTCTCAGCCGCGGGCGCCTCGTCGCGGGCGGTGCGCTTGCCCTCGACGGTCGCGACGTTGTAGTCGCGCGCGAAGAGGACCTTGACGCCCGCGGGCGCCGGCACCTGCGAGACCTTGAGGAACTGCCCGACCTCGAGCGGCGTGACGTCGATCTCGACGCTCTTCGGGATCGAGCCGGCGGCGCACTGCACCGTCACGGAGCGCACCAGCTGGCGGAGCGTGCCGCCCGCGCGGGTGCCGGCGGCGCGGCCGGTGAGGACGAGGGCCACGTCGACCGTGACCACGTAGTCCTTGTCGACCTCGTAGAAGTCGACGTGGAGCACGCCGCGGGACACCGGGTCGCGCTGGATCTCGCGGATGAGGCAGTGGCGCTCACCGGCGCCCTCGACCTTCACGGAGACGAGCGTGTTGGGGTCGGCCGTCTTGCGGAAGATCGTCGCGAGCTCGGCGAGATCGAAGCTGACCGGGGTGGCGGAGCCGCCGGCGCGGTACAGCACGCCCGGCGTGCGGCCGGCCTGGCGCGCCTTGCGCGCGACGCCCTTGCCGGTGCCTTCGCGCGACGTGGCGTTGAGGATGAGGCTTTCCATCGAGTTCTCCAGGACGAGGAGGTCCGGGGGGGTGGGCAGGGACGTCCGTCGCCCCGGCAAGCCGGACCACACCCCGAAGGATGTTCGCACCGTGGACGTCGGGCCCCCCTGGTTCGAAAGAACGGGGGACCGGTGCGCGGACCGGCAGGGCGTAGACCCCACCGGAGCCGCCGCCCCTTAGCCGAGCAGGTCCGCAGCGTCAAGACCTGGGCAGCGGCACGGGCGCGCGCCCGCCCGACGCCTCAGCGGAACAGGCGCGTGACCGACGTGTGCGAGTGGATCGACGAGATCGCCTCGGCGAACATCGGCGCGACCGAAACGACGCCGATCTTCGCGCAGCTCTGCGTCTCGGGCGAGAGCGGGATGGTGTCGGTGATGATCACGCGCTCGATCGAGCTCGCCTCGATCCGCTCGATGGCGGGCCCCGAGAGCACCCCGTGCGTCGCCACCGCGTAGATGCGGCTCGCGCCGTTCTCCTTGAGCGCGGCCGCGGCCTTCACGAGCGTGCCGGCGGTGTCGATCATGTCGTCGACGATGATCGCGTCCTTGTCCCGCACGTCGCCGATGATGTGGAGCGCCTCGGCCTGGTTCGGGCCGGAGCGGCGCTTGTCGATGATGGCGAGCCCGCAGCCGAGCGGCTTCGCGTAGGAGCGCGCGCGCTCCACGCCGCCCGCGTCCGGGGAGACGATGACCGCGCTGCTCGTGGGAAGCGTGGCGGCGACATAGGCGCGCAGCGCCGGCCCCGCGTAGAGGTTGTCGACCGGGATGTCGAAGAAGCCCTGGATCTGCCCGGCGTGCAGGTCCATCGTGAGGACCCGGTCCACGCCCGCGGCCGTGAGCAGGTCCGCGATGAGCTTGGCCGTGATCGGCGCGCGGGGGGCGACCTTCCGATCCTGGCGGGAGTAGCCGTAGTACGGGATGACCGCGGTGATGCGGCCGGCCGACGCGCGCTTGCAGGCGTCGACCATGATGAGGAGCTCCATCAGGTGGTCGTTCGCAGGCGAAGACGTGGGCTGGACGATGAACACGTCCCGGCCGCGCACGTTGTCGTCGATCTCGACCTGGACCTCTCCGTCGGAGAAGCGGCTGACGCGGGCGTTCCCCGGGACCTCGCCCAGCGCCTCGCAGATCGCCCGGGCGAGCTTGGGGTTGGCGTTCCCGTGGAAGACACGGAGTTCCAGATACATGGTGCGGCGCTCCTCGTCGGGGCCGAGCGTCACACGTCCGACGCCCCGGCGCAACGGCCCCGAGGCCCTCTCGCGTCGATGCCGCGGGGGCCTCCGGCGGGTCAGGGGACGACGGTCGCCGCCCCCCGCGGGACGCCGCTCGCGTCCACCTCGAGGAGCACCGCGGACTCCAGCAGGACGACGCTGGTTCCCGGCTCGGCATCGCTCGAGAGCGACGGCAGCGCCTGGTTGCTCGCGTAGGACCCGTCTCCGTTGGCGAGGACCGCCACGACCGCGATCGACAGCCCGTCCGTCGGGAGCCCGGAGCCGTAGATCGAGTCCCAGCGGATGCGCAGCTCCCACCCGTTCTCGGTGAGGCCGGTCGCGCCCGCGTCGACCGCCGCGTCGTCCCCCGCGACGTTCCCGTCGTCGAAGTTGCTGACGCCGAGCAGCCACCAGTAGTCGTCGGAGGCGCCCCACTCGCCGGGGAGCCCGCGGAGGCCGGCCACGTCGGAGAGGTCGCCGAGCTCGATCTCCTGGGCGCCCACCGACGCGAATACGAGGTCGAAGCCCATGCCGTCGACGCCCGAGGTGTAGGGCATCGCCGTGATCACGCTGTCGAGCTCGCCGTTGTCGTCCTCGAGCGTGACGTCCTCGGCGCCGAGGCCGGTGCCCGCGCCGTAGTCCACGTCCACGAGGAGGAGCACGGCGTTCTCGCCGAACTCGAACACGCCGTCCACGCCCACCCAGAGCGCCTCTTCGTCCGCGGTGATCCGCAGCGCGTCGAGCTGGTTGTAGCCGACCCCGAAGCTCGTCTCCCAGCTCTGCGTCGTCACGGCGGCGCCCAGGTCCGTCGTGCGGCCGTCCACGAGCAGGCTCTCGACCGGCGCGGTCACCGCGCTCGCGCCCGTCACCGCGGCGGCGAGCACGGCGTGGACCCAGGTGTTGTCGATCCGCTGCCCGTCGATCGTGTCCGCGAAGGGGCCCCGGCCGAACACGGGCACGTCCGCGTTGGTGTGGTTGCCCCACCGCCACGCGCTGTCGGGCACCGTGCCGGCCGTCCCGCCGCCCGACACGTCGAGCCCGCCGCACTCGTGGTCGGCGGTCACGAGCAGCGTCGGGTCGTACGCGCCCGCGTCGGCCCACGACACGGCCGCCGCCACGGCCTCGTCGAGGGACGCGGTCTCCTGGTGCACCTTGTCGCCGTCGTTGCCGTGGCTCGCGTGGTCGATGCGCGCGCCCTCGACGACGAGGAAGAAGCCGTCGGGGTGATCGTCGAGGATGTCCAGCGCGAACGTGGTCATCTCGGCGAGCGTCGGCTGATCGAAGTAGCCGTCGACCACGTACGGGAAGGTCTCCGCCGCGAACACGCCCACGAACGGCCGCCCGTCGGGCGTGGTCGCGTAGAGCTCGCTCCGCGTCGTCACCATCTGCACGTCGACGCCGGCGAAGGCCTCCTCGAGGTCGTTCATCCCGCCGCCGAGCACGACGTCGGGCGGATCGGCGGCGAGCTGCTGCGCGATCTCGAGCTTGTCGCCGCGGCTCTCGACGTGCGCGAAGAACGAGGCCGGCGTGGCGCCCGTCAGCGCGTCCGTCGTCACGACGCCGGTGGCGAGGCCACGGGCGCGGGCCTCCTCCAGCACCGTCGTCAGCTCGGCGTAGTCGCCGTCCATCGCGACCACGTTGTTCCAGGTCTTGTGCCCGGTGGAGAGCGCCGTGGCACCGGCGGCGGAGTCGGTGATCCCGGTCAGCGACGCCGTGAGGAGCCGCCCCGCGTAGGGCAAGGACTCCATGACGAGCGAGCCGGAGGAGCCGTAGGCGTAGAGCCCGCCGCCCTCGACGTGGGGGAAGCCCATGCCGTCGCCCACGAACAGGATCACGCGCGGCGGCTCGGCGGGCGTGGCCGTCTCGCCGGTCTCGCCGGTGTGGGTGTCGGTCTCGGCGGTCTCGCCGGTGTCCGTGTCGCCGGTCTCGTCGGTGTCGGTTTCGGTCGTGTCGCCGGTCTCGCCGTCGGTGTCCGGGGCCGTGTCGTCACAGCCGAGGCACGGGATCGGCCCGTCGTCCGCCGGCTCTTTTCCGGTGCAGGCGAGCATCGCGAGGAGGAGGGTCATGGTGCTGCTTCCGCTTCGTCACGCGAACGATACACCAGCCCCCGCCGAGCCGCGGGAGCGGATAGCGGCCGGCATGACCGACCCCGTCGCCACCACCGTCGGCTACCACCAGCGCACGCGCCACGCGCCCGGCGCCTGGGCGCGCTCGCTCGGCTGGCTCGACTGGGACTCGCAGCCCGACCCCTTCCGGCGCTACGAGGGCGCCCCGGTCGTGCTGCTCGACCGCGAGCCCGGCGGCCCGGACCCCGCCTACGACGCCGTGCGGGAGGGCCGCCTCCCCGCGCCGGCGCCCCTGGGCTGGGCGTCGATCTCCCGGCTCTTCCTCGACTCGCTCGCGCTCTCCGCGTGGAAGGAGGCCGGCGGCACCCGCTGGTCGCTCCGCGTGAACCCGTCGAGCGGGAACCTGCACCCCACCGAGGGCTGGCTCGTCTGCGGGGCCGTCGACGGCGTCTCCGACGCTCCCGGTGTGTGGCACTACAGCCCCTACCTGCACGGGCTCGAGCGCCGGGCGAGCCTCCCCGGGTGGGCGCGCGTCGCCTCCGATCTGCCCCGCGACGCGGTCCTCGTGGGGCTCACGTCCATCGTGTGGCGCGAGGCCTGGAAATACGGCGAGCGCGCGTTCCGCTACTGCCAGCACGACGTGGGGCACGCGATCGCGGCCGTCTCGCTCGCCGCCGCCGGCCTCGGCTGGACCGTCCGCGTGCTGGAGAGCGTCCCCGACGCGCCGATCGCCCGGCTGCTCGGCGTAGACGGCCCCGCCGGCCCCGAGTCGGACGTGCCCGAGTGCCTCCTCGCCGTCTTCCCCGCCGGGGCCGGCTTCCCCCTCCCCCAGTGGCGACACTGGCGCCTCGTCGAGGCGCCGACCGCCTTCGCCGGGACGCCGAACCGCCTCTCCGCGGAGCACCAGGCCTGGCCGATCCTCGAAGCGGTCGAGGAGAGCACCCGCAAGCTCTCGCCACCGAAGGAGAAGTTCTGGTCCCCCGCTCCGCCCGCCACCCGCGCGCTCGCGGACCGCCCGGCCCGGCTCGGCGCGCTCGTCCGCCAGCGCCGGAGCGCCGTCGACATGGACGGGCAGACCGGCCTCTCCCGCGCCGCCTTCCTGCGCACCGTCGCCCGGCTGCTCCCCGGCGGGCCCCCCTTCGATCCCCTCCCCTGGGCGCCCGCGATCCACCTCGCCCTCTTCGTGCACCGCGTGGAGGGGCTGGAGCCCGGGATCTACGCGCTCGTCCGCTCACCCGACGCCCTCGCTCCCCTCCGGGACGCCCTCGCCGCGCGCTTCGCCTGGGAGGCCGTCGAGCCCGACCTCCCCCTCTACCGCCTCGACAGGGCCGACGTACGCGGGCTCGCCGCGCACGTCTCCTGCGGCCAGGCCATCGCCGGGTCGGGCGCCTTCGCGGTCGCGATGCTCGGGGACCTCGTCGGGGGCCTCGGGGCGCACGGGGCGTGGTTCTACCGGCGGCTGCACTGGGAGGCCGGCGCCGTCGGCCAGGCGCTCTACCTCGAGGCCGAGAGCGACGGGCTCCGCGGCACGGGCATCGGCTGCTTCTTCGACGAGGACACCCACCACGTCCTCGGGATCGCCCCGACCAGCGGCTGGCGGACGCTCTACCACTTCACCGTCGGGGGGCCCGTCGACGACCCGCGCCTCCGGACCCTCGATCCCTACGCGCACCTCGCGGGCTGACCGCGGGAGGGGCGAGACCGGTTACGGGGCGCGCCCGCGATGAACTGGACCCGCCTCAAGAGCTTCCGCACGCTCCCGGAAGCCCACCTCGCGCTCAACGAGCTGCTCCACGCCGGGCTGACCGCCGAGCTCCGCGGCGAGTCCCGCGCGCCGTTGGCCGGGGAGATCCCCTTCGTGGACGCGCGGCTGGAGGTCTGGGTCATCACCGCGCAGGCCGAAGCCGCCGCCGCGCTCCTCGCCGAGGTGGACGCCGCCGGCGAGGGCGAGCCCCGCCGCTGCCCCCGCTGCGGCGAGGAGAACCCGCCCGCCTTCGAGCTCTGCTGGAGCTGCGGCGCGGCGCTGGACGAGCAGACTTCCTGAAGCCTCTCGCGTAGTTCGGGCCTGGTTCTTCATGGGGCGGGGGGCGAGCCCCCCGCAACGCCCCCCGTCCTGACGGAGCCTCGGGCGTTAGATCACCAGATGCGCGCACTCGCCCTCTCGATCCTCCTTCCCCTCCTCGCGTGCGGGCGCACGGAGCCCGCCGCCTCCCAGGCCGCCGCCTCCCAGGCCGCCGCGAGCGACCCGGCGGCCGCGCCCGCCCCGGCCCCCGCGCCCGTGACGCCGCCGTCGTACCCGTCCGCGGGGCCGGCCTGGGCCAAGGTCCCGCTGGCCGAGGGCGCGATCGGCGCTGCGGTCGCGTCCAGCGACGTGCCGCCCACCTTCCGCAACGGCGCGGGGAAGGTCGCGTGCCCGGTCATGGGCATGGCGATCGACGCGCCCGAGGACGCGGTCTCGTACGCGGATCACGAGGGTGTCCGGTACTTCTTCTGCTGCGACAGCTGCGAGAAGTTGTTCCTCGAGAGCCCCGGCACCTACGCCAATGGGAAGTACCTCGCGGACCACGACCTCGACCCGACCGCGGCCCCCGCGGCGTGTGGCGACGAGGCGAAGATCGAGGGCTGATCAGTCGAGCAGGTGCGCCTCGATCTCCTCGATCGACGCGAGCTCGAGCGCCCGGCGCGCCACCGCGTAGGAGAAGCCCGCGCGACCGAGGGCGGCGAGGTCGCGGTCGCGGTTCGCGGCCCGCGCCGCGTCGTCCGGGCGGTAGGCGCCCATCCGCCGGCGCCGGACGTACGCGCACGCCGCCGCCATGGCGGGGTCGGCGCCGGTGCCGCGCACGGCGTCGAGCGCGTCGGACACGCGCCCGCCGAGGCCGCGCGCCGCGAGCCGCTGACGCACGCCGGCCTCGGACACGCCGCGCCGCAGCAGCGTGCGCGCCTTGTCGCGCGCGTAGAGCTCGTCGTTCAGCGCGCCGGCGGCGGCGAGGCGATCGAGCAGCGCGTCGACGGCGGCGGCCAGCGCGGCGCGATCCCCGCCGTGGGCGGCGAGCGAGCGGTCCACGCGCCGCAGGAGCAGGCGTCGCAGGTGCGCGCGGCTCGTGAACCAGCGGCTCAGGTAGTCGCGCGCGGCCGCGTCGAGCGACGCGGGCGTGACGGGCGGGGGCGGGCGGCGGGGCGGCACCGCGGGCTGATAGCTTCCGCGGGGACGGACGGCGAACTTGGGGTACGCTCCGACGCGATGAAGCCGCTCCTCCTCACCCGGGACGTCGCGTGCCGCGCCGCGCCGGAGGCCCTCTGGCCGCTGGTCGCCGACACCGATCGGATGAACCGGATCGTCGGCATGGCCCCGATCGAGGCGACGCCCGCCGACGGCGCGGGCGGGGCCCGGGTGCGCGTCCACACCCGGCTCGACGGCTTCCCCGTGGTGTACGAGGAGGAGCCCTTCGAGTGGCAGGCGCCCGAGCGCTACACCGTCCGCCGGAACATGCGGCAGGGCGTGCTCCGCTCGCTCCGCTTCGGCGTGGAGGTCGGCCCGGGGAACGACGGCGGCTCGCGCGTGCGCCTCTCCCTGGAGCTCGAGCCGAAACACGCTGCGATCGTGCCGCTGGCGAAGTTCTTCGGGTACTGGCGGCTCGTGAAGTACGAGGCGGCGCTCCGGGCGCTCGACGAGCAGGCCGCGGCGCCCCCCTCCCCCGCGCCGCCGCCCGTCGCGTCCGGCGCCGGCGAGCGCGCGCGCGCCGTCGCCGCGCTGGACGCCGCGCTCCCGGCCGCCGACCGCCCCCTCGCCCGCCGCCTCGGCGACCACGTGGCGAACGCGCCCGACGCCGACGTGTTGCGCATCCGCCCCTACGAGCTCGCCGACACCTGGGGCGTCGAGCGGGACCGCGCGCTCGCCGTGTGCCTGGAGGCCGTCGTGGCGGGGCTCCTCCAGATGCAGTGGGACATCGTGTGCCCGAGCTGCCGGACGGGCGCGAGCCGCGTCGAGCACCTCTACGACCTCCCCGAGGGCGGGCACTGCGGCTTCTGCGACATCTCCTTCGACCTGCCGCTCGACCGCGCGGTCGAGGCCGTGTTCCAGCCGGCGCCGGCCGTCCGCGCCGTGGAGCCGCGCGCCTTCTGCACCGGCGGCCCCGGCGCCACGCCACACGTGCTCGCGCAGGCGCACCTGCCGGTGGACGGCGAGGCGCGCTTCGTCGCGCCGGCGCGGCCCGGCCGCTACCGCGTGTTCGTCCGGGGCGGCGCGGTCGCCGACCTGGACGTCGCGCCGGGCGGGGACACGGAGGTCCAGCTCGTCGCCACCGACGTGATGACGCCCGCGGCCGCGCGCCTCGCCCCCGGGGCCACGATCCGGCTCCGACAGCCCGGCGGCACCGCGCGCCACGCCAAGCTCGAGCACGTCGAGTGGGCCGACCGCGCCGCGACGGCCCACCGCCTGTCCCTCGAGCCCCGCTTCCGGCGGCTCTTCTCGGGCGAGGTCCTCGGCCCGGGCCGCCAGCTGCAGATCGCCCGCGTGGCGCTCCTGTTCTCGGACCTCTCCGCGTCGACCGCGCTCTACAGCCGCGTGGGCGACGCCCCCGCGTTCCGGCTCGTGCAGGACCACTTCGAGCTCCTCCGTGAGCACATCGCGCGCGAGGGCGGCGTGGTCGTGAAGACGATCGGCGACGCCGTGATGGCGGCCTTCCCCGACGAAGGCGGCGCGCTGCGCGCGGGCATCGCCATGCAGGCCGGGTGGGACGGCTTCCGCGCGGGCCGCGCGGCCGCGGCGGACACGATGCTCAAGCTCGGCGTGCACGCCGGCCCGGCCTACGTCGTGACGGCGAACGGCGCGCTCGACTACTTCGGCCAGACGGTGAACGTGGCCGCGCGGCTCCAGGGCGCGGCCCACGAGCGCGAGATCGTCGTGACCGAGGATCTCGCCACGCGCGCCGTCGAGGCCGGCTGGCTCGGCCCCGCGCGGGTGGTGGAGCGCTTCGACGCCGTGCTCAAGGGCCTCGATCGCCCGCTCCGCGCGGCCCGCATCGCCGTCGGGTAGCGCCCCCGCGTTAGGCTGCGGCGGGTGGAGGACGTCGACGCCATCGTGATCGGCGCGGGCTTCGGGGGCCTCGGCGCCGCGCTGACGCTCGCGGAGCGGGGCGCGCGCGTGGTCGTCCTGGAGGCGCTCACCTACCCGGGCGGCTGCGCCAGCACGTTCACGAAGCACGGCCACCACTTCGAGGCGGGCGCGACGCTCTCCGGGGGCTTCGACGAGGGGCAGCTCTTCGCGCGCTGGATCGCCGAGCACCGGCTCGACGTGCGGCTCGCGCGGCTCGACCCCGTCATCGAGCTGCGCACGCCCGGCTTCTCGCTCGCCGTCCCCCCGGAGCGGCACGTGCTCGTCGAGCGCCTCTGCGCGATGCCCGGCGCCCCGGCGGCGGCGGTCCGCTCCTTCTTCGCCGAGCAGGCGCGCGTCGCGGACGCGCTCTGGGCGTGCTTCGACCGGCCCGAGCTCCTCCCGCCCTTCGGCCCCGGCGCGCTCGGCGCCCACCTCCGCGGCGGGCTCGCCTACGCCGGGCTGCTCCCCTCCATGGGCCGTCCGCTCGCGCACGTGCTCGCCCGCCACGGGCTCCTCGGCTGGCGGCCCCTCGTCACCTGGCTCGACGCGCTCTGCCAGATCACGGTGCAGGTCGGCGTGCGCGAGGCCGAGGCGCCGCTGGCCCTGGCCGCCGTCGACTTCCCCTTCCGCGGCGCCCGCCACGTGCACGGTGGCATCGGGCGGCTGGCCGAGGCGCTGGCCGGCGCGATCGAGCGGCGCGGCGGGTCGGTGCGCTACGCCAACCGCGCGCGGGGCGTCCGGGACGAGCGCGGCCGCTGGGTCGTCGAGGCGCGGGCCGGCTCGCTCCGCGCGCCCATGGTCGTCGCGAACCTGCTGCCCCAGGCGCTCGGCCCGCTGCTCGGCGCGCCGCTGCCCGCCCTGGACCGGCTGGCCGCGCGCGTCGCGGAGGGCTGGGGCGCCGCCATGCTCTACCTCGTGCTCGATCCCGACGCGCCCGGGCGCGCCGGGCCGCACCACGTCGAGCTCGTGCAGGACGTGGACGAGCCGTTGCTCGACGGCAACCACCTGTTCGTGTCCGTGGGCGGGGCCGACGAGCAGCCACAGGCGCGCACCGCGACCGTCTCGACCCACTTCCCGCTCGCCCACCTCCGCGGGCGCTCCGGCGAGGAGCAGGCCGCCGCCGTCTCCGCGGTCCAGGCGCGCATGCGGGAGGGCCTCCGCGCGCTCGCCCCGGAGATCGCCGCGGGCATCCGGGCCGAGCTCCCGGCGAGCCCGCGCACCTTCGCCCGCTTCACCGGCCGACCCGAGGGGCTCGTCGGCGGCATCCCGCGCCGCGCGGGGCTGCACAACTACCGCGGTCTCCAGCCGGCGCCGGTGCTCCCGGGGCTCTGGATGGTCGGCGACAGCGTGTTCCCCGGCCAGTCCACGCTCGCCACCGCGATCGGCGGGCGCAAGGTCGCGGAAGCGGCGCTCCGCGGGGGCTGATCAGCGCTCGGCGGCCCACGCCCGGAGCGCGTCCGCGACGATGCCGCCCACGAGCCGGTTGCCCTCCTCCGTGAGGTGGTTCCGGTCCTGGAAGAGCGCCGGGGCCGGCCGGCCCGTCGCCTGAAGGCGCTCGCAGGTGGGGATGACGCGCGCGTTCGGTGGGAGCTCGTCGGGGCCGGTCATGCACCCGTGGTTCCCCTGCTCGTCCATGATCGGGTACTGCATGAAGAACACGGTCACGCCGTGCGCCGCGCCCCACTCGGCGATGAGCTCGTGGTTGCCCATGCGCTCCATCACGGGGACGCCGCCGCCGCGCGGATCGACGCCCCGCCCCCCGGTCTTTTGCGCCGCGGCGGCGTCCTCCGCGGCGTGTGGGTCGTCGAGCCAGCGCGCGCGGGCCGGGTTCAGCACCTCGAGCCCGAGCCGCAGCACGTAGTAGAGCCGGCTGTGCCACAAGAGCCGCTTGAGCGCGTCGCTCCGCGACGACACGAGCGGCCGCCCCTCGAGCGAGCCGTCGTCCCGCGGGCTGTCGAAGGGCATGCAGTCGATGACGACCGCGTCGGGCGAAAACGCGAGCATCCGCAGGCGCAGGAGCCGGTAGACGTTCAGCGTGCGGTAGCCGCTGATCCCGGCGTTGAGCACCTCCCAGCCCGAGCCCAGCTCGGTTTCCGCGAACGCCGAGTACGTCTGGTCGGGCCGCATGCCCGCGCCGAAGGTCTGGCTGTCGCCGAACGTGATCACGCGGGTGACGCCGGCGGGCTTCTCCCGACTCATCGGGACGGCGCGCACGAACCCGTAGGCGTTGACCGGCGAGCCCATCTGCCCCGGGTCGGACCAGTACCAGAAGAGGTCGGGGTCGTAGCGGTAGGCCGCCCCGTCCAGGTGGGCCTGGATCATCTCGTTCGGGAGCGACGCGCGGCGCGCGGCGGGGAGCGTGAGCCGCAGGGCCCCCTCCGCGCCGAGGATCAGCGCGACGAGCACGACGAGCGCGTACACGGCGCGGCGGCCCACGGGGATCCGGCGCTTCGGCGAGGGCTGCTCGGCGGGCATCGGCCGGGAGCCTACCCTCCGGATGCCGGCACGGCGGCGCCCGCGGGCACCTGGGCGCCGATCGTCGCGTCGGAAGGCGGCTCCTCGGCGGCCCGCGGCGCGCAGGCCGCGAGCGCGGCGTCCAGCGCGTCGCGGAGCGCGGGGTCCGCGGCGGCCGCGATCCGGTCGGCGTGCGCGCGGGCGACCGGGCACGCGCCGTCCTTCGCCAGCCAGGACACGGCGGCCAGCTGCAGCTCGCGGTCCGCCGCCGGCGCCCCGGCCACCGTCCGGGTGAGCCACCACACGCGCTCCGGGCCGGTGATCCGGCGGTCCAGGCGCCCCCGCTCCCCCGCGGCCTCCGCCTGCGCCCACGCGGCGACGCGCCCCCGCACCGCCTCCCACCGCCAGCCGTCCGCGCGCGCCGCGAGCTCCGCCCACTTGTCGTCCGCGGCGACCACGTCGCCGAAGTCGGCGAGCTCGCGCCCGAGCGTCCAGGCGCGCTCCGGGTCCTGGGGGTAGAGCGCGGCCTGGCGGCGGGCGGCCGCGAGGCTCGGCGGCTCGGACACCTCCAGGGTGGCGAGCACGTGCCGGTAGAGCGCCTCGCGCCCCGCGTCGGGGTCCGTGTCCGTGGGGAGGTGGTAGCCCACGCGCAGGAGCCACACGCCGCGCCGCAGGTCGTGCTCCACGAGCCGGCCCGTGGGCCGGTCGGCGGCCCCCTCGCGGACCACCCAGGCGTGGCTGGTCCAGCCGCTGCCGAGTGAAGGGGGCGGCTCGACCGGCTCCAGGTGCGCGCGCATCGCCTCCGCCCAGGCGAGGCCGATGTCCTCGGCGGTCGGCGAGCGCGGCTCCCGCAGCCGCACCAGCCCGCAGAACACGGGCTCGTCGTGGTTCCGGGAGACCACCCAGGCGGGGAGCCCGGCGAAGCGCACCGGGTTCTCGGCCATGCGCCAGGGGAGCTCGACGGTGACGCCCGCCTCGGCGACCTCCACGCGCTCGGCGGGGAGCGCCATCGCGGGCATGAGCCGCGCGAGCGCCGGGCCCGCGAGCATCGGGAGCGCGCCGAGGAGCGTGGCGACGCGCAGGTTGGCGCGGCGGCGCTCCGCAACCTCCCCGGCGGCGCGGAAGGACTCCGCGGGCACGAGCATCGCCGCGAGGACGCCGCCGGCGAGCCCGCCGAGGTGCCCGAGGTCGGACACGCCCTCCTGGCCGAGGCTCGCCGCGAAGAGCGGCACGAACAACACGAGGTTGCCCCAGCCGTAGAAGCCGCGCCAGCCGGGCGGCATGGCCTCGCCCACCCGGAAGCCGATCGTGATCTGCGCGCCCCAGAAGCCGTACGCGAGGATCGACGCGCCCACCACCGGCAGGTCCCCGAGCGCGGTGACCGCGACGGTCCCGCCGAGCACCGCCGCCGCCCCGACCACGGTGAAGCCCCCGAGCCCGAGCGCGCGCTCCACCCGGAAGCCGCAGTAGGCCAGGACGGGCAGGTTCATGAGCAGGTGGAGGGCGCCCGCGTGCAGGAGCTGCGAGGTCCACGGCGTCCACCAGGCGCCGTCGAGCAGGAGCGGCTCGTAGCCGATGGCCCCGCGGAGCACCGCGCGCGACACGCGGGCCGAGAGCTCCGGGAGGAGCGCCCCGGCCACCGTGACGGCGAGCTGGAGCGCCCCCGCCGCGGCCACGATCCCGACCGCCGCGAGCGTCCCCCACGGGAAGCGGCGCGCCCGCACCCACGCGGCGAAGCGGGCGTCGGGGCTCGCGAAGGCGTCGGCGAGCGCGGGGAGCTCGCCCAGCTTGCGGAAGCCGGGGCCGGTCCACGGCGGGTAGTGGAGCTCGTCCTCGGCGAAGAGGCGCCCGTGGCGGACCTCCTGCTCGACGTCGAGGTCCGCGAGGTGCGTCTGGTCGCCGTGGCGCAGCTGGACGCGCATCGAGAGGACTGTAGCTGCGCCGGGGGTCGGTGGCGCGTAAAGCGATCGTCCACTTCGGGCGGCTCCCCGCCTGCGGCCTTCGGCCGGACGCTGCCCACCCGCAGGACGGGGGGGGCGTTGCGGGGGGGCTCGCCCCCCCGCCCCAAGAGCAAGAACCCCCTACGCTACCGGCAGGCGACGCGGAGCGGGTTCCCGTCGTCGTGCTCCGCGCTCTCCCACACGCCGTCGTTCACCCAGTCGCACACGAGCCCTTCGAGCGTGGTCCGCGTGTCGGGGCTCGTGTCGCTGAGATCGACGAGCTCGCCCGGGTCCTCCACGAGGTCGAACAGGAGCGTGCGCTTGCCCGGGTACGGGTTCTCCTCGTTGTAGGGGCGGCAGCCGCCGTAGCCCTCGTCGGGGTCGAGGACGAGCTTGCGCCCCCCCGCGATCACGCCGCCGGTCGCGCCGCCACGCTCGAAGAAGGCCGGGCGGCCGGGGTTCTCGCAGGCGTGGATGTCGTCGACGAGCGAGACGCCGTCGGGCATGGTCGGGTCGAGCCCGGCGAGCTCGAGCACGGTCGGCGCCACGTCGACGGACGAGATCCAGCCGTCGAGCACCTCGCCCGCGGCCACGCGCCCGGGCGCGCGGATGCCGTAGGTGGCGGCGAGCACGGGGTTGTAGACCGAGCAGCCGTGCCAGAAGTAGCGGGTGTCCTCGCGGAGGCCGAGCTCGTCGCCGTGGTCGGACCCGAAGACGATGATGGCGTCGTCGAGGAGCCCGCGCTCCTCGAGCCCGGCGAGGAGCTGCCCGACGATCTCGTCCACCTCGCGGAGCTGGCTCGCGTACACCGCGTCGAGGTAGCGGCGATCGGCCTCGTCGAAGCTCGTGCCCCCGAGGGTGACCGAGTTCAGGATGGCCTCCTGCGGCGGCTCGATCGGGCCCGTGTAGTCCTCGGGGTGGAAGCCGTCGAACCAGCGCTCCACCATGACGTAGGGGTCGTGCACCGACATCAGGTGCACCCAGGCGAACGAGGAGCGCGCGCGGTCCCGCCCGTCGAGCATGTCGAGCACCCGGTCGACGAGCAGCAGGTCGGAGGCCGGCGTGGCCTCGTTCCCCGTCTCGTACGGCGAGGTGCAGAAGGTCTCCTCGAAGCCCCGCGCCGCGAGCGAGCACTGGTTCCCGAGCGCGGACATCGTCTGCCAGCCCGCCGCCTGGAAGCGCTCCTGGAGCATCTCGATCTCGGGGGCCGTGCCGTCGTTGAGCCGCACGCCGTGCGTGCGCGGGTAGGCGCCGGTGAGCAGCGACGACAAGGACGGCAGCGTCAGCCCGCGCGGGACCACGACGTTCTCGAGGACCGTGCTCTCCTCGAGCAGGGCGTCGATGTGCGGGGACGTGTCCCACTCGGGGTGGAAGCGCCCGAGGTAGTCGCGGGTGAGGGCGTCGAGCGTGATGAACAGGACGAGCGGCGGGGGCCCCAGCGCGCCCGGGTCGTAGGCGTCATGGTCGGGCGGGCACTCGGGCTCGCCGGCGTGGCCCGTGTCGACGGCCGTGTCCGTGTCCGGCCCGGAGTCGGAGGTGTCCGTGCCCCCCGTGTCGGTGTCGGACGTGTCGACGGCCGGCCCGCTGTCGTCCGCCGGCCCGGCCGGCGTGTCCCAGCGCGGATCACCGCGGCAGGCCAAGCCCAGGAGCGCGACGAGCGCCAGGCTCCCGACGGGCCGCGCGGACCAGGTCCCCTGCTGCATGCGGCGTTCGTATTCGGGGCGCGAGCCCGGCGCTGGAAAAAAAATCGCCGGCCGCCCACCCGCGCGCCCTCGCTACAGGATGTACCCGCGGCTCAGGAGCATCTTCGCGGTGCCGGCGAACTCGGCGTCCGTCTGCACCTCGAACTCGAACGCGTCCGCGAGGCGCACGATCGTGTTGAAGGCCGCGGCCACGTAGACGGCGTCGTCGATCGCCTCCTCCGAGACGCCCGCCGCGCGCACGGCGGCGGCGTCCTCCGGGCCGAGCGCGTCGCGGTTCATCTTCTCGAGGAACGCGAGCATCGCCCGCAGCTTGTCGCTCACCGGCGCAATGCGCCAGTCCGCGAGCACCGCGTCCACCACGTCCCTCCCGAGCTCGACCGACGCGACCGCGCCGTGGGCCCGCGTTCAGAACTCGCAGTCGTTCATCTTCGACGTGAACGACGCGAAGAGCTCGCGCTCCCCGACCGTCCAGTCCGAAGGCCCGCGCAGCGTGTCCTGCACGAGCGCGGAGAAGTGCTTCCCGTAGTACTCCGGGCGGTAGGTCAGCACGCGCACCACGTCGGGGATGCGCTGGCGCGAGGCCACGCGGATGACGCCGAGCTTGATCTTCGCGCCCAGCGTGTGGCCGGACTCCACGTTCTTCAGTCGCATGGCTACTCCCGCCCGAGGACGCGCTGGGCCGCGCGGAGCCGGCGCTCGGCGGCGCCCAGGGCCGCGCACACCGTCAGCTCGAAGACCTGGTCCTCCGAGAGGCCGGCCGCGAGGACCGCGGCGGCGTGCCCGTCCTCGACGGTCGCCGCGCGGCTCCGCACCCGCTCCGCCCACTCCTCGACGCCCGCCGGGAGCGGCTCCCCCCGCATCGCGCGCAGGCGCACGTCGCGTTCGAGCGTGCCCGGCCCGTCGAGCGCGGCTTCACGCATCTTCTGGAAGAAAGGGGCATGTCGGCTCATGCCCGCCGTTCTACATCAGGCCGGACCCGGCGTAAAGCCGGCGCGCTCGCGCTGAGGGAACATCCACCGGCGCACCCACGGGAACGCCATGAGCACGATCCCGAACACGAGGTGGAAGATCCACCCGCTGATCCCGAGGAAGATGTGCGCCCAGGCGGCGTCCTGCGTGATCATCGGCATCACGATCACGACGTCCATGGTCTGGCTCACGACCCCCACGATCGGGCCGAGCGAGGCGACGCCCCAGGGGTCCTCCATGCCGACCGCCGTGACGCTGAGCATCTCGCGCCGGCTCGCGTGGTGGGCCAGCATGCCGAACACGAGGCTCCAGAACACGACGAAGCCGAACTGGTGCACCACGAAGCCGACGACCGGGGACGCCGGGGCGGTGATGCCCGAGAGCAGGTACGCGAGCGAGCCGATGGCGTAGAGCGGCTCGTGCCAGGGGTGCCCCTGGGCAACCGCGATCAGGATCATCGTGCCCAGCATCGCGAGCCCCGCCGCCTGGCCCGTCACGACCGCCGCGATGTTGTCCTTGGTGCGCTCCGAGAACGTGACAGGCGCCAGCCGGGCCTCGGCGTTGGGCGGATTCGACGGCATGCCCCCCTCCCCTGCGTTCCCTCAAGGTGCGCACGGCGAGGGCGCGCGTCTCACTCCACGGGGAGCGGGAACAGCCAGGTGGCGAGGGCCCCCGCGCCGGAGACGGTGGCCCGGCGGGTGGTCGCGAGCACCCACAGCGCGCCCTCGGCCGCGCGCGCGTCCGCCACCCCGAGGTGCGGCGCGTCGAAGGTCTCGACCGCGGCGTCCGCCCACGCGACGCGCCCCGTGCCCGACAGGTCGAGGAGGTACAGGTCCTCGTCCGCCCCCGCGAGCACGGCGCGGCCGTCCGCCGTCACTGCGCTCGACTCCGCGCCCGGGTCCTCCACGACCAGCGCGGCCGTGTCCTCCCAGGCCCCGAACCCCGCCGCGGGCAGCGCGCCGCCGCGGACCACCGAGATCACGCCCTCGGCGAGCCCGACGTCGCCGTGGAGCACGAGGTCCGCGTAGCCGTCCCCGTCGCCGTCGGTGGGGGCGAGGAGCCGGACGGACGAGGCGTCCACGTGCCAGCCGTCGGTGAGGAGCACGTCCCCGCCGGTGGCGGGCGCGACGAGGATCCAGGCGTCCCGGACCGTGATCGAGCCCTCGGTGAACGTCTCCTGCTCGTGGCGGGTCACCACCTCCGCGAGGCCGTCCCCGTCGAGGTCGCCGAGGCGGCCCTCGTCCGCCTGCCAGGCGAGCTCGACCGAGAAGCGCGCGCAGCCCCCGACCGTGCCGCCCGCGAGCAGCGCCGCGCCGTCGACGAGGCAGTGATCGCCGTACTGGTACATCGCCCGCGTCATCAGCAGGTCGGGGATCCCGTCCCCGTCGACGTCGCCTCCGGCGTCCGGCTCCTCCCAGCGCAGGCCGCTGACGAACGGCACCGTCGCGAGCACGGTGAGCGTCCCGTCGGGCGCCGGCGGGGACCACACCGTCACGTCCCCCGCGTCCCAGGCCACGGGCCCGCCGTTCCACGCCCCGAGCCACTCGGGGCGGAGCACGAGCCCCGCGTCCGCGGCCAGGCCGACCTCCCGGGCGGACCCGAGCGTGCCCGAGAACGCGGTCACGAGGCTCCCCGGCTCGGCCCAGTCCCACGCCGCCGCGAGCGCCGGGTCGGGGATCCCGTCGGCGTCGCCGTCGTCGAGCAGGACCCCGTCGACCACCGCGGCCCCCGCCTCTTCCACGAAGAGCGCCCAGGCGTTCTCACCGGCCGAGCCGGTCGAGCCGGCGGTCTCGTCGACCGCGCCGTCGCCGTCGTCGTCGGCGCCGTTGCCGGGGTCCTCGCGCACGGCCCCGCTCCGCGAGGGGTCGTCGTCGGCCACGTCGAGCCCGCCGCAGGTGGCGGAGAGCGTCCCGTCGGCGTCGCAGTCGCAGTCCTCCCAGGCCTCGCCGCGGAGCACGAGCGTCGCGCCGTACGGCCACGCCTCCGTCGGGACGTGGTGGAGCACGAGGTCGGAGAGCCCGTCGCCGTCGAGGTCGCCGGAGGTCACGCGGTCGAAGGTGCCCGCGATGCAGCGGAGGCCGTCGCGCCCGCGGACGGTCCCGTCCAGGTGCCGCCCCTCGAGGAAACACACGTCGCCGGCGTCGGTCTCGGCGTGCCAGGCCGTCTCGGAGAGGCCGTCCCCGTCGAGGTCGCCGACGGGGGTGAGCTCGTCGGCCACCACGGCCGGATCGACGGCCACGAGCGAGAGCGGGATCGCCGAGCCGTCCCCCGACCAGGCGTCCGCCCGGGCGCGGTACACCGCGCGATCGTCGGCGGCGAAGAGCGCCTGCTCGCAGCCCGGCCCGCCCGCGGGCTCGAGGGACCGCACGTCGTGCCAGGTCGACCGGTACCAGGGGGCGAGCGCGTGCGTGCCGAGGTCCGCGCCGTCCGCGCCGCTCCACGCGGGGACCTCGGTGACCTGGGCGAGCCCCTGCGCGAAGTCGCGCACGCCGTCGCCGTCGAGGTCGGGCCCGAAGGCCGACGGCGCCACCGACGGCCCCTGCGCCACGAGCCGGCCGTCCCACCCGGTGAGCTGCCAGGCGTCCCCGCTCGAGGAGTAGATCCACGCCTCGGCGAGCCCGTCCCCGTCGACGTCTCCGACGGGGTGGACCGAGAGCTGGGCGTACGTGCTCGCCCACTCCGGCGCGCACACGCCGGCGGCGAGGTCCGCCCCGAAGAAGAGCCCGACGCCCGCGTCGTCCGCGCCGACGGTCATCGACTGGCCGAACAGCTCGGCGAGCCCGTCGCCATCGAGGTCCCCGACGGCGGAGCCGGCGCCGACCCAGGCGTCCACCTCGCAGGTCGCGAGCGGCGCGTCCACCCGCCCGGCCACGACGTCGGCGCCCCGGAACACGCGGAGCCCCCCGACCCCGGCGATCGCGAGCTCCGCCCCGCCGTCCCCGTCGAGGTCGCCGACGGAGACGACCCCTTGAAAGGTCTCCTCCCCCGGGATCACGACGCTGGCAGCGTCCGCCGTGAGCCGGACCCACGGCGAGGCGCTCCCGGACGAGGCGCACGCCGGTGCGGGCGGCGGCTCGCAGGCGTCCGTCCACGCCGGCGCGGGAGGCTCGCCGGTGTCCCCGGTCTCCCCGGTCTCGCCGCTCTCCCCCGAGTCCGGCGGCGGCGCCGTGTCGGTGTCGGCGGTGTCGGGCCCGGGCGCGGTGTCGGCGGTGTCCGCGTGAGGGTCGGCCTCCTTCGGCTCCGCGCAGCCGGCGAGCGTCAGGAGCGAGGAGCACACGACGGCGAGGCGCGGGGTCATGTCCACCCCATACGCTCAGCCGCTGCCTTGCTCCAGCGTGAAGGTGAAGGTCGCCCCCTTCCCCACCGCGCCCTCGGCCCGGATCCACCCGCCGTGGCTCTTCACGATCCGCTGCGCGATGGCGAGCCCGATGCCCGTGCCCTCGTACTCCGACAGCGGATGGAGCCGCACGAGCGGCGAGAAGACCGTGTCCGCCAGGGCCGGGTCGAACCCGGCGCCGTTGTCGCGCACGAAGAACTCCGGCGGGGCGGTCCCCTCGACCCGCCCGACCACGATGCGCGGGGCCGTGGTGCGCGCGGTGAACTTCCAGGCGTTCCCGAGCAGGTTCCCGAGCAGCACGCGCAGGAGCCCGGGGTCCCCGCGCGTGGCGAGCCCGTCGGCGATCTCGACGGACACGTCGCGCGAGGGCTGGCCGCGGCGGAGCTCGTCGACGACCTCCCGCGCGAGCGCGGACAGGTCCACCGCGACGGGGGGGCCGCCGCTGGTGGCGTTCACGTGGGCGAGGCGCAGCAGGTCCTCGATGAGGTCGCTCATGCGCGCGGCCGCGCGCTCGACCCGCTCCAGGCAGGCGCGGTCCTGCGGGGGCTGCTCGCCACGCTCCAGGACGAGCCGCGTGAAGCTGCGGACGGTCCGGAGCGGGGCGCGCAGGTCGTGCGCGACCGACCCGCTGAACGCGTCGAGCGCGCGCACGGCCGCCTGGAGCTCCCGCGTGCGCTCCTCGATCCGCCGCTCCAGCGACTCGTTGAGCGACCGGAGGCGGGCCTCGGCGTCCTCCGCCCGCGTGCGCGCCGCCGCGACCTGCTCGAAGAGCCGCGCGTTGTCGAGCGCGAGGGCCAGGCGCTCGCCCACCTCGGCGACCCAGTCCGGATCGAGGGGCGCCCCGTTCCCCCCGCCGATCGTGAGCACGCCGACGAGCACGCCCCGGCCGCGGAGCGGCACGTCGACGCCCCCGTCCGGGTCGCACGGGGGCGCGTCCGCGAGCCGGACGGTGCAGCGCGCCCCCAACGCCTCGGAGAGGGCGCGCTCGGCGCTCCGGACGAGCGCGGGCACGTCGAGCCGCGCGTCGGAGATCGCGCGGCTCACCGCCGCGAGCGCCCGGAGCCGCCTCTCGCTCCGCCGCAGCGCGTCGTTCGACGACTGGAGCGCGGCCAGCGCGCTCACCCGGGCGCTGTTCTCCACGGCCAGGGCCACCATGTCCGCCACCGTGGCGGCGAATTCTCGCTCGGCGGGGTGCCACGCGCGCTTCGGCCCGACGTGCTCGTGGCAGGCCACCATCGCGACCCTCCCGTCGATGATCACCGGGGCGTCGAGCGTGGAGTGGATGGAGTGGCTGTTGAAGTAGCGCGCGAGCTGGGCGGTCCGCGGATCGGCGAGCACGTCGCCGGCGGGCAGCGACCGGACGGCCTCGAGCGCCGCGAAGTAGTTCGGGAGCTCCGCGGGCTGGATGTTGTTGCCGCAGGAGTGGCGCCGCGCGGAGCGCTCGAAGAGGTCGAGGCAGGTCAAAGACCCGTCGTCCTCGACGCGCCAGACCCCCGCCCGCTCCACGGCGAGCGCGTCCGCCGCCATCTCGGTGATGGCGCGCAGCGCCCGCACGAGGTCGCCGGAGCGCAGCTCCTCGCTCCGGGTGAGACGGAGGAGCGCGCGCTCGTAGCCACAATCCAGGGTGTCGGATTCGGATTGCACGACCTTCGGATCGTGGTCACGGATCCGCATCGGACGGTAACGGCCGGTGAAATTGCCCCCGGCCGAGACCGCGCGCCCGATCAGCCGCCGCTCAGCGCCCCGACGATGTAGACGCTCGCGCCGGGGGGCACCGCGGCCGCGAGGTCGTCCTGCCGCTCCTCGCCGACGAACAGGATGATGTGCCGGCGCACCCGCTCCTGCTCGTCGATCACGCGGAAGCGGATGCCCGGGAACCGGCGATCCAGGTCGTGGAGCACCTCGCCGAGGGTCGCCCCCTCGGCGTGCACCTCGTCGCGCCCCGCCGTGTAGGAGCGGAGCTGGCTCGGGACGACGACCTTCACGCCGTCTGGCCCGCCGTGAGGGCGTGGATCTGCGGGAGGTGGCGGAAGAGGCAGGTGAAGGAGTTGCCCTCGTCCGCGCTCGCCCAGACCTCGCCGTTCGTGGTGCCGAAGTAGAGGCCCACGGGCTCGCCCTCGTCCGCGCACATGCACTGGCGCTTCACCGTCCACCACGCCTGCTCCGTGGGGAAGCCCGCGTCCCGGCGGCGCCAGGTCTCGCCGCCGTCGCGCGTCGCGTAGACGGCCGGCCGGCCCCCGGGCGAGGTGCGCGGCCAGTCGTTGGTGCCGTCCATGGGGAAGACCCAGGCGACGTCGGGGTCGCGCGGGTGGACCACCACCGGGAAGCCGATGTCGCCGATCTCGGCCGGCATCGCCTTGCCGACGCGCTGCCAGCGGTCGCTCGGGCGGTCGATCCGGTAGATGCCGCAGTGGTTCTGCTGCCAGAGGCGGTCGGGCACGGTGGGGTGCAACACCACGCAGTGCGGGTCGTGCCCGAACTCGTACTCGCTCCCGTCCTCCTTCGGGGGGAAGAAGTCGATGGCCACGCCGCGGTTCAGCGGACGCCAGTCGGCGCCGCGGTCGGTCGACTCGAAGATCCCGCCGCCCGACATCGCGATGTAGAGGTGGTTCGGGTCCCGCGGATCGACGAGGATGGAGTGGAGCTTGCCGCCGTCGGGCGTCTCGTCCTTGTCGCTGCCCACCCACTTGATCTGCTCGGGGTGGTCGTTGAAGCCGGAGACGGGATCCCAGCTGACGCCGCCGTCCTCGCTCCGGAAGAGGCCCTTCGGCGAGGTGCCCGCGTACCAGACGCCCGGCTCGCTCGCGTGGCCCGGGGTGAGCCAGAACACGTGGTCCACGGCGCGCCCGCGGGGCTCCCCCGTGGGGAAGCGCGGGGGCCGCTCGGCCTCCTTCCAGGTCTGCCCGCCGTCCGTGCTGCGGAAGACGGTCGGGCCGAGGTGCCACTGGCGGGACGCGCAGAGGAGCGTGCGGCGGTCGCGGGGGTCGAGGACCACGTGGTGGCACTGCTGGCCGAGGAAGGACGGGCCGGCGAGCGACCAGGTGCGCCGGTCGGTGGACGCCGTGGCGATCCACACACCCTTGCGTGTGGCGACGTAGAGTTGCAGGGACAAGGGGGCCTCCAGGAGACGCCGAGCGTAGCACCCGTGCGATCGGCCGCCAACTTACAGGTCAGGCACGCCGTTGTCCGCCCCCTCGGCCGGTCGGCTCGCAGCGCTCCCCCAGGGGCGCCCCTCCGAAGCTGAACCAGAAGGTCGCGCCGCCGTCCGGTTTTCCGTCGGCCCGGATCCACCCGCCGTGGCGCTCCAGGATGCGCTTCACCGTGGCGAGCCCGATGCCGGTCCCCTCGAACTCGTGCGTACCGTGGAGCCGCTCGAAGGGCTCGAACAGCCGCGCGGTGTAGGCCGGGTCGAAGCCCACGCCGTCGTCGCGCACGAAGAGGACGCAGGGGTCGTCCTCGGCCCGGCCGAGCTCCACGTGCGCGGGGTCTCGCGTGCGGCTGAACTTCCAGGCGTTGCCGAGGAGGTTCTCGAGCACGATGCGCGCGAGGTGGGGATCGGCGTCCACGTCGACGCGGTCCGGCATGCTCACCACCACGCCGCGGCCCGGCTCCCGGTCCCGCAGGCCCGCCACGACCTCCTCCGCGACCCGCGCGAGGTCGACGGTGCAGCGGGTGAGCGCGCGGCGGGACACCCGCGCGAGGTCGAGCAGGTCGTCGATGAGCCGCTCCATGCGGCTCACGGCGGCGAGCAGCCGGGCCTGGGCGTCGAGCGCCTCGTCGGGCAGCTCGCTGCCGAGGCTGTCCACGAGGATCTTGCTGAAGCCGTGCATCGCGCGGAGCGGCGCGCGCAGGTCGTGCGCGACCGAGTAGCTGAACGACTCCATCTCGCGGTTCGCGGTCTCGAGCTCGGCCGTCCGCTCGCGGACGCGGCGGTCCAGGTCCTCGTTGGCCTTCCGGAGCGCCTCCTCGAGCATCTTCTGCTGGTGCACGTCGAGCCAGGTGCCCACGAGCCCGTCGCGGCCCGCCGGGCGCACCGCCTGCTCCAGGAACCAACGCTGGGTGCCGTCCGGGCACGTCCAGCGCCAGGTGATCGGCCGCGCGGCCGCCCCGGCGCCGATCTCCCCGAGCGCGGCCAGCGCGTCGGCGAGGTCGTCCGGGTGCACGTTGCGCTCCCAGAGGTGGGGATCGGCGGCGAAGGCGGCGGCCGGGAACCCCAGCACGCGCGCGGCGCTGTCGCTCACCCACTCCACGCGCGTGTCGGCGCGGCGGGTGAAGCCCACGATCGGGACGGAGCGGAACACGAGCGACTCGCGCTCCAGGGCAGCGCGGATCTGCGCGTCCGCGCGCCGCCGCTCGGCCTCGGTGCGCTCCTCGAGCTGGCGGTGGAGCTCCCGGGCCTCGAGCTCCCGGAGGCGCTCGCCCTGCCGCCGGACCTCCGCGGTCCGGTTCCAGAGGGCCACGAACACCGACACCTTCGCCCGGAGCGCGTAGGGCTCGACCGGCTTGACGAGGTAGTCGACGGCGCCGAGCTCGTAGCCGTGCAGCCGCTGCGCGTCCCCGTGCAGATCCGCCGTGAGGAAGATGATGGGCGTCTCCTTGAACCGGTGGTGCGCGCGCAGCGTCGACGCCACCTCGAAGCCGTCGATGTCCGGCATGCGCACGTCGAGCAGCACCAGCGCGAACTCCTCGTGCAGGCAGCGGGTCAGCGCGGCCCGACCGGAGTCGGCCTCCACCCGATCGTAGGCGGGATCGTCCAGGAGGAGGCGCAGGGCCTGCAATCCGGCCGGATCGTCGTCGACGAGGAGGATCTTCGGGCGGGCGGCGTCCGAACCGGGCATCGCTACCGCAGAAGCCAGACGCGCAGGAGCGAGAGGAGGTGCTCCACGTCGACGGGCTTCGAGATGTAGTCGGTGGCCCCCGCCGCGAGGCACGCCTCGCGATCGCCGCGCATGGCCTTCGCGGTGATGGCGATGATGGGAATGTTCGCGATCTCCGGGGTTGTTCGAGCGATCCGCGTCGCCGTGAGCCCGTCCATCTCCGGCATCATGACGTCCATCAGGACGATGTCGGTCTCGGGACGGGCGCGGAGGGCGTCGAGGGCCGCCCGGCCGCTCTCGGCGTGGTCCACGATCATCCCCCGCTGCTCGAGAACGGTCGAGAGGGCGAAGAGATTCCGGACGTCGTCGTCCACGAGGAGCACCCGCCGGCCGCGCAGGCAGGGCTCGCTCGCGCGGTACTGCGCGAGCATCTGGCGCTTGTCCTCGGGCAGCGCGCTCTCGTCCCGGTGCAGGTAGAGGTCCACGCGGTCGAGGAGCGCGGCGTCGCCGTCGCGCGAGACGTCGAGCACGTCGGCCGCCGTCCGGAGCTCGTGCGACGTGTCCGCGGCCCGGCCCCAGACCACCACGGGCAGGTTGGCGGTGTCCGGCTCGGACCGGAGGCGCGCGACGAGCTGGCGCACCTCGAGGTCCGGCGGGTCGAGCGCGACGACGACGCAGTCGATCGGCTCGTGCACGGCGAGCGCCTCCTCCCCGCTCGCCATCGCCAGCACCCGCACGTCCCCGCCGCCGAGGAGGTCCACGAGGCGCGCCCGCTCGGCGGGGTCCGGGTGGACGACGAGCACGACGCGCTGCTTGCGCTCGAGGAACTCCCCGAGCTTGCCGAGGGTGCTCTCCAGCGCCTCGCGCGAGACCGGCTTGCGCAGGTAGGTGCGTGCGCCGAGGCGGTAGGCGCGGTGCGAGTCCTGGAGCACCGTGACGACGCTCACCGGCGCCGTGCGCAGGACCGGGTCGCGCTTGAGCGTCTCGAGCACGGTCCAGCCGCTGCGGTCGGGCAGGTGCACGTCGAGCGCGATGGCGGTCGGGTGGGTGCGGCGGGCGATGGCGAGCGCCTCCGCGCCCGTGGCCGCCAGGATGCTCCGGAAGCCGTGGTGGCTCGCGAGGTTGGGGAGGACGCGCGCGAAGTCCACGTCGTCCTCGACGATGAGGAGCGTCCGCTCGCCCGGCGTCCGCGAGGCCTCCGGCTGGGGTCGGCGCGCCGGTGGGACCTCGGGCGCGAGCGTGGAGCTCTCCGTCGGCTCGCGCGCCTCCAGCTCCCCGGCCGGCTCCTCCTCGGGGCCGGTCGGCACCTCGCGGCCCGCGGGCGCCTCCGGCGCAGGCACGGGCGCCTCGGGCGTGAACACGGGCACCTCCGCGCGGCCCGGCGCCTCGACGCCCACCACCCCCGACGCGGGCTCCGCGCGAGGCGGCTCGGCCGCGGGCGGACCGGCGCGCCGCTCCCCGGTCCCCGCCGGCTTCGAAGGCGGGGCGTGCGGCTCCTCCTCCTTCGGCGCCGGCGAGGTGTAGGTCACCGGCAGGTAGAGCACGAACGTGCTCCCCACGCCCGGCTCGCTCTCCAGCCGGATCTCGCCCCCGAGGAGCCGCGCGAGCTCCCGGCTGATCGCGAGCCCGAGGCCCGTGCCGCCGTACCTGCGCGCGGACCCCGGCGACGCCTGCTGGAAGGCCTCGAAGATGATCCGGTGCTTGTTCGCCGGGATCCCGATGCCCGTGTCGCGCACCTCGAAGCCCACCACCTCGGGCGCGGTGGCGAGGATCTCGTGGTCGGGCGTCCAACCCTGGTGCGCGCGGAACATGCGCAGGGACACCGAGCCCTTGTCCGTGAACTTGAAGGCGTTGGACAGCAGGTTCTTGAGGATCTGCTGGAGGCGCCGCCCGTCGGTGTAGATCATCTCGGGGGCCTCCGGCTCCAGGTCCAGGTCGAAGGTGAGCCCCTTGGCCTCGGACACCTGGCGGAAGGTCTGCTCCACGAACTGCCGCACCTCGGCGAGGCGCACCGCGGTCACCTCGATGCTCACGGTGCCGGACTCGACCTTGGAGAGGTCGAGGATCTCGTCGATGAGCGTGAGGAGGTCGCGGCCGGCCGCGTTGATGTTGCGGGCGGCCTCGATCTGTCGCGGTGTCAGGTTTCCTTCGGCGCTGGTCGCCAACACCTCCGAGAGGATGAGCATGCTGTTGAGCGGCGTGCGCAGCTCGTGGGACATGTTGGAGAGGAACTCGGACTTGTAGCGCGACGTGAGCGCGAGCTGCTCGGCCTTGTCCTCCAGCATGCGCCGGGCCTGCTCCACCTCCAGGTTCTTGCGCTCCACCTCGGCGTTCTGCTCCGAGAGCAGCCGCGCGCGCTCCCCGAGCTCCTCGTTGGCGCCGCGGAGCTCCTCCTGCTGGCCCCGCAGCGCCTCCTCGGACTGGCGCAGCGCCACGGTCTGCGCCTCCAGTCGCCGGTTGGTCTCGGTGAGCTCGTCCTGGCGCGACTGGAGCTCGTTGGTGAGCGCCTGGGAGCGGCGGAGCAGCTCCTCCGTGCGCATCGTGGCCTCGATCGCGTTGAGCACGATCCCGATGCTCTCCGTCAGCTGGTCCAGGAACTGCAGGTTCACCTCGGAGAACTCGAGGAAGGACCCGAGCTCCACGACCGCCTTGATCTCCTGCTCGAACACGACCGGCAGCACCACGATGTTGCGCGGCGGGGCCATGCCCAGGCCCGAGCGGATCGGGGCGAAGTAGTCGTCCGGCACGTGCGTCAGGAGGATTCGCTGGCGCTCGAGCGCCGCCTGCCCGACGAGGCCCTCGCCGAGCTCCAGCACGTTGGCCATCTGCTTGCGCTCGCGGTGCGCCCAGGTCGCGAGGAGCCGGAGCCGGACGTCCGCGCCGTCGGGGCGCTCGGCCACGTAGAACACGCCCTGCTGCGCCTTCACGAGCGGCGCGAGCTCGGAGAGGATCAGGTTCCCGACCGTGTGCAGGTCGCGCTGCCCCTGCAGCATGCGCACGAAGCGGGCGAGGTTGGTCTTCAGCCAGTCCTGGTCGGTCGCGCGCTGCGTGGTCTCCCGCAGGTTCGCGATCATCTGATTGACGTTGTCCTTGAGCTCCGCGACCTCGCCCTGCGCGTGCACGGTGATCGTACGCGAGAGGTCGCCCTGGGCCACCGCGGTGGCGACCGTCCCGATGGCGCGCACCTGGGTGGTGAGGTTGGCCGCGAGCTGGTTCACGTTGTCGGTGAGGTCGCGCCACGTCCCGGACGCGCCGGGCACCAGCGCCTGCCCGCCGAGCTTGCCCTCGATGCCGACCTCGCGGGCCACGGTGCTCACCTGCTCCGCGAAGGTGGCGAGCGTGTCGATGAGCCCGTTGATGTTGTCCGCGAGCTCCGCGATCTCGCCGCGCACCTCGAGCACGAGCTTGCGCTTGAGATCGCCGGCCGCCACCACGGTCACCACCTTGGCGATGCTGCGGACCTGGGTGGTGAGGTTGGCCGCCATCCGGTTCACGCTGTCGGTGAGGTCCTTCCAGGTGCCGCCCACGCCGCGCACCTCGGCCTGGCCGCCCAGGATGCCCTCGGTGCCGACCTCGCGCGCGACACGTGTCACCTCGGAGGCGAACCCGTTGAGCTGGTCCACCATCGTGTTGATGGTGTTCTTGAGCTCGAGGATCTCGCCCTTCACGTCGACCGTGATCTTCCGGGAGAGGTCGCCGTTGGCCACGGCGGTGGTCACCTCGGCGATGTTGCGCACCTGGTCCGTCAGGTTGGACGCCATCAGGTTGACGCTGTCGGTGAGGTCCTTCCAGGTGCCGCCCACGCCGCGCACGCGCGCCTGGCCGCCCAGCCGCCCCTCGGTGCCGACCTCGCGGGCGACGCGTGTCACCTCCGAGGCGAAGGCGTTGAGTTGATCCACCATCGTGTTGAAGGTGTCCTTCAGCTCGAGGATCTCCCCGAACGCGGGCACCGTGATCTTGCGGGAGAGATCCCCGTTGGCGACGGCGGTGGTGACACTGGCGATGTTGCGGACCTGGTTGGTGAGGTTGGCCGCCATCATGTTCACGTTGTCGGTGAGCTCCTTCCAGGTGCCCGCCACGCCGCGCACGTTGGCCTGCCCGCCCAGGTTGCCCTCGGTCCCGACCTCGCGCGCCACGCGCGTGACCTCGAAGGCAAAACCGTTGAGCTGGTCCACCATGGTGTTGATGGTGTTCTTGAGCGCGAGGATCTCGCCCTTCACGGGCACGGTGATCTTCTTCGAGAGATCCCCGTTCGCGACCGCGGTGGTCACCTCCGCGATGTTGCGCACCTGCCCCGTCAGGTTGGACGCCATCATGTTGACGTTGTCGGTCAGCTCCTTCCACGTGCCGGCCACACCCTTCACGTTCGCCTGCCCGCCGAGGCGGCCCTCGATGGACACCTCCCGCGCGAGGCGGATGACCTCGGAGGAGAAGGCGTTGAGCTGATCCACCATCGTGTTGATGGTGTTCTTGAGCTCCAGGATCTCGCCGCGCACGTCGGCCGTGATCTTCCGGGACAGGTCGCCGTTGGCGACGGCCGTGGTCACGTCCGCGATGTTGCGCACCTGGCCCGTGAGGTTGGACGCCATGTGGTTGACGTTGTCGGTGAGCTCCTTCCAGGTGCCGCCCACCCCCTTCACCGTGGCCTGCCCGCCGAGCTTCCCCTCGGTGCCCACCTCGCGGGCCACGCGTGTCACCTCGAAGGCGAAGGCGTTGAGCTGATCCACCATCGTGTTGATGGTGTTCTTGAGCTCCACCATCTCGCCGCGCACGTCGACGGTCACCTTCTTGGTGAGGTCGCCGCGCGCGACGGCGGTGGTGACCTCGGCGATGTTGCGCACCTGCCCGGTGAGGTTGGACGCCATGTGGTTGACGCTGTCGGTGAGGTCCTTCCACGTGCCGGCGACCCCCCGCACCGTGGCCTGCCCGCCGAGCTTGCCCTCGGTGCCGACCTCGCGCGCGACACGTGTGACCTCCGACGCGAACGAGCCGAGCTGCTCGACCATCGTGTTGATGGTCACCTTCAGCTCGAGGATCTCCCCGCGCACGTCGACCGTGATCGTCTTGGACAGATCCCCGTTGGCGACCGCGGTGGTCACCTCCGCGATGTTCCGGACCTGCGCCGTGAGGTTGCGCGCCATGTAGTTGACGCTGTCGGTGAGATCCTTCCAGGTCCCGCCGACGCCGGGCACGATGGCCTGCCCGCCGAGCTTCCCTTCGGTGCCGACCTCCCGCGCGACGCGTGTCACCTCCG
>CAYWGD010000001.1:0-56137 GCA_964457335.1 uncultured Enterobacteriaceae bacterium | reverse complement strand
TGCCCGCCGAGCTTCCCTTCGGTGCCGACCTCCCGCGCGACGCGTGTCACCTCCGCGGAGAACGCGCGGAGCTGGTCGACCATCGTGTTGATGGTGTTCTTGAGCTCGAGGATCTCCCCGTGCACGTCGACGGTGACCTTCTTGGTGAGGTCGCCGCCCGCGATGGCGGTGGCCACCTCGGCGATGTTGCGCACCTGGTCGGTGAGGTTGGACGCCATCAGGTTCACGCTGACGGTGAGGTCCTTCCACGTGCCGGCCGCGCCCTCCACGACCGCCTGCCCGCCGAGCTGGCCCTCGGTGCCGACCTCCCGCGCGACGCGTGTCACCTCCGACGCGAACGACGAGAGCTGGTCCACCATCGTGTTGATGGTGTTCTTCAGCTCCAGGATCTCGCCGCGCACGTCGACGGTGATCTTCCGGGAGAGGTCCCCGGCCGCGACCGCGGTGGTCACGTCCGCGATGTTGCGCACCTGGAGCGTCAGGTTGGACGCCATGAGGTTCACGTTGTCGGTGAGGCCCTTCCAGGTGCCGCCGACGCCCTTCACCTCGGCCTGGCCACCCAGCTTGCCCTCGGTGCCGACCTCCCGCGCGACGCGTGTCACCTCCGACGCGAACGAGCCGAGCTGATCCACCATCGTGTTGATGGTGTTCTTGAGCTCGAGCAGCTCTCCCTTCACGTCGACCGTGATCTTGCGCGTGAGGTCGCCGTTGGCGACCGCGGTGGTCACCTCGGCGATGTTGCGCACCTGGTCGGTCAGGTTGCGCGCCATCGAGTTGACGCTTTCGGTCAGGTCCTTCCACGTGCCGGCCACGCCGGGCACCTCGGCCTGCCCGCCGAGCTTGCCCTCGTGGCCGACCGCGCGCGCCAGCCGTGTCACCTCCGACGAGAACGCGCGGAGCTGGTCCACCATCGTGTTGATGGTGTCCTTGAGCTCGAGCATCTCGCCCTGGACGTCGACGGTGATCTTCTTGGTCAGGTCCCCGTTGGCGATGGCTTTGCTGACCTCGGCGATGTTGCGCACCTGCCCCGTCAGGTTGGCCGCCATCCAATTCACGCTGTCGGTCAGGTCCTTCCAGGTGCCCGCGACGCCGAGCACGACCGCCTGCCCGCCGAGGCGCCCCTCGGTGCCGACCTCGCGGGCCACGCGGGTGACCTCCGCCGCGAAGATGCGGAGCTGATCCACCATCGTGTTGATGACGTCCTTGAGCTGGAGCAGGTCCCCGCGCACGTCGACGGTGATCTTCTTGGACAAGTCCCCGTTCGCGACGGCGACGGTCACCTCCGAGATGTTCCGCACCTGGGCCGTGAGGTTGGACGCCATGGCGTTGACGCTGTCGGTGAGCTCCTTCCAGGCGCCCGACACCCCGGCCACCTCGGCCTGCCCGCCCAGGCGCCCCTCCATGCCGACCTCGCGGGCCACGCGGGTGACCTCGGACGCGAACTTGGAGAGCTGCCCGACCATGTCGTTGGTCGCGCGGGCGGTGACGAGGAAATCGCCCCGGAGCGGTGCGCCGCCCACCTCGAGCGGGACACCCTGGGAGAGATCCCCGCGGGCGACCGCGCCGATGACGCGGCTCACCTCCGCCGTCGGGCGCATCACGTCCTCGACGAGGTCGTTGACGGCGTCGACACAGGCGGCCCAGTCGCCGTTGGCGCCGGGCAGGGTCGCCCGGTGCCGGCCGCGCCCCTCGTGCCCGACCTCCTCGCGGGCGCGGCGGAGCTCGACCAGGAGCCGCTCCTGCATCGTGAGCACCTCGTTGAGCGTGTCCGCGATCTTGCCGGGGATGCCGACGAGGTCGATCGGCATCCGGGCCCTGAAGTCGCCCGAGCGGGCGGACTGGAGCACGACGAGGAGCCGGTGGAGGTCCAGGTCGTGCCCCTCGAACGTGGTGGCGTCTTCCATGCGGAAATCGACCCGCGCGGAGCGGCCCCTGATCCCGTTGGGCTGTCGCCCCTCGTCCGAGAAGCGCGGGGCGGTGACCGGAGACGAGCCCACCGCGCGAAAGTCCGCCCGGGGCGCGGGGGGTGCTTACACGGGCTGCCCCCCGGTCTCCCCGAGGCGCTACTCCCCGCCGAGGTCCAGCGCGGCGAGATGGAGTGCATCGGCCCCGTCCTGATGCTCCCTGCGCACGAGCCACGGGCGGCCGGCGGCCCGGACCAGCCCCAACATCGGGTCGAGGTCGTCACGGTCCTCACAGCGCGGGCGCACGCCCCACGCCCCCGTCGCGACGTCGAGCGTGACGAGCTGCACCTTCGCGACGGGCGTGTACGCGAGGAAGGCGCGCTCCCCCTCCCCGACGTCGATGCCCGAGCGGGCCTCCGTCGGCGTGTCCCAGGTGAACCACGCGCCGTCTTCGAGCCGCGCCCACACCGACCCGACCTTCGCCTCCAGCGCGCCCTCGACGGGGACGAGCTGGGTCGGCACCACCGCGAGCCCCCCCGACTCGAGCTCGAGGCCCTCCGTCGGGACGTCGAGCTCCGCGCCGCTCGCGAGGTCCCAGGCGCGCATCGGCACCGCGCCGCTCTGGGTGGCGAGGTAGAAGACGCCGTCCACCACCGCGGTCGCCAGGATGAGCCCCACGTAGTCGTCGATCACGAGGAGGGGCTCGCCGGTCTCGGGGTCCAGGAGCTCCCGCGTGCCCTCATGGTACACGAGCGTCGTACCCTCGTCGGTTGGGACGAGCTTCGCGAACTGGAACTCGCCGGCATCCCCGAACGGGAGCTCGCGCACGCGGACCACCGCCCCGCTCACCGGGTCCTGGTGGACCATCCGCACCACCCGCGCCGCGCCGAGCGCGAGGGGGCGCTGCGTGTCGACCAGGTACACGAGCCCGAGATCGTCCCCTCCCAACCCGACGAGCCGCCGGCCCTCCTCCTCGAACGTCGCGACCTCGCGCCACTCGACGGGCCCGATGGGCTCGCCCGGGCCGACCTCCGCGGCCTCGGGGAACCCGGGGTAGACGACCTCGTCGAAGAAGCGCTGGTGATCGGTCAGGAAGTCCTCGCCGCACGCCTCCCCCGCCGCGCGGAGGACCGTCAGGTCGTCGGGCGTGTCGTCGCAGGCCTGCGCGAAGGCCTCCGAGGCCCGGAGCGCGTGGGTCGAGTACACCGTGTCCTGGGGCACGGCCTCGACGGGGAACAGGTCCGGGTGTGTCGCCGCGATGTCCTCGGCGTGGTCGAGGGCGTGGCAGAGCTCGTGCACAACCACCCGCTCGGGCAGGGTCGCCTCGGACGACACCTCGATGGCCCGCGCCGTCGCGCTGTGCCACCCGTTGACCTCGACGATCCCGTCCCACGCGAGCGTCGTCACCTCCTCGCGCGCCGTGATCCGCTCGATGCACACGCCCTCGCGCGCGGTCCACGCGACGAAGTCGGCGATCCCGTGCTCGACGTGCAGGCGGACCCGGTCGGCGCTCAGGCCCTCACCGTCGTCCTCGATCTCGACCTCGAGCCGCATCTCCTCGAAGCTGGGGCAGCCGCAGCCCGCGAGGACGAGCAGGATCATCGGCAGACCGCCGTGAGGCCGGCCCGGCACGAGGCGTCGATCTCCTGGCAGGCGGGCGGATGCCCGTACTCGCAGGAGCGCTTCAGGTACTCGATCGCCTTGCCCCAGTCCATGGCCAGCCCGCCCTGGCCTTGGAGCGCCATCGTCGCGAGCTGCCCGCAGGACGGGCCCTGGCGGCCGTCACACGCCTTCACGAGCCAGGGGACCGCGCGCTGCAGGTCGGCCGTCACGCCGAGGCCCTGGACGTACACCGAGGCGAGGTTCTCGCAGGCGATCGCGAGGCCGGCGTTGCACGAGGCCTCGAAGAGGCTCGCCCCGCGCGGCCCGTCGGCAGGGCCGCCCTGCCCCGTGACGAGGAGGGTCGCGAGCCACATGCACGAGGTCTGGTTGCCCTCCTTGCACGACGTCTCGAGGAGCGGCCGGGCCTTCGCGTGCTCGGGCGCCACGCCCGGCGCGGCCCCCGCGTAGACCTGGCCGAGCTCCGTGCAGGCGTTCGGGATGCCGGCGTCGCAACCCTTCCGGATGCGCTCCAAACCGGCCGCGGGGTCGGCCGGGGTGCCGAGCCCCACCAGGAGGAGGTGCCCGAGGACGTAGCAGGCGAAGGGGTCCTGCGCGTCGCAGCCCTTCTTCGCGACCGGGTGGGCGGCCGGGTCGTCGGCCACACCCAGCGCGTTCCCGGCGAGCCCGCAGTCCACCACGACGCCGGCCTCGCAGCCCTTGCGGAACCAGGCGCCGGCCTCGGGCGCGGACGCCTGCACGCCGCCGGTGCCCTGCTCGTAGCGCCGCCCGAGGCGGTGGCACGCCGTGGCGTCTCCGCCCTCGCAGCTCGTCCGCAGCATCGCGGCGGTCACCATCTTCAGCTGGAACTCGCCTTCCTCGGCCGGAGGCTGGGCGGGGGCGGCGGCGAGGCTCAGCGCGGCGAGCAGGACGAGCATGGCCGGTACCGTAGCATCCCTCTTCCTGGGGCGGGGGGGCGAGCCCCCCCGCAACGCCCCCCCAACGTGGGGGGAGCCTTCACCACCCCGGGCCGAGCAGGGCGCAGGCCACGGCGGCCCCGAGCGCGACCTCCGCGATCGGCGGGCGCCGTCGCGGGGCGGAGCCGCCTACTGCTGGCCCGGGATCGCCACGATCGTCTCGCAGGTCTGGATCGTCTCGTTCCCGCTCGCGTCGGTCGAGCGCACGCGCCAGCGCACGTGGTCGCCGACGCCGGCCGTCGAGCGCACCACCAGCGTGTCACCGTCGATCTCCACCTTGCACGAGCGACGCACCTCGTGTCCCGCCCCGTTGATGGAGAAACACTCGTAGTCGAGGACCTCGGCCGCACCGAGATCGTCGTCGCACACGTCGGTGGCGGTCGCCGGGAAGGTGTAGACGGTCCCGGGCGGGGTGATGGTCGCGGGCGCGCCGCAGTCGATGGTGGGCGCCGTGGTGTCCACCACGCTCACGGTGACGGCGAGCTCGTCGCCCTGCATCGCGGCGTCGATGAGCTTCACGACGTAGGTCTCGCTGCCGAGCGCCTGCTGCGTGGTGAGCTCCGGGCCGAGGCCGACGTTCGGGCCCACCCGGCCACCGAGGTACCAGCCGTAGCTCACGACGTTGTCCTCGCGATCGGTGCTCGGGGTCGCGTCGAGGGTGATCTCGGCGCCGTCCGGGGAGGTGCACTCGACGGTCGAGCTCGTGTCGACGTCGGCGACGGGGGGCGTGTTCTCCACGTCGCCGGTCGCGAAGACGTGCACGGTGGCGTCGCCGCTGTCGCCGTCCGGGTCGCCGACGCTGCCCGCGAGGTTGCCCTGGAGCACGGTAGAGTCGCCGTCGAACGTCACGATCAGCTCGTCGTCGTTCGTGCCCGTGGCGGCCCGCCGGTCGCCGTTCTCGAAGGCGCGGCCGCTCACGTTCGTGGTGTCCTGCTGGAGGAACGAGGTGTTCGACACGCCGAGCGCGAACGCCTCCGTCGCGCCGTTGGTGAGGACCCCCGTGATGTCCGTGTCGCCGAAGCCGAGGATCGGGACGCCGTCGAAGTGGATCGTCTGGGTGGCCTCGAGCCGGTAGTCCATCGCGAGGCACGTCGTCCCGGGAGCGCAGCCGTCGGCGGGCGTGAAGTAGACCGTCCCCGCGACCGGCGACGAGTCCGAGTCGCCCTCGGCGCTCACCGTGATCTCGCCGCCATCGATCGTGACGGAGGTGGTCCGGCCCATCAACCGCGCGCTGATGGGCGCGGGCCCGGCCCCGGGCGTGGCCGCCCTCAGGCAGACGGGGCCGAAGTTGTCGCAGTCCACCTGGTCGCCGCAGGTGGCCGTCCCCTCGCCGCTCTCCGGATCCCAGTTCGAGCAGGTCGCGTCGATGGGCACCTCCGGGCAGCCGGCGTCGCAGCCCGGGTCGAGGAACGTGACGGGCGTGGGGTCGGTGACGCAGTCGCAGAGCGGGTCCTGCCCGTCGAAGCACTCGTCCGACATCTCCTCGATCTGCGACTCGACGCGCCCCGCGCAGTCCGCGGCGAGCTCCTCGGGCGTGGGCGTCTCGTCCACGATGTTCGGGTTGAGCTCGGGGGGCATGCACACGTCGAGCGGGAGCGTGGACACGCCGCCGTCCGGGTAGGTGCACGTGCAGGCGCACGTGTAGCCGTTGTCCAGGGTGTCGATCTCGTCGAGACGGTCGATGTCGAAGAGCCTGTCGCAGCCCGCGAGCGGCAGGGCCAGGGCCAGGAGGAACAGGGTCGGGCCCTGGGCTCGACGAACGAGGCGCCGCATGCGCTCCAACTCCGGGGACGGCTGTCGCCGGCGCCGAGATGGCACGCGGAACGCCGAGCTCCCGCCAGGAGGCTAGCCCCCGGCGGGACGGCGGCCACCCGTGTCCCGAGGCGGTCCCGCTACCGCCACCCCTCGACGAGCACGGTCGGCCGATCGAGCGGCTCGAGGAAGCTGATCCCCCACTCGGAGGCGTGGTAGCCGACCCGCTCGGCGCGCGGGAGCTCGGGGGCCCGCACGGGCTGGCAGCCGTCCGCGACCACGAACCAGGCCCGGAGGAGCTCGTCCGGGGCCGGCTCCACGACGAGCGGCGAGAGCCCGTCCACCTGCGGGTAGACCGTCATCCACGCGGCGGCCGGGAAGGTCGCGTCCCAGGCGTCGGAGAAGTCGACGATCTCGTTCTGGAGGAAGCCCATGTCGGCCATCGCGTCCTCGATGGACGCCTGCGCGTGCCGTCCGGGCACGCACCAGCCCTCCTCGTACTGGAAGCGGTCGGTCTCCCAGGTGAGCTCGTAGAAGAGGTAGTCGCGCGGGCCCGCCGGCGTTTCGAGGCGGCCGTCCGGATGCGCGAGCACCCGCCAGCCGTCGATCGGGTAGCGGGGGTCGGACTCGGTGACGCGCTTCCAGCTGGGGAGGGCGACGCGCACCGCCGTGCTCTCTTCCGGGTAGAGGTAGACGTTCGGCTTGTCGACGTAGATCGTCTCCTCGATCTCGATGTCGATGTCCGCGGCGCACGGGGTCGTGTCCGGGACGTCCACCTCGGCGCAGCCGCCGTAGTCGCCGTTCGTGTAGACCTCGATGCCGTAGGTCCCGACGGGCACCTCCACCGTGAAGCTGTCGCCGTCGAGGACTGGCTCGCCCACGGAGTCGCCCCACCAGCCGCCGCCGCCGCCGGTGTCCTGGGTGCAGGGGACCTCCCCCTCCAGGATCTCGAACACGCCGACGCCGCTGGCCTCGGGCTCGCCCGCGTCGCGGACGATGGTCCCGCACAGGTTGGCCTCGTCCTCGGGCGGCTCGGTGGTGGGACAACCGAGCAGGAGCATCATCAACATGGGTCACCTCTCGCTCCCAACGTGCCACCAACTCGGGCTCCACGCGAGGGCATTTCCGCACGAACCCTCCCGCGCTTTCGGGGATGGATGTGCAGTTCCGCGATAGGCCCCGCGGGCCCGGGGGGCCCGTCGATCAGGACGGGACCGGCTCCCGGAGCCGCGCGTTCGGCGCCGGGGGAGCGTCGGTCGGGGCCTCCGGCCGGGGCCCGAGGCCCAGGAAGTGCCGGACGAACCACAACGCCAGCGCCGGCGTGCCCCCCTTGGGCGCCCGGCCGTGCACGTCCGGGCGCTCGTCGGCGGGCGCGAACAGGTTGCCGCCCTTGGTGGCCTCGGTGGCCTCCCCGAAGTGCCACTCGCGCAGGACCGCGAGGATGAGCCGCTCGACCGGGCGCGGCGCGAGGGTGTGGAGCAGGATCCCGCCACGGATGTAGCCGGGCACGCACCGCTCGTGCGTCGGGCGCGCGGCGAGGTCGACGATGGCGGCCGCGACCTTCTCGGGGGACTGGGTGGGCGGCATCGGCCGAGCCTCGCGGCCCACGAAGTTCGCGCCGGCCTCGAAGTGCGGGGTGTCCATGGCGTAGGGCAGCACGCTGCACACGTGCACGTCCGGCAGGTCGGCGAGGTCCGTGCGGAGCGTCTCCGTGAGGCCGCGCAGGCCGAACTTGCTGATCACGTAGGACGGCACGAAGGGCTGGCCGACCCGGCTCAGCACCGAGCCGACGTTGATGAGCACCCCGCGCCGCTGGCGCCGGAAGATCGGCACGACCGCGCGGGCGCAGAGCATCGGGCCGAAGAGGTTCGTCTCGATGACGCGGCGGTGCTCCTCGAAGGGCGCCTGGTCGAGCGCGGCGAACAGGGTCACGCCCGCGTTGTTCACCCACACGTCGACGCGCCCCCCGAGCTCGACCGCCGCCCGGGCGAGCCGCTCCACGTCCGCCTCGCTCGTCACGTCGGTCACGACGCAGTGCGCCTCCCCGCCCGCGTCGCGGCAGAGCCGCGCCGTCTCCTCGAGCGCCTCCCCCCGCCGTGCCGCCAGGATGACGACGCACCCCTCGCGGGCGAACTGCACCGCCGTCTCCCGGCCGAGCCCGCTCGAGGCGCCGGTCACCACGACGACCTTGCCCCGAAGCCCCCTCGCCTCCCTTCTTCCGGATCGCATCCCTTGGGGGTGGGGCCGCGCGGTCTCGGCGTCCCGTCAGGATTCGACACGAGCGTCGCCGACCTCGCAACGCGGGATGCCGACGGCGAACGCGACCTGAGACCGGGTGCCTATGTCGAGTGAGAGGCCCCCCCGATGCACGATCTCTCCCTGGTCTTCACGCTCACCATCGGCCTCACGGCGGCGCTCGTCCTCGGGTACGTGGCGCAGCGCCTGCGCCTCTCGCCGATCCTCGGCTACCTCCTCGCCGGGGTGTTCGCGGGGCCGTTCACCCCCGGGCCGGTCGCGGACGCCCACATCGCGGCGCAGCTGGCCGAGCTCGGCGTCGTGCTCCTCATGTTCGGCGTGGGGCTGCACTTCCACCCCAAGGACCTCCTCGCCGTGCGTGGCATCGCGATCCCCGGCGCGATCGCCCAGAGCCTCGCCGCCACCGTGCTCGGAGCGGCCGTCGCCTGGCTCGCGGGCTGGTCCCTCGTGGGCGGGCTGGTCCTCGGGATGGCGATCGCGGTGGCGAGCACCGTCGTCCTGATCCGCGCGCTCGAGGAGGCCGGGATCCTCGACACGCCGGCGGGGAGCATCGCGGTGGGCTGGCTGATCGTGGAGGACATCTTCACGGTCCTCGTCCTGGTGATCCTGCCGGTGCTCGTGTCCGCGCTCGCCACGGGCTCGGCCGGGCCGGGGGTGTTCGTCGGGGCGCTCGGGTTGGCCCTCGTGAAGCTGGCGCTGCTCGCGGCCCTGGTCCTCGGCGCGGGCGGCCGGGCGATCCCGTGGCTCCTGACCCAGGTCGCGCGCACGCGGTCGCGGGAGCTCTTCACGCTCGCGGTGCTCGCGCTCGCGCTCGCCATCGCCACGGGCTCCGCGGTCCTCTTCGGCGCCTCCATGGCGCTCGGGGCCTTCCTCGCCGGCATGGTCGTCGGGCAGACGAAGCTGAGCGAGCAGGCGGCGGCCGACGCGCTCCCGTTCCGCGACGCGTTCGCCGTCCTGTTCTTCGTGTCCGTGGGGATGTTGTTCGACCCCGGCTACCTCCTCGAGCGTCCCCTCCTCGTGCTCGGCATCCTCGCCGTCATCCTCGTCGCCAAGCCCGCCGTGGCGCTCGGGCTCACGGTGCTGCGGGGGTACAGCGTGCGGACGGGCCTCGTCGTTGCCGCGGGGCTCGGCCAGATCGGCGAGTTCTCGTTCATCCTCGCGCAGGTCGCGGGCGGGCTCGGGGTGCTCCCCACCGAAGGGCAGAGCGCCATCGTCGCGGCGGCGCTGCTCTCGATCAGCGTGAACCCGCTCCTCTTCCGGCTCATCGGGCCCGCGGAGGCCTGGATGCGCGCGCGCCCTCGCGTGTGGCGCGTGCTCGACCGCAAGGTGGAGGCCCGCGGCCGGGAGCTGAACGCGGAGACGGCGCGGGCGCTCGCCGCCGAGGGGCCGACGCACCGGGCCATCGTCGTCGGCTACGGCCCGGTCGGGCGCACCGCCACGACGCTGCTGCGCGAGTTCGGCATCCAGCCGGTCATCGTGGACATGAACGTCGACACCGTCGGCACGCTCGTGGCCGAGGGCGCCACGGCCATCTACGGCGACGCCGGCAAGCCCGAGATCCTGCGGGCGGCGGGGATCGCCGACGCGAAGTACCTCGTCGTGACGCTGCCCACGCTCGGCGGCCGCCTGCCGGTCATCACCTCCGCGCGCCAGCTGAACCCGGACGTGCAGATCTTCTCGCGGGCGCGGTACCTCACCGAGCGCGGCATCCTCGAGCGGATCGGCGTCACGGAGGCCTGCTACGAGGAGGCGGAGGCCGCCGCCCGGCTGGCGGAGCTCCTCCTGCGGGCGGAGGGCGCCGAGGAAGGCCGCATCCGATCCGAGGTCGCGGAGATCCGCAACGAGCTTGCCTTGCACGCGGAATAACGGGCGGACGAACGGCGGTCCGGCGCGAGGTTCCGGTGGCACGGGCTGGGCCGGGGACGCTAAACCGACCGGGGAGGACGCCGCCCGTGACCGCGCACGACTTCCTCGTGAACCTCTCGCTCGTGTTGTGCGTCGCCGCGCTCGCGACCGTCGTGTTCCAGCGCATCCGGCAACCGGTCGTGCTCGGGTACATCCTCGCCGGCCTGATCGTGGGGCCGCACACGTCCATCCCGCTGGTCGCGGACCACGCCGTCGTCGAGGCCCTGTCCGAGCTGGGCGTGCTCCTGCTCATGTTCTCCATCGGGCTCGAGTTCCGGCTGAGCAAGCTCGCCGCGGTGGCGCCGACCGGCGGCATCATCGCCGTCATCGAGGTGAGCGTGATGGCCTGCCTCGGCTACCTCGCCGGGCGGGCGTTCGGGTGGACGCCGGTGGAGTGCCTCTTCACCGGCGCGATCGTCTCCATCTCGTCCACCAGCATCATCGCCAAGGCGTTCGAGGAGCAGCGGGTGCAGGGCCGGCGCCGCGACGTGGTGCTCGGCGTGCTCATCGTCGAGGACCTGCTCGCGATCCTCATGATGGCCGGCCTCACCATCTTCGCGTCGGGCCGCGAGCCCACGTTCATCGAGCTCGGCACCGCCGCGCTCCGGCTGGGCGCGGCGCTCACGGGCCTGCTGGTGGTCGGGCTCCTGCTGGTCCCCCGGCTGTTCCGGGCGATCCTGGCGCTCGGGCGCCCCGAGACCACCACCGTGGCGGCGGTGGGCCTCTGCTTCGCGGTCTCCCTCGCCTCCCAGGCGCTCGGCTACTCCGTGGCGCTCGGCGCCTTCCTCGCGGGCATGCTCGTCGCCGAGTCGGGCCACGGCCACGAGATCGAGCACCAGGTGCGGCCGGTGCGCGACGTGTTCGCGGCCATCTTCTTCGTGGCCGTCGGCATGTTGATCGACCCGGCCCTGATCCTCGCGAACTGGGCGCCCGTCCTGGCGCTCACCGCGGTGGTCCTCGGCGGGAAGGTGCTCGCCGTGTCGAGCGGCGCCTTCCTCGTCGGGAACGGGACGCGCACGTCGGTCGCGGCGGGGATGAGCCTCGCGCAGATCGGCGAGTTCTCCTTCATCCTGGCCAGCCTCGGTCTCTCGCTGGGCGCCGTCGGCGCGCAGCTGTACCCCGTGGCCATCGCGGTCTCGGCCATCACGGCGTTCACCACGCCGGCGTTCATCCGGGCGGCCGACCGCGTCGCCGACCGCGTGGACCACAAGCTGCCGGCGCCGCTCCAGACGCTGACGGCGCTCTACGCGGGCTGGCTCGAGGAGATCCGGTCCGCCCCCCCGTCCGAGGGGCGGCGCGCGCGCGTCCGCGCGATCGTCCGAATCGCGACGATCGATGCCCTCGCGCTCATCACGATCTCCATCTGCCACGCGCTGTTCAGCCCGGCGGCCTCGGGCTGGGTGGCCTCCCACCTCGGGCTCGGCGGGGACGCGGCGCGTTGGAGCGTGGCCGCGTTCTCGCTGGCCTTCGCCGCGCCCGTCTGCGTGAGCCTCGTGCGCGCGGGCGGGCACCTCGGGGACGTGCTCGCCGAGGTGATCGACACGGGCACGCTGCCGTCCCGGGCCCCGGCGCTGCGCCGGACGCTCGTGGCCGTCATCCGGATGGGCGTGGTGCTCGCCGTCGGGCTGCCCGTGGTGGCCGCCACCCAGCCCTTCCTGCCCACGCTCGGCGGCGCCCTGGTCTTCCTGCTCCTGCTGGGCGCCCTCGCGACGCAGGTGTGGCGCGGGGCGTCGGACCTGCAGGGCGAGCTCCGGTCGGGCGCCGAGATCATGTTCGACTCCCTGCGTCGGCACGCCGCCGCCGGCCCGCGGGTCGACCACCGCCCCGCCCCGGACGTGGCCGAACCCGACGCCGTGCGCATCGCCCCCGACGCCGTGCGCATCGGCCCCGGCGACGCCGCGGTGGGCCGCACGCTCATCGAGCTGAACCTGCGCAGCCGCACGGGGGCGACCGTGCTCGCCATCACGGGCCCCGAGGGGCAAGCCCAGCTCCCCACCGGCCGGGAGGTCCTCCGCGCCGGCGACGTGCTCGCGCTCGCGGGCACGCGGGAGGCCCTCGAGGCGGCGAGCGTGTTGCTGCGCGAGCCGCAGCCCACGGAGGGAGCGGCCTGATCGGGCCGCTCAGCGCTCCGCGACCTCGAGCGTCACCGACGCTTGCCCGGAGCTCCCCGGGCGATCGGTGGCCGTCAGCGTGAACGTGTGGGTGCCGGGCTCGAGCCGGATCGCCCCGGACAGCGCTCCGTCCGAGTCCGCGGCCACGTCGAGGTCCACCGCCGCGCCCGCGCCGTCGGTCCACGCCAGGGTCAGCTCACCCGGCGCGTCCTCGTCGTCCGACACGATCGCCTCGAACACGACGTACTCGTCGCTGAACCAGGGGCCGGCCGGGTCGGGCGCGAGGATCTCCACGGTCGGCGCCCCGTTCGCGCGCACGCTGAGGTCGACGGCCTCGCTCCCCTCCGCGTCCTGCGGATCGCGCGCCAACAGCGTCACCGTGGCGTCCCCCACGTCGAGGACGGCCTCGCAGAGCGACGTGCCGTCATCGGCGATCGGCGCCTCGGCGCAGAGCTCCTCGCCGCCGAGGAGCCAGGCCGCGACGAGGTCCTCGGGGTGGTGGTTGGTGTCCGTCACCGATCCGCGGAACACCGTCGTGTACCCCTCCACCAGCTCGTCTCCCGCCAGCGGGTAGACGACCGTGACCGAGGGCTCGTTGTTCCGGGTCTCCAGCGAGGGCTTGCAGCCGACGAGGAGGAGGAGCGCGAGGCTCCCGAGCTTCGTGTTCATTGGTACCCCGCCGCCCAGAGGATGGAGTTGTACAGGGCCTGCTTGGAGTTGGCGCCCGGGTTGTTGTACTCGGGCATGCCGGTGAAGAAGACCGTGCGCCACGCGTAGTCGTCGTTCGCGATGATGCTGCTCTCGCCCGCCGCGTCCACGACGAACGACGCGCACTCGAGCAGGTCCGTGGAGTCCCAGCCGCCGCTGTTGCTCTGCTCGTAGCCGTAGCCGAGCAGGGTGAAGCTCGCGGGGAGGTTGTCGGCCACCGGGTGGGTCGCGTCCACGACGGTGCCACCGGTGGTGACCGCGCTCGCGCCGCCGGTGATCCCGGTCGCGTCGATGCCGAACAGGTCCATCAGGGGGGTGTTGTCGTAGGCGAGGTAGTCGACCAGGAAGGACCCGACCGCGCCGCCGTAGCCGCCCTCGAGGTAGTCGCGGATGGCCGTCATCTCGGCGGAGGTGTAGAGGCGCGAGCCGCCCGACGGATCGCTGATGATGATCGCCTGGTAGGCCGAGAGCGTCCCGAGCGTGAACCCGCTGCCAACCGACGTGATGTCGATCGTGCAATCCCCGTAGGTGAGCGAGTTGGTCTCGAGGTTGCTGTAGACCAGGCTCGCGGAGCCGGTGTGGCTGGAGCTCCAACCCGGCAGGTAGGCCACCTGCACCGTCTCGCCCGAGCAGGCGGACGCGACCGGGACGCCACCGCAGTCGCCGAGCACGTCCACGCTCGCGGAGGCGCTCGTGCCGTCCTCGTCGTCGTCGAAGGGCACGGCCGTGCAGGCCCAGGTGGTGCCGAGGTCGGTGTCGGCGGCGGGGATGGTGTCGTCGGTCCAGGTGGTCGTCGTCGGGCCCGTCGTCCCGGAGAAGGAGCCCGGGTACGCCGCGCCGTCCACCGTCCAGGTGATGTCGTAGTCGACGGTGTCGCCGTCGGCGTCCGTCGACGCGGTCGTGATCTCGCAGAGGAGGTCGTCCACGCCGGCGATGGGCTCCGTCGGCGAGATGGCCAGCACGGGGGCGCCCGGCGCGGTGTTGGAGATGGTCACCGTGTTCGAGGAGACCGCGGAGCCGGAGCCCGTCCCGTCGTTCGGGGTGACCCGGCAGTACACCGCGTCGTCCTCGTCGAAGTACGTGCCGGTCAGCGTGCTCGTGGTGCGGCCGATGCTCGCGCCGTTCACGTACCAGGCGTACGTGTAGGTGAAGCTCGTGGTGCCGTCCGCGTCCGTCACGGAGCCCGGCGTGCACGTGAGCGTGGAGGCCTCGTACGCGGTCGTGGGCGTGAGGGAGACGCTCGCGAGCACCGGCGCGGTGTTGGAGATGGTCACCGTGTTGGACGACACCGCCGTGCCGGCCGTGGCGCCGTCCGTCGGCGTGGCGCGGCAGTACACCGTGTCCCCGCGGGCGAAGTACGTGCCCGTGAGCGTGCTCGTGGTCCGGCCGATCGAGGAGCCGTTCACGTACCAGGCGTACGTGTGGGAGATCGCGTCCCCGTCGGCGTCGGTCGACGTCGGCGTGCACGTGAGCGTGCTCGACTCGTACGCGGTCGTCGGCGTGAGCGCGACGCTCGACGCGACCGGCGCCGTGTTGGAGATGTTCGCCGTGTTGGACGTGCCCGTGCTGCCTGAGGTCGTGCCGTCGCTCGGCGTGGCGCGGCAGTACACCGAGTCCCCGCGTTCGAAGTACGTGCCCGTGAGCGTGCTGCTCGTGGCCGCGATCGCCGCGCCGCCCACGTACCAGGCGTACGTGTAGGTGATCGCGTCCCCGTCGGCGTCCGTGGCCGTCGGCGTGCAGGTGAGCGTGCTCGCTTCGTACGCGGTCGTCGGCGTCAGGCTGACGCTCGAGACGACGGGCGCGGTGTTGGAGATGGTCACCGTGTTGGACGACATCGCCGAGCCGCTCGTCGTGCCGTCGTTCGGCGTGACGCGGCAGTACACGGCGTCCCCCGCCTCGAAGTACGTGCCGGTGAGCGTCGCGCCGGTCGCCGCGACGGCGGAGCCGCCCACGTACCAGGTGTAGGTGTAGGAGACCGTGTCGCCGTCGGCGTCGGAGGAGGTCGGCGTGCAGGTGAGGGTCGAGGCCTCGGTCGCGCTCGTCGGGGTGAGCGTGACCGCCGAGAGCACCGGGGCGGTGTTGGAGATGGTCACCGTGTTCGACGACATCGCCGTGCCGGCCGTGGTGCCGTCCGTCGGGGTGGCGCGGCAGTACACCGCGTCCCCGCTCCCGAAGGACGTCCCGGTCAACGTGCTGGTCGTGGCCGCGATCGCGGCCCCGTCGACGTACCAGGTGTAGGTCCAGGAGATCGCGTCCCCGTCGGCGTCCGTGGCGCTCGGCGAGCACGTGAGCGTGGAGGACTCGGTCGCGCTGGTGGGGGTCAGGCTGACCGTCGACGCCACCGGCGCCGTGTTGGAGATGGCGACGGTGTTGGAGTTGACCGCGGTGCCGGAGGTGGTCCCGTCGTTGGGCGTGGCGCGGCAGTAGACCGTGTCGCTCCGGTCGAAGTAGGTGCCCGTCAGCGTGCTGCTCGTGGCCGCGATCGCCGCGCTGTTCACGTACCAGGCGTAGGTGTAGGTGATCGCGTCCCCGTCGGCGTCCGTGGCCGTCGGCGTGCAGGTGAGCGTGCTCGCTTCGTACGCGGTCGTCGGCGTCAGGCTGACGCTCGAGACGACGGGCGCGGTGTTGGAGATGGTCACCGTGTTGGACGACATCGCCGAGCCGCTCGTCGTGCCGTCGTTCGGCGTGACGCGGCAGTACACGGCGTCCCCCGCCTCGAAGTACGTGCCGGTGAGCGTCGCGCCGGTCGCCGCGACGGCGGAGCCGCCCACGTACCAGGTGTAGGTGTAGGAGACCGTGTCGCCGTCGGCGTCGGAGGAGGTCGGCGTGCAGGTGAGGGTCGAGGCCTCGGTCGCGCTCGTCGGGGTGAGCGTGACCGCCGAGAGCACCGGGGCGGTGTTGGAGATGGTCACCGTGTTCGACGACATCGCCGTGCCGGCCGTGGTGCCGTCCGTCGGGGTGGCGCGGCAGTACACCGCGTCCCCGCTCCCGAAGGACGTCCCGGTCAACGTGCTGGTCGTGGCCGCGATCGCGGCCCCGTCGACGTACCAGGTGTAGGTCCAGGAGATCGCGTCCCCGTCGGCGTCCGTGGCGCTCGGCGAGCACGTGAGCGTGGAGGACTCGGTCGCGCTGGTGGGGGTCAGGCTGACCGTCGACGCCACCGGCGCCGTGTTGGAGATGGCGACGGTGTTGGAGTTGACCGCGGTGCCGGAGGTGGTCCCGTCGTTGGGCGTGGCGCGGCAGTAGACCGTGTCGCTCCGGTCGAAGTAGGTGCCCGTCAGCGTGCTGCTCGTGGCCGCGATCGCCGCGCTGTTCACGTACCAGGCGTAGGTGTAGGTGATCGCGTCCCCGTCGGCGTCCGTGGCCGTCGGCGTGCAGGTCAGCGTGCTCGCTTCGTACGCGGTCGTCGGCGTCAGGCTCACGCTCGAGACGACGGGCGCGGTGTTGGAGATGGTCACCGTGTTGGACGACATCGCCGAGCCGCTCGTCGTGCCGTCGTTCGGCGTGACGCGGCAGTACACGGCGTCCCCCGCCTCGAAGTACGTGCCGGTGAGCGTCGCGCCGGTCGCCGCGACGGCGGAGCCGCCCACGTACCAGGTGTAGGTGTAGGAGACCGTGTCGCCGTCGGCGTCGGAGGAGGTCGGCGTGCAGGTGAGGGTCGAGGCCTCGGTCGCGCTCGTCGGGGTGAGCGTGACCGCCGAGAGCACCGGGGCGGTGTTGGAGATGGTCACCGTGTTCGACGACATCGCCGTGCCGGCCGTGGTGCCGTCCGTCGGGGTGGCGCGGCAGTACACCGCGTCCCCGCTCCCGAAGGACGTCCCGGTCAACGTGCTGGTCGTGGCGCCGATCGCGGCCCCGTCGACGTACCAGGCGTAGGTCCAGGAGATCGCGTCGCCGTCGGCGTCCGTCGCGCTCGGGGTGCACGTGAGCGTGGAGGACTCGGTCGCGCTGGTGGGGGTCAGGCTGACGGTCGACGCGACCGGCGCCGTGTTGGAGATGGTGACGGTGTTGGAGCTGACGGCGGACCCGGAGGTGGTCCCGTCGTTCGGCGTGGCCGCGCAGGAGACCATGTCACCCCGATCGAAGTACGTACCGGTGAGCGTGCTGCTCGTGGCCGCGGCTGCCGCGCTGTTCACGTACCAGGCGTAGGTGTAGGAGATCGCGTCCCCGTCGGCGTCCGTGGCCGTCGGCGTGCAGGTGAGCGTGCTCGCCTCGTACGCGGTCGTCGGCGTCAGGCTGACGCTGGAGACGACGGGCGCGGTGTTGGAGACGGTCACCGTGTTGGACGACATCGCCGTGCCGCTCGTCGTGCCGTCGTCCGGCGTGACGCTGCAGTACACGGCGTCCCCCGCCTCGAAGTACGTGCCGGTGAGCGTCGCGCCGGTCGCCGCGACGGCGGAGCCGCCCACGTACCAGGTGTAGGTGTAGGAGACCGTGTCGCCGTCGGCGTCGGAGGAGGTCGGCGTGCAGGTGAGGGTCGAGGCCTCGGTCGCGCTCGTCGGGGTGAGCGTGACCGCCGAGAGCACCGGGGCGGTGTTGGAGATGGTCACCGTGTTCGACGACATCGCCGTGCCGGCCGTGGTGCCGTCCGTCGGGGTGGCGCGGCAGTACACCGCGTCCCCGCTCCCGAAGGACGTCCCGGTCAACGTGCTGGTCGTGGCGCCGATCGCGGCCCCGTCGACGTACCAGGCGTAGGTCCAGGAGATCGCGTCGCCGTCGGCGTCCGTCGCGCTCGGGGTGCACGTGAGCGTGGAGGACTCGGTCGCGCTGGTGGGGGTCAGGCTGAGCGTCGACGCCACCGGCGCCGTGTTGGAGATGGTGACGGTGTTGGACGTGCCCGCGGTGCCGGCGCCGGTGCCGTCGTCCGGCGTGGCGGTGCACGCGACCGCGTCGTCCCGGTCGAAGTCCGCGCCGGTGAGCGTCGCGCCCGTGGCGGCGATGCCCGCGCCGTTCACCGTCCAGGTGTAGGTGAAGCTGACCGCGTCGCCGTCGTCGTCCGTCGCGATCGCGGTGCACGTGAGCGTGCTCGCCTCGTACGCGGTGGTCGGCGTGAGGGTGACGGAGGTGAGGACCGGGAGGGTGTTGGCGACGGTGACGGACGCCGAGGCGACGGGCGCGCCGTCCTCGGTGCCGTCGTTCGGGGTCACCACCACGTACACGGTGTCGCCGGCGTCGAACGACCCGCCGGTGAGGCTGGCGCTCGTGCCCGCGACGGCGGCGCCGTCCACGTACCAGGCGTAGGAAACGGAGACCGCGTCGCCGTCGATGTCGTCGGTGGAGACCGTCGCGGTGATGGTGTCGCCCGTGGCCGGGGACGTCGGCGCGAGCGTGACCGCGGTGACCTCGGGCGCGCTGTTGACGGCGGTGACGGTGTCGGACGCGACCGTGGCGCCGTCGTCCGTGCCGTCGTTCGGCGTGACGAAGCACGCGATCTCCTCGCCCTTCGCAAAGTACGAGCCGTCGAGCGTGCTGCCGCTGGCCGCGAGCGCCGCGCCGTCGACCGTCCAGGCGTAGGTGTAGGAGAAGCTGGTGGTCCCGTCGGCGTCCGTCGTCGCGCCGGGGGAGCAGACGAGGACGTCCGCCTCGGTGGGGCTCAGCGGCGTGAGCGTCACGACCGAGAGCTCGGGTGGCGTGTTCTCGATGGTGACGGCCTCGGAGAGCACCGGGCCGTAGTCGGTCCCGTCATACGGCGTGACCGCGCAGATGACCTCGTCGCCGCCGAGGAAGCCGCCGGCCAGCGTCGTCCCCGTGCCGGCGTACACCCCGTTCACCGTCCACTCGTAGACGCTCTCGTCGGCGTCCCCGTCCGCGTCGTCGAAGCCCGTCGCCGCGCAGGTCAGCGTGTCGGTCGCCGCGGGGTCGGCCGGGGTGATCTCGACGCTCGCGAGGCTGGGCGTGGAGTTGGAGATCGTCAGCGCGTTGGACGCCACCGGCGTCCCGGCGAGCGTGCCGTCCGTCGGCGTGACGGTGCACACCACGACGTCGCCGCGCGCCCAGTTGGAGGCGTCGATCGACGCCGTGGTGTCGGCGAGCGCGACGCCGTCGACCGTCCAGGCGTAGGTGTAGGTGATCGCGTCGCCGTCGGCATCCGACGCGGAGCCGGGCGTACACGCCAGGGTGTCGCCTTCGTAGGCCGGGTCGGGCGTGAGCGAGACGTCCGCGAGCGTGGGCGCCGTGTTCGCGATGGTGACCGACGCGGTGCCGGAGGCGCCGTCGCCGTACCCGTCGTCGGGCGTGACGTACACCTCCCACAGCTCGCCGCGCGTGGTGGCCGCGGCGGGGAGCGTGGCGGAGGTGTAGGCGGTCGCGGCGCCGTCGACGTACCAGGCGTAGCTGTAGGTGACGGGATCGGCCTCGGGGTCCGTCGAGGCGACGGTCACGGTGGCCACGAGGTCGTCGTCCCCGTCCGGGCTCGAGGGGTCGATCTCGACGCCGGGGGCGGTGGGGAGCCCGTTGACGACGAAGGACACGCTCGCCGAGGCGGAGAGGCCCACCTCGTCGATGGCCGTGAGGGTGACGGTGTGCGCACCCACGGAGAGCCAGCCCGCCTCGAACTGGGCGACCCCGGAGGTGTCGGCCGGCGTCGTGTCGAGCACCCCGTCGACGTCGCTCTCCCAGGTGAGCGAGAGCGCGTCGGGCGCGGTCACGTCATCGGAGACCGTCGCGGAGAACGCGGCGGCCACGCCCTCGTTGTAGACGTCGCCGTCCACGGGCAGGTCGATGTCGATCGACGGCGGCGCGCCCACGTGCACGACGATGCTGTCGACGCAGGTGCCGCCGACCTCGTCCACGCCGGTGAGCGTGATCGTGTGCGTGCCGACGCCCAGCGCGGCGGTGGTGAGCGCCACGTTCCCGTCGACGTCGGCGTTCCCGGTCGAAAGCGTCCCGTCGAGGTCGCTCTCCCAGGTGGCGACGAGGCTGTCCTCCGCCACGTCCGGGTCGTCGACCGTGCCCGTGAACGCGACGTCGACGCCCTGGACCGTCGCGTACCCGTCGGCGGGCGCGGTGATCGAGCACGTCGGGGGGACGTTGGGCGCGCCCACGGCGAAGGCGACGGTGGTGCTCGCGGTCTTGCCCGACGTGTCGGTCACCGAGAGCGTCACGGCGTGCGGACCCTCGGCGAAGGCCCAGCTCCCGGCGAGGGAGCCGTCGGCGTCGGCCGCGGCGTCGATGTCCACCGCGGCGTCCGTCTCGTCGGTCCACGCGACGGCGAGCGCGGTCGGGTCGTCCTCGGTGTCGGCCACGGCCGCCGAGAAGGTGACAGCGTGATCCGCGTAGAGCCGGCCCGTGCCGTCGGGCGTGTAGATGTCCACCGAGGGCACGCCCGTCGGGAGGATCTCCAGCTCGATGCTCGCGATCCCGGTTGCGTTGTCCGGATCGCGCCCCTCCAGCAGGATCACGGCGTCGTCGAGCCCCACGACGACTTCGCAATCGGTGGCCCCGTCCTCGGCGATGGGCGCGGCCTCGCAGAGCACGTCGGCGCCGGAGAACCACGTGGCCAGGAGGTCGCCGGCGCCGTCGTCCGCGTCCGTGACGGTGCCGCGGAGGGTCAGCGTGTCGCCCTCGCGCGCCGAGGTCCCGTCCGTCGGGTCCCCGATCGCGGCCGTGGGGGCGTCGTTTCGCTTGGTGATCGTCGTGTCGCCGCCGCACCCGGCGAGCACGAGGACGGCGAGCACACCACGGACACGCATTGGATCTCCGGCGCAGAGGTCGAGCTGGCGCCGAACCTACTCCGGTGCGTCGGGCTCCGCGATTGCAATCGATGACAAACGGCTCCGTGGGTGGAACGTCGGCGCGCCCGCGTCGGGAACGGACGCTATGATCCCCGCATGCTCCTCCTGCTCCTGGCCGCCTGCGACGTCACCCCCGAGAAGCGCGACACGAGCTCGGGGGACTCGGGCGGCGCGCCCGACACCGACACGGCGACGGACACCGCGCCGCCCGACACGGGTCCCGACGACACGGGCCCCGACGACACGGGCCCCGACGACACGGGCCCCACCGGCGACCCGATGGGGGCGCACGACTGGACGGGCGTGTTCGGGGTCTCCCCCGACCTGCGCATCTCCGCGTGCGGCGCCACGGTGCGCGCGGGCGAGGTCTACCTCGCGCCGGGCCCGGACCTCGACGGGGACGGCCTCGCCGAGCTCGCGGTGGGCGTGCCCGGGTACGACGACACGGCGTACAGCCAGGGGACCGTCTTCCTGGTGAGGGGCGCGGACCTCGCGGCGGGCGAGGCGAGCGTCTTCGACGCCTGGGCGCGGGTCGTGGCCCCGATCGCCGAGCAGAGCGCCTACTTCGGCGAGCGCGTGGAGTGGGTCGGCGACCGCGACGGGGACGGCGTCGACGACCTGCTCGCGTGGCGCGGCGGCCACTTCGAGCAGGCGTGGGTGGTCAGCGGCGCCTCGCTGCTCTCGGGCGGCGAGGTCGCGGTCGCGAGCGACCGGCTGGAGGACGAGCTGCGCGTCGAGCGGTGGGACGACGTCGACGGCGACGGGCGCGAGGACTGGGTCTTCGGGGTGCCGGACTGGCTGCACGTCTCGGAGACGGGCGACTGGGGCGCCCTGCTCGTGGTGAGCGACGCCGACTTCGGGGCCGCGTCGATGCCGACCGCGACCCGCGAGGTGCTGGCCGCGGACGACGCGGACGCCGGCGCCCGCCTGCTCGTCCTCGACGCGGACCTCGACGGGGACGGGATCCGGGAGGTCGGCACGAACCTGGAGGAGGACTTCGTCGTGCTCTCGTCCGCCGGGCTCCTCGGCGCCGCCGCGACGCTCGACGAGGCCGTGCTCCTGCGCTTCTCGGAGATGGAGACCCCCTACCTCGAGCCGATCGCGCTCGGGGACGTGGACGCGGGCGGCGTCGACGACTTCGTGTTCCTCGGCGACGGCGATTTGTGCGTGGCGCGCGGCGAGGCCCCGGAGGAGCTCGCCTGCGTCCGCAACGCCGAGGCGGAGACGCCGGCGGCCGCGGCGCAGGGCGACGACCTCGACGGCGACGGCGTCGGCGAGCTCTGGGTGCAGCTCGCCGACGGGCTCGTCGCGTGGGACGCCGCGGCGCTGATCGCCGGCGAGCGCGTCGAGCGAGCGCGCATCGACATCGCGGGCTCGACCTTCACCTCCCTCGCCACGGACGGCGCCGGCGCCGTGTGGACGAGCCCCTACGTGTACGACGGGGTCCCGTCCACCGCCGCGTGGCGCTTCCCGCAGGTGGACGGCCTCACCGAGGGCGACGCGGACGCCCGGCTCCTCGGCGGCCACTCGGGCGGCGACCCCGGCGACCCGGTGTGGCACGACCTCACCGGCGACGGCGTGGCGGACCTGAGCTTCCTGGGCGAGCGGCTGCACGTGTTCGACGGGACCGGCCTCGCCGCGGGCGGGGAGCGCACGATGTGCGACGCCGACGTCGTCGTCGACTTCGGCGCCCTCCAGGACGCCGCCTGGGTGGACGACGCCGACGGGGACGGGGTCCCCGAGCTGTTCTACCGGACCTCGGGGGAAGCGCGCCAGTACGGCGTGACCTCCGGCACGAGCGTGCTGGCGGGCAACATGGGGCCCGACATCGGGGCGTGGTCCTCGTACGCGCGTTTCGAGCCGCTCGGCTGCGACCTCACCGGCGACGGGCGCGGCGACTTCGTGACCGAGGACGACGAGGTGCACTCCCTGTACGACGCCGCCGTGCTCACCGCCGGGGACGTCGACGCCGCGCTGATCGGGCGCGTGGAGGCGTACGGGATCCACTGCCTTTCGGACGTGGACGGCGACGCGCGCGACGAGCTGATGCTCACCGTGCTCCACGAGGACTGGCGGCTCCTCCTCGGGAGCCAGCTCGACCCCGCCGTCACGCTCCTGCCCGCCGACGGCTGGGGCGCGTTCGTGGACGACGGCGCGCGGGCGTGGAGCACCCCGGTGGACGTCGGCGAGGACGGCACGGGCGAGCGCGTGTTCCTCGTCACCGACGAGGTCGACGACGACGCCTGGTCCGAGTACGCGCTCTGCCGCGTCCGGGCCGCCGACCTCGCCGCCGGCGGGACGTTCGACCTCGCGACCTCGCCCGTGGCCTGCGGGGAGCCCTGGATGTCGCGCCTGGGCGCCGCGACCGCGGCCTACGCCGTCGGGGACACGCGGATCGACCTGCTCGTCGCGGCGGCCGACCTCGACTGGAGCTGGGGGCTCTACGCGATCGACGACGCGGGGACGGACCAGCCGCGCGCGCTCGCAGCGGGGCTGGCGGGGGCCGGCGGCTTCGGCGCCGACGTGCTCGGTACCGGCGCGCCCGCGTCGTGGGCGCTGTTCGCGCCGGAGAACGAGCGCACGTCGTTCGAGGCCGTCTTCGCGCGCTTCCCCTGATCGCGCCTACGCGGGCTCGAGCACGAGGCGGGAGATCCCGAGCAGCGGGGCGTCGGTGGCGTCGAGCTGGGGCGGATCCGCCTCGCTCGCGTGCAGGCGGGCCAGCGGCTCGAGCAGCGCGTCGAGCGCGACGCGGCCCTCCAGCCGGGCGAGCGGCGCGCCGAGGCAGAAGTGGATGCCCACGCCGAACGCGAGGTGGGGGTTCGGGCGGCGGCGGACGTTGAAGCGGTCGGGGTTCGCGAACATGCGCTCGTCGCGGTTCGCGGAGGCGAGCCAGGCGAGGACGCGCTGGCCCTCGGCGATGTCGACGCCGCCGAGGCTCGCGGGCTTCGCCGCCACGCGCACGACCTCCTGCGCGGGCCCGACGTAGCGGAGCACCTCCTCCACCGCGTCCGGCAACAACGAACGGTCGCCCGCGACGAGCGCCAGCTGGTCGGGGTGGCGCAGCATGCAGAACGCCGTGTTCGCGATGAGGTTGACGGTGGTGACGTGGCCCGCCATGAGCAGGAGCGAGCAGAACGCGAGCACCTCCGACTGCGTCAGGGGCTCGCCGTCCGCGCGCCCGGAGAGGAGCGCCCCGAGGAGGTCGTCCTGGTCCGCCCGTCCGGGCCGGCGGCACTCCTCCGCGAACCAGGCGTCCATCTCCGCCCGGGCGGCCGTGGCCTCCGGCGAGGGCGGCGTTCCCCGCCGCCGCCCCGCCAGGTCGCCGGCGAGGATGGCGTGGGCCCAGCGCCGGTAGCGCGGGCGCTCCGAGGCGGGCACGCCGAGCATCTCGGCGATCACCGTCACGGGGAGCGGGTGGGCGAAGTCCGCGACCAGGTCGAAGCGGCCCCGCGCGAGGGCCGCGGAGAGCAGCTCGTGCGTGAGCGCGACGACCCGCGGCTCGAGCTTCGCGATCGCCCCGGGCGTGAACTCCTTCGCGAGCACCCGCCGCAGCGCGGCGTGCCGTGGCGGGTCGAGGTCGATGAGGCTCCGGTGCGGCCCGTCGCGGCGCGACGCCCGCTCCGAGGAGAAGGTCTCCCAGTCCGTGCAGACCCGCTTGATCTCCGCGTACCGGTACACGCCCCATACGTCGTGCGCCGGCTCCCACGACACGGCGCCGGCCGCGCGGCGCTCGGCGTACCGCGCGTAGAGCGTGGCCAGCGCGGCGTCGGCCGGGGAGCCGATCGCGCCGGCATGCTCGAGCTGATCCTCCATCGTGCGTCCCCTCCCCTCGGAGGTCGGCACGGCGGGGCACCGTTCAAGCTGGAGCGTGCGGTCCGGCATCTCCGCGGAACTGCACACGGCCACCCACTTCCGCCCGACGGTATGTGCCGTGCCGCTGTAGGCGCCGGGGCCGATCGGAGCCATGTTTGCTTCGTCCCACATGGAGGAGACACCCATGCCCCAGCGAACCCCCTGGTTCCCGCTCCTGATGACCCTCGCGCTCGCCGGATGCCCGACCGGCACGATCCCCGCGGAAGACTCCGGCGACACCGGCGTCGAGGACGTCTGCCCCGACTACGCGCCCTCGCCGCTCGCCGCGTGCCTCGCGTGGGACGGCGCCGCCCCCGACGGTTTCGCCGAGGACGCCTTCGCCGTGACGATCTCCGGCACCGTCGAGGCCGTGGGCGCCGGCGCGCCCGAGGTCGACTGCGGCTACGCGGACGACCTCGCGGGCCACGCGCCCCTCGGCAACGTGGACGGCCTCTCGGATCCCTCGGCCAGCTGGGTGCGCGTCGTGGACGCCGCCGGCGAGCGGTGGACGCTCGCGTGGCTCCTCCCCGGCGTCGCGACGCCCGCCGTGGGCGCCGCCGTCACCCTCGACGCCGAGTGGCGCCGCGGCTTCTCGGACATCCGCGGCGAGGTCCGCCTCACGGCCGACGACGGCGCGCTCGTGGGCTGGCTCGCCAGCGAGAGCCTGCTCACCTCGATGACGCTGCCCACCGGGCTGATGGCCACCCTCGGCGAGCCGGTGTGCGTCGAGACGGGCACCTGCTCCGAGCTCACGATCAGCCGCGTCGACGTGGCCGAGGGCTCCTCCACCGCGACGCTGGCGCCCGGCGACACCGCGGACCTCGCGTCCTTCAAGGTCACGCTCGGCGAGTCGGAGGCGTACCTCGACACGGGCGCGTGCGAGGACGGCCCGGCCCACATCCTCGAGCTGGCCGCCGTCCCGCGCTGAGCCGACGAGGCGGCTCCGGTCCGGCACCGGAGCCGCCGACGTCCGCGGGGGCACCGCGGCCGACGCAACGGCGCGCGTCTTCGCGCGTCCGGTTGCCCTGGCCTCCCCTACTTCCCCATCGCCGGCACCACGTCCACGGGCGCGGCCTCGCGACCCCGCCGCTCCGCGCGCGACCGCGCCGTGAAGCGGTCGAGCAGCGTGTAGACGACCGGCACCACGACCAGCGTGAGCACGGTCGACGCGATGACGCCGCCGATGACCGCGATGGCCATCGGGGAGCGGAACTCGGAGCCGGCCGAGTCGCTGATCGCGGTCGGGAGCATGCCGAGAACGATGGTGGCCGAGGTCATGATGATCGGGCGGAGCCGCGTGGGGCCCGCTTCGAGCAGCGCGTCGAGCACGCCGTGGCCCTGCTCGTCGCGGAGCTGGTTGGCGCGGTCGACGAGGAGGATCGCGTTCTTCGTGACGAGGCCCATCAGCAGGATGACGCCGATGAACGTGGACATGCCCATCGGGCTGCCGGTGAGGAACAGGCCGACGAACGCGCCGACGATGGCGAGCGGCAGGGACACCATGATGGTGACCGGGTGGACGAAGCTCTCGAACTGGCTGGCGAGCACCACGTAGATGAAGACGATCGCGAGCACGAGGGCGACGCCGAAGGCCGCGGCCGACTCCGCCATCTGCTCGGCCTGGCCGCCGAAGTTGACGGTGTAGCCGTCGGGCAGGTCCAGCGCGTCGGTCTGCTTCTGGATGTCCGCGACGACCTCGCCGAGCGAGCGCCCGAGGATGCCCGCCGAGACGGTGATCTGCCGCTGGCGGGCCTCGCGCTCGATCGTGGCGGGGCCGGTGCTGCGCTCGACCGTGGCCACCTGGCGGAGCGGCACGGGGCCGGCGCGGGTGAGGAGCGAGAGCGACTCGAGCGTACCGAGATCGCCGCGGTCCTCCTCGCGGAGGCGCACCCGGACGCCGTAGTCCTCCTCGCCCTCGCGGTAGCGCGTGGGGAGATCGCCGACGACGGCGCTCCGGAGCGCGGAGCCGGCCTGGATGGCGGTGATGCCGAAGCCGGCGGCGCGATCGCGGTCGAGGCGCACCTGGAGCTCGGGGAGGCCCGGCGCGAAGCTCGTGTCGACGTCGGTGGCGCCGGGCGTGCCCGCCACGATGGCCCGCACCTGCTCGGAGACCCGGGCGAGCTCGGCGAAGTCGGGCCCGCGCACGTTCACCATGATCGGGGCCTGGCGCACGTCGGAGTCCCCCTCCATGAGCCCGGCCTCGGTGAAGGCGAAGCGGATGCCGGGCACCTGGGCGAACTTCGCGCGGAAGTCGTTCGTGACCTGCTCCAGCGTGCGGTCGCGCTCGGCCTTGTCGATCATCTCGACGCGCATGGACGCCTTGCGGGCCTCCTCGTTGGGGCCGATGGTCGCGTAGACGAGCTTCGTCTCGGGGTCGGCGAGGAGGATGCCCTCGAGCTCGGACATGACCTCGGTGGTGTGCTCGAGCGAGGTCCCCGGCGGCAGGGTGACGTTCACGACGAACTGGCCGCGGTCGGCCTTCGGGAAGAACTCGGAGCCGGTGAGCGACACCGCGACGAAGCTCGCGAAGAAGGCGAGGGTCGCGGCGCCGAGCACCTTCCAGCGGTGGCGGAGCGCCACGGCGAGGATGCGCTTGTAGCCCTCGTCCATCCCGTCGAGGACGCCGAGCCACTGGCGGGTGAGCCAGCCGCGCTTCGGGTGCTCCTCGTGCGGCTTCACGAGCCGCGCGGAGAGCATCGGATCGACCGTGAACGCGACGAACAGCGACACGGACACCGCGATCGCCACGGTGAGCGCGAACTGCTTGAACATCATGCCGATCATCCCGGTCGTGAAACCGACGGGGATGAACACCGCGAGGATGGTGGCCGTCGTGGCGAGCACCGCGAGCGCGATCTCCCTGGTGCCCTTGCTCGCGGCGGTGACGGGGTCCTCCCCCATCTCGATGTGCCGGTAGATGTTCTCGCGGACGACGATGGCGTCGTCGACGAGGAAGCCGACGGAGAGCGAGAGCCCCATCAGCGACATCATGTTGAGCGAGAAGTCGGCGAGGTACATGCCGAAGAAGGTCGCGACGATCGACGTGGGCAGCGCCAGCGCGGAGATGAACGTCGAGCGCCAGTCGAGCATGAACAGGAAGATGATGGCGATCGCGGAGAGCGCGCCGATGATCAGCTCCTGCTGGACGTGGTGCGCGTTCTCCTGGATGAAGACCGACGTGTCGATGATCTTCTCGAGCCGCACCCCCGGCGGGAGCGCGGCGCGGGCGACCGGCAGCATCGCCTCGATGCCCTCGGCCGCGGCGACGGTGTTGCCGCCGCTCTGCTTCATGATGTCGATGGCGACGGCCTCCTTGCCGCCGACGCGCACGAGCGTGCGGCGCTCCTTCGAGCCGTCGACCACGGCGCCGAGGTCGCCCACGGTCACCTGGGTGTCCCCGATCGTGGCCACGACGATGTCCGCGAAGTCCTCGACGCGCGCGGCCTCGCCGACGAGGCGGAGCGTGGCCTCCTGCGGCCCCTGGTCGAGGCGGCCGGTCGGCACGGTCACGTTCTCGAGCGCGAGCGCCTGGCTGACCTGCGCGACGGTGAGCCCCCACCGCGAGAGCTTCTCCGCGGAGAGCTGCACCTGGATCTCGCGCTCCTCGCCGCCGCGGACGTTGACCGCGGCCACGCCCTCGGCGCGCTCGAGGATGGGCTTGAGCACGTCGTCCGCGAGGGCGCGGATCGAGCGCCCGTCGGCGTCGCCGGAGACCACGAGGGTCATGACCGGCGCGGACGCGGGGTCGAGCCGCAGGTAGGTTGACTCCTCGACCTCGTCCGGCATCGTGCGGTGCACGGCCGTGGCGCGATCGCGCACGTCCACGTTCGCCATCTTCACGTCGGTGCCGATGTCGAACATCACGATGACGACGGAGACGCCCTCGCGGGAGTAGGAGCGGACCGTGTCGACCCCCTCGAGCGAGCCGACCGCGTCCTCGATGGGGCGCGTGACGATCTGCTCGACCTCCTCGGGGCCCGCGCCCGGGTAGGGCGTCGTGACCGTGACGATGGGGAACGAGATGTCCGGGAACATGTCGACGCCGAGCCGGCTGTACCCGACCATCCCGAGGATCATCAGCGCCACCATCACCATCGTGGTGAAGACGGGGCGCCGGATGGCGATGTCGCTGATGTTCACGAGGGCACCGTGGCCACGCCCGTGGAGACGGCGGGGAGCCGCGGGGCGACGGCCGCGCCGTCGGTGAGGAAGGTCTGGCCGGCGACGACGACGGTGGCGCCGGCGCCGAGCCCGTCGACCTCGAGCCAGTCGCCGTCGCGCAGGCCGGGGCGCACGGGGGTGCGCTTCGCGCTCGTGCCGTCGACGACGTAGACGAAGTACCCGTCCGTGGCCTCGACGACCGCGCGCGCGGGCACGGCCACCGCGCCGGGGCGCTGGCCGAGGACGAGCACGGCGGTGGCGGTGCCGCGCGGGAGGAGCCCCGGGGCCGGCGCCAGCTCGACGACGACCTCGGCCTTGCGGGTCTGCGCGTCGAGCGCCGGGGAGACCGTCCGCACCGTGGCGGCGGGGAGGTCGGCGGCGTGATCGCTCACGACGGTCACGGCGGCGCCGGCCTGGAGGCGGGCGGCGGTGCGCTCGTCCACCGAGACGACGAGCTCGAGCGAGGTGAGATCCTGCACGCCGAAGACCGCCACGCCGGGGGTGACGAGGCGGCCCACGTCGGTGGCGCGGCGCGTCACCACGCCGTCCAGCGGGCTGCGGAGCGTCGCGTCCGCGAGGCGCTCGCGGGCGAGCCCGAGGGACGCCTTGGCCTGCAGCACCTGCGCGTCCGAGGACGCGGCGCGCGCCTTGGCGGCGACGAGCGCCGACTCCGTGACGCCGCCGACCGCCGCCATCGCCTGGGCGGCCTGGAAGTCCCGCGCGGCCGTCTCGCGCCCGGCCTCGGCCATCGCCAGGGCGGCCTCGGCCTGCTCGACCTGGAGCGCGAGCTCGCGCGACTCGAGCCGCGCGAGGGGATCCCCCTTGCGCACGGCGGTCCCCACGTCGGCCAGGACGGCCTCGACGCGGCCCGGCACGTCCGCGATCACGTCCGCCTCGTGGCGGGCGCGCAGCGTGCCCGCGACGCGGACCGTCTCCACGAGGTCGCGCGGCGCGACGACGAGCACGTCGACAGGGACCGCGGCCGCGGTGGCGGTGGCCTCCGCCGCGTCGGCGCGGCGGGTCATCGCGTCGCCGACACGCCAGGCCACGAGGCCGCAGAGGGCCGCGCCTCCGAACAGGAGGGCGGCGACGAGGGGCAGGCGTTTCATCGAGAGGCTCCGGGGGCGCGGGCCCCGTCGAGGAAGAGGCGGCAGATCAGGGTGGGCGCGTCGGGGATCGCGGTCGAGGGATCCAGGAGGGCGAACTTGTTGAAGGCCTGCAGCAGGCCGGCGAGCGCCAGGGTCATCGGGAGCCGGTCCCCGGGGGCGAGGACGCCGGCGTCCTGGCCCACGCGGAGGACGGCGTCGAGCGCGGCGGCGTAGCGCCGCCAGAAGGCCAACATCCGGGCGCCGGACTCCCCCTCCATGGACGGCATGTTCCCGGGCGCGGCCAGGAACGCCTTCACCAGCGGGATGTTCTCGAGGTGGGTGTCGACGACGACGCGGACGAGCGCGAGGAGCATCGCCTCGAACGGCAGCCCCGACGCGGGCAGGGCCTCCAGCTCCTCCAGGAGCGGCTCGAGGAGGTCGGTCACCAGCACCTCGATCAGCTCCTCCTTGGAGCGGAAGTGCCGGTAGATCGAGCCCACCGCGAACTCGGCCTCCCGCGCCACCTGCTCGACGGTGAGCCCCTCCACGCCGCGCACGGCCACGATCTTGCGCGCCGCGTCCAGGATCTCCTGCCGGTGGCGGAGCCGCTCGCGTTCGCGCCGGGGGAGCTTCTCGGGCTGGTCCATGCGTGAGTACCCCTTCTTGACGTGAATGGCGTTCACACATTACCGGGCAGGCTCACGGATGCAAGGCATGCGTCAGCTCACGAAGCGCTTGTTCATCGGGTGGATGGTCCTCTCCGTAGGCACCGTCTCGGCGGAGGAGGTCCCCTCGGTGTCGCTCGAGGAGGCCGTGCGGCTCGCCGAGACCCGGGCGCCGGCCGTCCGCGCGGCCGACGCCGGCGTGGACGCCGCGCAGGCCCAGCTCAACCAGGCGTGGGCCGCGCGCTTCCCCTCCGTGTCCGTGCAGGCGAACGTGCTCGTGTACGAGGACGAGCAGACCTTCTCCCTCGTCCAGACCGACGAGCCCATCGACTGCACCGGCATCCCCGACCCCTTCGGCTCGATGTGCGAGGGCTTCGGCGAAGAGACGGTCGTGCGCGAGCAGGTCACGTCGAGCGTCACGGCGCGCGCGGTGCTGCCGATCACCGGCCAGGTCGCCATCGACCGGCAGGTCGCCGCGGCGAAGGCCGGCCGCGACGCCGGGCGCGCGTCGCGGGAGTCCACGCTCGTGGACGCGCGCTGGCGGGCGACGGACGCCTGGTACGCCGCGCTCCAGGCGGAGCGCCAGCTCGCGATCGCCGAGGCGCAGCAGCGGAGCCTGCAAGCGCGCGTCGAGACGGCGCGGGCCGCGAACGCCGCGGGCACGCTCACGCGGAACGACCTCCTGCTCGCGGAGCTCTCGCTCGCGCGGGCGACCCAGGGCGTGCTGCAGCTCGAGGCCGGGCGGGACGCGGCCTACGGCGCCCTCGGGCTCGCCACGGGCACCGACGGCGCCCCGGTCCGCCCCGGCGCGGCGCCGGAGGGCCCGCCCGTCGCGCGCTCCGACGTCGACACCCTCACCGCCGGCGCCGTGAGCGGGAAGCCCGATCTCGTGGCGCTCCGCAAGCGCGTGGACGCGGCGCGGGCGTCGGCGGCCGCGGCCTCCTGGAACCGCCTGCCGTCGATCTCGGCGATGGGCGTGTACCAGCACAGCGAGGGCCAGGGGCTCTTCGCCGAGGCCGACACGGTCTACGGGGGCGCCACGCTCGACTGGACCGTGTGGGCCTGGGGCCGCGCCGCCGCGGGCGTGCGGGCCGCCAACGCCAACGCCGCGCAGCTCGCGGCGCAGGTGGAGGCCGCCGAGGCGGGGGCGCGCCTGGAGGTGCGGACGCGCGCGCGGGCCCTCGCCGCCGCGGTGGCCGGGTGGGAGGTCGCGCGCGGGAGCATCGGGCAGGCGGAGGAGAACCTGGCGATCCAGGAGACCCGCCTGCGGGCCGGCGGCGGCACGATGCAGGAGGTCCTCGACGCCGAGGTGGCGCTGCTGCGCGCGCGCTCCGACGAGGCGACGGCGCTCTACGACGCCTGGCGCGCGGACGCCGCGCTGGAGCGGGCGGTCGGGGGGCGCTGAACGCCGTCGGGGCGGCTCATCCGCAGTACGGCTCGTCCTGCTCGATCGTGTCGTTCGCCTCGTCGCACTCCTCGATCGCGCCACCGGCGTCCACCGTGATCGTGAGCCCGTGGATCGGGCCCGGGAGCGTGAGCTCGACCGCCACCGACGCGGACCGGGTCCCCGCGGGCACCCCGCCCGTCCACGGGAGGGTGTGGAGGAGGACGGTGCCCGTGTCGGTGGCGCCCCACACCTCCACGTCGAAGGCGTCCGTCACGTCCGCGAGGCCCTGGTTCGCGACGGAGAGCCACACGGTGAGCCGCCCCTCGGCGCACTCGTCCGCGCACACGGCGTGGAGGTGGGGGTAGAGGTCGGCGCCGGGCTCGCCCGCCGGGGTGGTGGAGACGCCGGCACGGAAGTTGTTGTAGCTGTCCCAGTTCACGTCGGGGACCGTCGGGATGCGCCCGTCGTCCTCCACGTTCGTGATCGTGTAGGCGTACTGGTTCCACACCTTCCGGCCCGGCGGCCACGAGTCGTCCCCGAGGACGCGGACGCCGTTCTCGGTCCCGCGCTCGAACGCGTTCGACGTGTAGACGATCTCGGCGTGCCCGTCGCCGTCCACGTCCGCGACGGTGGGGTACTCGCTCCCGGTGGCGGAGGCGTGGGTCCCCTCCTGGAGGAGCACCGCGCCGGTCCGCCCGTCGAAGACCCACACGTCGTTCTCGTCGGCGTAGACGACCTCGAAGGCCCCGTCCCCGTCGAAGTCGAAGGCGGACGAGCCGGTGAAGCCGCTGGTGGAGTCGTCGATCGCCCGCGACCAGAGCTCGGTGCCGTCGGCCTCCAGCACGACGTACAGGCTCCGCCCGGCCACGCCGATCTCGGGGTCGCCGTCCCCGTCGAAGTCCGCGACGGTCGGGGGCCCGCCCATGTCCCCCACGGGGCTCTGGCTCCAGAGCACGGTCCCGTCGTCGTCCTGCAGCCGCAGCCCGCCGGTGGGGACCACGACGATCTCCCCCTCCGGGTCCCCGTCGAAGTCGGCGACCGCGACGTAGCCGTCGCTCTCGCCGTTGTACCAGACGGTGTTCCCGTCCGGGTCGTAGAGCGCGTTCCCGACCACGACCTCCAGGACGCCGTCCCGGTCGATGTCGGCCGCGACGCCCATGCCCCCGCGGATGCCGGTCGGGTAGCCGGAGCCGGTGCCGTGCGTGCCGCGCCCCCGGAGCGAGCCGTCCTGGCCGTCGAGGATCAGGTTCGCGAAGACGACCTCGGGATCGCCGTCGGCGTCGAGGTCCGCGATCGACACCGCGCCTGCCGCCCCGAGGTTCGGGTCGCCCTCGCCCTCCCAGTAGGTCGAGCCGTCCTCGCCGTGCAGCGCCAGGGTCCCCCCCCACGCAGGCAGCACCACCTCCGGGAAGCCGTCCCCGTCGAGATCGCCGATCGCGGCCGTGGAGCTCGCGATGGTGAGGACGCTCCAGAGGGTCGTGCCGTCGCCCGAGAGCGCGTAGGTCGTGCCCGACCAGTTGGTGACCACGATGTCGGGCGTGTCGTCGTCGTCGGCGTCGCCGTCCCCGTCGTCGTCGGTGAGCTGGCCGACGACGGGCGTCGTGGCGCTCGGCCCGGGATCGGTGTTCGTCCACTCGATCACCGGGGTGAAGCTCACCTCGGGCGGCTCGCCCCCACAGGTGTCGACCGTCGGCACCTCCTCGGCGGGGTAGCTCGCGTCCTCGCACGTGGCGGGCGCGGCGGTCTCGGCGGTCTCCCCCGGCGGATCGGTGTCGGTGTCCAGGGAGTCCGCGGGCTCGCCCGTGTCGAAGCGCGGCTCCTTGTCCGCGCCGTTCAGCCCGGAGTCGAGGACGCAGCCGGCCGCGGGGAGGAGGCCGAGCAGCACGAGGAGCGGCCCGCGAGCGAGGGTCGGGCGGCCCGGATCGCGGGGAAGGAGCGTCGTCATGACCGGACCATACACGGGGGATGTCCGCGCTGTCTCAGATGGATGTCCGACGCGCGCGGGCCGAGCCCCGGGTACGGTGGCAGGCACGACATCGCCGCGATGCATGAGCACTTGTGCATCCGGACGAACCGGAGGAGAAACATGCGAACGATGGGAACCCTGCTGGCCGCGCTCCTGCTCGGAGGCTGCACCTCGACGGGCAAGGACACGGCCGGCGGCGAGACCGGGGACGACACCGCCGACGAGACGGGCACCGACACCGACACCGCGCCGACGGACCTCTGCGCGCCGCAGGACCCGAGCAGCACGACGGTCGAGGAGACCCAGCTCGACACGACCTACCCGACCGCGGCCGGCGGCACGATCGCCGACGGCACCTACGACCTCGCGCGCTTCGAGGTCTACATGCCGGCCCGGGCCGACCAGCACGTGCGCGCGCGGCGCTTCGTGATCGCGGGCGACACCATCGTGAGCATCAACGTCGACGACGGCGTGGAGCAGCCGATCATGGGTGGCACCTGGACGAGCTCGGGCACCGACCTGGCGATCGCGATCACCTGCCCCACCGCGGCCTCGGTCACGCTGCCGTACACCGCGACCGGCACGGAGCTCTGGATCTTCGACCCGAGCGAGCCGAACGTCCAGGTCTACACCCGGCAGTAGGGCGGCCGGGCACCCGAGCCGCCGCCGCGCCTCCGGGGCACCGCCGTCGCCGCAGCGCGTCAGCGGCTGCCCTGATCCGGCGCGCGGCCCCGGGATAGTCCTCTCCGGAGGAAGCCACGATGTCCCGGCCCAAAGGCCCGTTCGTCCCCGCGGAGCAGCCGGACACCGTGCGCAGGCAGATCGTCGCGCTGCTCGAGACCGGCACCTTCGCCGCGCTGGAGATCTCGCAGGCGGTGCACGCGAGCGTGGCCGAGGTGCAGGGCCACCTCGAGCACATCGAGCGCTCGCTGCGAAACGAGGGCCGCCGGCTCGTCGTCGAGGCCGCGAGCTGCAAGGCCTGCGGCTACACGTTCCCGGGCAAGCTCACCCGGCCGTCGCGCTGCCCGCGCTGCCGGGGCGAGCGCATCGCGGTGCCGCGCTTCACCGTGGCGTAGTCGGCGCCTCACGCCTCCGGCGTGCGCAGCAGCCTCAGCGCGTTGAACACCACCAGGAGCGACGCGCCCATGTCGGCCGCGATGGCGCCCCAGAGCGACGCCAGGCCGGCGAAGGTCAGGAGCACGAAGACGAGCTTGATGCCGAGCGCGAAGGCGGCATTGGCGCGGATCACCGCGAGCGTGCGCCGCGAGTGGCGGACGAGCCACGCGATCCGGCCGAGGTCGTCGCCCATGAGCGCCACGTCGGCCGTCTCGATCGCCACGTCGGTGCCGGCCGCGCCCATCGCGATGCCGAAGGACGCGCGGGCGAGCGCCGGCGCGTCGTTCACGCCGTCGCCGACCATCGCCACCTTCCCGTAGCGGCGCTCCAGCTCCTCCACCGCGCGGACCTTGTCCTCGGGCAACAGCTCCGACCGCACGTCGTCGATGCCCACCTCCCGCGCGACGGCCTCGGCGGTCGCCCGGTTGTCGCCGGTGAGGACGACGACGTGCCCGATCTCGCGCTTCAGCGCGGCGACCGCGGCCGCCGCCGTGGGACGGACGCCGTCCGCGACCGCGAGGAGCCCGCAGACGTGGGTCTGGTTGCCGACCACCACCACGGTGCGCCCGGCAGAGGAGAGCGCGAGGAGCCGCTCGCGTACCTCCGGCGTCTCCAGCCCGCGCTCCGCGAGCCAGCGGTGCGAGCCGACCCAGAACGTGCGCCCGTCGATGCGCCCCTCGGCGCCCTTCCCCGCGACGGCGCGGACGTCGGTCGCGGGCACGGGCGTGACCCCGAGGCTCCGCGCGTGGTCGAGGACCGCGAGGGCCAGGGGGTGCTCGGAGCGGGCCTCGATGGCGGCGGCCCGCGCCAGGAGCGCGCGGTCGTCGTGCTCCGCGAGGGGGACGACCTCGACGACGCGCGGCCGGCCCTCCGTGAGCGTGCCGGTCTTGTCGATCGCGAGGACGCGCAGCGCGGCCGGGACCTCGACGAGCCGCCCGCCCTTCAGCAACACGCCGTGGCGCGCGGCCGCGGCGAGCGCCGCCACGATGCTCACCGGCGTGGAGATGACGAGCGCGCACGGGCAGCCGATGACGAGCAGCACGAGCCCCCGGTACACCCACGCCTCCCACGACGCGCCGACAGCGAGCGGCGGGACGACGGCGACGGCCAGGGCGAGCCCGAAGACCACCGGCGTGTAGACGCGCGCGAAGCGGTCGACCCACACCTCGGCCTCCGAGCGGCGGGCCTGGCTGTCCGCGACCATCCGCGTGATCCGCGCGAGGGTGGTGTCGGACGCGGGTTTCGTGGAGACGACCTCGAGCGAGCCGCTGCCGTTGATGGTCCCGGCGAAGACCTCGTCCCCCTCCCCCTTCGGGACGGGCACGCTCTCGCCGGTGATCGGCGCCTGGTCCACGTCGCTGGCGCCGGCCCGCACGCGCCCGTCGAGCGGGAAGCGCTCGCCCGGGCGGACGCAGAAGACGGTGCCCGCCGGGACGGTCGCGGGGTCCACCTCGACCTCCTCGCAGCCCCGCAGGACCCGGGCGCGCTCGGGCGCGAGCCGCAAGAGCGCCGCGACGGAGCGCCGCGCGCGCCCCACGCTCCAGGCCTCCAGCGCGAGGGAGAGCGCGAAGAGGAACGAGACGGTGGCCGCCTCGAACCACTCGCCGAGGACGAGCGCGCCCCCCACGGCGATGGTCATGAGCAGGTTCATGTCCGGGCGCAGCGACCGGAGCGCGTACCAGGCCTTCGGGAGCACGACCCAGAGGCCGGCCGCGACGGCGACGGCGTAGGGCACGCGGGCCGCCCACGGGACGGCCTCGGCGAGGCCCGCGCCCTCGGAGCCCACGGCGGCGGCGAGCCCGCCGAGCGCCACGTGGACGCCGAAGCCGAGCGCGGTCCCGAGGCCGCTGGCCACGACGAGCGCGTCGCGGAGCCCCCAGGCGTGCGCATCCTGCGTGGCGGCGGCCGGCGCCTCGACCCACGGCTCGGCGCGCATCCCGGTGCCGGCGACCGCGGCGGTCACGCGCTCGGCGGGCACGGCGGCGCGCACCCGCATCCGGCCGTTGAGCGCGTCGAACTCGAGCGCGTCCTCGGCCACGAGGTCGCGGAGCGCGCGGCGAAGGATCCCCACCTCCTCGGCGCAGTCCATGCCGTGGATCTTGAAGTCGAGCGCCGCGGCGCCCGGGATCAGCGGCGCGGGCGGGGCGCCCTTGCGCTTCGGCATCCGCACGCCCACCGCGATGGGGGCGGCGGGGGCGACCTCCGAGCCGCATGGGGTCCCGCAGCCGCAGCTCCCCTTCTCGTCCGCGCTCATCGTGCCTCCTCGCCTTCGGCGGCGTGGCGGATGGCGTCCTCGACGATGCAGCCGACGTGGTCGTCGACGAGGCGGTACACCACGCGCTTGCCCTGCCGCTCGGTGTCGACGAGGCGGGCGTCGCGCAGGTGCCGGAGGTGGTGGGACATCGCCGTCTGCTCGATGCCGAGCGCCTCGACGAGGTCGCCCACGGCGGTGGGGCCGCGGCGGTGCAGCCACGACACCACGGCGAGCCGGGCGGGGTGCGCCATCGCGGCGAGCAGGTCCACGGCGCGCTCGACGGCGAGGTCGGCGGGGTGGACGACGACGGGTCGGGAGGGGTCCGGAGGCATCGCGGCTCGGTTGATGGGTCTCTCATATGATGAGTCCATCATGCCGTCAACGCGCCGTCACGGCGCGGGGAGGAAGCCCTGCGCCGCGAACAACGCCCGGGCCTCCTCGGACGTGCAGAACGCGACGAACCGCCGCGCGTCGTCGGGGTGGGCCGAGCCCTGGAGGACCGCCGCCGGGTAGGTGATGGCCGGGTGCGAGCCCGCCGGGAACGTGAACGCGACGCGCACCCGCGGCTCCACCTCCGCGTCGGTGCCGTAGACCACGCCGGCCTCGGCCTCGCCACCCGCCACCCACGCGAGCGTCGTGCGCACGTCGTCCCCGCTCACGACCCGCCCCTCCACGGCGTCCCAGGCGCCGAGCGACCGGAGCGCGGCCCGGGCGTAGCGCCCCGCGGGCACGTTCTCGCCCGCGAGCGCGAGGTGCCGGATCGCGGGGTTCGCGAGGTCCGCGGGGCTCGCCGGGACGAACGCGGCGTCCTGGCGCACCACGGCCACCAGCGTGTTCCCGAGGAGCACCACGCGCGAGCCGGGCGCGACGAGCCCCTTGTCCTCGAGGGTGTCCATCCACGCGAGGTCGGCCGAGACGAACACGTCCGCCGGCACGCCCGCCTCGACCTGCCGGGCGAGCCTCGACGAGGCGTCGAAGCTGAACGTCACGGGCCCGTTCCCCTGCCGCTCCCAGGCCGCGCCCACCTCCTGCAGCGCCTCGGTCAGGCTCGCGGCGGCGAGGACGGTGAGCGGGGCCGCGGAGACCACCCGGCGGTCCGGCGCGCCGACGAGCAGGAGCGCGATCAGCCCGACGAGGAGCGCGGCGACGACGAGGAGACGGCGGGTGGGCACGGGAGCGTCCGGGGTGCGTGCCGCTCGTTTCTACATCGGGGCGCGGCCCGACGCCCGCGGCCGCGCGTGCCCCCTTCTCTCGGCGGCCCGGCTGGTCCACACTCGTGGCCATGCTGCTCGTCCTCCTCGCCTGCCAGCCCGCGTCCACGGACAAGTCCTCGGCCCCCGAGGACACCGACACCGAGACGGGGACCGTCGCCGGTCCGGTCCCGGACGCGCGCTTCGACGCCTTCTGCGGCGACACGACGTGGTCCGACAGCCTCGCGGACCTCACCCTCCCCGAGACCGCCGGCGCGTACAGCGGGTACAACTCGACCCACGGCGAGCTGAAGAAGGGCACGGTCGAGTCCTCCAAGATCATCCCCCCACACCCCTTCTGGGTCCGGACCGTGCGGGTCCAGTTCGGCGCGGGCGTCGGCCCGGCGCGTATCCGGCTGATGGAGACGATGGGCCGCAGCTACCCGGGCGGCTACCCCGACCTCGACGCCGAGGGCGTGAACCTCATGACCCCCGCGGAGGTCGACGTCGACGCCTCCGGGGGCAAGACCTGGGTGGAGATCGACGTGTCGGACCAGGGGATCTTCCTGCTCCCCACCGAGCACTACGTCGTCGTGAACGAGTACGCCGAGCGCGGAGGGCCCACCGTCGCGATCACCCGCACCCCCGCGGGCGAGAACAGCCGCGCGCTGCTGATCCTCCCCAACGAGGACACCCCCTACGGCATCGACGGCAACTTCGCGATGGAGCTCGTCGGCTCCTCGTTCTGCACGTGGCAGGACGACCGACGTTGGTTCCAACCGGTCACGATCCCCTTCGCCGACGAGGTGTCCGCGTCCGCGACCGTGTCCGACGTGAACGGCGACGGCCACGCGGACGTGGTCTCGTACGGCGCCGGGCCCCAGCTCTGGCTCGGGGACGGCGACCTCGGCTTCACCGCGGGCGACGACCCCTGGCCCGAGGCCTCCCACGCGAGCTTCCTCCTCTTCGGGGATGTCGACGACGACGGCGACGCCGACGCCTTCGCCGCGTCCTACGCGGGCGCGGACGACGACGGCGACGGCGTCTGGCTGATGGACGGCGACTGCCACAACGGCGACGCGGCGGTGCACCCCGGCGCGGAGGAGGTCGCCGCGAACGGGCGCGACGACGACTGCGACGGGGTGGCCGACGACGGCACCGACACCACCGACGCGGACGCGGACGGCGTGTCGATCGCGGCCGGCGACTGCGACGACACCGACGACACGGTCCTCCCCGGCATCACGGAGGCGAAGGACGGCCGCGACGACGACTGCGACGGCGAGACCGACGAGGACCACCCCTCGCGGATCCTGCTCAACGACGGGTCCGGGCGCTTCACGGCGCTCGAGGCGGGCGTGGAGGTGCGCGAGCCGACCACCGCCGCGGGTTTTGCCGACGCGAACGGCGACGGCGCGCTCGACCTCTACTTCGGCAACTGGCTGGCCCGGTACCCGTACGACGAGGCGGTGCAGGACCGCTACTACGAGGGCGTGGGCGACGGCACCTTCGTGGACGCGCGCGACGCCGCCGGGCTCACGCTGCCGGTCGCGTACTCCCCCTACGGCCTCGTGTGGAACGACTACGACGACGACGGCTGGGTGGACCTGTTCGTCGCCACCTACCACCTCTTCGACGACCAACTCTGGCGCAACCAGGGCGATGGCACGTTCGTGGACGTCGCCGCCGACGTGGGCGTCGCGCACGACACCCTCCTCTCCGAGTCCGACCGCTACCCCGGCGGCCACGGCTACGGCGGCGATTGGGGCGACGTGGACAGCGACGGTGACATGGACATGTTCCTCGCCAACCTCTCCCACCCGCGCACCCAACCCTGGGCGGATCCCAGCCTCCTCTGGATCAACTCCGGCCCGCCCGACTACACCTTCACCGACGCGCGCGAGGCCTGGGGCCTCCACTACGACGAAGGCGACGTCAACGCGCAGTTCGCCGACTTCGACAACGACATGGACCTCGACCTCGTCGTCGCGAGCCTGTACTCGACCCACCACGCGCGGGTGTACCGCAACGACGGCGGCGTCTTCACCGACGTGACGTACCAGGTGGGGGTGAACGTGGAGGACGCCGTGAGCGCGATCTGGTTCGACGCCGACGAGGACGGGGACCCCGATCTGCTCGTCGGTGACCGCTTCGCCGCGCCCTACCTCCACCTGTACGAGAACACCGCGGGCCAGGCCAACCATTGGGTCGAGCTCGATCTCGTGGGTGTCACCGGCAACCGCGACGCCGTGGGCGCGCGCGTCTCCCTCACCGCGGGCGGCGTCACCCAGCTCCGCGAGGTGTGGGACGGCAACGGCTGCGGCAACACCCAACGGCCGCGGCGGATCCACTTCGGCCTCGGCGCCAACACCACCATCGACAGCCTGACGGTGAAGTGGCCCCAGGGGGACACCGAGACGATCACCGGCGCGAGCGTCGACGCGATCGGCCGGATCGTCGAGGGGAGCGGGCGCGTCGAGTGACGCCCGGGCCGTACTGGCGGTCCTCGGCCGGGCACCCGCTCCGCGGTGCGGCGACGGCGTGCCCGGGAGGCGGGGCGGCGGTTCCGGTGCCCGTGGTCCCGGGTTGCGCTCCGACACTTCGTGATGGACGCCGCGGCGGCGGGTCCCCACCTCGTTCGCAGGGGGTTCACGCCATGGCGAAGCACATCGGCAAGGGCAGGCCGGAGGGGTCCTATCGGCAGCCCGTCGCGGAGGGCGAGCACGAGGCGCCGGAGGCCGAGCCCGTCGACGTCGGGGGGGGCGCCCGCGATCCCGCGGGCACGAGCGGGGCGAACGAGCCGGAGGTGCCGGTGCGCCCCGGCGGCGGCGGCATGGTCTACGACACCGAGGAGGAGGAGCGCGCGCACGCCCACGAGCGCGACGTCCAGGCCCGCGGCTCCTTCGAGCCCACGCGGCGCAGGGAGGGCGAGGAGGAGGGCTGATCGCGGTCCCGTCCGCGAGCCCGACGGGCCGCGCCGCGCCGACGGGGCCGGCGCGGCGGGGCCGGCGTGTCAGGCCCGGGGGTCCGGGCCCGCCACGAACGCCTCGAGCCGCTCCAGCGTGGAGACCCAGCCCTCGGCCGCCATCGCCCGCTCGCGCGCCACCGCGGGGGCGGCGGCGCTGTCCGCCGAGCGGACCGCCTGGTGGACCGTCATGTGCGTGCCGCCCGCGGTCGCCGCGAGGGTGACGGTGGTGGTGATGACCCCGTCGTCCGGCCAGCCGGGGACCGGGTGCGCCGCCGCCGGCCGGCCCTCGGCGTCGACGAACGCGAGGTCGAACACGAGCCGCTCGCCCGGCGTCACCTCGACGAAGACGCCCTGGAACCACAACGCGCGGCCCCCCGGGAGCGCGTGGCAGAAGCGGATGGGGCCGCCCGGGCGCGCGTCGAGCTCGCAGACGGGCATCTCCACGTCGCGCGGGCCGAACCACTGGCGGAGCTGCTCGGCGCGCGTCCAGGCGCGGAACACCCGGTCGGGCGGCGCGGCGAGGGCGCGGGTGAGCGTCACCTCGTGGAGCGGGGGGCCCATCCGCCCGACCTCCTCGGCGAGCCGCTGCCAGGACTGCGAGGCGCCCTCCTCCATGCCGGAGAGGACGTGCCCATCCCGGTTCGTGATGGAAGCGTGGCGCACCGTGGTTGTGGCCACGGTGCGCCCGTCCGCCTCGGTGAGCTCGAAGGTCTCGACGGCCACGGCCTCGGGGTAGCCGTCGTACCGGTACGTCTGCACGATCCGCTCCTGCGGCACGATCTCGCGGTACTCGCCGCCGAAGCCGTGCTCGCTCCCGTCGGGCAAACGCACGACGAAGCGCCAGGTGCCGTCGATGCGCAGATCGACGTTGCAGACCGTCAGCGTGGAGCCGCGCGGGCCCCACCAGCGGACGAGGTGCTCCGGGCGCGTGCACGCCTCCCACACGCGGCGGCGCGGGGCGTCGAACACGCGGCGGATGACGATGATCGGCTCGTCGGGCGGGATGTGGAAGGTGGTGCGGCCGGCGCCGCCGAGGGTGGACGAGAAGACCGGGGCCTGTGTCATGGGACTCTCCTTGGGGGACTACTTGTCGGCGTCGGACTCGGGCTCGCGGAGGAGCTCGTCGAGGCGGTCGAAGCTCTCCTCCCAGAAGCGGCGGTACTGCTGGGTCCACTCGGCGACCTCGCGCAGCGGCTCCGCCACGAGGCGGCACGGGCGCTTCTGCGCCGACCGGCCGCGGGCCACGAGCCCGGCCCGCTCGAGCACCTTCAGGTGCTTCGACACGGCGGGGAGGCTCATGTGGAAGGGCGCGGCGAGCTCGTTCACGGAGGCGTCGCCGCGGGCGAGGCGCGCGAGGATGGCCCGCCGCGTGGGATCCGCGAGCGCGGCGAACGTGGCGTCGAGTTGGTCGGGGGTCACGTGTTGAACCTCTCGGTTTATTAACCTAATGGTTAACTACGACCCCACCACGCGGGTGTCAAGGCGATTTCCCGCGCTCCTCGGTGAAGGCGCGCGAAAGGAGCGCTGGACTTGATTCCGAAAAGGAAGTACCATTCAAAACGTAAGCTACTACCCGGCGCGAGGCGCCGAGGAGGTCCCCATGTCCGCTCTCGCCGCTCCCCAGAAGTCCAACAAGATCCCGAACATCGCCCTCTGGGCGGGCCAGGTCCTGCTCGCCGCGGCCTTCGCCATGGCGGGCGTCATGAAGTCCACCGCGCCGATCGCGGAGCTCGCCGCCCAGATGAAGTGGCCCGGCGAGGTCGCGCCGGAGATGGTCCGGTTCATCGGCATCTCCGAGCTCCTCGGCGCCCTGGGGCTGCTCCTCCCCTCCGCGCTCCGGATCGCGCCGAAGCTGACGCCGCTGGCCGCCGTCGGCCTCGCCACCATCATGGTGCTCGCGGCCGCGCACCACCTGCGCGCGGGGGACGGGGGCGGCCCCGTGGTGGTGAACGTGGTGCTCGGCGGCATCGCGCTCGCCATCGCGTGGGGGCGCCTCCGCGTGGCGCCCATCGCCCCGCGCGGCTGAGGCCCTCCTCCCGGCCGGGCCGCGCCCGTTGCTGCGGCGGCTCAGGCGTCGGTCCGCGCCTCGGCCTCCGCCTCGGTGTGCGCGCCGCCGTCCGACCGGTGCAGCACCCCCCGCCCGACCGCGAACCCCACGACGCCCGCGCAGAGCGAAGCCGCGAGGATCGCGAGCTTGGCCGTCTCGAGCGCGGGCCCCGGCGGGAACGCGAGCTGCGCGATGAAGAGCGCCATCGTGAAGCCGATGCCGGCGACGAGGCCGACGACCGACAGCTGCGACCAGGCGACGCCCCGCGGCACGGAGGCGAGCCCCCCGGCCGCCGCGAGCCGCGAGATCGCCAGGACGCCGAGCGGCTTCCCGACGAGCAGGCCCGCGAAGACCCCCGCGAACACGCGCCACTCCCCCGCGACGTCGGCGTCCCCGAGCGCGACCCCGGCGTTCGCCAGCGCGAACACCGGCATCACCAGGAACGCCACCCACCCGTGCAGGGCGTGTTGCAGGCGCTCCACCGGGGAGACGGCCTCGCGCGCCGCGTGCTGGAGCGGCCCGAAGCGGGCCTGCAGGTCCGTGCCCCCCTTCCCCAGCAGCGCGCGCACCTCCCGCGCGGCCTCCTCTGCGGCCTCGGCGAACCGCGTCGGGCCCAGCCACGCGCGCACCGGGGTGAGCAACCCGACGAGGACGCCCGCGATCGTCGGGTGGACGCCCGAGGCGTAGGCGCCACCCCAGGCGAGGAGCGCGCCGGGCACGTAGGTCAGCGGCGAGCGGGCGCCGAGGCGCTGCAGGAGGAGGATCGTGAGCAGCCCGAGCCCCGAGGCCGCGAGCCCGCCCAGCTGGATGCCGTCGGAGTAGAAGATCGCGATGACGAGGATGGCGCCGAGATCGTCGATGACGGCGAGCGAGAGGAGGAGGATGCGGAGCGCGGGCGGGACGCGGTCGCCCAGGAGCGCGAGCACACCCACCGCGAAGGCGATGTCCGTCGCCATCGGCACGCCCCAGCCGACCGACGAGGGCAGCCCGGCGTTGAGCGCCGTGTAGATCAGGGCGGGGACGAGCATCCCGCCGACGGCCGCGGCGACGGGCAGGGCCGCGCGTCGGAGCTCGGAGAGCTCGCCGCGGTGGATCTCCCGGCGGATCTCCAGCCCGACGACGAAGAAGAAGACGGCCATGAGCCCGTCGTTCACCCACCAGCGCAGGTCGCGCTCGAAGGTCCAGCCGGCGAGCTGGAAGCCGAGCGGCGCGGTCCAGAGCGCCTCGTAGGCGGACCGCCAGGGCGAGTTCGCCCACACCAGCGCGACCATGGCCGCGACGAGCAGCAGGATGCCGCTCGCCGCCTCCACGGCGAGGAAGCGCTCGACGGGGGCCGCGACGGCGCGGGCCAGGCGGTGGGCGGGCGACCACGCCTCGGGGGGCGCGGAATCGCGCGGATCGACAGGGTGCACGGGAGCCTCGACGCGGCTGGCGGCCCGACCAGCCCGGCACCTGCGGAGGGGATCCCCGCACCCGACCTTGGCGTATCCGGCGCCGGGGGCCCGGGCCAGCCGGGACGCACCGGACGCCGGCGCGCCCGGCGGGCGCTACTCCTCGGCCGGCGAGTACTCGTAGGTCACGGTGATCGTGCCGGAGTACCGCAGCGCGCTGGCGCCGGCGTAGAGGAGCCCGTCGCCCTCGTACGCCTCGTCCCAGTAGACCCACATCTCCGAGAAGCCGCCGACCACGAGCTGGACCTCCTCCGTGCCCGTCATCGCCTCGAGGAAGTGCCCGGTCTCGACCCAGTCGAAGTACAGCTCGGACTGGATGTCCTCGGTCACGGTCTCCTGGTGGAAGTCGGGCCCGGACGACTCGGTGCCGTCGGCCGCCGCGAGGTCCTCCGTGACCACCGCCAGGAAGGAGCCGGGGCCGAAGAAGGGCGGGTCCTCCTCGGGCACGCCGAGCTGCACGATCGTCTGGTAGTAGAACTCGGCGGTGTAGTCGTCCGTGCTCAGGGGGACCTCGGTGCCGTTCTCCAGGTCGATCGTCATGACCGCGGCGTGGTCGACCGCGATGGTCATGCTGTCGAGCTGCCGCCGCCCGCCGAGCGTGTCGAAGCGGGGGAGCGTCGGGCTCTGGTACTCGGTGTACATGTCGACGTCCCACGACGCGCTCACCGTCTCGGAGCCGGGGACGATCGGCTCCACGCCGGTGTCGGTGTCGGTCTCGCCGCCGGTGTCGGGCTTGGTGTCGGGGCAGCCGGCGAGCAGCGCGGCGGCCAGGACGAGGTGGCAACGCATGGGAGTCTCCTTTCTCACGAAGCCATACGGTGGCCCGGCGGAGACGGCCCAGAACTGAAACGGACCGGCGGATTTTGAAACCCGTGTAACGATCGGCCGCGCGGTTACGGCCGGCGGGAATGCCTCGCGCGCGCCCCGACCCCGTCCGCGTCGTGCACCTGCCCGGGTGCCGCGTCGACCTCGTCACCCGCGAGGTCCACCGGCCGGGGGTCGAGACGGTCCGCCTGACCCAACAGGAGGCGCGGCTCCTGGCGCGCCTCGCCGCGACGCCGGGCGAGGCCGTGTCGCGCCAGGCGCTCCTGGTCGAGGTCTTCGACTACCACCCCGAGAGCGGGAGCCGCGCCCCCGACGTCGCGGTGCGACGGCTGCGGACGAAGCTGGAGACGGACCCCTCCGAGCCCGTGCACGTCTGCACGGTGCTGGGGCACGGCTGGGTCCTGCGCGAGGCCGCGCCCGAGGCACCGCGGGAGCGGCCCCCGGCGCCGGAGCTCGTCGGACGGGCCGCGCTCGTCGAGGTGGTGGAGGCCGCCCTGCTCGACGCGCCGGGCGTCTGCCTGGTGGGCCCGCCCGGCGTGGGGAAGACGGAGCTCGCGCGCCACGTCGCGTCGTCCCTGCCGTGGGAGGTGGTGCCGGTGCCGCTCGAGGGGGCCCGCGACGAGGGCGCCCTGCTGGCCGCGGTGGCCGCGGCGCTCCTCCTGCCGGTGGGGGGGATCGCCGCGCTCGGCGCCCACGTGGGCTCGGTGCTCGCGGGCCGGGACGTGCTGCTCTGGCTCGACGCGCCGGAGGCCGTGGCGGCGTCGCTGGAGCGCTGGCTCCGCGCCTGGCCCGGCCGGTTCCTGGTCACGAGCCGCGTCGCGATCGACGGGCTGCGCGTGATCGAGGTGCCGCCGCTCCCGCTCGCCGACGCCGAGGCCCTGTTCCGCGTGGTGGCGCCCGACGCCGAGCGCGCCGGGCCGCTGCTCGACGGGCTGGACGGCTTGCCGCTCGCGATCCGGCTGGCCGCGGCCCGTGCCCGGCAGGTGGGGCTCGACGCGCTCGTGGGCGAGCAGGGGGTCCGCTACGAGCGGGTCGCCTCCCGCGGCGAGTCCGCCGGGCTGGCGGCCAGCATCGCGCGGAGCTGGGCGCTCCTCGACGCGGTCGAGCGGGCGGTGATGACGAGCCTCGCCCCGCTCGTCGACGGCTTCGACCTCGCCACGGCCGAGGCCCTGACGGACACCGGCGAGCGGTGGGTGGGCGACGTCCTGGTCGACCTCGTGCGCAGCTCGCTCCTCGTCCGCGAGCCCGGCCCCCGCTACCGCATGCTCGAGAGCATCCGCTGGTTCGCGTCGCGGCAGGGCGAGCCGCCCGTCGACCGGCTGCTCGACTGGGCCCTGGCGGGCGGCGGCACCTGGCCGACCCTGCGGCACCTCCTCGACCTCGCGGCGGCGCTGCGTCCGCACCGGCTCACCCAGCTCGTCCTCGCCGCGGACGACGCCATGCGGGAGCGCCTTCCGCTGCCGGAGCGGCGCGCCCTGCTCGAACGCGGCGACGGCCTCGACGTGCGGCACCGGCTCGCCTGGGTCGCGTGGCGGCTCGGCGAGCACGGCGCCCTCGATCGCCTCGCCGCGATCCAGGCGGAGGCGTCCGGGACCACCCTGGCCGACCGCGTCCTGGTCGAGCTCGCTGGCGCCCGGCGCGCGGCGCACCGGCCCTCGGCCGACGACATCGCGGCCCTCCACGCCGCGCTCGACCGCACCGCGGCGCCGGACCTCCGCATCGCCATCCTCTGGGAGCTGGCGGAGCAGCACACCGACCGCCGCGAGTTCCTGGAGGCGCGCCTCGCGCTCCAGCAGGCCATGGCGATCGACCGGGAGGGCGCGCGGCGCGCGGAGCTCCTGTGCGCCATCGGCCACGTCGCCCTCAACCAGGATCGGCCGGGCGACGGGCTCGCCGCCGTCGAGGAGGCCGTCCGGCTCGCCCCGCGCGGGGTGATCGGCGAGCGGGGATGGCGGACCCTCGGCGGGCTGCGGTACCTGTCCGACGACCTCGACGGCGCCGCCACCGCCTGGGAGCACGCGCGAGACCTCGCGCGGGACCTCGGCCTCTGGCGCCAGTACGTGTCCTCGCTCGGGAACCTGGGGCTCGTGTACGCCGACCTGGGCGACACCCGCGAGGCCCGCCGGGTCGTCGAGGAGGCCCTGGCCCGCAGCCAGGAGCTCGGCCAGGTGCTGACCTCGGTGCCGAACCTCCTGAACCTCGGCAAGATCGCGCTGCTCGACGGCGAGCTGGCCGAGGCGCGCGAGCTCCTCGGGCGGGCGGTCGCGATCGCGCGCGAGAAGGGCTGGAGCCAGCGCGTCCTCGAGGGGCGCCTGGGGCTGGCGATCGCCGCGCAGCTCGAGGGCAGGGACGCGCGGGAGGCCCTCCGGGACCTGCTGGCGGAGGCGCACGCCGGCGGCGCGTACCGCGAGGCCGCCCTCGCCGCCGCCCACCTCGCGCTCCACGACGCGGCGGGTGATCCCCCCGCCGACGATCTCCGCGCGGACGGGCGCCTCCTCGCCGCCGCCCGCGCCGCGATCGCCGGGCCCGGGTCGCGAATCTGATCTCACGCTATTTTCGAGCACTTGCAGGATCTCGAAAAAATCTTCGAGCCCGTGTCGATCCGCGTGCCCGTCGTTCGTCGCTTCAGTAGAGTCCAGGACCGGTCGGGCCCCGCGAGGCGGGGGCGGCCCGGATTGGCTCGGTCGAACCACCACGGAGAAAGACGATGCGTTTCATGGCGATCATGTACCCGGGCCCCCAGGCGGAGGCGGGCGTCATGCCCGACGAGAAGATCTTCACGGAGATGGGCAAGTTCAACGAGGAGCTCGTGAAGGGAGGCCACATGCTCGGGGGCGAAGGCCTCCACCCGAGCAGCCGCGGCGTGCGGATCCGCTTCCCGGACGGGAAGGCGCAGGTCACCGACGGCCCCTTCACCGAGTCGAAGGAGATCGTCGGCGGCTTCTGGCTGCTCCAGTTCGAGTCGCAGGAGCAGGCGGTCGCGATGCTGTCGCGCTGCCCCACGGCCGGCGGCGAGATGATCGAGCTGCGCCGCGTCTTCGAGGCCGAAGACTTCGGCGAGGCGTTCACGCCCGAGCTGCGCGAGCAGGAGGAGCGGCTCCGGGTCGAGGTCGCCGCGCAGCAGTCGAAGAAGTAGGCCCCGAGGAGGGGGGGGGCTCGGCTCGCGGGCCGCGCCCCCCGCGCCGGAGCCACCGACGTCGGCCCGGGGCACCGCCGCACCGCAGCGCGGAGCGGCTGCCCGAACCCAGCCTCCCACGTGCCGGGAACGTCGTCCGAAGCCGACCGCCCCGGTTCACGCGACCGACTCCTGCTCCCGCAGCCGGTAGCCCACCCCGATCTCGGTCACGAGCCACCGCGGCCGGGCGGGATCGTCCTCCAGCTTCCGGCGCAGCTCGGCCATGTACACGCGCACGTAGTGGGTGTGCTCCGACGAGTTGGGCCCCCACACCTCGCGGAGGATCTGGGTGTGCGTCAACACGCGCCCGACGTTCCGCGCGAGCAGCGCGAGGAGACGGAACTCCGTGGCGGTGAGGTGCACCTCGACGCCGTCGCGGAGGACCTGCCGGCGCGCGAGGTCGATGCGGAGCGGCCCTACTTCGACCACCTGCGCCGCGGGGGTCGCCGGTCCCGCGTGCCGCAACGCCACGCGGAGCCGGGCGAGCAGCTCGCCGGTCCCGAAGGGCTTGGTGAGGTAGTCGTCGGCGCCGGCGTCGAGCGCCTCGATCTTGTCCTGCTCGCGGCCGCGCGCCGAGATGACCACGATCGGCAGCGTGCCCCACTCGCGCACCCGCCGCACGAGGTCGAGCCCGGAGCCGTCCGGCAGCCCGAGGTCGAGCAGCACGACCTCGGGGTTGGCCGTGGTGACCGCCATCATCGCCTCGCCGAGCGTGGCGGCCTCGAGGACGCGGTAGCCGTGCGCGGCCAGCGCCGTCCGCAGGAAGCTGCGGAGCGGCGCCTCGTCCTCCACGACCAGCGCGAGCGGGCCCTGGTTCATCGTCCGTCCTCCGGCTCGGTGGGGATGGTCGGGGGCTCCCGGCGGCTCGGCAGGCGCACGACCACGGCCGCGCCTCCCCCCTCGCGCCGCGCGGCGCGGATCGTGCCCCCGTGCGCCTCCACGACGCCCCGGCAGATGGCGAGCCCGAGCCCCGAGCCGGGCGCCCGCGCCGGCGCGCCGCGCACGAACGGCTCGAACAGGCGGGAGAGGTCCCCCTCGGGGAAGCCGGGCCCCTCGTCGAGGACCGAGATCTCCACGGCCTCGTCCACCCGGCGCGCCGTGAGGCGGATGGCCGTGCCGGCGGGCGTGTGTCGCGCGGCGTTCTCGAGCAGGTTGACGAGGACGTGCACGAAGAGCACGGGGTCGATCTCCACCAGCGGGAGGTCCGCGGGCACCTCGGTGGCCACGGGGTGCCCGGCGAGGGTGCCGTCGACCCGCGCGAAGGCGGCGCCCACGACCTCGTCGAGCGGGACCCACTCCCGGCGCACGGGCAGCGGCCCCGAGGCGAGCCGCGTCATCTCCAGCAGGTTCCCGACGAGCCGCTCGAGGCGGGCGGCCTCGTCGCGTACGGAGGCGAGCAACTCCCGGCGGGCCTCCGGAGGCACCTGCGCCTCCCGGTCGAGCAGCGTGGTCGCCGCCCCGGTGATCGCCGCGAGGGGCGTCCGGAGGTCGTGCGAGACCGTGGAGAGCAGCGCGCTGCGCAGCTCCTCCGTCCGCGCGCGGAGCGTCGCCTCCTCGGCCGCCGCGGCGTGCCGCACCCGCGCGAGCGCCAGCGCCGCCTGCCTCGCCCAGGCATCGCCGAGGTCGCTCGTCCCGGGCACGGGCTCCCGCAGCACCAGCACCCCGAGCGTCGCGTCGCCGCTGCCGACCGGGAGCGCGGTCAGCGTCGGTGTGACCACGGGCCCGCGCACCCGGAGCACCTCGCGCACGGCCTCCGCCTCCCCGCCCTGCTCCACGCCGATGCTCCCGGCGCAGGCGGGCTCCCCGTGCGGTCGCACGACCCAGAGGGCGGCGCCGTCGGCGATGCGGGCCGCGGCCTCGGTCACAACGGCGTCGGCGACCGCCGCCTCGTCGGACGCCCCGGCGGTGGCGCGGGTCAGCGACAACAACGCCGCCGTCCGCTGCTCGCGCGCGACCGCGTCGGACTCCTGCCGGCGGAGACGGTCGGCCAGGGAGCTCGCCGCCAGCCCCACGCCGAACAACACGGCGAACGTGAGCAGGTTCCGGGTGTCCGCCACCGCGAACGTGTGGAACGGCGCCACGAAGAAGAAGTTGTAGGACGCGACGGACAGGGTCGACGCGATCACCGCGGCGACGCGCCCGAGGCGGAACGCGGCGACCAGCACGGCGAGGAGGTACGACATCACCACGTCCCCCGACGACAGCACCGGCGCGGCCGCGACCCCGACGAGGGTCGCGATGGCGACGAGCCCCACGGCGGCCACCACGTGTCGGCCCGTCTCGGCCGGCTCGGGATCGCGCCAGCGCGGCGGGTTCGGGCGGCCGACGTCCATGCGGGTCGGTATCCCGAAAATGGGCCGGGCTCGGACCTCCCCCCGTCCGTCTTGATCCCGTCTTGATGCGGCGCGCCGGTCGTTGACGCGGGGTTGAGGCGCCGGCCGCTACGGACCCGGCGCGATGACCACGCTCCCACGCGACACCCCCCTCCCGGCCGCCCAGCACGCGGCGGAGGTCCCGACCGTCTCCGTCCCGGCGCCGACACACCCGGCCACGGCGCTCGAACGTTGGCTCACCGGCGGGGGCGAGCCACACGGCGGGGCCCCGCACGCGCACCCGACCTGGCCGTGGTATCGCGTGCTCTGGCTCACCGGCGTCGACTACTTCTCGACCCTCGGCTACCAGCCGGGCATCGCGCTCCTGGCGGCCGGCGCCATCGCGCCGCTCGCGACCGGCATCCTCGTGCTGGTGACCCTCTTCGGCGCGCTGCCGATCTACCGGGAGATCGCGAAGCGCTCGTACCTCGGGAACGGGTCCATCTCGATGCTCGAGGCGCTCTTGCCGGGGTGGAAGGGCAAGATCTTCGTGCTCGGCCTCATCGGCTTCGCCTCCACCGACTTCGTCATCACGATGACGCTCTCGGCGGCGGATGCCGCGCAGCACGCCGTGGAGAACCCCTTCCTCGAGCACGCGCTGCAGGGCCGGCAGATTCCCCTGACGATCGCCCTGCTCGCGTTGCTCGCCGGCGTCTTCCTCAAGGGGTTCCGCGAGGCGATCGGGCTCGCCACCTGGCTCGCCGTCCCCTACCTCCTCCTGAACCTCGTCGTCATCGGCCGCGGAGCCTGGGAGGTGTGGCTCCATCCGGACCTCCTGGGCTCCTGGCGCGCGCTCCTGACCGCGCACGGGGACACCGGCTCGCTGATCACGGCCTCGGTGCTCACGTTTCCCGCCCTCGCGCTCGGCCTCTCGGGGTTCGAGACCGGCGTGACCGTCATGCCGCTGGTGCGCGGCGACGAGAGCGACCCCGCGGCCGGCCCCCCGCGTGGCCGCATCCGCGCCACCCGCCACCTGCTCGCCGCGGCGGCGCTCATCATGAGCGTGTACCTGGTCGGATCGAGCCTGGTCACGACGGTGCTCATCCCCGAAGCGGAGTGGCGCGAGGGGGGCGAGGCCTCGGGCCGCGCGCTGGCCTGGCTCGCCCACCACTACCTCGGCGACGTGTTCGGGTCGGTCTACGACATCTCCACGATCCTCATCCTGTGGTTCGCCGGGGCGTCCGCCATGGCGGCGATGCTCAACCTGATCCCGCGGTACCTGCCGCGGTTCGGGATGGCGCCCGCGTGGGTCAGCTACTCCCGACCGTTGATCCTCGTGCTGTTCGGGATCGACGTGCTCGTCACGCTCGTCTTCCGAGCCGACGTGGAGGCGCAGGGCGGCGCCTACGCCACGGGCGTGCTCGCCCTCATCTTCTCGGCGGCGGTCGCGGTGACGCTCGCGACCTGGCGCGAGGCGCGCGAGGAGCGGCGCAGGCCGATCGCCGGCCCGGTGTTCGCGGGCATCGCGCTCGTGTTCCTCTACACGCTCCTGGACAACATCCACACGCGCCCGGACGGTCTCGTCATCTCGGGCTGCTTCATCGGCGCCATCCTCGTGCTCGGGGCCTGGTCCCGCCACCGGCGGGCGACGGAGTTCCGGGTCGAGCGCATCACGTTCGCCGACCCGGGCTCCGCGGCCCTCTTCGAGCACATTCGCGCGGAGCGCCTGAACCTCGTGACCATCAAGCACACCGAGGCGTCGTTCCAGCACTACCGCGAGCGCATCCGCAAGCACTACCGGGTCGAGGGCGCCTTCTGCTTCGTGCACGTCGACCTCGCGCCCGACCGCAGCACGTTCGGAACCACCTGTGTCCTCAAGGTGGGGCGCATCGGGGACGACTACCGGATCACGGTCACCAACGCCCCCGCCGTCGCAAACGTCATCGCCTACATCAGCGAGCTGCTCGACCCCCGCGGCATCTTCCTCGGGCTCACCGACGAGAACCCGATGACACAGGCCCTCCGCTTCCTGCTCTGGGGCGAAGGCGAGACCGGCATCCTCGTGTACCAGATCCTGCTCCGGTACTGGGCCGAGACGCCGGAGGAGGACGTGCGGCCGAACATCTACTTGATGAGTGAGCGGGAGGCCTGAGGGCGAGCCGCGCGACGGCGGGGGCGTTCGAGCTCCCGCCTCCCGACCCGGCGCGTGGCAGTTTCTGCCGGCGCGGTTATCCGGCAGAGCATGACCCGCTCCTCCCGCCCGCCGCCGGACGCGCCCGCGCAGGAGCCCGGGCGTGCCCTCCCCACCTTCCAGGCGCGGGACCGCGAGCAGGCGGCGCTGGAAGCGTCCCGGGCCGTCGTCGGCCTGTTCCTGCGGGCGCGATCGAGCGACTTCTCGGTGAAGGAGCTGGCCGAGCACGCCGGCTTGTCGGAGCGGACCTTCTACCGCTACTTCCCCCGGAAGGAGGACGCGGTCCGGCCCTACGTCGAGGCCGGGCTCGAGCACATCCTCTCGCAGGTCCGGGGCGCTCCCCTCACCCGGCCGCTCCGGGACGCGCTCGTGCGCGCGCATGCCGAGCTCCTGGACGCCGCGGAGGCGCACGACGGGGCGGCGTTGCTCGCCGTCCTGCACGAGACCGAGCGGCTCCGCGCGGTGTGGCTGCAGGTCCTCACCGACGCGGAGACGGCGTTCGCGCGGATCGTCGCGGAGCGGCTCGGCATCCACCCCGACTCCTTGCAGGCGCGTCTCGCCGGCGGCGTCATCGTCACGGCCAGCCGCCTCGCGCTCCAATCCGCGTACCTGGAGGCGGGGACTCGGGCTCCCAGCCAGCTGTTCGCGGAGTGCCTCGACCTGCTCGGGCCGGCGCTCCTGGATGCCCCTCCGGGCCCTCCGGACCACGCGCTGGAACCCGCCACGCCGACAGAGACCCGACCATCCGGCAGCGCGCCCGCCACCGTGAGGAGTTGAGCATGCAGGCCCCCGGCCCCGGACTGGTACGGTTCATGTACGGCGTGCGCACGCGCGGCTTCCTCGAGCTCGTGGGGGAGCTGTGGCGCGAGTACGGCGACGTCTTCCAGGTGCGCATCGGCTCGCGCAGGCTCCTGTTCGCCATGCACCCCGACGCGGTGAAGCACGTCAACGTCACGGGGCGCCAGAACTACGACAAGCTCGCCAGCTACGACCCCGTGCGGGAGTACCTCACCGGCGAGGGGCTCGTCGCGAGCACCGGAGAGCTCTGGCGTCGGCAGCGCAGGCTGATGGCGCCGTTCTTCACGTCGCAAGGCGTGCAGGCCTACGCGGAGCTGATGCTCCGTGACGGCGCCCGCCTCGCCGAGCGTTGGGAGGCCCTCGCCGACCAGGGCGCCGAGGTCGAGATCGCCGAGGAGATGACGCTGGTCACCGCCACGATCATCCTGAAGGCGATGTTCAGCTCCGGGACGATGGAGTCGATCCACGAGATGAAGGACGCCGTGGAGACCATGATCTCGTTCGCCGACCAGCGGATGACGAGCGTGGCGCTCCCGCTCTGGGTCCCCACGCCGAAGAACCGCAAGTACCTCGCCGCGCGCGAGCTCGTGCACCGCTCCATCGCCACGCTCATCGCCGGACGGCGAGCGGTCGACGAGGCGCAGTGGCCCGACGACCTGCTCTCCCGCCTGATGAAGGTCCGGGACGCGGAGACCGGCGAGGCCATGTCCGAGACCCTGCTGCGCGACGAGTCGATCACGACGTTCTTCGCGGGCCACGAGACCACCGCGCGCACGATGACGTTCACGTGGTACGCCTTGGCGGCCAACCCGGAGGTGACGGCGCGGCTCCACGAGGAGCTCGACGGCGTGCTCGGAGGACGCACGCCGACCGTGGACGACCTCCGTCGGCTCCCGTACACCCTGCAGGTGGTCAAGGAGGTGCTGCGGCTCTACCCGGCGGCGCCCTTCTACGTGCGGGACGCCATCGGCGCGGACGAGGTCGGCGGGTTCGACGTGCCCGCGGGTACGGCCGTGATGCTGTCCCCCTACTACACGCACCGTCACCCCCAGTTCTGGGAGAACCCCGGCGCGTTCGACCCCGACCGGTGGACGCGCGAGCGGGAGGTCGGGCAGCACAGCCACGCCTACCATCCGTTCGCCGCGGGGCCGCGCATCTGCATCGGCAACAACTTCTCGCTGCTCGAGAGCCACCTGCTCCTGGCGGTCCTCGCGCAGCGCTTCGCGCCCCGCCTGCGGGAGGGCTACACGCCCCGCTGGGAGATGCAGGGGGTGTTGGGGCTCGCCGACGGCCTGCCGATGGTCATCGCCGCGCGCTGATCTCCTTCGACATCCGCCCGGCCGGCCGCCGCCCTGGGCGGCGAGCGTCGTCGACCTCCGAACCTCGGCCCGCGCCGCGTGATCCGGGGCTGGGCCGGCAACCGACGATCGTGGGGCGACATCAGAAGGTGTGAACTACCTCGCGCGCGCCGGATGCGACCCCGCCGACCGAAGCGAAGTGTTCTCCTTTGGAGCGGGAGGTTGAACATGCGACTGCTCCGGAAGCTCGGTCTTGTCGCGCTCCTCGCCGCAGGCGTCGGCGGGGGTGCAAGCCTGTTCCACGCGCACGCCGAGGGGCCGGGGTCCCCGCTCGCGCCGGAGGTCGCGACCACGGTCGAGGCCCCGGTTCTCTACACGCGCTGGGACGACCATCACGACTGGGACGACGACGACGACTGGGACGACGACGACGACTGGGACGACGACG